>CAYREH010000040.1:0-58106 GCA_964423245.1 uncultured Bradyrhizobium sp. | reverse complement strand
CCTTCTAATCAGATCAACACCTCGAAGTCATCTCATCATTCGGTAGCATTGATTCTGGCTCTCGACCTTCAGTGCTATCGCGGTGCATGTGGATACCGAAACTCATCGGCCTGGGCCGTTTCGCATTGTTTACTTGGACGTCTCGCTCTCGACGTAGGCCATCCAGTTATCGGCGCCGGCATATTCGCGTGCCAAGCCGTCGAGCAGGATTTGGCGGTGCGCCTCTGCCGGAATGACCTGCGGCAGCATTGCCAGAAACAACGGCTGACGGCTTTCACCGCTGTCCGACATGATGGTCCGTAGCAGATCCTCGCCGTGGTGCTTCGGGGCGATGATGGTCTCGGCGAGACGGTAGGCCTTGCGCTTCATGATGGGATAGAGGTCTGACATTCGTGTTCCTTGCTGTAGCTTGGGCGTCCCTTGACTTAGAAGGCGTCAAGCCGCGCTTCAAGGTCTTGGGCTTAGTGGTCACAGTGAAAGCTCTTTGCGTGCCATTCAGGTCAGGCCGTGGCAAGCGAACTATCAAATGTCTCGAGGAGAAATAGCGCCGCTTTATCCAAGCCATCGCGAACGTCACCAAATTTGGACGCCATAGCGACGTACGGATCTCTCCAACGTCGGGGGCAAGCCGATCGATGCGGGGACGCGTACAGAGGGCCCTCGTCTGGAGGAGTTTTCTGGAACCCTCATCAAACGGACTTGAGTGCCGTAGAGCGAGGCAGCCTGGACAACCGCGGCGAGGTTGATCGGTTCTCTTGAGGAAGTCGAAACAAGAAGCGGGCACGCATGTGGCGCCTTCGGACTGAGCTTCCAAAGCATCCGGCACATCCGAGCGGCTCGTTTTCTCCAGCAACGCGCGGGATCCAAGCAATTGATATAACTTCATAAATTCGGCCACATTGATTCACTCGCCTTTGGTGGAGATATGCATATTGAAGAAGGCCTCCATCGGGGGCCTTTTTCGTGGTTGCGACCTGGAATCCGGCAGCGGCGAGCTCGTACTACACGCGTCAGCGTGAGACGGAGTATTACGCCGGCAGTGGCGAGCCGCCCGGCATCTGGTACGCGCCGGCCGGGGATTTTGGTCTCGTCGACGGATCGTGCGTCGACCGCGTCACCTTCGATCGCCTGTATCATGCGCGCGATGAAGGTGGCGCTCCGCTGCTCGAACAGATTCGCCGCCACAAAGAGCGTACGCCCGCCTTCGACATCACCCTAAGCGCGCCGCGTTCGGTCAGCCTCGTTTGGGGCCTTGGATCGTACGATACAAAATGTCTGATCGAAGCGGCTCAGCAGAAGGCGGTTCGGGCCACGCTCGCCATGCTGGAACGCGAGGCGACATGGGCGCGTCGCGGGTTCAAGGGCGCCTTCCTGGAAGGAGTCGCGTTGTCCTCGGCGACTTTTCAGCACGGGGAAAGCCGAAAAGCCCAGCACAGCGACGGGCGTGTGTTTGCCGATCCGAATCTGCACACGCATTGCGTATGCCTGAACATCGCGACACGTCCGAGCGATCATACTGTCGGCGGACTCCACTCGAAAATCATCCGCGATTTCAAGATGGCGGCCGGGGCGACGTATCACGCCGCGCTGGCCCATGAGCTTGAGAAGATCGGATTCGCGATCGACCGCGTCGGCAAGAACGGCGTGTTCGAGATCGCCGGCGTTGACGATGCGACGATCAAGTATTTCAGCGCGCGGCGCCAGGAGATCGAGGACGAACTCGCTGGACACGGCGTAACCAGCGGCCAGGCGACTGCGCTTGCGGCCGCCATCGCCAAGGCGACGCGAAGCAGCAAGCGCGAGAGCGAGAGCGTCGGGCGGGAGGAGGTCTGGCGCGATGCCGCGCGGTCGTTCGGCCTGGATACCGAGTCGTTCGCCGAGAACTTGAGGGACCAATCAAACACGCTCGATCAGGAAGCGGGCGAACGGGTCCTCTCGGAGCGATTGACAGCCCTGCCGGCGAGCCTCACGGAACATGAGAGCGTCATCGAGCGGCGTGAGCTGCTGCGCTCGGTGACAGCCGGGTTGGTCGGCACCGGCCTGCTGGTCGAGCGCGCGGAGATCGAATTTAACCGCCTGCTGAGCCAAGGCGCGTTCGTGGAAATTGGGCATGATGCGCTTGGCTTGCCCTGCTACTCGACCCCGGAGATGCTCGCAATCGAGCGAGAGGTCGTCGAACAGGCGCAACGTCTCGCAAAGCAGTCCTGGCGTTTCGTCGATCCGGGGGCGCTGAGAGACCGTTGCCGAGCCTTGGGGCTCATGGCCGAGCAGACGGACGCAGCGCTCGCCGCAACGACAAGCTCGGCGGTTGCCATCGTTGAAGGCGCCCCCGGGGTGGGCAAGTCGACGCTCCTCGCGCCGGTTGTAGAGGGATACGCCAAGGCCGGATGCCGGGTGATCGGCGCCGCATCCGCGTGGCGAATCGCCAACATGCTCCGGGATGACCTCGGAATCGAAGCCCGGGCAACGGCCTCCTGGATCGCGCGGCTCAAAGCCGGCGAGAAGGTGCTCGACAAGCAGACCGTCTTGATTGTCGACGAGGCCGGCCTGCTCTCCTCGCGGGACATGCACGCGCTGCTGAGCGCCGTCACCAAAGCCGGCGCCAAGATCATCCTCGTTGGGGATCGGCGGCAGCTCCAGGCGATCGGCGCCGGTCCTGGCCTGGATCTGGTGGCGCGCGCCGTTGAAGCTGCGCGCGTCAACAACATTGTTCGCCAGCGCGAGGCCTGGGCGCGCGAAGCCATCACAGCCTTCGGCACCGGGCAGTCAGTGTCCGCGCTCGAGGCGTTCGCTGAGCAGGGCTTGCTGATCGAAGCCGACGGCGCCAAGGCGGCCATCGCTCAGGTGCTGGATTCGGCTGAGCAAGTCCATTCCGGCGACCCCGCTGCCTCGATCCTGATCCTTGCAAAGTCCAACGCCGCGGTGGCCGCCATCTCACAGGCCGCCCGCGAGCGCCTCAAGCACAGCGGCATCATCCGGGGCCCCGAAGTTAGCTTCACCGCGGCCACGCCGTCCGGCCACTCAACCCAGATTACGTTGGCGGCCGGGGACAAGATCAGGTTCCTCGTCCGCGATGACGAACTTGGCGTGGTCAATGGCTCTACCGCGACCATCATCAAGGTCAGTGAAGCCGCCGCGCCCCTTGTAGATGAAAATCGGATCATCATCGAAGCCGACATCGAGGGGCGGCGAATTGCCTTCGATCCGATGCGGCTTGCCGACGCGCAGGGACGCCCCCGTCTTGGTTGGGCTTATGCATCGACCATCTACGGCTGCCAGGGCCTCACGGTCGATCATGCGGTCGTGTATCTGGATCACAGCTACAATCGCCACGACGCCTACGTGGCGACGAGCCGTGCGCGGGAGCGGACGGCGCTCGTGGTCGACGCCAAGAGCATTGATCGGCGCCTCGCCGCCGAACTGCCCTTCGATCAACAGCGTGATGATGTGGTCTTTTCGGCGAGCCAGCGCCAGAACTGGCTTGCCGAACGACTATCGCGCGCCTCGCCCAAGATTTCCACGCTCGACGTCATTGAGGGTTCGCGACCGCTCGAGCGGCAGACGGAGAAGGATCGGCATCATCGGCGGGAGCTCAGCTATGAGCTCTAAGCCGATGGCGGCGCGGTCGCGCATCAAGCGGCGGACGAGGGCCGTCGGCGCATGCGTTCATGCTCCCGCGGCTACTCCTGATGGTGTGTCGAAGAAGAGAGGGCGCCGACAGCCGCAAGCCGAGGACTTTCACGTAACACTTGATCTGCCGCCCTCGCCGCCGATCCTGGACCGCGAGTTGCGCGCGATTGAGATCCTGCTTGGCCGAGAGCTGCAGGATTTGCTTGCTGGTATTGAAGATTTCCCCGGAAAATAGCCGTTGACAACCCCTCGGGTGAGATTCACGAATCGAGTGTTGGGAATGCCGTCAGCATCGAGTCTCCGTAGAGTTCTGCCATGAACAAGCATGTCTTTCGCAATTCGATTTCAAAGCAGACTGAGGCGACCAAGCGCGTTGCGACCTATTACAGGGTTAGCACCGGTCGCCAGTATGCCAATGAAGCGTCGATTCCGAGCCAGCGGAAAATTACGGCAAACTTCGCCGATCAGAGCGGCTACGTCATCGTCGAGGAGTTTGTGGAAGCGAAGACCGCAACCGATGATCGTCGGCCCGTGTTGCAGGACATGATCGAGCGCGCCTGCGCGCCCCATCATCCCTACGACGCGATCCTCTTCTATGCATTCAATCGTTTCTTCCGCAACGTCGCCGAGATGGAGCTGACCATCCGCAAATTGCGCAAGCACGGTGTCGCGGTGGTCTCGGTCACGCAGCCGACGGGGGACGATCCTAGCCAGATTTTGGTTAGGCAGATCATCGGCGCCTTTGACGAGCACACATCCAGAGAGATATCAAAAAACACAACACGCGCCATGCGCGAGTCCGCAAAGCAGGGATTCTGGAACGGTGCGACGCCGCCTCTCGGCTATCGGATCGTCGAGGCTGAGCGGCGCGGGCAGAAGATCAAGAAGAAGCTCGACATTGACTCAGTCGAAGCCGAAACCGTTCGGCTGATGTTCAAGCTTTATCTCGAGGGCGACGGCAAGACCGGCCCGCTCGGCGTCAAGGAGACGACGAAGTGGCTGAACAGCCATGGCTACCGCACCCGCCGCGGCGCGACGTTCGGTGTCGGGCCGGTCCACAAGATCCTGACCAACAGCTGTTACGCGACCGGACAATGGCCGTACGGCGTGCGCAGCTCGCGGGATGGCAGGACACATGACCCGTCGACGGTGATCCATATTCCTGTTCCCGTCCTGATCGCGCAAAGCGATTTCGATCGGGTTCAGGCGAAGCTCGCTCGCAGCAATCCCAAGACGACGCCGCCGCGGGTCGTGAACGGCCCTTCACTGCTGACGGGCATCGCGGTCTGCGCCTCCTGTGGTTCCGGAATGACCCGGACCGGGACGACCAATCGACAGGGACGGTCGTACTCGTATTATTCATGTGCGGGTTGCCAGCAGAAGGGCAAGTCGGTTTGCAAAGGTCGGCACATTCCGGCGGCGACCCTGGACGAAATCGTCTTGACCAACCTCAAGCAGCGCGTGCTGGCGCCTGACCGCATCGCCGACCTCCTGAAATCACTGATCGAGCGTCAGGCGGCAAAGAGCGAGTCCGCGGACGGCCGGCTGCTGGGTTTGCAGAAGGAATTGACCGACTGCGAAGATCGCATGAAGCGGCTTTACCGCTCGATTGAAGACGGCATCGTCGAGCTCGATGATATTCTGCGAGAGCGCACCGCCGCTCTGAAAGCTCAACGGGACCGGGCCAAGACGGCCCTCGATCATGCCCGCGCCCAATGCGGCATGGCAGCCGCCGTGAACGCAGAGAAGATCGACGCATTCGCCCGGTTGATGAACGCGAAGCTCGATGCGGGCGACACCAACACCCGCAAAGGCTATATCCATTCGATCATCGATGCGGTCGAGGTCGACGACCAAACGATCCGGATCATCGGCAGCAAGGATATCCTCCAAGCCGCCATTGCCGGCAAACAGACCGAGAACGGAAATGTTCGTGGTTTTGTACGCAAATGGCGCACCCAACAGGATTCGAACCTGTGACCTCCACCTTCGGAGGGTGGCGCTCTATCCAGCTGAGCTATGGGTGCATGCCGTGTTGCTTACGTGGTGCTTACGCGGGTTTCTTGCGAGTGAGAAGTCTCTGAGCACCGATCTCGCAAGTCCTTATTTTTCGAGCTCCTTTCGATCTCCTTTCCTGTGCGAACCGGCTTGACACCTGCCTTCGGAGAGCCGGGGAACGAAGCCGAGGACGAGGAGCGTCGCTTGGCAGCTTGAGGCTTGCGATCAGCCACTGGTCGGCGAGCAATTCATCGCCGCCCACGATGCAGTCGAAAAAGCTTTTTGAAGAAATCGACGATCTTCGGTTTGGCGCCATCGGCGACCAGGTCATTTGCTCCGAACCGGCAGACCATCCTGACACTCCTGCACACCGAGCGCAGCCGTAGCGGCGCGTTGTCTCGTTCGACCGCTTGATCGCCCGCTGCCGCATTGGCTCCGCCAGCATTGGAGACTTTCTGAGGCAGGAACGTCTCGCAGAGGGGGCATCTGACGCAATCGCCTCACGCCCCCGTTGCGCGCAATTTAGGGCACATATACTTCAAGGATCGGGGCGGAAGGCGCCACCGCTTCGGCCCGACGCTTGGCAACGCGCTTCGCCGCATCGCGGACAAGTGCAAGCTTGCGCCTGTCCTTGTCCACGCATGCCAGAATTTGGTCATCAGTTGCGGCGTCGATCTGTTCGGGCTCACAGAGCTGCGCGGCGGCCAAGCGGCAATAGTCGCCCCGCAGCAAATCGGCTCCAGCGAATTGGGCGAGGTCGACGGCGGCGCTGGGCACGCCATATGTCAACCGGATCGCCAGACGTCTCACACGGTCACCGAGATCGAGCGTGGGGTGCAGGATCTCGGCGACGCGAGCCGCGACCGGCATCAGATCGCAAGTCCGCGCTGCGACCGCGCGTATGGGGCCGGCGGCGCCGCCAAACGCACCACCGAACTGCGTCAGCACGCGCTCGATCTCGCTCATGGCACGACCGGACACGAACAAAAGACAAGCGACCGCCTTCTTCGCACGCAGGGTCGCCTGATGATCTTCTGTTGTCCCGCGCTGAAGCGCGTTCAGGACGTGCCACGGCACATTCTGCCTCTGCAGCTCGTTGGGCCATAGCTGAGGCTCTTTCTGCGTGCTTTTTCGGTTGATCGGAAAAAGGAGTTGATCGACCTCGACCGTCGTTTGAGCTGCGGCAATCAGGACGGGATCGCTGATTTCTTGGGGCTGAAGCGAGCCGAGGCAATCTACGAGCGCGACGATGGACCCGACCTCTGCCGCGCTTTCGCCAGCGAGACGGCCCAGCTTGGTCAATTCATACGCGCCTGTAGCGTTCTTCTGCACCAGGCCGTGGCGTTCCAAATCCGCTAGGGCCGAAAGCAGATCCGGCCGGCTCCACTGCCACGCGCTATGGGCGCGCCGGGCTTGGAACGCGCCGAAGCTCGATTCCAGAAATTCGACAATCTCCTCGCTCGGCACGCCTTCGCCGGCCGCTCGTTGTGCCGCGACTAGGACGCGGATAATCAGGGAGCGTGGGTCGGTTGTACCGTCGAGGAAGCGGGACACCAAGTCTTCCGGCTCCGCGGTCACGTATCGCGACCACAGATCATGCTCGGCGCGCGGATCGAGCGCCAGCAGATACGAAGCTCCCTTCTCGGCGAAGCCAAGCCTTCCCGCGCGACCGACTAGGTTCTTGTATTCGGCTACCGAATAGGGCTCGTCGCCGGGATGATTCAAGCCGGCGATGATGACCGATGACGCGGGCGTGTTCACGCCCATCGCCAGCGTCGTCGTGGCTGCGATGACGCGCAGGCCCGAGCCGCTACGGCGAAATTCTTCCTCGATGACGCGCCGCTCTTCGCGGTCGAGATCCGAGTTGTGGAAAGCGACGCCGCGCCCCAGCGCGCTCCGCAAGTCGGCGCTGGCCTGCGAGGGATCGCCGCCGGGCATCTGCGTCAGCGCCTCGGCAGCCGGAGGCAATCCGAGCGACTCTGCGAGATAGTTGGCGCAGCCGCGGGCTTCGCCCTTGGTTTCGCGAAACACGATCACCTGCTGGCCTTCGGCGACAAGCTTGCGCACCAGCGGGATGATCCAATCCTGGCTGGATCCTTTGCCGCCGACAAGACGCCGAACGAGCGGCCCCTCAACCTGCTCATTGCCATTCTCCGGGTCAAGAAAGCGGAAATGCCCGGTGCCGAGCAACAAGCCCTCCTCAAGCGGAACGGGCCGCTCCGTGCGCCGCAAGAGCCGCGCGCCGAGCCATTGCTCAAGGCCGTTCGTGTCCCCGATCACAGCCGAAAGCGCGATCAGTTGGGGCTCGATCCCCTCACGCCGGCGCATCCGGATGAGCGTCAAAATGAACTCCAGATTCGCGCCGCGGCCACGGTCGGCGATCATCTGCGCTTCGTCGATCACGATCGCGCCGACCTGCGCCAGCACATGAGGGAATGTCAGCGCGATCGCGGCGAACTTCTCATAGGTCAGGAGACCGACATCGTATTGGCCCCGCAGCAGAGGCGCGATGTCGTCCGTCTCGCCCGTCGCTTCCACCGTGCGGACCCCGAAACCGCCATAGACGCTCTCGAAGTGCCGCCGCTTGTCTGCCACAAGGGCCTTAAGCGGCAGCAGAAACAAAGCCCGTTTGCGATCCAGCACGTTCCGGAGCGCCGCGAGCTCGCCCACCATCGTCTTGCCCGAGGATGTCGGGGCCGACACCACCAGGTTCTCGCCGTCCAGCACGCCGAAGTCGGTGATGGCGGAGATCTGAAGCGCATTCAAGGACGGGATCGCTCCAGCCCAGGCGGTGACAAGCGCGTCGGGGAAACCGGCCGACGAGAGGCTGGCAAGATCGGACGTCACCTTGGCAGGCAGACGCGCCGGGAAGGCCGCCCGATACTTAGCGCCCGGCACGAACACGGGCCACGCGACATCGCCGTCGATGCTCCCGCGCATGGTCGGGTTCTGCTCTTTGCCGCCCTGCAGCGCGGCCGCCCGGACGCGGCTCGTGACATGCTCGAGGAGGCGGTAGAGCGAGAGCTTGCCGCCGCTCACGACTTCCTCGGCGCCACATAGCGCCTCAAGCAGAAAGTGGGTCAGAAAGCCGTGCCCGAACCGGCGGTGCTCATAGGCGGGCTCGGTCGCCGCGGAGGCGGTGAAGATGATCCGACCAGCGCCGCCAAGCTGAGCCAGGCGCGCTTCGGCGGACAAAAGGCTGCGCGGCTTCGCATCGACGTGCAGAACCTTCGCCCCAATGCCGCCGGAAAAACAACAGTCGAGGAACAGGATCAGGCGCTTTGCCGGTATCCGCGAGAACCATTCCTGCAACAGCTCGAGCGGGATCGCGGAGCCGGCGAGATCATCTGGATTCGCGTCGTGGGTGACGAGCTCATGTGTCTCCGACCCATGGCCGGAGAACGCGATCACCACCGTATCCTCGGGGCCGCAGCCGGCCAGGTCGGCAAATGCGTCCTCAATCCGCTGCCGCGTGGCCTCCGCATCTGCCAGCAAGACTGTGCTGCCGCCCAGCGTGTCGAAGAACAGTGCCTCCAGCGCCGTCGCGTCGCGACGCGCGCAGGTCAGCTCATCAATGCCGGTCGAGCTATAACGGTCGATGCCGATGAACAGGCCGCGAAACGGCATGAGGCACCACGCTACGCCCGAACGACGCCGACGGAGAACGCGGCTCGTGGCTTCTCAGCCTTCTCCAGCACGACCGGCGCGAACGTGTCTTTCCGCGCGACCTGCTTGTTGCCCACCTTCTCGAACCAGACACACCAGACGGCATCCTCCTCCAGCATGGCCGTCTTCCCGACCTGCTCGACCGTCATGATCGGCCCGCCTGACTTCACCCGCACAAGATCGCCGGGCTTGAATTCGGTAGCATCCATTCTCCACGCTCCTTCTCGATGCCTATCTGTCCTCGCCAGGCACCGGAGGAGGTCGCAAGAAGCTCGCCCACGTCCCCACCACCATGAGTGGAGACGCGCACGTGCTAGGAGATCGCCCCATGCCTAACATCAATATATGGTGTGTCGGTCATTCCTTGCACAAGGATTTCGGCGAAGACCGTGTAAGCTCCTGATAGATGTTCTTGATTTGTCTCTTAGGGCTGCGCTGCGTTCCGAAGCGGGATAGCCCGACGGCAACCTGCCGTCGGGCCTATCGTCACGATCTGCCAGATAGCCAACGCCAGGCGCGGCGCCAGAAGCCGGGAGCCGCCTTGACGGGAGCGGGCTGAACGGCAAGTTCGATCGCTGGCGTCTGCCCGTAGAAGCGCGCTTTGGCAGCGCGGTCACGACGACGCTCGGCTTCGACCTGCTCGTCACTCCAGGGGCCGGCCTCGATCACCTTGCTGCGGTCGATCACATAGTGTGACCGGCATTTCAGCGTCCAATTGCCGATCGACGGCCGAAGGGAGACGGTCTCGCCATCGAACGTCATCTTCCAGTCCGTCGGCGTGAAGGGGGCGACGACCTCCTCGCCGCAACCGCAGCAGCAGCTGTGGGCTGATGTGGCATATTCCATCGAAACATAGAGAATGCCTGCCTCAAGGCGCTCAGGGATGTGTTCGACGAAACGATGTTCGAGTCGCTTGTGCCGTATCACGCGAGATCCCCGTTGATCAGCATGTTGCCGTCGGTGGTGTAGGTGCAGTGATGCTCGCGCTCGAGGTCGCGGTAGAAGCCGCGAATCTTCTTCCACTTGACGACCGCGAGGACAGCATTCAGGGCGTTGAGATCCGCGACCTGGATGTTGGAGGCGTAGATGTCCTTGGCGCCGCCGCCGACGAAGGAAATGCGCTGCCGCGCGTGATCGCGCTTCTCCGGCGTACTGGCGGTGACGCGCAGGATGCCGCCCAGCGACCCCTCGTCGAGCTCGAGCCCCATGCCAACATCGACGAACGCGGCGCCGATCGCCTCGAGCTTCTCTACGATCAGCCGCTTAGCGTCACCCGCATCGAGGGACAGGAACGCGAAGGTGACGCCGTCGAGAAGGTGAATGTTGTCGACGCCGAGCGCGACATCGTGCGCCACGATGTTCCGGTGCATCCGGCTGTAGATGCGCTTCAGGTATTCGACCTTCTTGGGCGCTTCCCGCAATTCCTCCAGGCTCGGAGCGCCCGGCGCGCGAAACGCGTTATGGGTCAGGAACTCGTCGCTGTCGAACAGCCGGATTTCCCGGACAGGCGTCTTGGCGACGAAATCCAGGATGTAGCCGCCGGTCCCCCCGACGCCGATGATGGCGACCCGCTCGTTGACGAGTCGCTCGGTCAGGACGCCGATCCCGACACGGTCGGAGGCGGTCTCGACATAGTTGAAGACGCTGTCCTCCTCCTCTTCCGGTTCGCGGAAGGTGCGAGGCGTCGCGCCGGACTTCAGCACTGCGGCCGGGCCCGCGAGGATATTCGCGTAGCTCGTCATCTTGTGGTGGTAGTCCGAGTAGCCGCCGTCTGGCTTGCTGGAGAAGCTGTGCGTCGCCTTCAGGCCGTGGCCGAGATCGAAGGCGCCGGCCGCATGCGAGATGCCCTGGATGGGCCTGCCGTCGGCGTGGCACGGGAAATCGCCGTCCCAGTGGATGACATGGGTGTCGGGCGGGCGCGTCTGATCTCCGGCCAGCGTGAGGCTGGAGATGAGGGTGCCGATGCGCACCTCCCGGCGCGCATCGACATACGGCACCTCGCGCATAACGAGATACCCGCCCTGCTGCTGGACGAAGTAGCCTTCGTCCCGCAGCCGCTTGAGGTCCGGATTACGACTGAACAGTGCGCGTGACATTGAACACCGTGCCCTTCTTCTTGACGTCGACGGAGCCGCCAACCCCGAGCTCACCGGCGGGCGGCGTCGACGCCGCGTGCCGATAGGTCATCGAGAAGACGACGTTGGGTTCGTGCTGGCCCGGGAAGGCGAGCTGGACGATCTGTTCGAACGTCACCGTGCGGGCGTTCACCGTGCGCGGCCGCGAATTGACGATGATCTCGAACGTCAGCCGCGCGGTGATGAACCGCTCGATGCCGGGCTGGACCAGATCGATCAGCTCGCCATGCTCGATCAGGCGATCTTCACCGCCGGGAACCTCGAGGAAGACGGCCTCCCCCTCGCCGGGCTTGGCGAGGCCGTAGAGCACCGTGCCGCTGATGACCGGCTTGCCCCAGAGCAGCTCGTGGTCGTTGAGGGTCAGCTTGAAGTCGCGGTCGGTCTGGAAGGCGATGAACCGCTCGGCGCCGCGCTCACGCAGGTCGAACGGCTCGTTGAGCCTCACATCCTCGAAATCGCCCGAGGACAGGATCGCGATGAGGCTGTAACCGTCCCGCGGGTCGAGTGCCGCGGCTTCCAGCAACTGGCGGCCGAGCGGCACGGGATCGCTCACCACACGGGACTGGAAGTTGAGATCGCCCTGCGCGAGGAGAAAGCGATACCCCCGCGCCGGACGCAACGCCCGGCCTTCGCGCAGGGCGTTGCCGAGATCGTCGTAATCAAGAAGTTCTTCGGTGTTCATAAGATTGGGTCCTTAGGTTCGGCCGAGGCAGCGCCGCGGCTCTAAGGGTCCAATCGGAGCGAGGGAGGCCGACCGGTAAGGTCAGACGAACTTTTTTTGCAAGGGGCCGTCGGGGGTCTGCCCGCAGATGAAGAAGGCCGGGCAGTTCGGGCAGGTGCGCGACGAAACCTCGGCCGGAAACCGTCCGGCGCGGATGTCGCCGAGAAACTTTGCGAGCTTGTCCTTGCGCCCCTTCAGCTCCCGATCGGACAAGGCAAGCGCATGTGCCTCGCCGTCGGAAAGATGGACGAGCTCTGCGACCGCGCCGGGAAAGGACTGCCTGACCGCCAGCATCAGCGCCGCCGCGCCGACATCCTTGCCCTCGGCCGACCGCATGTGACCCGTGCGAATGCGGCGCACGGCGCGGATGCCGTCCGGCCGCACCAGCACCTCGTCCGGCCGAACGATGATCTCCTCGCCGCCGAAACTGAGGCTGAGCGCGACCGGCGCTTCGGGGACTGCTTCGGCGCGGTTCGCCAGGAAGAAGCGCAGCATTGCCAGCGCCAGATCGCGGAATTCCGCGCGATAGCCGTGCTCGCCGAGCCCCTCGCCGGCGAGCGCCGCATCGATGCGATCTTGCAGCGCCTGCTCGGACACGGGTCCATCCGACGCGATCACCGCCTCGACCACCACGCGAACCGCCTCATGCAGATGCATGAAGGCGGTCGCGGTTCGCCGGCCGCCGACCTGCAGGACATGCGTGTAGAAGAAGCGACGCGGGCAGGATTCATAAAGAGCGATCTGCGGGGCGCCTAACCGCAGCCGTCCGTCGACCACCAAATCGATATCCCGAGCTTCCGCGGCCACGGGAAGCGGCCGTGCCGGCACGAGCGAACGGCGTGTTAAGGTCGCCCCGAGACGGTCGAGGAATGGCGAAAGCGGTCGGTTGTGGCCGTTACTCTTCTCGGTCGGCGCATAAAGGATCAGGCGATCGCGGGCGCGCGACTGCGCCACGTAAAATAGGCACTCCTGCTCCTCGGCCTGACCTGCGCGGAACGCCTCCAGCGCACTGCCCTCCGCCCCCGCGATCATCCCGTCGGGCGCCGGACAGGGCGGCGCCGGCGGCGTGCGTGGGATCGTGTCGCTGTTAAGCCCAGGAATATGGACGCCACCGAACTCTAGGCCCTTGGCGCCATGGATGGTCATCAGCCGCACGGCGTCGAGATGCTGGGCGGCCGCCGGCAATTGGCGCAGGTCGCGGTCGTCGCCGAGCCGCACGAGCCTGCGCACACGATCGAGCAGGCGCGTGATGGGCAGCCCGCGTCCGGCCGGTTGTACCCGCACAAAGTTGAGGAATTGCCAGATCGCGATGCCCCGTGTGCGGTCGGCGAGATCCTCCGACGCGCCCAGGCGCGCGGCGATGCGTGTGCGATCGAGCAACAGCGTCGCGAGCACGGTCCAGGGCGAGGCCGTCTGATCGAAACCATCGAGCGCAGTCGCGAGCTTGGCAACGGTCTGCCGCCCCCTGTCGCTCAAACCGGGGATCGCCTCGCCATGCCGCAGCCAGCCCGCCGGCGCGTGCTCGGCCGCCCGCAGATGGTCGAAGACCGCGACCACATCGGCAAAGGAGGTGGCGAAGTCTCGCCAGCAGGCAATGCGCACCAGGCCCATGGCGCGCCGATCGACCAGGATCGAGAGGAGAGCCAGGAGATCCTTGACCTCACCCCGCTCGAACAGACTTCCCAGGAAGAGGACCGGCACGCCGAGCCGTTCCAGGTCCTGCCCGATCGTCGACAGCTTTTCGTTGCCGGTGCACAGGACCGCCTGGTCACGATAGGCGTAGCCGTCACGCCGCAGCTCCTCGATAGCGTCGGCCAGGGCGACCTGCTGCTGCTCGGCGCGCTGGACCGTGCGCAACTCGGGCCTATGTCCATTGGCGTCGCGGTCCGCGTCGAGGCCACTATCCGCATCGCCGGCGCGCATCGTGATCGCGAAACTGGAGAAGCTGGCGACAATCTCCGGCACCGAACGATAATTACGCTTCAATCGACCGCGATTGCCACCGGCGAAGTCCTCCTTGCCGAACCGGGTTATGTTGAAGGATGAGGCACCGCGAAACCGGTAGATCGACTGCTTGGCGTCGCCGACCATCCAGAGATTGCGGCCGTCGGGCCGCAGTGCGCTCAGCAGCCGCACGCTGCTGCGGTTCACGTCCTGATACTCATCCACCAGGACATGATCATATTGCGCCTGCAGCGCCGCGCAGATGGCCGCCTCCTTTTCGAGCAGTTGCACCGGCAAGGCGACAAGATCGCCGAAGTCGATGCAATGCGCGTTGCGCTTGAGCTGTTCGTAGGCCGCGTAGACGCGGGCAACCTCGCCGGCGCGTTCCGCCGCCTCGCGCGCATCCGAGTCCTGGGCTTTCGCCTGCATGGCGTCGGCGAGCGCGGCGTAGGTTTCGGCGTCGACCACCTCATCCTTCGCCCGCGATACGGCGGCCAACATGTCGGCAATGATCTGGGTCGGATCGTAAAGATTGCGGTAGTACGCGAGCCTAAGCCGCGGGAACTCCCCCTCGAGGAGTTCGACCGCTTCGGTCCGGTCCATCATCCGCGGGTCCTTCGGCAGGCCGAGCTCCGCATGGAAACGACGGATGATATCGAGGCCGAAGGCATGGAACGTGCCGATCCACATCGCGGCCGCAGCCTCGGGCCGCTTGCGCGCGATCCGCTCGGCCATCTCGCCCGCTGCCTTGTTCGAAAAGGTCAACAGCAGTATGCGCCGTGGATCGACGCCCTCGCCTAGAAGGCCCTCGACGCGCGCGATCAGCGTCTGCGTCTTGCCGGTGCCAGGCCCCGCCTCAAGCAGATAGGCTTCGCCGCGATGCGCCGCAGCGGCCGCTTGCAGCGGATTGAGCGGCCGTTCGACATGCGCCGCAGTCGCGGCGGGAGGCACGGGCGGCAGCAGCAAAGCATCGAACAACTGCTGCGCGACGACCTCGAACGGCGCGCCGAGCTTCGCGGCGATGGCGGACGCGGCGAGCCCTTGGTCGACATGGAGCGCCCGCGCGACGGTGCGCGGAAGCAGCAGTTCGCGCGCGAACAGGTCCATCTGGACTTCGCGGCGTTGCCGGCGTCCATAATCGACAACCCGATCCATTCCGACTGGTGAGGGCTCGGCCGGGCGTGCCGGATCAATCATCGGCGCCGCTTCGCCACCAGGATCGTCGCCCAGCTCGACATGGCCGATCTCATGCGCCACGAGGAAAGCTTGCTCGAACGGAGAGCCCATATTCTCGTGAAGAATCAGATCGTCGGCGGCGACGAAAGTCGCGCGGCCGCCATTGAGGACGGCTGCGCCGGCGGCAGTCCGTTCGACATCAATCCCCCGCCGCTTGGCCTCGGCGACAGCAAAGTCATAGGGCGACCAGGGATCGGCGCCGGATGCAACGAGGCGAGCGTGAAGCTCGGCGGCGACTTGCCTGGCGAGCTCCACACTGTCCATGTCAGTCCGCCTCCGCCAACAGCCGGGCGCGCTTCTCGGCCGGGACGCCGGCATCGATCAGCACTTGCTCGAAGGTGACCTGCTCGCCGGCCACCGGTTTGCTGTCGGCCTTATAGCTGCGCGCGACAATCAGGTGCGCTGGCCCCCAGGACGACTCCAACTGTGCGACAGAGCTGCGCATCGCATCCGCCAATATCGCCAGGAAGCGTCGCGGGATACTGACGAGAGAGACCCGCCGTTCGCGCAGTGCGGTCACGACCTGCCGGGGCACGTCCAGACGCTGCGCGACGGCGCGCCAGTCATCGACCGTCAGCGCCGCGAAAGGGTCGGCTGCTGCCGCCGGCATAACCTTCGCGTGTTGCGACCAGGCAGCGTCGATCAGCGCCCGATCGGTAGCAGAGAGGGGTGCGGCATCTTCATAAGCCTCGCGGCTGAGTTCGCGCGAGAGGTCGATGAGCTCCCCGGCATATTCCGGGTATAGCCGCAGATAGCGTTCCAAGGTCGACCGGCCAGGCTCGCTCTCGACCGCGAACGCGTCGAGCACGGCCTCGCGGGATGGACGTCCGCCGCCGGGGCTCACCGCTCGTCTCCGTCGGCCATGGCAGCTCGCAGGGCGGCGAAGGCCTTGTCGCGGTAGGTTCGGACGGTCTTTTCGGAGCGGCCCAAAGCCTTGGCGATGGTCATGACGTCCGGCTCCTTGGAGTCGATGGGGAAGCCCTGTCTCAACATGTGAATGATCCTGCTTTGTTCTGTCGGTAGAGCTTCAATCGCTGCATCCAGGCGCGACCGGTAAGACGGGTCGTCGAAATCCGACACGGCGAAGGGATCGTGGGTCCCTGCGGCCGCCTCGACCTCCGGTGACAGTTCTCCGCTCTCCTCGTCATATTCGAGGGGCTGGGAACGGTTTTCGTCGCGCCAGGCCTTTTCCTGCGCATCGCGCCGCAGGCTCGCTAGCGCGCCATCGAAGCGCACCTCGAAGTAGTCGACCTTTTCGTCGTAGGCGGCGCGGTCCGCCGAAAAGAGCTCGACGAACCGGCCGAACACCTTGTCGCGCACGACCCCGCGCGTCAGCGATTCCGTCTTTCCATCGGAGCTTTCCGCCCTGGGCAAACTGCGCAGCACCCGTTCGGTCAAGATCCGATAGAGGCGCTCGAACCACACCTCGTTGTTGTCGCGACGGCTCGCGCGAATGAAGTAAACGAGACATTCGCTCGGGACGTAGCCCGGGTCCGAGCGCTTGGTGATTTCCGCCCTGGCGATCAAGCCATCACGCGGCAGGACTGCCAATTCGGCGATGAGGGCTTCTATCTTCGGGTCGCGCTCGTAGAGTTCGCCGCTGAGGCGGCGTTTGCGCAGCGGGGTTACGATCGCTTCGCCCGCGCCACGCGCGTCTGCCTTTTGCCCGGTGTCGAAAGCTCCCTCCAACTGGTTCATCGCGCGGCCCCGCCTCCCGTATCGCCCTTCTTGTTGAGACGCGTCTCGAGCGAGCCGATGCTGTCGAGCACCGCCTCGAAATCCGGTGGATCGCCAAAGATCATGCCCTGCATGGCCCTGTAGTCGACGCGCAGTTGCTCGATCATCGCGTCATGCGGGGCGAGTGCAAACGAGCCAGGCGCAGCGCTCGCGAGATCGAAGTCCGGTCGATTGAAGAACATCCGGGCGTGCGCGACGCAATCCGCACCGAGCGCCGGATCAGCGATGGCGGCGGCGCCGACGCGGGCCGCGGCGAGCTGGTGCAGGTCATAATAGTGACGGGAAACGCGTTGGCCGCCCCCGCGCAGCTCGCCGCGCTTGTCGAACCAGCGCCGCAGCCCATGGAGGATGACAACCTTGTCCCAGAAGGTACGTTCCGGATCGACCGTGCGGACGGCCGGCACGGTCAGGTCGAGCGCCGGCAGATCATCATCGACATAGGGTTTGATCGGCACTTCGCTGTTCGGATCGAGCGCGGATTTCGCGCCCGACTCGATCTTGATCGCTGCCCGCACATAATCCGATCGCGGCGTCGCCGCGGGATACCAGATCAGAAGCGTCTGCCCGTCGGGATCAGCGTCATCGGCTTCCACTCGGGCCGCGCCGGCATCGAGGCCGGCAGCCTGAAGCCGGTCCTGCAGGATCTGCGTCAACTCAGCCCGCAGCGGGCCGTTGATGTAGGCTTGGCAGGCGTCCTTGATCGCATCGAGGCGCGCCCGGCGCTTTTTGCTACTCAGCGCTTCGAGCTCCTCGATGGTCGCCGGCTCGCCGATGTCGTCCCGAAACACCGTGACATCAATGTCTTCGGAGAAGCGATTGATCAAACCAAACCCTTTGGACAGGGAGGTTCCACCTTTGAAGAGGAGGCGGGGTCCGCCCTCTTTCAAGCCATTGAACAAGGCATCCAGCGTCCAGCAGACCCAGAAGTCCTTCTCGATATTCTGAGACGCCGTGCCGAGGCGTAGCGCCGTCGTATCGAAGGCGCTCAACATCGCGTCCGACCCGGCCGCGAGAACCTCGTCGAAAGCCGGATTCATGTCTTCACCGCCCGGGCTGCACCGCGCTTGGCAGTTTGTGCCTTCTGCGGGGAGAGCGGCTTTCGCTTGGGCCGGGCGACGGCAGCATGACGCTGATCATCGGCATCGTCCGCCGTTCTTTGTTGATGACGATCATGATCAGCATCATCACGATCATCATCGACGTGCCGACGACGAACGCCGGCGTCGCTTTCAACGAGCGGCTTGAGAAACACCCACATCCATGTCGGAAGAGCTGTCATACCGGCAGTGAGATCCGCTTTGAGGGGCGGTCCCACCGTGGGATCTTCGAAAAGATTGGCGAGCTTGCGCCTAACCTGATCACTTTCTCCTTCACGAACCAGGAGATCGCGCAGCCAGTGAAGCGCTTGGACGACGCGCATCGCTGGTCGTCCGGCCCAGAATAGCTTGCTGGCCGCGGTTGGACGGAAGGTGATCGTTACGTTGCCGAGCTTGATCGCGCGGCGCCGAGCGTCGGTGTGCACCACGATTTTGGCGGGGACGGCGTCAGTTAGGCCCAGATCGTTCGCCGCGGTCATGCCGTCGACAAGCATCCGGGTTTGGTCACGTCGCCCGACGGCGTCGATGACTGAGCGCGGATCAGGCGGATTGGGTTTCTGGGTGAGTTTGTTGAAGCCAGGCTGATCGTAGAGCCCACGATCAATCCGCCTAAGGATTTCGACCTTCGTCAGCCGCTGCAACGCCTTATCGACCGCGTCCCGCGAGGCGAGATCGACGAAGTCACTGGGCGTCCAGACCTTGCGTGGCGCATCCGCACGGATGCGCTCGAGCATGGCTTTCTTCAGATCGGGCGAGTCGGTGTTCATGTCCGAAAATTGTAGTCCTTTTTCGGACGCGAACCAAGTGGATTGTCCGAAATAAATATACAAATTTCGGACAATCTAAATAGGTAGGCCGCCCACCTGAGAATGGCTCCTTCGGCCGTATGCAACTTTGCCGACCGTCCTGGCGAGCCAGCTCGGTAGCTGGGGCGCGACCGCGACGAGTTCGCCGAACGTGGAAGACGGCAACTTGCGCTTCAACGTCATCAAGGCGGCTTCTGCCTTTTCCGGCCCCAGCCAGGCGAGCGCTCGCACCGCCTGTCCGGCGGGCCGATCGGCCAGCGCCAACTGCCAGCGCGGCGCATGCCGCAGCTCGACGACCTGCTGGCCCAGATTCATCGTCCGGCTACGGCCCGATGTCAGATAGACCGACCGGACCGGCACCTGTGTCGTGAGGCCGAGCGCGTTAGCGGCCGCGGCACCGTTCGACACGATGGTTTCGCCGCGCTGGAGCGCGAGGGCTTCGACGGCCTTCTCGACGGAGGGCGCGCGGACGCCGAACCGACTCGAAACCGGGCGCAGATAGACGCCGCGCCCGGCACGCATCAGCCGGCCACGTTCAGCCAGTCGCGACAAGGCTTGATCCACCGCGGCGCGATTGCCGAGATGGAGCAGGCTCTTCGCCGCGATCGGAGCGCCCTCGGGCAAGCCCTCGGTGTGCGCCAGAATCTGTTCGGTCAGTCGTTGCACGGCACTTCTCCTGTCAGAAATATATGCGGTTTTCTGACAGTTTTCAATCTCCCCCAAACCGACTGGAAGGGCCAGCGATTGAGAGGGGGCCTGGAGGGGAAAGCCTTCCCCTGCGGCCGAGCCCAGGGTCTCGGCCGACCCCTTCTGCGGGGAGACCCCGCAACGCCCTCATTAGAGTGAGAGTGTGGACCGGATTTCCGTGACGGGTTGAGGGTCGGGAGAGAGTCTTCCGGCGCCCGTCATGGAGTTTGATCCCATGAACATGCAGGTTCTCGATGCCCGGCGCGACGTGAGTGGCGGCTGGAAGGTGGACATCAACCGCGGCGAGCGCATCGGTCGGGTTTCCTCGGAGTGGTTCTCGCGACCCGACGACGAGCGCTATCTCTCGCTCGCCGAACTCGGCCGGACCGTCCGCGAGCGCACCGAGCGCAGCCGAACGCGCGTTGTCGAATCCGCGCTTATCCATGTCGAAGCCAGCCGCACCGATCCCGAACGGCTTGCCCTGATCCTACCAGGCGCCGACAAGCCCATCGCTCCGACGCACTGGAGTTTCGGTCAGCTCGCGAGCCAGGTCGGCGCGCCGGCCGCCTATCTGCGGCAGCTCCCCGCCGCGCTCGCCGGCATCAACCTGCAATATGGGCTGACCGCCCACCGCGCCGAGCAGATCAAGACCCTCGAGACCGACGACGGCCGCGTCGAGCTGCGCGCCGTGACCGGCCCCGACTACGGCCGGATCTACGACCACGAGCTGGTCGAAGCCGTGCAGCGCATCGCCGGCAACGGCACCGGCGACACCCGTTGGAAAGTGCCCGGTGTCCTCGACTGGTCGACCGGCGTCTATAATCCGCGCGTCGACATCACCAAGGACACCACGACGCTCTACGCTTCCGATCGCGACGTCTTCCTTTTCCTCGTCGACGATCTGAATCCGATCGAAGCCGGCAAGCTCGCGGATGGATCGCCCGATCTCTATTTCAGGGGCTTCTATGCCTGGAACAGCGAAGTGGGCGCCAAGACCCTTGGTATCGCGTCCTTCTATCTCAGGGCCGTGTGCCAGAATCGCAATTTGTGGGGCGTCGAAGATTTCGAGGAGATCTCCATCCGCCATTCCAAATACGCCGCTTCGCGCTTCGCCCATGAGGCGGCGCCGGCCTTGCTCAGCTTCGCGGACTCCTCACCGCAGCCGTTCATCACCGGCATCAAGGCGGCGCGCGAACGCATCGTCGCGCACAAGGACGAAGAGCGCACCGAATTCCTGCGCCGCCGCGGCTTCTCGAAAGCCGAGACGGGCAAAATCATCGACGCGGTGCTGGCCGAGGAAGGCCGCCCGCCGGAAAGCATCTTCGATTTCGTCCAGGGCATCACCGCCGTCGCGCGCGACAAGCCCCACCAGGACGCGCGGCTCGAGCTCGAAGGCAAGGCCAAGAAGCTGCTCGATCGCGCCGCCTGATCCCCGCAATGCCGGAGATGCGGTTGTCCGTGTCTCCGGCTTTGCGTCCCCTAGCCATACTGTTTCCGGGCTGTCTTGTGGCCCAGATCCAGGTCACCTATTCAGTGGTGCGGCATGGAGCACAATCGCCAAACGAGCGACTGGATACAGAATGCTAGAGCAGGCGCCTGCGGAATATTACATCGATGAAAGCGGCAATACCGGCGACCTGAGCACGGTCAAAATCGACTCCTACTTCGTCGAACAGCGCATGTTCGCCTTGGCTGCATTCGGCTGCACGCTCGACCAGGACTTCACCGATAAATTGGGCGCACTAAAAAAGGCGCACCGCATCCAGTCGTCGGAGCTCAAATCAAAACAGGCTTATGACAAGCCGCGCTTCATCTTTGATCTTCTGGACCTCCTTGAGACGCGCCGCGCCCCAATCTTTATCGAGCTTGTCGACAAGCACTTCTTCGTTGTCGTGAACATCATCGAGCGAATGGTGGTGCCCTATGTGGGGGAATGCGACACTCAACCTGGCGCCCTTTGGATGAAGGGCGTTATGGCGAACTACATGGCGCTATATGCACCTCCCGAGCTGGCTCACGCCTTTGCCGCATGTTGCCAAAGCAGAGACCACGCGGAAATACGCGAACTTTACAAGCAAATAATTCGGTGGGCGCAGGGAAGCGGAGTTCCGCCTACTGACGTGGCGGCGGGGATCATCCGTTTTGCGCGCGACAGCTTGAAGGACTTCCGCAAGCTGCCGAAAGCCAAGGCCGTCGAGCGGGCATTACCGATTCCCGACAAGAATCCCGCCGGGAAGCTGCTCTGGGTTCTGCCGAACCTGACATCGTTCACCAACATCTACGCCCGGATCAATCGCTTCGCGCGAAAGCAGGTTTCCGGCGTGACGCTGTTCCACGACGAGCAATTGCAGTTCGGAGACATTCTTCTGCACAACAAGAAGCTCGCAGAGGACCTGGCGCAGCTTGGCGTGAAATTGCCCCTGCAGACGGCCGACTTCGAATTCTCGCAGGCGGCCGACCTGCAATTCCAGCGATCGCACGATTCTATCGGCATTCAGGTCGCCGACGTCCTCGCCGGTTTCATCGCGCGATATGTACAGGACGCTGTGTGGGGCGGCGCCCCCATGCATCCTGACAAGGTAGCGATTTTCCGCCGCCTCGTCGCAACAGGCGACCGCAGCTTGGGTTCGGGTGTCAACTTCGTCGCGCCCGACAACATGATCCGCTTCCTCGGCATCGAACCGCGCTCGAATTTCTAGGGCGGCATCAAGCCGTCATGGGCGAATACGAAGGACTGGCGCGGGATCATCGCCGGTTCTGGCAGTGACCTTACCGATGGCGTTTGATGGTGTCGCTGCCCTCCTAGAGTGAGAGGGCGGTGCTTCGCTTCGTGACGGGTTTAGGGTCGAGAGAGAGGCTTTCGGCGCCCGTCGCGGAGTAAGTCTCATGGCAACTGCCATTCAGAAGATCACCCTGTCGTCGGCGCAGGACATCCCCTTCAACAAGCTGGTGCTGAGCCAGTCGAACGTCCGCCGCGTCAAGGCTGGCGTCTCGATCGACGAGCTGGCCGAGTCGATCACCCGGCGCGGTCTCATCCAGTCCCTCCACGTCCGGCCGGTGCTCGATGCCGACGGCCAGGAAACCGGCATGTACGAAGTGCCGGCGGGCGGGCGTCGCTTCCGCGCGCTGCAGCTCCTCGTCAAGCAGAAGCGCCTCACCAAGACCTCCAAGGTGCCGTGCGTGGTGTCGGACGCCAATGCCGACATCCTCGTCGACGAGGTGTCGCTGGCCGAGAATATCGAACGCGCCCCGCTGCATCCTCTCGACCAGTTCCGCGCGTTCCAGGCGATGCGCGAGAAGGGCATGACCGAGGAGGCGATTGCGGCTGCATTCTTCGCGTCCGTCCAGGTCGTGAAGCAGCGGCTTCGCCTCGCGGCCGTCTCGCCGTCATTGCTCGATATCTATGCCGAGGACGGCATCACGCTCGAACAGCTCATGGCCTTCACCGTCACCAACGATCATGCGCGTCAGGAGCAGGTCTGGGAGTCGGTTCGCAATAGCTGGCAGAGGGAACCCTACCAGATCCGGCGCATGCTGACCGAGACCGCCGTCCGCGCATCCGACAAGCGGGCCGTATTCGTCGGCATCGATGCCTATGAAACCAACGGCGGCTGCGTGCTGCGCGATCTCTTCCAGGATGACGACGGCGGCTGGCTGCAGGATCCTGCGATGCTCGATCGCCTGGTCGCCGACAAGCTGAAAGCCTCCGCCGAAGCGATCGCCGGCGAAGGCTGGAAATGGATCGAGGTGGCGATGAGCTTCCCCTATGGCGCCACCCACGGCCTGCGCGAGATCGTGGGCACGCCGCTCGACCTGACGGCTGACGAACAGGCGACCATCGAGGCGCTCAACGCCGAGTGCGCCAAGCTGGAGGCCGAATATGAGAACGCCGACGAGTTGCCGGACGAGATCGATCAGCGCCTTGGCGAAATCGAAACCGCGCTCGCCAGCTTCGACGAGCGGCCGGTCCACTACGAACCCGCCGACATCGCGATCGCCGGGGTCTTCGTCAGCCTGGACGCCGACGGCACGCTGTCGATCGACCGCGGCTATGTCCGACCCGAGGACGAGATCGCCAACCAGGCGGGCGATGGCGAGGGTGAAGAGCAGGATGGCGGCGACGATGACGCTGACTATCCGGCGTCGCCTTCGGTCCAGCGCGCGGTCATCACCATCTGCGGCAAACCTGCCGAGCCCGAGGAGGAGGACGAGGACGACACGATCAAGCCGCTCCCCGATCGACTGATCACGGAGCTGACCGCCGATCGCACCCTCGCGCTCCGCGACAAGCTCGCCACCGATCCCTCGGTCGCCTTCGTCGCCGTCCTGCACAAGTTCTGCCAGGACGTGTTCTACGGCGGCAGCCAGTACGGCTTCGCGATGGAGGTCAGCGTGCGGGGCACGACCTTCCATTCGCAGCCCGAAGGGCTTCGTGACAGCGTCTATGCCAAGGCGATCGAGGCCCGGCACGATAGCTGGCGCAAACGGCTCCCGGCCAAAGTCGCTGATCTCTGGGATGGGCTGGCCGCACTGACTGGCCCCGAACAGGCCGAACTCTTCGCCCATTGCGCTTCGTTCGGCGTCAATGCGCTTTATGAGCGGGCCGATCGCTACGGTGGCCGTGTCTCGGCGCATAGTGTCGAACAGCGCATCGCCGAAGCCGATCGCCTGTCGCTGGCGGTCGGGCTCGACATGGCCGAAGCCGGGTGGCGGCCGACCGTCGCCAACTATCTCGGCCGCGTCACCAAGCCCCGCATCCTCGAAGCGGTGCGTGAAGGCGCCGGCGAGCGCGCCGCCCAACTCATCGCACATCTGAAGAAGGGCGACATGGCGACCGAAGCCGAACGTCTCCTCGCCGAGACGGGCTGGCTGCCCGAACCGCTGCGCAATTCCGGCGCCGATGCCGAAAGCACCGAGGCGGACTCTGGCGAGGGCGACGAGGCGTTGCCGGACTTCCTCGACGGCGATGACGAGGAGACCAACACCGATGATGAGGAGGAACGGCACCTCGCCGCCGCGGAGTGACGGCGGTCCTCATCTGACTTGACGAGCCCGGCGTCCCTTCGGGGGCGTCGGGCTTTTTTCATGCGCGCCGATCGAGAGGGAGAGTTTGGCCCGGACGTGGCGAGCCGGACATGGAGGAGAGAGCGCCTGCCGGCTCTCCCGTTCCCTGCTCTCCGGGAGTGGCCTCATGGCCGACTATTTCACCCATTTCTCATGCCTGCTCGATGTCGGCACGCCCGAGACCGCAGCCCGCGCGCTCGATCTCTACAACCAACTGTCCGAGGACGGAGCATCCGAGGAACCGCCGTCCGATGGCTTCCTCCTGTCCATCCAGCCCGAGCATGGCGGCTCCAAACTCTGGATGCGCGACGATGTCACCGGCGATCCCGAACGGCTGATCCAGTTCGTCATACGCTGCGCCGCCGAATTCCACCTCACCGGCCGATGGGGCTTTCAGTACGCCAACACCTGCTCCCGGCCGCGTCTCGATGGCTTCGGTGGCGGCGCGCATGTCCTCGATCTCGCGACCGGCGAAACTGTGGCGTGGATCTATACCAACGGTTGGCTCGCCGAGGTGATCGATGGCGGCGATGGTGCCTGACATCATCGAGACCATTGTCTGTCGCTTGATGGCGCGGCCGGGCCGCGCCCCTTGAGAGCGAGAGGAAGGCCGGGACGGGTTTGAGCCCGTCCGGTCCGAGAGAGAGCGCCGGCGGGCTTTCCCGCTCCGCTCTCCCGAGGACGTCTCCCATGAATGCTCACACCCTTGCGGCGGCGCTGCCGACCGCCGCCGATCAGCCGACCGACGCTGCCGCCATCCATGCCGCGGCACTTCTCCTCCTTCCTCACATCGAGCGCGGCGAGCGCATCGACGCCGCGGTCTTGCGCACCGCCATGGAGACCGCCTTCGGCGCGTCCGATACTGCCGGCGCCTGGGACTGGAAGGACGCCTATGACGCCTGCGAAGCCGCAACCGTCCTCATGCTCCGCAAATACGGAAAGGCGCTTTTGCGCAAAGCCGGGTCTCCGGCTGCGGCGGTTCCTCTGTTCGGCAAGATCGCGGGACTTCTGCCCACCCACACGCGCCGCTCCGAGGAGGCGCAGGCCTTCCAGCAATTCTCGACGCCGATCCCGCTCGGCCTGGCCGCGATCACTGCGGCCGCCATCACACCCGCCGATCGCGTGCTCGAACCATCGGCCGGCACCGGCCTGCTCGCCATCCTCGCCGAGATCGCCGGCGGCACGCTTGTCCTCAACGAACTCGCCGAAACCCGGGCCGCACTCATCTCCTCCCTCTTTCCGGCCATTCCCGTGACCCGCTTCGACGCAGCCCAGATCGACGATCATCTCGACCCGGCGACCGTCCCAACAATCGTGGTGATGAACCCGCCATTCTCGGTCCTCGCCAATGTCGAGGGGCGTGTCGCCGACGCAGCCTATCGCCATCTCGCATCCGCGCTCGCGCGGCTCGCCGATGGCGGGCGCCTGGTCGCGATCACCGGCGCGAATTTCGGCCCCGACATACCGGCCTGGCGCGACGCCTTCGTCCGCCTGCAGGAGAGGGGCCGCGTCGTGTTCACCGCCGCCGTCCATGGCTCAGTCTATGCCAAGCACGGCACGACCGTCGAAACCCGGCTGACCGTGATCGACAAGATCCCGGCCGACGAGCCATCCGCATTTCCGGCGTCCCCCGGCACCGCTCCCGACATCGCCACGCTGATGACGTGGATCGCCGAGCATGTGCCGCCGCGCCTGGCTGTCGCGCCTGCTGTTCAGGTCATGCCGACCGGCGCCACGCCGCGCACCGTTCGCGGCTATCTCGCGCGCACCGCGGCGACATCGGCGACCCGCGTGGGCCTCGCCGATCCCGAGGGCGTGCCGCTCGCCTATGAGACCGTCGACTGGACCCCGGCCGAGGGCGCCCGCCTCAGCGACGCGATCTACGAGCAATACGGATTGCAGACGATCCGTATTCCCGGCTCTCAGGCCCATCCCACCAAGCTCGTGCAATCCGCCGCCATGGCCTCGGTCGCCCCGCCCAAGCCGAGCTATCGGCCGACGCTGCCAGCGACCATCATGGACTCGCTCTCAGACTCCCAGCTCGAAGCCCTGATCTTCGCGGGCGAAGCCCATTCCGATTTTCTCGCAGGTTCCTGGACCATCGACGACACTTTCGATGTCGTGGCGGCCGCCGCCGATGATGCAAACGGCGTCGTCCGCTTCCGCCGCGGCTTCTTCATCGGCGACGGCACCGGCGTCGGAAAGGGGCGCGAGTCGGCCAGCATCGTGCTCGACAACTGGATGCAGGGCCGGCGCAAGGCGGTCTGGATCTCCAAATCCGACAAGCTGATTGAGGATGCGCAGCGCGACTGGTCCGCACTCGGCATGGAGCGCCTGCTGGTCACGCCGCTCTCGCGCTTCCCGCGGGGCAAGCCGATCGCTCTGCCGGAAGGCGTCCTATTTACAACCTATGCCACGCTGCGTTCCGACGACCGCGGCGAGAAGGTTTCGCGGGTCAAGCAGATCGTCGAATGGTTGGGCTCCGATTTCGACGGAGTGATCATTTTCGACGAGGCGCACGCGATGCAGAACGCTGGCGGCGGCAAGGGAGAACGGGGCGATGTCACGCCCTCGCAGCAAGGGCGCGCGGGGCTTCGCCTGCAGCACGCCTTGCCCAATGCCCGCGTCGTCTATGTCTCCGCCACCGGCGCCACCACGGTCCAGAACCTTGCCTACGCGCAGCGCCTCGGTCTGTGGGGTGGCGACGATTTTCCCTTCTCGACCCGCGCCGAGTTTGTCGAGGCGATCGAGGCCGGCGGCGTCGCGGCGATGGAGGTGCTTGCCCGCGACCTTCGCGCGCTCGGCCTCTACACCGCCCGATCGCTGTCGTTCGACGGCGTCGAATATGAGCTGGTCGAGCACGAGCTGACCGCCGAGCAGCGGCGCATCTACGATGCTTATGCCGGCGCCTTCGCCATCATCCACAACCATCTCGATGCGGCCATGCAGGCGGCCAACATCACCGGCTCGACCGGGACGTTGAACCGCCAGGCCAAATCCGCCGCGCGCTCCGCCTTCGAAAGCGCCAAGCAGCGTTTCTTCGGTCATCTGCTAACATCGATGAAGACGCCGACGTTGATCCGCTCGATCGCGGCGGACCTGGAGGCCGGGCATTCCGCGGTCATCCAGATCGTCTCGACCGGCGAGGCGCTGATGGAACGGCGCTTGGCCGAAGTTCCGACCGAGGAGTGGAATGACATTCGCGTCGACATCACGCCCCGCGAATATGTCCTCGATTATCTCGCCCATTCCTTCCCGGTGCAGCTCTACGAGCCCTTCAGCGACGGCGAGGGCAATATGTCCTCGCGTCCGGTCTTTCGCGACGGCCAGCCGGTCGAGAGCCGCGAGACGGTCGCCCGCCGCACCGAGCTGATCGAGAAACTCGCGAGCCTTCCGCCGGTGCCGGGCGCGCTCGACCAGATCGTCCAGCATTTCGGCGCGGACGTGGTGGCCGAAGTCACCGGCCGCTCGCGTCGTATCGTGCGCAAGGGACAGCGCCTTGTGGTCGAGACCCGCGCGGCGTCCGCCAATCTCGCCGAGACCCAGGCCTTCATGGACGACATGAAGCGCGTGCTCGTGTTCAGCGATGCCGGCGGTACGGGCCGCAGCTACCATGCGGAGCTGTCGGCACGGAACACGCGGCTTCGCGTCCACTATCTGCTTGAGCCGGGCTGGAAAGCCGACGCCGCGATCCAAGGCCTCGGCCGCACCCACCGCACCAACCAGGCGCAGCCGCCGCTCTTCCGTCCGATCGCGACCAATGTGAAGGCGGAGAAGCGCTTCCTATCGACCATCGCGCGCCGGCTCGACACGCTGGGCGCGATCACGCGCGGACAGCGCCAGACCGGCGGCCAGGGCCTGTTCCGACCCGAGGACAATCTGGAGAGCCACTATGCGCGCGATGCGCTTCGCCAGCTCTACATCCTGATCGTCCGCGGCAAGATCGAAGGGTGCTCGCTCCAGCGGTTCGAGGACACGACCGGCCTGAAGCTGATGGACGACAACGGCATCAAGGACGAGCTCCCGCCGATCACAACCTTTCTCAACCGCCTGCTCGCGCTCACCATCGACCTGCAGGACGTCCTGTTCGCCGCCTTCGAGCAGCTTCTGACCGCCAAGGTCGAGGGCGCGATCGCCGCCGGCATCTACGACATCGGACTGGAGACGCTGCGCGCGGAGAGCTTCGTCGTCACCGATCGCCAGACCATCTACACCCATCCCGGCACCGGCGCGGAAACCAGCCTGCTGACCATCCAACAGCGCGAGCGCAACCGGCCGATGACCGCCGAGGAGGCGATGGCTTGGCTCGACGATCCGGTCGCCAAGTTGCTGGTCAACGAGCGCTCCCACCGCGCCGCGGTTCAGCTTCCAGCGCCTTCGCTGATGCTCGACGACGGGGAGATCGAACGCCGCGTGCGGCTGATCCGGCCGATGGAGCAGCATCACGCCTCCATCCGCATGATGGACGAAAGCCATTGGATCGCCGCCAGTCGCGCCGAGTTCACCGCCGCCTGGAACGCCGAGATCGCGGAGGTGCCAGCCTATTCCGATTCCACGATCCACATCGTCGCTGGCCTGCTGCTGCCGATCTGGAAGCGGCTGCCCAACGAGTCGAGCCGTGTCTATCGGCTCCAGACCGATGACGGGGAACGGATCATCGGCCGCCGCGTGTCGCCCGCATGGGTCGCCAACGCCACGACAGTCGGAACGACGAACCTGTCCGCCGACCATGCCTATGCCGCGCTCATCGAGGGCAAGACAATCCTCGATCTCGCCGAAGGCCTCCAACTCCGTCGCGTGCGCGTCATGGGCGCCGATCGCATCGAACTCTCCGGCTTCACCGACGCGATGCGCGAGCGCCTGCGCGCCTTTGGCCTCTTCAGCGAGATCATCTCGTGGAAGCTCCGCTTCTTCGTGCCCGTCGGCGCGGACGGCGCGACCATCATCGGCAAGCTGATCGGCACCTACCCGATCCAGCGCGTCGGCGAGCGGGAGGCAGCGTGATGGCCCGTCTCGACGCATCCGATCTCGCGCAACGTCTCGGCCGACAGGCCGAGGCGGTGTGCCGCCATTATCTCAGCAATGGCCACCGTCAGGGCAACTACTGGCAGGTGGGCGACGCCCGTAACACTAAGGGCCGCTCGATGTACGTCCGGCTCAAGGACTCGCCCAAAGGCCCCGCCGGGAAATGGACTGACGCCGCTACCGGCGAGCATGGAGACCTCCTCGACGTCATCCGCGAGAGCTGCGGCCTCATCGACTTCAAGGATGTCGCCGACGAGGCTCGGCTCTTCCTCAGCATGCCACCACCAGCGCCGGAACCCTCCGCCTTCCAGCCGCTGGCGCCCGCACCACATGGATCGCCCGAAGCCGCACGGCGCCTCATCCGCATGTCGCAGCCGATTGCGGGCACAATCGTCGCGGCGTATCTCCGGCAACGCGGCATTACGGATCTCCGTGGAGCCGGAAATCTGTATTTCCACCCGCACTGCTATTATCGCCCGGACGAGCATGCGCCGACCGAGACTTGGCCGGCCATGATCGCCGCTGTCACTGACCTCGACGGCATGATCACCGGGGCGCATCGCACCTGGCTCGACTCACGACGCCACGACAAGGCGCCATTCGAAACCCCGCGCCGGGCGATGGGCGATCTCCTCGGCAACGCGGTCCGCTTTGGCGCTGGTGGCGAAGTGATGGCAGCCGGCGAAGGCATCGAGACGGTCCTTTCAATCCGCCAGGTCGTGCCCAACATGCCGATGGTGGCGGCGCTCTCCGCGGCACATCTCGCCGCCATCCTGTTCCCGGACACGCTGCGGCGGCTCTACATCCTGCGCGATGACGATCCGGCAGGCGATGGTGCGCGTGACAGCCTGATCGAACGGGCGAACGCGGCCGGGATCGAGGCGATCGTGATCTCTCCACAGCTCGGGGACTTCAACGAGGATCTCCGCACCCTCGGCATCGCGACATTGCGCAGTCAGACTCGGGTACAGCTCGGGCCGCAGGACGTCGCACGCTTCATGGCGCTGGCGGCATAGCCGGTAAGGAAGCGGCAGCGGCCCCGCCGCCGTACTCGCTCAGACGCAGCGGATCGGAGAGGACCGCGCCTCGGCCTTCGAGAGGGCGATCGGCCCACAGGCAGGCCGGCCCGGCAATGGCTGCGGCCGACTATTTTCCGGCGCGGCCCCAAGGGGCCGCTTTCCATCGCGAAACAAAATAGCCGGCCTCCGCCATCCTCCGCTGACGCTCCGGCCCTCGCTCGCGCTCCGGGTGCAGGGCCGCCCCGCCGGTGTGCTTCGTCGCCATGAAGGCCGCGACGGTCGCGGTCCATCCGACGGAGCATCCGATGCGCGATCTCGACGACTACGAACCGCACCACGAATCCTCACCGACTGACCACGTCCTCAACGAATTGCAGCTCCACGGCTACCGGCCTTTCGCCGACGAACCCGATCAGCGGCTTCTGCCGGACGGCAACGCGGTCGCGGGCGCGGTCGCCGACATCTTCGACGCCCTGATCGTGACCCTGGAGGACACGCGCCTCGAACCCGACCTCGACGATCTCCTCTGGTCGACCGTGAACGTCTTTCATCGCGCCGCCGAACGGATCAACCGCGAGCTCGACGACAACGAGCAGGCCCAAAAGCGCTCCCAACGCGAACAGGACGGCAGCGAGGTGAAGTCGGTCGATCTCGAGCGCCTGATCGCCGAGGGCAAGACACAGGTCGAACGCCAGACCGCCTTCGAACTGATGCGCGACCAGGCCGCCGAGCACTACGAACGCCAGGTCGGCAAAGCCTGGCTCCCGCGGTCAGGATCGAAGGTCAATCATCGCAACCTCACCTCGGCGATGATCGACAGCCGCGACTTCATCATGGCGAAGAAGCGTGCCGAGCAGGAAGTGCTCCTGCCGCCTGGACCGAAGATCGCCGTCACCGGCGGGCTCGATTTCGACAACCATCACCTCATCTGGGCCAAGCTCGACCAGGTTCACGAGAAGCACCCCGACATGGTGCTGATCCACGGCAAGTCGCCGAAGGGTGCCGAGAAGATCGCTTCTCTCTGGGCCAGGAATCGCAATGTCCCACAGATCGGCTTTGCACCCGACTGGACGAAGCACGGCCGGGCAGCACCCTTCAAACGCAATGACGAGATGCTGCAAATCCTGCCGAAGGGCGTGCTGCACTTCCCCGGCACCGGCATCAATGACAACCTCGCCGACAAAGCCAAGAAGCTCGGCATCCCGGTGTGGAAATTCGGCGGCGCGTAAGCGCCGCCGCATCGGGCACCTGCTAAACGGCCAAGCCTATGGCATAACGCAACGAATGCAGCGACTGAAGCCACTCCCGAAACCGGCACGTTCGGACGCCGTTCTCGCTGCGGTTTTCCTGGAGAATGCCACCGTGAAGGCTGCAGCCGCCGAATGGGCGGCGGATCAAGGATTCGACAATCAAGCCCTTCATGCGATTGCAATTGCCATCGAACTCCTCCTCAAATCCTATCTGCTTAACGTCGCGACCGATGATGTTTGGAACCGCGCGAACATCGGGCACGATCTCGCCAAGGCACTCCATTATTCGGCTCAAGCCGGCTTGGTGCCTCCTTCACGCATCGAGTGGATTATCAGCCACCTCCATCCGCATTTTCAGCGTGGCGGGTTTCAGCGCGAGCCGTCGAGGAAATGGCCACCAGGCTTTGCGGATGACGCAGGTGAGGTCGCACGGCAGCTCGCGCAGACAGTACGGCTTCACCAACGTCACGGCCACATCGACTCGGCTCCCAGCCCGGAGAAGACCACTCCCCGCTGAATGGCGCTGGTCCTTGGTCCAGCCGATGGCCTGACGCCATCAACCCGTAAAGGGTCGGACTACGCATAGCGTGCCGCCGCGCCGGCGTTGCCTGCGCGGTGATTGCGGCCATCGGCCGAACACATCGGGCGCCTGTCAGCGGGGGGATGGTCCTCCGCTCGAAACAGGAGCCGGATCGATGTCCTTCCCCGACGCACACGCCTTCGCCTTCAGCCTCGCCACCACGCTGATGGCCGTCATCGTCATCTTCCGCGCGGGCGACGGCACTCTCTCGGTGACACCCGCAAACGAATACGACGGCGACGTCTCGGAGATCGTCCACGAGGTCGATCCCTTCGCGCCATGACGGCGCGCCACCCTTCCAGGCGACGCGGAGACCCCTGCGGTTTCCGCTCCCGACGGAGCACAGCTTTTGCTATGCTCCCGAATGCGCCGTGGTGGTGGTGGAAGGCGCGACCGTCAGAATTTGCTCTTTCGGAGACACCACCATGATTATCCTCGGCATTGTCCTATCCTTCGCAGCCATCGGCATCTTGTGCTGGTTGCTGTTCACGCTCGCGGTGTTCGCACTGCCATTCTTCGCGGGCGTGACCGCCGGCACCTGGGCCTATGACACTGGCGCGGGCTGGCTCGGCGCCATCCTTATCGGCATGCTCGGCGCCGGCCTGACGTTGGGCGTGGGGCAGCTCTTGCTTGGAATTGTCCGCCCGCTCTGGGCACGCCTGCTGATCGCGCTGGCATTTGTCGCACCCGCGGCGATCGCCGGCTTCCACGCCACGCATGGCATCGTGAAACACACCATGCCGTCGGAGACCTGGCAGCTCGTGTTCTCCGTCATCGGTGCGGTCGCGGTCGGCGTCACCGCGTTCGCGCGCGTCGCTGGGATGGCAAGCACCGGCCCGTCCAGCCAGGGCATTGCACCAGCCTGACACCACGACGGAACCGTCGCCGGGACGACCAGTCGGGGGTTTCAGCCCTCAGCGTTGTGCAGTTGGAGAGGGAGCCGCGTCACCGGAACCTGACTGAAGCCCATCGTGCGGCCGCCTCAACAGCGCCCGGATTTCTGCTCGGCGCCTCTGTGCGCGGGAACGGTGCAACACGAAGTCGAGGGCGTCATCTCCACTGGCCGACTTCGAAACGAAAGCTCGACCCTCGCCTGTACAAGGGGAGGACGGGTCGCAGATGATCTTCAGCTTGCGCCGTCTGCTGGTTGCGACCGGGTCGCCATGATCTTCCGTTCCTGATTGTCTCCAGACCGCTCCGAACGGCCTCTCCAATGGCCTGATCTGACCGAAGGACGGCTGCGCCTCGACCGCCTATGCCGCAACGGCGCGTCCCGACTTTCTTCCCCTGCCGGCCAAGGCCGTCATTCCTCGCGAAACAACAAAGTCGTTCCTGCCATCCTCCGCGTTGCTCCGGTCGCAAGCGATGCGGCGTCGGTCGCCTCCGGCCTGTCGATCGCCATCGAGGCCGCAATGGAGCGGTCCCGAAAACGAAACGGAGACTTACAATGGCGACCATCGGCACCTTCAAGAAGACCGGCTCGAACGAGTTCACCGGCGAAATCGTAACCCTCAGCGTCCAAGCCAAGGGCGTGCGCATCGTCCCCGACACCCGCGCCACCGGCGAGAACGCCCCCAGCCACCGGGTTCTGGTCGGCCGCGCGGAAATCGGCGCCGCCTGGTCCAAGCGCTCCAACGAGGGCCGCGACTATCTGGGCCTCAAGCTCGACGATCCGAGCTTCAACGCCCCCATCTACGCCAACCTCTTCGACGACGAGGACGGCGACACCCACTCGCTGATCTGGTCCCGCCCGACCCGCCGCGGCGACTGAGCCCCGAGCAAGGCCCCGGCCGAACAGGCCGGGGCCTTTCCACTGCTAGCGCGAATCACTTCGGCCGCCCGGCGAGGGCACCGCCAGCCCTGAGACGCCGATTACCCTCGCAATGGGCGCAAAGAACGACTATTATAGTCGTAGTTCTGGCAAGCGTGTGTCCGTCGGTGGGAGGTGATCATGCATGATCACCGCCCGACAATCGCGGGCCGCACGCGCGTTGCTGGGGTGGACACAGGAGACGCTCGCTGACAAGGCCCGGACATCGCTAACCGCGCTCAAGCGCCTTGAGTCCGAAAGTGGATTAGAGGTGTACGAGTCGACGCGCGATCAGGTGCGAAGGGCGCTTGAAACAGCCGGTATCGTCCTGCTTTCCACCGACAAGGGCGAAGGAGTGCTGCTGCTCCATGAGCGGGACGACCGGCCGACGAGGCGTTAGCAGCGCCGTGATCGCGTGGCGCACACCATCCATCGCACGTTGTCACAGTAATGCCGGGCACGAGTGTTAACGAATGCTTTCCGCGCGAATATAGTCGCCTGATGGAATCCGCGATGCCGCCGTTTCTCGATGCGCCTCCGATCAGCCAGACCCTCACGGCCTATGACCGCGAGCATATGGTTCTCTATCTGCGCCTGCTCGATTCCTCGCGCGACGGAGCTGATTGGCGCGAAGCCGTCCAGATTCTCTTTGGCCTCGATACGGCACGTGAGCCGCAGCGGTGCCGCCAGGTCCATGACACGCATCTCGCCCGCGCGCAGTGGATGACCGAGCACGGCTATCGAGACTTGGTCCGCTCCGCACAGTGATCGCCGCGATGCCGTTTCGGCACCACCCTTTGCCGGCCCTCTGACTTCCACTGAACAACCCAGCCGGGAATCCTGACTCTCCCACAAATTCAAAGACTAGGGAGGATCGCGATGACACCAGATGCTTCCGGCTGGCGTTCATCGGAACGCTATGCGCACGTCGCCGACATGACCGCGTCCGACGTCGCGTGGGAATGGCTGCGCCGCAACGAAACCTACGACAGGGATTTTCAAGCGCTCGGCGACAGCGAAAGTGATCTGCGCACGCTGACCGACGGGATCGGGCAGCGGTGGGGGTTGCGATTTCCCCGTAGACCCGATGCAGGCACCTCCCGAAGCGCAGGTGATCTGGCTTCCCCAGGAAGACACAAGCGCCATCGTTCTTGGCCCACCTCCGGATATTCCGTCCGCAAGCGCTGATCCCCAACCGACGATCGACGCCGCCGTAAGCGTCGATGTCGGCAGCGAGACCCATCTGGTTCTCGATCTCGGAAACGGTCAGCGCGTAGCGCTTGTTCATCCGTCCGAGACACGACCCGCCAAATCTCTTGGCGCCTTCATCCCGCTCGGCCTGGAAGGCTTCGACCGGCTCCAATCGGTCGCCCGCTTGCTCTCCGCCCTCCATGGCCGCGCCATACCGCCCGACACCCGACTGACACGGCAGCAACGTGCTCGGCTGTGCCGGATGCTGCAGGCCTTCGACGGTCATCGCGCGGGCGCGACCCAGCAAGAAATTGCGCAGGTCATATTTCGGATCGGCGCTCTCGGTCGCGACGACTGGCAGGCATCTTCCGCCCGCCACGCCACCAAAGCCCTGCTTCGAGATGCCCGCGCGATGATGGTGGGTGGGTATCGCACGTTGCTTCGTCATCGGCGGCAACTTTAGCCGATCTCCATCCGACTCTTGGTGGGCGAATTTAGGCCCCCCTGAATTCGCCCTGCATCTCGCCGGCCCTGCTTCGCCAACGTGGCCTTCGTTACCCGCCGCTTCCCGGCGGCCCCAACGAACCCACGGAGGCCCTCCCATGCGACCTGATCTCGCCGTTCTCCCGCCGCGCTACCTGCGCACCAAGGAAGCCGCCGAATTCCTCAGCCTATCGGCCCGCACCCTCGAAAAGCATCGGACTTACGGAACGGGTCCGGCCTATCGCAAGCTCGGCGGTCGCGTCGTTTATGCGGTCGACGATCTTGAGGCCTGGGCCGAGCGCGGCGCCGTCACCTCCACCTCCGATCCGCGCGGCAGCGTGCTTCCGGCCAAGCGCCATACGCCTGCGCCGCCGGCACATGCCGGACGATACGCGCGCTGATCGCCCCCGGATTCCCGAATGGCGGCGCGACACCAGTCCCTCTCGGAGCGCGGGCAGCTCGATCTGTTCCGTGCGCTCCCCGGCGAGTTCGCAGCACGAGACGCACAGGATCTCATGGCCTATCCGTTTTTCTCCCTCTCCAAATCGCACCGCGTCGCGCCGATCGACTTCGCCGCCGGCAATGTGTCGATCCGCGTCGAGGCCGTGCCCGATCACGGCATGGCGACCATTTGGGACGCCGACATCCTGATCTGGGCGGCGAGCCAGATCGTCGAGGCGCGTGACGCCGGCCTGCGCACGTCGCGCCTGATGGTCGCCACGCCCTATGAAATTCTCAAATTCATCGGCCGCGGCACGTCCTTACGCGACTATCAGCGCTTGAAGGCCGCGCTCGATCGTCTGCAATCCACGACGGTCTGCACCTCGATCCGCCAATCCGCCGAGGGCCGGCGTCATCGCTTCTCGTGGATCAACGAGTGGAAGGAGCGCACCAACCGCAACGGCAAGCCGGACGGGATCGAGATGATCGTCCCGGACTGGTTTTATCAGGCCGTTCTCGACGATGCGCTCGTGCTGACGATCGACCGGGCCTATTTCGATCTCACAGGCGGGCTCGATCGCTGGCTCTATCGCCTGGTGCGCAAGCACGGCGGGCGCCAGCGCAATGGCTGGCGATTCGACTTTCGCCACCTCCACCAGAAATCCGGCGCGTTGTCACCGTACAAACGCTTCGCCTTCGAGCTGCGCGACATCATCCGTCGCCAGCCGCTTCCCGGCTACACGCTGTTCCTCGAGATCGAGGCCGGTGGCCGAACGTTGCTCGCTTTCGAGCGGACGCCGCCCTGTGGAAAAGCTGTGAAAGGCTTCGTGCCATCGGGAACCCGAAAGCGCGTGCCATCAGGAACCGGCCCCTCGTGCCAACGGGAACCGAAACACGGCCTAACCCACGACAGCAGAACCGAAAATCGCCTCGCTAACTTAGAATCTAACAGAGAATCTAACTTTGAAGAGCGCGCGCGAGAGGTGGAAAACCTCGTCCGGCAGGCCGCGAACGCGCTAAGCGCCGCTGGCAAGCGGCGCACCAGCAGCGCCGCTCTTACCAACGCTGGCGCGGCGAGAAACGGGACCTCCGGCCCTCCGCAGCTTCCCTTCGGTCCACGCCCGGGAGGCCGCCGATGATCGTGGCCTTCCTCAACCAGAAGGGCGGCGTCGGCAAGACGACGCTGGCGCTGCACCTAGCCGGCGAATGGGCCGGTAGGGGAAAGCGGGTCACGCTCGTCGATGCGGACCCCCAGGGTTCGGCGCTCGACTGGTCGCAGCAACGCGCCCGCGAGCACGCGCCGCGCCTGTTCGGCGTCGTCGGCCTGGCGCGCGACACGCTCCACCGTGAGGCGCCCGAGCTGGCGCGCGATGTCGATCATGTGGTGATCGACGGGCCGCCGCGCGTCGCCGGGCTGATGCGATCCGCGCTGCTCGCCGCCGACCTCGTGCTGATCCCCGTGCAGCCGTCGCCGCTCGATGGTTGGGCCTCGGCCGAGATGCTGGCGCTCCTGTCGGAGGCGCGCATCTATCGGCCGGAGCTTCGCGCTCGCTTCGTCCTCAATCGCTGCGGCGCGCGCACCGTGATCGCCCGCGAGACGGCCGAGACGCTCGCCGACCACGATCCGCCAGTGCTGCGCACGGCGATCGGACAGCGCGTCATCTACGCCGACGCCGCGCAATCGGGCCGGCTCGCTTTCGAGATCGACGACGACGGACCCGCCGCGCGCGAGATCGCGGCGCTCGTCACCGAGCTCGAAAGGATCTCACCATGAGCGAGCGATCCGAACGGCGCGGCTTTGCGGCACGTCCGACCAATCAAGAGGCCTGGATCAAGGCCGCAGATGCCACCGCGCCGCGCGCGCCGGACGATGAAGCCTTCACCGCCCGCATGACGATCGACGTCACGCCCGCCTTACGTGGACGGATCAAGATCGCTGCCTTCCGGCGCGGCGTTACCGTTGCCGACATGCTGCGCGAGATGCTCGCGCGCGAATTCCCACACATCGAAGGAGACCCCTCATGACCGGCGCCGCGGCCCCCCGCGCGCGCGGCGGCCCGACGCCGACCGCACGCCACCAAGACAATCTCACCCATGTCGAACTGACCTGGGTTGAGAAGAAGATCGAGAACTGGATCCGCTTCGGCACGCACGCCCACGAACAGATTCTCGATCGCCGTCGGCGTGTCCTGTCTTTTCGCCCCGGCGCGGTCTTCGCCTTCGTGCGCTGGGCCTCGAATGACTTCGGAACGATCATCTCGCGCATCGACGTCGTGCGCTCGGTTGCGCGCGGCGAGACGTACCAGACGCTGCCTTTCGTTCGTCCTGGCGGCGAAATCCTGCTGAAGGTCGAGAGCTGGCCCAGGGTCGAGCGCGTGCTGCAGGCGATCGACGCCATCGAGCGCATCGGCATCGATCCCGAAGCGGTTTCGCCCGATCATTGGCGTCACGTCCACAACCGGCTCGCTGCTGGACACGAGCCGCGCACCTACACGCTCGACCATCATCGCGCATTCCTGCTGCGCCGAAAGGCCGAGTCGTGAGCCGCGCCGGACTTCTCCTGGCGACGACGCTCGCCGCGCTCAGCGTCGGCTATCCCGGCCTCACGCCGATGCCCATCAAGCTGATCTGGAACGCATCGGCGAGCGCGCCCATCGGGTTCTATTCGATCGACTTCGACGGGCCGCTCGACGTTACCGATCTCGTTGCGGTCGATGCGCCCGAGCCGCTCGCGACATTCCTCGCCGAGCGCGGCTACCTGCCCAAGGGCGTGCCGCTGATGAAGCGCATCCTCGCCGTCTCCGGGCAGACCGTTTGCCGTTCGAACCTCACTATCACCGTCGATGGTGTGGAGGTCGGTGCGGCACTGGAGCGCGATCGCGCAGGCCGCGATCTTCCCGTCTGGCAAGGCTGCCGCCGGGTCCAGACTGGCGAAGTCTTCCTCATGAACTGGCAGGTCCGCGACAGCCTCGACGGCCGCTACTTCGGCCTGATCTCGACCGACCAGATCATCGGCCGTGCCGTCCCACTGTGGACCGATGAAGACGGCACCGGCCGCTTCGAATGGCGTGCGCCGACACGCTGACCGCCTTCCCATTCGGCGGGAGCGGTGCTCGCCGATGGCTGTCCCAATCCCCACCGCGAAGGAGACTGACATGCCCCAGATTGGCGAATTCACGCGCGACGAGACCGGCTTCGTCGGGCATCTGACGACGCTGGTTTTGAACCAGGACGTCATAATCATCGCAGCCGAACCGACCGAGGTTGAGAACGCACCGCAGTATCGCGTGCATGTCTTCGACGGCATGAACAATGAGCCGGGCGCGGAGATCGGCGCCGGATGGAAACGCTCCGGAGAGAAGGCCGGCGAATACGTCGCGCTGCTGATCGACGATCCGACATTCCCGCACCCGATCCGCGCCAACATGTTCCGCGACGACGATGGCGGCTCGGCCTGGTCGCTGCATTGGTCGCGTCCGCGCGATCGCGGCGAGAAGGACTGAGCGATGCTTGGCTCTCGTCAACCGAGGAGCCGTTCGATTGCGTCCGGGCCGCGCTGCGCTGCCCGGCGCATGGCTCTCCTCCTCCTTTCCGGCCTTAGCCTCGCGAGCATCATGCCGGCGATCACGATGGCGCAGGACTTGGGCGCCGATCGACCGTCGCCACGCGATCCCTATGGCGATCATATCGCCGAGGCTTCGCGGCGCTTCGGCGTTCCGATCGCATGGATCAGGGCGGTGATGCGTGCCGAAAGTGCAGGCGATCCACGCGCCCTTTCGCCGAAGGGCGCGATGGGCCTGATGCAGATCATGCCGCCCACTTGGGCAGGCTTGCGCCTTCGCCACCGTCTCGGCGCTGATCCTTATGATCCGCATGACAACATCATCGCCGGCGCCGGCTACATCCGCGAGCTGTTCGATCGCTACGGATCGCCCGGCTGGATCGCGGCCTACAATGCCGGTCCTGGTCGTTACGAGGACTCGCTGAAGGGCCGGGCGCTGCCCGCGGAAACGCGCGCCTATGTCGCCATCGTCGCGCCGTCGGTGACCAGCGGCGATGCGACTTGGCCGATCGTGGCCGCCGCGGCCGATGCACTCGCCTGGACACGCGCGCCGCTGTTCATCGCGCAAGCTGAGCGCATATCGATACCCGTTCCCGTACCGGCCGAGCGCGCTTCCGATGCCGCGATGACGACATCGTCCGTGCGCGATGTTTCCGCCATCGAGCCGCAGTCGGGCGGGCTGTTTGTCCCGCGTTCGGGCCAAAGGAATGCGCCATGAGCAGCCCGGTTCCTGATCGCACGATAGCGTGCTCAAGCGCGTCATGGTGTGCGTTGAGGGTAGAGGCAGGCAACACGACCGGACGATGGCAGGATAAAAGGCCGCGAGGTGCGGCTTGGGTCGGTTGTGGTTTTTCAATAGGTTATGAGGCGATTTCGCGATGTGCGGGATTTCCCCGCACCTCACGACTACGCCGATTTTCCTGCGATTTCCTGTGCTTGGCGCGATGTGCGAGGCATCAGCCATGACCGGCGACAGTGATTTCCGCATCCGGCCGGGCCGCATCCGCTCGACCCGTGCGCAGCAGGCTCGTCCCTTCATCGCGCAGGCTCTCGCCGCGGCGAAGAAGGCCGGGGCCGGCGTCTCACGCTCCGGCCGGATCGTGTCCGGCAACCGCTCGCGCTTCGGGCGGGGCCAGCGTGCGAGCATCCAGGCGAACCGGCTGCTCACCGCGCGAACGCGCGGCGCTGTCATCAAGGCGCGCGTCGTGCGCCAGACATCGCGCTCGGCGCCGCTCGCGACCCACCTCAATTATCTGCGCCGCGAAGGCGTGACCCGCGATGGGGAGAAGGCCCATCTCTTCGGTCCCGGGGGCGACGACGCCGATCCGAAGGCCTTTGCGGAACGGTGCCAGGACGACCGCCACCATTTCCGGTTCATCGTCTCGCCCGACGATGCGCCCGACATGGCCGACCTGCGGTCCTTCACCCGCGATCTCGTCACGCAGATGGAAAAGGATCTCGACACCAGCCTCGATTGGGTGGCGGTCGACCACTGGAACACCGAGCATCCCCATGTCCACCTGATCGTGCGCGGGGTCCGTGACGACGGGCAGGACCTCGTCATCTCACGCGACTACATCAAGGAAGGAATGCGCGACCGCGCGCGTGACCTCATCACGCAGGAATTAGGGCCGCGCACCGACCTCGACATCCAGCGCAGCCTGAAACGCCAGGTCGATGCCGAGCGCTTCACGCAGCTTGACCGCCAGCTTATCCGCGATGGCCATGCCACGGGCGTCATCGAGACGGCGATCGATCCGAACGTCCGGCTCGACGAATTTCATGCGCTGAAGGTCGGACGGCTCCGCAAGCTGGAAACACTCGGCCTCGCCGAGCAGGTCGGCCCCGGTCAATGGGCGATCGACACGAAGGCCGAGGCGACTCTGCGTGAACTCGGCGAGCGCGGCGACATCATCAAACGCATGCACCGGGCTTTGACGGATCGCGGCATCGAACGCGGCTCGGCGGGCTATGTGCTCGCGGCCGAAAGCCTCGATGCGCCCGTGATCGGCCGATTGGTCGATCGCGGTCTTGATGACGAGCTGAAGGGCTCCGCCTACGCCGTGGTCGACGGCGTCGACGGCCGCACCCATCACATCAAGCTGCCCGATCTCGAAGCCGCCGGTGACAGCGCGGCGGGTTCGATCGTCGAGTTGCGTGCGTTCGATGATGCACAGGGACAGCGCCGGGTCGCAATCGCCGTCCGCTCCGATCTCGATATCGATCGTCAGGTCACGGCAACCGGCGCGACTTGGCTCGATCGGCAGAACATCGCGCGCGAACCTGCCGCCCTGTCCGAGGCCGGCTTCGGCGCCGAGGTACGGCAGGCGCTGGATCGACGCGCGGATCATCTGGTCGGACAGGGCTTCGGCGAGCGACACGGCCAGCGTGTCACCTTCAATCGCGGGCTGATCGACACGCTGCGCCGTCGCGAGCTGGAAGCGGCCGGCGAAAAACTCTCCGCCGAAACAGGCCAGCCGTTCAATCGCGCGGGAAGCGGCGAGTATGTTGCCGGCACCTACCGCCAGCGTTTGGCACTCGCCTCCGGCCGCTTTGCCATGCTGGACGACGGCCTCGGCTTCCAACTCGTGCCCTGGTCACCCTCTCTGGAAAAGCACCTCGGCAAGCATGTTTCCGGCGTCGCCCGCGATGATGGCGGCATCGACTGGAGCTTTGGCCGCAAACGAGGGCTCGGCCTCTAACCTCTCTCCGAAAGGACCGTTCCAATGTCCGCCACGAAGATCCTATGGGGCCAGATCCTCACCGTTTTCCTGATCGTCCTCGCCACCACTTGGGGCGCAACGGAATGGGTGGCTTGGCGATTGGCGTTCCAGCCGGAGTTGGGCGCGCCGTGGTTCACGCTGTTCGGCTTTCCTTTCTATCTGCCACCCTCCTTCTTCTGGTGGTGGTACGGCTTCGACGCCTACGCACCCGCGATCTTCGTCGAAGGCGCTTTCATCGCGGCGTCCGGTGGCTTCATCTCGATCGCCGTCGCCATCGGCATGTCGGTCTGGCGTGCACGCGAGGCCAAGAAGGTCGAGACCTATGGCTCGGCGCGTTGGGCCGAGAAGAAGGAGGTGGAGACGGCCGGCCTTCTCGGTCCCGATGGTGTCGTGCTGGGACGCTACGAGCACGCTTATCTGCGCCATGATGGGCCTGAACATGTTCTGTGCTTCGCGCCCACCCGAAGCGGCAAGGGTGTTGGCCTCGTTGTGCCCTCGCTGTTGACCTGGCCGGGCTCGGCGATTGTTCACGACATCAAGGGCGAGAACTGGCAGCTCACCGCCGGCTTCCGCGCCAGGCACGGCCGCGTGCTGCTCTTTGACCCGACCAACACAAAATCCGCTGCCTACAATCCTCTGCTCGAGGTGCGCCGCGGCGAATGGGAGGTTCGCGACGTCCAGAACATCGCCGACATCCTGGTCGACCCAGAAGGGTCGTTGGACAAGCGGAACCATTGGGAAAAGACGAGCCATGCGCTGCTAGTCGGCGCGATCCTCCACGTCCTCTATGCGGAAAAGGACAAGACTCTGGCCGGCGTCGCGGCGTTCCTCTCTGATCCGAAGCGACCAATTGAATCCACCCTCGATGCGATGATGAAGACGGCGCATCTCGGCGACGCCGGACCGCATCCCGTGATCGCCAGCGCCGCACGCGAGCTCCTCAACAAATCCGACAACGAACGCTCAGGCGTGCTCTCTACCGCCATGTCGTTCCTGGGACTCTATCGCGATCCCGTCGTCGCCGAAGTGACGCGGCGCTGTGACTGGCGGATCTCCGATATCGTGGGCGGAAAATACCCGGCAACACTCTATCTCGTCGTGCCACCATCCGACATCAACCGCACCAAACCGCTTATCCGACTGATCCTCAATCAAATCGGCCGACGCCTGACCGAGGATCTGCAAGCAAAGGGCGAACGCCATCGTCTCCTGCTGATGTTGGACGAGTTTCCGGCGCTGGGGAGGCTCGACTTCTTTGAGTCAGCACTGGCCTTCATGGCCGGCTACGGTCTGAAGAGCTTCCTGATCGCGCAATCCCTAAACCAGATCGAAAAGGCCTACGGGGCGAACAATTCGATCCTCGACAATTGCCATGTGCGCGTCAGCTTCGCGACCAACGACGAGCGTACCGCCAAGCGCGTTTCGGACGCCCTCGGCACCGCCACCGAGATGAAGGCCATGAAGAACTATGCCGGCCACCGGCTGTCCCCCTGGCTTGGCCATCTGATGGTTTCGCGCTCGGAAACAGCTCGGCCACTGCTCACACCTGGCGAAATCATGCAGCTCCCTCCCACCGACGAGATCGTCATGGCGGCGGGCACGCCGCCGATTCGTGCGAAGAAGGCGCGCTATTACGAGGATGCTCGGTTCAAGGAACGCCTGCTGCCGCCGCCCGCGCTCACAACGTCGCAGCAAGGACAGCCCGACGATTGGACCACGCACCAGTTGCCAGCCCGACCACAGATTGCCGAGGCCACCTTGCTAGCGCAGCCCGCCGATGAAGATCCAACCGAGTCGGAACGCCGCCAGCAACCGGAACTCAATCGGGTGAACCCCGTCGAGAAGAAAGTGCCAATCGACAACCCGTTCGAGATCGATACCGATCGGGACGAGTCTGACGACGATGCCGTGCGCACCAGCCGTATGAACCGGCTCATGCAGGGCGTCGCGCGCCAGGTCTCGCTCGACCCCGGTGACGGCATGGAGCTGTGAGACGCCCGTGACGAAACCACCCCGCAAGCAACGCCTCTCCGTCTATCTCGACCCCTCTGTCATGAACCGGCTCGCAGATCACGCCGCGCGCCGCGACCATTCGCGATCGTTGGTCGCGGAGGCGGCGATCGAGTCATTCCTCTCACCCGATGCCGCCGAACGCCAGGAGGCCGTCATCACGAAACGCCTCGACCAGCTCGACCGACGCATGTCGCGGATGGAGCGCGATATCGGAATATCGGTCGAGATGCTCGCAGTCTTCGTGCGCTTCTGGGTGACCACCACACCGAGTTTGCCAGAACCTGCTGCGCAGGCCGCGCGCGCCAAAGCTGGCGAACGCTATGATCAGTTTGTCACAGCTCTCGGCCGCCGTCTCGCGAAGGGCCCGAAGCTTCATCAGGAGATTTCTGAGGACGTTGATGGCGAGGCAGAATAGCTCGTCAGATCGCGCACGCTCCTGCGTGAGCCCAAGCTGCTCTCCAAGGCCGCATTGAAGTCAGCAATAATCGACTGCCTCTCAATCCCTTATTCTTTCCAATCTCTCGGACATCCGCCCGAGTTCAAGCAAGGATGCCGCCTCCATCTTCCGCATGATCTGCGCCCGACACACCTTCACCGTGATTTCGCTGAGTGCAAACTTCGCAGCAATTTGCTTTGTGAGTTTTCCATCAAGTATCATGTCCATAACTTGGCGCTCGCGAACAGAAAGCGAATCGTACCGCGCGCGAAGATCAGCTGTCATTGTCTTCTCGTTTCGTCGGATTTGCGAAGTCTGGAGACCGAGATAGATCGCATCAAGTAGGTCTTGGTCCCTAAACGGCTTGGTCAGAAATTCGATCGCGCCAAACTTCATAGCCCGGACCGACATCGGGATATCCCCGTGCGCCGTAATGAACACGACCGGGATCTCCACACGCGTTCTGAAAAGCTCTTGTTGGAAATCCAAGCCGTTCTGACCCGGCATTCTAACGTCCAATACCAAGCAAATCGGCGTATCAGGAATCGACCACGCCAAAAACTCGTGCGTAGACGCAAAGGTGTGAATATCAAGTCCGACAGAACTCAGGAGATTTCTGAGCGCTTCACGCACGGAAAGATCATCGTCGACGACGGCTACCGTGCCGCCCACAACGACGGGCTGTTTCGACTGTCTCATAGTATTTTCTCCCTGTCGCCAGGCAGAGTAAAACAAAAGGTAGCGCCGCGCGGATTGGTCGGCTCAGCCCAAATATTACCGCCGTGAGATTCAATAATTGATCGGCATATTGAAAGTCCAATTCCCATGCCATCGCTCTTGGTGGAGTGAAAGGCATCGAAAAGATGCCTTACGAAGCCAGGATCGATACCGCCTCCCGTGTCTTCTATCGTGATCATCACGCCGGACGCGCTTGATTTAGCGGAGTTTATTCGAATCTCACGAACACTGCTCTGCAGCGTACCCATCGCATCTATCGCGTTCACGAGAAGGTTGAGTGCAACCTGTTGAAGTTGAATACGATCACCGAAGATCATGGGCAGATCACTCGACAGGTTCGTATAAACGGAAACTCGGCTTTCTCGGAAACGGCTTTGCAAAAGCCCCAGCACCTCTCTGATTACGACGTTGATCTCAATCCAGGACCTCTTTGGTTCTGCACGCATAGACAGCGCTTGGACGCGCTTGATGATTTCACTTGCTCGGTTTGCGTCGCTGACGATGCTATCTATCGAAGACGCGGCTTTTTCTAGGTTCGCGGGATCTCCGTGAATCCAGCGTGTACATGCATTGGCGTTGGTCACGATTGCGGCGAGCGGCTGATTGACCTCATGGGCGATTGAGGCAGCGATCTCGCCGAGAGTCGTGATCCGAGCGACGTGCGCAAGGCGGGTCTGCGCCTGTTCGGCCGCCACACGAGCGGTCTCCATCTTGACAGCGAGATAGGTCGTTGCCGCGATCGCCAGCAGGCTGATCGAGGTGTTGACGACTCCGGTTCCGAAGCTTCCACTCGGCGTCAGGATGTAGCTCGCGATCGTCAACGCGATGCATATTCCAGAGACCGTGCCCATGCCCCGCGTGTGGCTGAAGCGAGCCGACAATAGAACGACAATCACATAAAACGTCGCAGCGGATATCTCGTAAGGGGTTATGGTGTCGATGATGAAGATGCCGATAGTGAGGATGCCGATCAGCAAGGGAAGCGTTCCAGACCTAACGAGGCGCCATAGCCCATCGATGAACGTCAGTAGTTCCCTTGAACGGGTGCCGAGCGGGTATCGATGCGTCAAGTTTGCCTCGTGATCTATAGGATCGACGTGGGCAGGCTGATTGACTGGTGTTTTTTGTGGAGCCATCGCAGTTCACTTGATGTAGGTGTGCAAAACGTCGACTAATTCGAGCGCGGCATTACGTTCAGCTTCTGTGGGCGTGCGGTTCGCATCGACCATATGCGCTTGAATGTGCCCATTGACGACTTCGGCCATGATTCCGTTGATCGCACCGCGCGTGGCCGTGACTATCCGCATCACGTCGCCGCAACTCTCATCCGCGATGAGGGCCCGTTCAATCGCATCGACCTGACCTCGAAGGCGTCGGACCCTATTCAGCAGCTTCTGCTTCTCAGCCACCGCATGCGCCATCGCGTCCCTCCGCTATACCCGGGTATAGTTGTAATATACCCCCCAGAGTATATATGAATGTCGCGCGAAGTGAAGACCGGCAGGGTTGTTCGCGTCGTGGTCCAGTTCGTCGTGAATTGGATCCGGATTGGCACAGCAGAGGATCATATGAACCCGCGATCTAGCAACGACCCCTCGGAGGGAGATAGTAGGCGTCAGTCACCTGCTATCGACGCTCCGCTGGGTTGCATCATCGCTCGGGTCGGTTCTGCCGACGTAACTGCGCCAGCACTTCGACGCTGAGCACCGTCCGTCCAGGCCACCCGGGTTCGAGCAACTGCTTGAACAGACGGAGGTGGCCATGGCCGCTCATCTCAACATCGACACACGTCGGGCGCCACCGGTGGTCGCCCATGATGATATTCAATTCGCCGGGGTGTTTCCCGGCTTGAAATTGGGCGCTCGCAACTTGGCGAGACCAAAGCTTCTTGCCCATTGGCATCAGGAATCCGATGGCCGGCTGATTGGGGGCTGGCAATTGGAGACATCCGCCACTCTGAAGAATCCTGACGATTGATCATAGCGACACACGGCAATGCCGTGCGCAGCGTAGCGCTGCTGTTGGCAGCAAAGTTCAAACGAAGGGATTAACTAATGAATGCAGTGGTGGCTTTGCTGCCTGCGCGCCCCGCAGGCACTAATACGACTTGCGCGAATACTATCTTCGCCAACGATTTAGAGCAGCTCTACAACGCGCTGAATGATGTGACATTGACGGAGCATGCTCGCACGGCAGAGCTGATGAATGCCGGATTGCGGAAGATCTCGCAGAAGGTTGTCGAGGAGGCTGCCGAGGTCGCTCTCGAGGCGGTGAGGAAGCGGACCCAAAAGACGGTCAGCGAAAGTGCCGATCTTCTCTATCACTTGGTCGTTCTGTGGCACGCACTCAATATTGAACCCAGCGAAGTCTGGGCCGAGATGCGGCGCCGCGTGGAAAGCATGGGCATTGCCGAAAAGCTTCCTAAGCCGCGTCGGGGAACGACTGATCCCGCCCCGGTCAACGACAGCTCGGAAGGAAATCGCGTACCTGCGCCCTGCATCACCGCCAACTCGCGCGCACCAGCACCGTGTCCCGAAGAGCAGCCCGAAAGGACACGGCCATGCGCCTCCTAGTCTGTGGAGGACGTCACTTCGAGGACGCCGAGATGGTGCATCACGAACTAACTGCACTGCATTGGCGAAAGCCAATCAGCGTTGTGGTCCACGGCAGCATTGCAGGCGTCGGCATCATCGCTGAGGCGTGGGCGCGTCGCCATGGGATCGCTGTGGTGCGTTACCCGCCAAATTGGGAGTTTTACGGCAAGAAGGCCGAAGGGCTGCGCAGCGATTTCATGCTGACAGACAGCCGACCCGACTTTGTCGTGGCTTTCCCAGGGGGGCGCCACACCGCCGATCTCGTCCAACGGGCAATCAACGTCGGGCTCGCCGTGCTCGCCATTCCGCCCAACACGGCTGGAGCTTGCCCAGTCGCAAAGCATCCGCCGCAGCGGGGCCAGCCAACAACCGCTTCGCTCTGATCCAGTGAATTCACCCAAAAACGAGCAAAACTCAACGGAGTTTGAAATGTCCGATACCTCTGCGACATCGCTTGAACAAATCGAATTGGCCTCAAGCGCGCCCGCTGTCCTGGATAGCGCGCATATTGGCGACATCCACGGCGCGTTCGGCACCATCCGGCAGCACGACACCGGTGTACGAAAGACTTGGCGGGCTAGGCTGGCGACCTTGATGGCAATCGTCGGCCCGGGACTGATTGTCATGGTCGGCGACAATGATGCCGGCGCTTTTGGAACCTATACGCAGGCAGGTCAGAACTACGGCACCTCTCTGCTGTGGACGTTGATGCTCTTGATCCCGGTGATTTACGTGAATCAGGAGATGGTGTCACGGCTAGGTGCTGTGACGGGCGTTGGCCATGCACGACTGATATTCGAACGTTTCGGAAAGTTCTGGGGTGCCTTCAGCCTTATAGACCTAGTTCTTCTCAACGGACTAACCATTGTAACCGAGTTCATCGGCATCGTATTCGCACTCCAATATTTTGGTTTGCCAAGAGTTCCGGGACTGATTGTCGCGGCGGTGCTCATAGTGGCCGCCGTCAGCACCGGAAGTTTCAAGCGGTTTGAACGCTTCGCGATGGTTTTGGTCTTTGGCAGTCTGTTGCTAATACCTGTGCTCCTCGCCATCCATCCACCAATCGGTGAGATCGCCCATGGACTGCTCGTGCCGCAATGGCCCGCTCACTCCGACATGGCGGCAGTCATGCTGCTTGTCATTGGCATCGTTGGCACGACCGTCGCACCTTGGCAGCTCTTTTTCCAACAAAGCTATGTTGTCGATAAGCGGATCACGCCCGCCTTCAACGGCTACGAGAAAGTCGATCTTTGCCTCGGGATCCTCCTGGTAGTAATCGGCGCCGTTGCCATGATGGCGTTCTGTGCCGCATTGTTTGCCGGACGGCCGGAATTCGGCAATTTCACGGATACAGGTGCGGTGCTTACGGCGCTGGACAAATATGTGGGTCCATATTCGGCGACGATTTTTGCAATCGCTCTTTTGGATGCTTGCCTCATCGGCGCAGCAGCCGTCTCGCTCTCGACGTCTTATGCGATCGCCGACGTCCTCAGGGTGAGGCACTCATTGCATCGCAAAGTCACGGATGCCATCGGATTCTACGTTGCTTACGGGATTCTCATATTCATTGCCGCAGGCCTTGTTGCCTTCGCAAGTGATGCGCTGCTGGGCCTCTTTGTCAGTGCCGTGCAGGCTCTCGCTGGCGTGCTGCTACCAAGTGCCACGGTCTTCCTGCTCCTCCTTTGCAACGACAAGGCGGTTGTCGGCCCCTGGTCCAACGGTCCTAAGCTCAATGTATTCACCGGAGCAATAATCTGGTCCCTTGTGTTGCTCTCGATCATCCTCACCGTGGCGACCGTCTTCCCAGATGTGGCTGACAGCACAATTCTGAAAATACTGATTGGCGGCTCTTTGCTGGGGCTTTGCGGGTTCGTCTTTTCGTTCGCAGCACGCAAGCGTAGTTATGACGTGCCCGCTGCCGCATATGGCAACGATCAAGATCACCGCTTCGCCAAGATGACGATGCTCGAGCGCCGGAACTGGCGCATGCCGCCGCTTAATCGGCTGCCTGCCCTGCATATGACGTTGATGACGAAGGTCTGGATGGGCGTGCTACGCGGCTATCTTCTGATTGCTGTCGCGCTGATCGGCTTCAAGGTCTTCGTCGCCGCGACCGGCGTCGAGGTCAGCATCCCCCAGATCGGCGGAACGCCAACCAGCAACGACGCTGCTACAAGCAATACCGGCTCGAAGTAGCACGCAAGAAGGCGGGTGACGACGTTGACGCACGGGCGCGAGCACCGACATGTCCGCAATAGCCTCGCGGACGTTGCTATACCCCGCGTCGTCGCCTGCCAACCAAAACGAAAAGGAAACAATCTGAATAGACAAAACTCTTTTGTTCTAACTAGCTGATGGGGGCGCCTCATGTCTGAACAATTCAAGACTCTTCCCGAACGCATCCAGGCGCTTTCCGATGCAACTTCTTGTAGTTCTTTTTCGCTGACCTCAGTCGAGCAGACCAAGGGCTTTCAGATTATCGCTTTTGTCGACAGCTGTTTCGGCGATTCTCAATGCGAGATCGATGCTTGCGGATTGATCGCCGCTATGCTGATCGCTTTTGCCAAAGCGCGCAGCGATCCGTTCACGTTTCATTATTTTGCAACGCGTGCTCTCCATGACGGACTAGAACGTTGCATCGCTATCCTTGTCCAACGCGGCGAAAGGCTGCCCGTTGTCGCCTATGCGCTCATCGCAAATTATATCCGCTGGACGGCTCGACGCCGAGAGATGGCTTTAGCCGCGGCGTTTGAGCGTCTGCGCCTTTATCCGACACTTCCAAACATGTTGATCTGGCCGCCGAAGCGCACGCCAGGATAGCGTGCCAGCGCCTGAGATTCATCGAACAAAAAAAAGCCGTGGCAGATTTTCTCAAAGGAGACGCAAAACAATGAGTAATCAACTATCGCATTGGCCTCCGCCACTTCGGATCCGCCTTCTGCTTTTTGTGGTGTCTCGCATCGAACACTTTCTCCTCTTAAGGTGTCCGAAAGGTCGCATCAGGCGATTGGGATTGGCTTGGGTCGACCAGATTCATGCGCGCGTGCGCAAAAAGCTCAGCCGTGCAGAGCTACCCGAAACGCGTTGATGTTTCTTCCGCGTTCGATCGCGCGTCAAATAGCCTTGAATCAGCGCTGAATGGTGAGGAAGCCTACAAATCTCTTTCCGCGCCGATCGGTCCGTCACCGTGATCTATAATCGACGAGGGCTTCATTGCGCCGCGCCGGTGTTAAACTGTCAAGGAGGGCGTTGGCCTTCTCAATTACCTTGCTGCCGATCTCGCGCTGTTGCCCTTGATTGGCTTTTCGGGCGCCCTCGGCGAACACCGATTCCGCGGGGAGTACCGCCGCAGCAAATGCGGCGGCGGCCAAAACCGATCTAAGAAACATAGGCTACTCTACTCGGCTGGGGTTCATGGCTGCAAAGATGCTATCGTACGTACCGTCCCGTTCAGCCCAACGCCGTGCATGATCCCGATTAAGAAGGATCTCACCCCCCGGATGATCTCCGCGATCGAGGATGTCCATCACCTCCACAACAAATGCATTGAGCGGTCATTGTGCGAGGATCAGACGCTTGCGCAGAGCCGGTCAAGCTCCGCGAGCGTATTGGCGTATCGTGCGTCCGACACCGCCGTTCTCCTGTATTTGCACGCTACACTACTACGTCGATGAATCTTTGTTGAATCGCCCCGAAATCTGGCCCCTTTAATCATCCCCGTCTGGGGAAGGACTGTATCGGCCCCGATAGAAACGGGGCACTATGACAGCATCACACCACAATTCGGAAGGCCTCGCGCGCGGCGCAAGGATGCTGCGCACTGCGCTCGGTCCTGCAATCGCGCGCTATCTTGATGACGCCAGCATCGTCGAGGTGATGCTCAATCCCGATGGGCGCCTCTGGATCGACCGACTCTCCGAAGGACTTTCCGATACCGGTGAGCGGCTGTCACCAGCGGACGGCGAACGTATCGTTCGCTTGGTTGCGCACCATGTCGGAGCCGAGGTTCATGCTGGTGCTCCTCGGGTATCCGCAGAGTTGCCTGAAACCGGCGAGCGGTTCGAAGGCCTGCTGCCACCCGTCGTCGCTGCCCCCGCATTCGCGATCCGTAAGCCCGCTGTCGCGGTGTTCACGCTCGACGACTACGTCGCGGCCGGCATCATGTCAGCGACGCAGGCCGAGATACTCCGCCGGAGTGTCTCCTCACGCGCCAACATCCTCGTCGCCGGCGGGACATCCACCGGCAAGACGACGCTGACAAACGCGTTGCTCGCCGAAGTTGCGAAGACCGCCGATCGCGTCGTCCTCATCGAAGACACCCGCGAACTGCAATGCGCCGCGCCGAACCTCGTGGCGATGCGAACAAAAGATGGCGTTGCCTCACTTTCCGATCTCGTTCGCTCTTCGCTGCGTCTGCGGCCCGATCGCATACCCGTTGGCGAAGTGCGCGGCGCCGAAGCGCTCGAACTGCTCAAGGCCTGGGGCACCGGCCATCCTGGCGGGGTCGGCACCATCCACGCCGGCAGCGCGATCGGCGCACTGCGCCGCATGGAGCAGCTCATTCAGGAGGCAGTCGTCACGGTCCCGCGCGCATTGATCGCGGAAACGATCGACCTCGTTGCCGTCCTCTCCGGTCGCGGGTCCGCGCGGCGACTCTCCGAACTCTCGCGCGTCGAAGGCCTCGGTCTCGACGGCGACTACCGCATCGCGCCGGCCACCACGGATGGCGACGGCAGCTCGAGCTTGTTCGTCCCAGCACCTGAAGGAGAAAGCCTGTGATCCAACGCCTGCGGCGCGCGCGCCATCATCTCGTCTTGACCGTTTCCATCGCCACTCTGTCGGCGGTGATGGCAGCCCCCGCTCACGCTTCCGGTTCGTCGATGCCGTGGGAACAGCCTCTCCAACAGATCCTGCAGTCGATTGAAGGTCCCGTGGCGAAAATCATGGCGGTGATCATCATCATCGTTACCGGCCTGACGCTGGCCTTCGGCGATACCTCCGGCGGCTTCCGCAGGTTGATCCAGATCGTGTTTGGTCTCTCGATTGCCTTCGCCGCGTCGAGCTTCTTCCTGTCGTTCTTCTCGTTCGGCGGCGGGGCGCTGGTCTGATGACGGGCGCTGTCGATCAGGGCGGCGACGTCCCAGGCTATACCGTCCCCGTTCACCGGGCACTGACCGAGCCGATCCTGCTCGGCGGCGCCCCACGGGCTATCGCCATCATGAACGGGACGCTCGCTGGCGCGGTCGGCCTAGGGCTTCGCCTCTGGCTGGTGGGGATCGCGATCTGGGCGATCGGCCACGTCACCGCGGTGTGGGCTGCCAAGCGCGATCCGCTCTTCGTCGACGTTGTGCGCCGCCATCTGCGCGTCCCCGCACACCTTTCGGTCTGAGGGGAGCGCGGCCATGATGAACCTTGCCGAATATCGCAATCGCAACAGCCGCCTGGCCGACTTCCTCCCCTGGGTCGCGCTGGTGGGCTCCGGCATCGTCCTCAACAAGGACGGCAGCTTTCAGCGCACCGCGCGGTTTCGCGGCCCCGATCTCGACAGCGCCGTACAGGCTGAGCTAGTCGCCATCGCCGGCCGCCTCAACAATGCGTTCCGTCGCCTTGGATCAGGCTGGGCAATCTTCGTCGAGGCGCAGCGGCAAGCTTCGAACCTCTATCCCGACAGCCGCTTTCCCGATCCCGCCTCGGCGCTGGTCGACGCCGAGCGCAAAGCGGATTTCGAGGAAGCTGGCGCACATTTCGAGTCGAGCTATTTCCTGACCTTCACCTATCTGCCGCCGGCCGAGGACGCCGCGCGCGCGGAATCCTGGCTCTATGAAGGCCGGGAAAAGTCGGGCCTCGACCCCAACGAGGTGATGACCGGGTTCGCCGATCGCACCGATCGCATCCTGCGCCTGGTCGAAGCCTTCATGCCCGAATGCCGCTGGCTTGATGACGCGGAGACGCTCACCTATCTCCACGGCTGCGTCTCGACCAAACGGCACCGTGTCCGCGTCCCCGAAACGCCGATCTATCTCGACGCGCTGCTCGCCGACCAGCCGCTCACCGGCGGGCTCGAGCCGCGCCTTGGCGCGTCGCATCTGCGCATCCTCACCGTCACAGGCTTTCCAACGGCGACGACACCTGGCCTGCTCGACGAGCTGAACCGTCTCGCATTTCCGTATCGTTGGTCGACGCGGGCGATCCTGCTCGACAAGACCGACGCGACCAAGCTGCTGACCAAGATCCGCCGGCAATGGTTCGCCAAGCGCAAGTCGATCGCCGCGATCCTCAAGGAGGTAATGACCAACGAGGCGTCCGTCCTCGTGGACACCGACGCCGCGAACAAGGCCGCCGATGCCGACATGGCGCTCCAGGAACTCGGCGCCGACTATGCCGGGATGGCCTACGTCACCGCGACGGTGACGGTGTGGGACGAGGATCCGCGCGCTGCCGACGAGAAGCTGCGCCTCGTCGAGAAGGTCATTCAGGGCCGCGACTTCACTGCCATGGCCGAGACGATCAACGCGGTGGACGCCTGGCTCGGATCATTGCCCGGCCACGTCTATGCGAACGTCCGCCAGCCGCCGATCTCCACGCTCAATCTCGCCCACATGATCCCGCTGTCGGCGGTGTGGGCGGGGCCGGAACGGGACGAGCATTTTGCAGCGCCCCCACTGCTCTTCGGCAAGACCGAAGGCTCCACCCCGTTCCGGCTTTCGCTTCACGTCGGCGACGTCGGCCACACGCTGATCGTTGGCCCGACCGGCGCGGGCAAGTCGGTCCTGCTGGCGCTGATGGCGCTGCAGTTCCGACGCTATGCTCGCGCCCAAGTCTTCGCCTTCGACTTCGGCGGCTCGATCCGCGCGGCGGCGCTCGGCATGGGCGGCGATTGGCATGACCTCGGCGGCGATCTCAGTGACGGCGCGACCGATAACGTCAGCCTTCAACCGCTCGCCCGCGTTCACGACGTGCCCGAGCGCGCCTGGGCGGGCGACTGGATCGTATCGATCCTGACCCGCGAGGGCGTGGCGATCACGCCCGAGGTGAAGGAGCATATCTGGACGGCGCTGACCTCGCTGGCATCGGCGCCCGTCGAGGAGCGCACGATCACCGGCCTGGTCGTGCTGCTCCAGTCGAACGATCTCAAACAGGCGCTCAGGCCCTATTGCGTCGGCGGTCCCTACGGCCGGCTGCTCGACGCTGAACGCGAGTATCTTGGCTCGGCGTTCGTTCAAGCGTTCGAGACTGAGGGGCTGATCGGCACCGGCGCGGCGCCGGCGGTTCTCTCCTATCTCTTCCATCGGATCGAAGATCGGCTCGACGGTTCGCCGACTCTTCTCATTATCGACGAAGGCTGGCTGGCGCTGGACGATGACGGTTTCGCCGGCCAGCTCCGCGAATGGCTGAAGACGCTGCGCAAGAAGAACGCCAGCGTCATCTTCGCCACGCAATCGCTCAGCGACATCGACGGCTCGGCCATCGCGCCTGCCATCATCGAAAGCTGCCAGACCCGGCTTCTGCTGCCGAACGAGCGCGCGATCGAGCCGCAGATCACGGCGATCTATCGGCGCTTCGGCCTCAACGACCGCCAGATCGAGATCATCGCGCGGGCAATGCCCAAGCGCGACTATTACTGCCAGTCGCGGCGCGGCAACCGCCTCTTCGAGCTCGGTCTGTCCGATGTCGCGCTCGCTCTGTGCGCCGCGTCATCGAAGACCGACCAGGCGGCCATTGCCCGCATCGTCGCCGAACACGGCCGCGACGGCTTCCTCGCCGCATGGCTCGATCACCGTGAGGTCGGTTGGGCCGCCGATCTCATCCCCACGCTCACCAACAAGGAGACGTCCCAATGAAACTGCGCAATTCCCGCGCAGCGCGTTTTGCTGCCGCGCTGCTGACCGCTCCCGTCGCGCTCGCGCCCATGCTGGCGACGCCCGCTCACGCCATCATCGTATTCGATCCCTCGAACTATGCGCAGAACGTGCTCACGGCGGCGCGATCGCTTCAGCAGATCACCAACCAGATCACCTCGCTTCAGAACGAAGCGCAAATGCTGATCAACCAGGCACGCAACCTTGCGAGCCTGCCGTTCTCGTCGCTGCAACAGCTTCAGCAGTCCGTCCAGCGCACGCAGCAGCTTCTCAACCAGGCGCAGAATATCGCCTACGACGTCCAGCAGATCGACCGGATGTTCCAGCAGAAGTACGGGAACGTCTCGCTGTCCGCTTCGGATCAGCAACTCGTCACCGATGCCCGCTCGCGCTGGCAGAACACGGTCGGCGGCCTGCAGGACGCAATGCGGGTGCAGGCGGGCGTCGTCGGCAACATCGACACCAATCGCACGCAGATGTCGGCGCTGATCGGCCAGAGCCAGGGCGCGACCGGCGCGCTGCAGGCGACGCAGGCCGGCAACCAACTCCTTGCGCTCCAGGCGCAGCAACTCGCGGATCTCACCGCCGTCGTGGCGGCCAACGGCCGGGCGCAGGCCTTGCAGTCGGCCGAGCAGGCCGCCGCCGCCGAACAGGGCCGCGAGCAGCGCCGGCGTTTCCTGACGCCGGGCTCGGGCTACCAGCCCGGCAATGCCCGCATGTTCCCGAACAGCGGCAACTGAGGCTGGCACGATGGACGGCAAGACCCTCGCTCGCGTCGGCGCCATCGTCTTCGTCGCGGTCGCCATCACGGCGACCGCGATCGAGATGAACCGCAAGGACGTTTCGACGGACGTCCTCGCGACGCGGGGCCGTCCAGTCACAGCCTTAGATCCACTCACCGCAGAACTGCTTCGCTGTTCCGAGATCGGCGAGGCCGGCACGCGTGACCCCGGTTGCCTGAAGGCGTGGGCGGAGAACCGGCGCCGCTTCCTCGGCCGGCCGGCACCGGTTTCATCACCGTCGCCGGTTGCGCCAGCCACGCTGTTTCCAAGCGCGCCCGGGTCGGCTGATCCCATCCACAAAGACAGTGCGCCAGCGGACATGACCGGGCCTGCGATGCAGGCCGACCCCGCTCAGCCGGAGGTTCGCTGACATGGGCGGCACCGGCGTCATCGACCATTTCCTCGAGGTCTTCACCCGCTACATCGACGGCGGATTCGGGCTGCTCGGCGGCGAAGTCGGTTTCATCGCCACCACCTTGATCGTTATCGACGTCACGCTCGCCGCGCTATTCTGGTCGTGGGGCGCCGACGACGACATCATGGCGAGGCTGGTGAAAAAGACGCTCTTCGTCGGTGTCTTCGCGTACCTGATTTCCAACTGGAACAATCTCGCCCGCATCGTCTTCGAGAGCTTCGCGGGCCTCGGCCTGAAGGCGTCTGGCACGGGCTTTGCCGTCAGCGATCTCATGCGCCCCGGCAAGGTGGCGCAGACCGGTCTCGATGCTGGCCGCCCGCTGCTCGACTCCATCTCCAGCCTGATGGGCTACTGGTCGTTTTTCGAGAACTTCATCCAGATCGCCTGCATGTTTTTCGCCTGGGCACTAGTGCTGCTGGCGTTCTTCATCCTCGCGATCCAGCTCTTCGTCACCCTGATCGAGT
>CAYREH010000039.1:33220-58471 GCA_964423245.1 uncultured Bradyrhizobium sp. | reverse complement strand
CGAACAGGTGTAAGCTATGTCTCCGGGCTGAACAGCAGCGAAGCAATCCAGAATCCCTCCGCGGCGGCAATCTGGATTGCTTCGTCGCAAGCGCTCCTCGCAATGACGGCGAGGGAGCCGAGCGCCTACCGCCGCTCGCGAAAGAACTCCCTCAGCAGCCGCGCCGCCTCGGTCTCGCCGACGCCGGAATAGACGTCCGGCGCGTGATGGCAGGTCGGCTGGGCGAAGAACCGCACGCCCGATTCCACCGCGCCGCCCTTGGGGTCGGCCGCGCCGTAATACAGCCGCCGCACCCTTGCAAAGGAGATCGCGCCCGCACACATGGTGCAGGGCTCGAGCGTCACGTAGAGGTCGCAATCGACCAGCCGCTCGCTGCCGATCTTGCTGGCTGCCGCCCGCAGCGCCAGGATCTCGGCATGGGCCGTCGGGTCGGTGTCGGTCAGCGTCCGGTTGGCGGCGGTGGCGATCACCTCGTCATGGCGGACGATGACGCAGCCGACCGGGACCTCCCCCGCCTTTCCGGCGGTTTCGGCCGTTTTGAGCGCCAAATCCATGAAAGAGGGGGCTTTCAAGCCTCGTATCATCCGACAAAACCTGCTACTAGCTGCGCCTTCAGCAGAAGTGCTTACCGATATTGCCGGAGCATGCGGCTCGCACCGAGCGCGCACAATGCTTTTCGGCCATCCCCTGAGTGAGATTATTCCATGCCTCGCGACAGCGACAAAGACAACGATTCCCGCGGCCGGCGAGGCCCGTCAAAGGGACCTTCGAAGGGCCCTTCAAAGGGCGGCCGCAGCGGCAAGCCGCGCGGGCCCGACAAGAAGTTCGCCAAGCGCGGCTTCGAAGGCAAAAGCGACAGAAGCCCGCCGCGCGAGGGAAAACCCTTCCGCCGCCGCGAAGAGGGCGATGCCCCGCGCCGCGACTTCAGCGACCGTCCGCGCGTCCGGCGCGACGACCGCCCCGGTGAGGGCCGTGGCGAGCGCAGCTTCAAGCCGCGCGGCGACCGTCCGTTCTCGGATCGCGGCGCCCGCGACGGCGAGAAGCGCCCGTTCAAGCCGCGGGGCGATCGTCCCGCCTTCAGCCGTGACGACCGTCCGCCGCGCAGCCGCGACCGCGACGAGTCGCGTCCCGCCGGCCGCTTCGGCGACAAGAAATTCGGTGACAAGAAATTCGGCGAGAAGCGGCCCTACACGCCGCGCGGCGATCGGCCGGAACGTGCGTTCGATGGCGAGCGGAAATTCTCGAAGGGCGGCGACCGCGGGGATCGTGGCGAGCGCAGCTTCAAGCCCCGCGGCGACCGTCCGAATTTCGAGCGTGGAGATCGCGCGCCGCGCGGCGATCGTCCCGAACGCAAGTTCGACGGCGAGCGCAAGTTCTCGCGGGGCGGCCCGGATCGCGAACGCGACCGGGGGGACCGCGGCCCGCGCAAGAGCTTCGACAAGGATTTCGGCGGCCGGGATCGCAGCGGCGACAAGCCCTGGCAGAAGCGCGAAGGCGGCGACGAGCGTCCGCGGTTCGCGCGTTCGCGCGACGATCGCGCCTCGGGCGACCGTCCGTTCCGTGACCGGCCGAAATTCGATCGGCCCCGCGAGTCCGGTGACGATCGGCCGCGCTTCAATCGCTCGCGTGAGGACCGGCCGCAAGGCCGTTCCGACTGGCACGAGCATCCGCGCAGCGAGGGCCGTTTCGGGGATCGCCCCCGCCGTGACAACGAGAATGAGGGACGGATCTTCGAGAAACGTCCGGCCTTCGGCGGCCGCGGCGCCTATCGCCAGCGCGACCGTGACGACGATGGTCGCCCGCGGCGCGACGAGGCGCCCAAGCCCAAGAAGACCGGCGAGCGTATCGCGCGGGTTTTGGCTCGCGCGGGCCTTGCCTCGCGCCGCGACGCCGAGGACATGGTCACGCAGGGCCGCGTCACCGTCAACGGCCGCGTCATCAATTCGCCCGCGCTCGACGTGACGCGCAACGACGTCGTCGCGGTCGACGGCAAGCCGTTGCCGCCGCGCGAGCGCACCCGGCTGTTCCTCTATCACAAGCCGCGCGGCCTGATGACGACGCATGACGACCCCGAGGGGCGTCCGACCGTGTTCGACAATCTGCCCGAGGGCCTGCCGCGGCTGATCTCGGTCGGCCGGCTCGACTTCAACACCGAAGGCCTCCTGCTGCTCACCAATGACGGCGGCCTCGCACGCACGCTCGAACTGCCCGACACCGGCTGGCTGCGCCGCTACCGCGTGCGCGCTCATGGCGACGTCACCCAGGCGCAGCTCGACGCGTTGAAGGACGGCGTCGAGATCGAGGGCGTCAAATACGGTCCGATCGAGGCCACGCTCGAGCGCGACCAGGGCGCCAATGTCTGGCTGGTGTTCGCGATCCGCGAAGGCAAGAACCGCGAGGTGCGCAACGTCTGCGCCCATCTCGGGCTCGAGGTGAACCGGCTGATCCGCGTCTCCTACGGCCCGTTCCAGCTCGGCGAGGTCCCGGAGGGCGAGGTCGAGGAAGTCCGCTCCCGCGTGCTGCGCGACCAGCTCGGCGAGAAGATCATCGAGAAGTCCGGTGCCGAGTTCGACGTGCCGGCCAAGGCCGCCGCGACCGAGGAAGGTGCATCGTCCGAGAAGCGCCCGACGAAGCGCGCCGTGATCAACGATCGCAAGGGCCGCCGCGTGCTCGTGCAGCGCACCGGCAGCGAAGAGGCGCGCGAGCGCAACGAGCAGGAGGCCAGCGGCTACGGCCCGCCGCGTCGCCCGAAGCGCGGCTATCACGGCAAGCGCGATCTGACGCCGCGGGAGGATTGAGGGTGGAGTGCGCTTCGTCAGAGGCGGGCTTTTTTCGCCTCTCCCGCTTGCGGGAGAGGCCGACACGCTCGCAGAGCGTGGCGGGTGAGGGTTCTCTCCGCATTGGGATTTTCTCCGCAATCCCCGACAATCCCGTTGCGGAGGTAGCCCTCACCCCAAACCTCTCCCGCAAGCGGGAGAGGGAGGTTACCGGTTGTGCGGCCGCAGGGTGGGCCCAATAATGCGCGTCGTCGGCGGTCGCTTGAAGGGGCGTAATCTGGCCTCACCGTCCTCGCGCGACATCCGCCCCACGGCGGATCGCTTGCGCGAGTCCGTCTTCAACATTCTCGCGCACGCCTATGAGGATCCGATTTCGGACGCGCGCGTGCTCGATCTCTTCGCCGGCACCGGCGCGCTCGGCATCGAGGCGTCGTCACGCGGCGCGAAGTTCACGCTGTTCGTCGACAATGGCGCGGAAGCGCGCGCGCTGCTGCGCAACAATGTCGAGGCGCTGGGCCTTGGCGGCGTGACGAAGGTCTATCGCCGCGATGCGACCGATCTCGGGCCTGCCCATCCGGTCGAGCCGTTCTCGCTGGTGTTTCTCGATCCGCCCTATGGCAGGGGCCTTGCCGAGAAGGCGCTCGCCTCCTTGCGCGACGGCGGCTGGCTGACGCCGGGCGCACTGCTGGTGGTGGAGGAAGCGAAAGCCGCCCAGGTCAAGGCGCCCGATGGCTTCGAGGAGCTGGAGCGGCGCGCTTATGACGACACGGAGTTCGTTTTCCTGAAGCGGCCGTAGCGTCGCTGCCGTAGGGTGGGCAAAGCGAAGCGTGCCCACCGATCCTCTCAATATCATGAACAGATGGTGGGCACGGCGCGTGGCGCCTTTGCCCGCCCTACCTCACCTTCGTCCGAACAGTTTCTCCACATCGCTCAGCTTGAGCTCGACATAGGTCGGCCGGCCGTGATTGCACTGGCCGGAGTTCGGCGTCTCCTCCATCTCGCGGAGCAGCGCGTTCATCTCCTCCGGGCGCAGCCGCCGGCCGGCGCGCACCGAGCCGTGGCAGGCCATGGTGGCAGCGACATGCATCAGGCGGCGCTCCAGCGGCAGCGCCTCGTCCCACTCGGCCATGTGCTCGGCGAGGTCGCGGAGCAACCCGCCGGCATTGGTCTTGCCGAGCAGCGACGGCGTCTCGCGCACCGCGACCGCGCCGGGGCCGAAGGATTCGATCGCAAGGCCGAACGAGGCCAGCTCCTCGCTGCGCGCCAGCAGACGCTCGACCGTGGCCTCGTCCATCTCGACGATCTCCGGGATCAGCAGGATCTGGCGCTGCACGCCGTTCGCGGCGAGCGAGGCTTTCAGACGCTCATAGACGATGCGCTCATGCGCGGCATGCTGGTCGACGATGATCAGCCCGTCGCGCGTCTGCGACACGATATAGGTTTCGTGGATCTGCGTGCGTGCCGCCCCCAGCGGTCGATCGATGAGATCGCCGGCGGGCTGCGGCTCGATCCGCACATCCGCGCTGGGCGCTCCGACATCGAAGGTGGCCTGTGCGCGTTCGGCGAAGGCGGGCGCGGCCGCGCCGTCGAATGACGACATGGGCGCGACGGGGGCCGATGGCGAGGCCCGCCAGTCCCAGCTCGCAGGGCGCGGCGTGAAGGCGGGCCGGAACGCGGACAGCGCCGCGCCGCCGCTATTGGCCGCCGTGCGGCGGCCTTCGCGCGCCAGCGCCTCCTTCAAGCCGTGCACGATCAGCGCGCGTACGAGGCCGGCGTTGCGGAAGCGCACCTCGGTCTTGGCGGGATGCACGTTGGCGTCGACCTCGCGCGGGTCGAGCGTGACGAACAGCGCCAGCACCGGATGGCGGTCGCGCGGCAGATAGTCCGAATAGGCCGCGCGCACTGCGCCGAGGATCAGCTTGTCACGGACCGGGCGACCGTTGACGAAGAGATATTGCCCGAGCGCGTTGGCTTTCGTCAGCGCCGGCGCGGCAGCATAACCGTCGACGACGACGCCCTCGCGCTCCGCACGAACCTCGATGGCGTGGCTGCGGAACTCCGCGCCGAGGATGTCGCCCAGCCGGGTCAGCCGTCCGGCCGGGCCGGGCAGGGCGGCCGCCCAGGTCACCGGCGCGCGTTCTTCGCCGGCGAGCGTGAAGGCGACGTCCGGCCGCGCCATCGCCAGCCGCCGCACCACCTCGCGGATCGCTTCGGCCTCGGTGCGATCGGTCTTGAGGAATTTCAGCCGGGCTGGCGTCGCGTAGAAGAGGTCATTGACCTCGACGCGGGTGCCATGCGCCAGCGCCGCCGGCATGATCCCGGACTTCTCGCCGCCCTCGACATTGAGCGCCCAGGCATGCGGCTCGCTGGCATGCCGCGTCGTGATCGACAGCCGCGCCACCGATCCGATCGATGGCAGCGCCTCGCCGCGGAACCCGAGCGTGCGGATCTGCAACAGGTCCTCGTCGTCCAGCTTGGATGTGGCGTGCCGCTCGATCGCGAGCACGAGGTCGGTGGCGGTCATGCCGCTGCCGTCGTCGGTGATGCCGATCCGCCGCCGCCCACCGCCCTCGGTGAAGACGTCGATCCGGCTGGCACCGGCATCAATCGCGTTCTCGACCAGTTCCTTGACCACGCTGGCCGGCCGCTCGACCACCTCGCCGGCGGCGATGCGGTTGACGACCTGTTCTGGAAGTTGGCGGACGGGCATGGAGACTCGGGTCGAGGTTCGGGCGCTCAATCTAGTCCTGACCGGCCGCGATTGCACCGGGCTCGACCCTTTGCCCACATGCTCTGTCGGGTTTCGTCTAGTCGTCGAAGCGGCCGCCCCGTCCGGCCTTGATGTCGCTGCGGCGCTTCTTGCCCTCGAGCCGGCGCTGCTTGGAGCCGTAGGTCGGCTTGGTCGCGCGCCGCGGGATCGGCCGCACCATGGCTTCGCGCAGCATCTCGGTCAGGCGGTCGATGGCGTCCTGGCGGTTGCGCTCCTGGGTGCGGAAGCGCTGCGCCTGGATCACGATGACGCCGTCCTTGGTCATGCGCTGGCCCGCGAGGCGGGCGAGGCGCAGCGCGGCATCCTCAGGCAAGGTCAGCTTGCGGGTGTCGAAGCGGAGCTGCGCCGAGGTCGCGACCTTGTTGACGTTCTGCCCGCCCGGGCCGGAGGCGCGGACGAAGCCGATCTCGATGTCGTCCTCGTCGATGACGAGATCGCGGGATATCCGCAGCATGGTGGCACCCATCCTAATGCCCGGACATAGCGCGGGCATCCGGATTGGGCAATGGAGCCGGCCAAACGCGAGCCGCGAGGATACCTCAGTTCGACTTGGGCGCCGGGGCAGTCGGTTGCGCCGCGGCCTGCGGCGCGCGGCCGACGACGACGGTCAGCAATCCCTGGCCCCACAGACGCTTGGCGGCTGCCTTCGCGTCCTCCATGGTCACCGCATCGACGATGGCATTGCGCTTCTCGATATAGTCGATCGGCAGCTTGTCCTGCTGATATTGCAGCAGCGCCTGCGCGAGCTTGGAGGAGGTGTCGAGCGCAAGCATCTGCGAGCCCTTCAGATACGACTTGGCCTCGTCGAGCTCCTTTTGCGTCGGGCCCTCCTCGGCGATGCGGCGCACCTCCTTCTCGATTGCCTCGATGGTGTCGCCGGCACGGTCGGCGCGCGTTCCGGTGTTGCCGATGAAGATCGCCGAGTGCTCCATCCAGAGCAGGGATTCGAAGACCGAATAGGCGAGGCCGCGCTTCTCGCGCACCTCGCGATAGAGCCGCGACGACAGGCCGCCGCCACCGAGAATGTGGTTGACGACATAGGCCGCCATGAAGTTCGGATCGCTGCGCTTCACGCCGGGACCACCGAAGGTGATCACCGTCTGCGGCACGTCGAGCGGCACCATGGCGCGCTGCGGCGGCCTGGCGGCCTCGATGTCCGGCACCGGAACGAGATTGGCCTTGGCGGGCAGGCTGCCGAAAGTGTGGTCGAGCAGCTTGCCGAGCGTGGCCGGATCGACGTCGCCGACCACGGCGACCTTCAGCGTGTCCTTGGCGAGCACGCGGCCGACATAGTCCTTGAGGTCCGCGATGGTGATGGTCGGTACGCTGTCGAGATTGCCGTTGGTCTGCCGGCCGTATGGATGGTCGCCGAAGGCGAGCTCCAGGAATTTGCGGCTCGCCAGCGAGGTCGGATTGGTGGTCTCGCGGCGCAGGCCGGAGAGGACCTGCGAGCGAATGCGCTCGACGTCGACGGGGTCGAAATGCGGCGAGGTCAGCGCGCTCCTGAGCAGGTCGAAGGCCTCGTCCTTGTTGTCGCGCAGCATGCGCAGGCTGCCGCGGAAGGTGTCGCGGCTCGCGCTGAAGGAGAGTTCGATGGCGCGGCGATCGAGCCGCTCGTGGAACGTCCTGGAATCCAGATCGCCCGAGCCTTCGTCGAGCAGGTCGCCGACCAGATTGGCGACACCCGGCTTGCCCTTGGGATCCTGAGCCGAGCCGCCGGCGAAGGAATATTCCATCGCGATCAGCGGCACCGTCGCATCCTGCACGAACCAGGCCTCGATGCCGCCCGGCGAGACCAGGCGCTGGATCTTGGCCGCGGCCTGCGACGGCGAGACCGCCGCCAGCGCAAGGCTCGCGCCGGTGACGAAACAGAGCGCGAAGCGACGCGCGTGAAGGAAGTGACAGGTCACGAACGCTTCTCCTCGCGCTTGGTGGTCCCGGTGTCCTTGATCAGATAGCCCGTCACCGAGCGTTTCTTCTCGAGCCATTTCTGCGCGGCGGCACGCACCTGTTCGGCGGTGACGGCGCGAATGCGATCCGGCCAGCTGCGGATGTCTTCGATCGACAGACCCGTGGTCAGCGCGCCGCCATACCAGCGCGCCAGCACCGCCTGATTGTCCTGCGCATAGATCGCTTCCGCGATCAGCTGCGTCTTGACGCGCTCCAGGTCCTCGGCACGGATGGGATTCTGCGCGACCTCGGCGATGACGCCGTCGATCACCTGTTCGACCTCGGTGAAGCTGACGCCGGGCTTCGGCGCAGCCGAGACCGCGAACTGGGTCGGATCGAGCGAGATGCTGGAATAGCTGGCGCTGGCGGAGACTGCGAGCGGCTTGTCGACGACGAGCGCGCGATAGAGATAGGAATTGCTGCCGCTGCCCATCAGCTGCGCGAGCACGTCGAGGGCCGCGCTCTCGCCGGCCGCTGCGGTCGTCGCCGACGGCACGAGATAATAGCGGCGCAGGCTCGGCTGTTCGACGCGCGGATCGGCCAGTGTCACGGTGCGCGGCGCGGCCGGCGTCGGTTCCTGCGGACGGACGCGGCGTGCCGGGATCGCCGGCTGGGCCGGAATGGAGCCGAAATTGCGTTCGACCAGTGGGCGAACCTCGGCGGCATCGACGTCGCCGGCGATGACGAGGATCGCGTTGTTCGGCGCGTAGAAGCGGCGATAGAAGGCGAGCGCATCCTCGCGATCGAGTTTCTCGATCTCCTGGTGCCAGCCGATCACCGGCCTGCCATAGGGATGGTTGAGATAGAGCGCGGCCATGATCTGCTCGTTGAGCCGCGCATCCGGATTGTTGGCGACGCGCATGTTGTACTCTTCGAGCACGACGTCGCGTTCGGGCAGCACGTTCTCGTCCTTCAGGATGAGGCCGGTCATGCGGTCGGCCTCGAACTCCATCATCTTCGCCAGTTGCTCCTTCGGCACGCGCTGATAATAGTTGGTGTAGTCGACCGAGGTGGAGGCGTTCTCGTTGCCGCCGACGCGGAGCACGGTCTGGGAAAATTCGCCGACCGGGTGCTTCTCGGTGCCCTTGAACATCAGATGCTCGAGGAAATGCGCCAGCCCGGACTTGCCGGGCGTCTCGTCGGCCGAGCCGACCTTGTACCAGATCATCTCGGTGACCACGGGCGTGCGGCGATCGGGGATCACCACGACCTGGAGGCCATTGCTGAGCGTGAAGCTTGCGGGCGGTGCCGCGGTGACCGTGGTCTGGGCGAGGGCGCTGCCGGCCGTCAGGACACTGGTGGAAAGCAGCGCGGCTAGGAGACAGGCAGCCGATCGGTTGGCGGACATCATGATCCCTAATGAAAGGCCGAGCCCGTGTGGCCGGCTCGGAAGCACGGCATGGTACACCGTGCGGCTGAGGCTTCGCGTCACGAAGCAGAGAACTCAACGCATAGGCAAGTTACTGATTGGCAATTCGGACCGCTTCCGGCGAAGCATGAACCGCCGGTGCAGGGTGCGCATCTGTCAGGATGTCGCGGGGGACCGGAGCCCTATTGCTCCTTGTCCTTGCCCGACATGATGTCGAAATAGGTCCTGCGCGACTTGTCCGGGCCGGCGCCGTAGGCGTAGTTCGGGGAGGGGGTCTGGTATCCCGGCGGCGGCTCGACCAGCGACTGGCGCGGCGGTTCCGTGGTGAATTCCTTGGATTCCGAAGCGTTGCCGCCCTTCATCATGTTCCAGAGGCCGCCGCTGTAGCCGAGCTGGGCGGGGCTGAGCGACGGGTTTGCATTGGTGCCGGGCTGGATCGGATCGTTGCTCGTCCGTTCGGGGGCAGCAGTGCGGCCCACGTTCATTTCGGCCGGCGACAGCGTGCGGCCCGCCTGCCAGTTTTCGGTCGCCTTGACCGCCTTCTTCCGCTGGGCGATGGCCTCCTTGCGGCGCTTTTCGTCCGGGTCCTTCGGCCAGTTGGGTGCAGCCTTGGCCTGGACGTCGGCCGGCGGCGGCAGGTCGAGCCTGGGCGGCACCACCAGCGGGGAGCGCTCGCGATACTCGATGCCCTTCTTCTCCATGCTCTTGGCGCCGATGCCGGACATCAGATTGTCGATGAGCTTCTCTTCGAAGGTCATGTCGTCATCGTCGTCGTCATCACCGGCGCGGGCCGCGCCTGATGCCATGACGAGCCCGATACCGAGCGCCACGGCGGACACCTTCAGGGCCCGCCAGAACCCCTGCCGGGGGCCTCGAAACGTCGAACCACGGGTCTCGGAGCTGCGCATCACTGTACCTGTTCCAAATTGTGGCAGATGGCCGCGTCGGACGCGGCAAAACCCCACAAAATCAAGGTTCCGCCTGCCGGTCCGTATCGGCCGGGATCAGGGCGCTTTTGCGGCGGGTACCCCCAGGAAGGAATCATACAATAGGGCCGCCACCCCAGCAACGATGGCCACATCCGCCAGATTGAAGACGTACCAATTGTAGGTGGCCCCGCCGATGTCGAGATGGAGCAGGGCGAAATCGACCACCGCGCCATAGGCCAGCCGGTCGATGCCGTTCCCGATCGCGCCGCCGATGATCAGGCCGAGCGCCACGGTGGCGAGCCGGGTGTGGGACCGCGCCATCCAGATCGCCAGCGCCACCACGGCGACCGCCTTGACCGCCATCAGCGCGATCTGGGCGGCCTGGCTGTCGTTCTGCAGCCAGCCGAAGCTGATGCCGATATTCCAGGCCAGCACCAGGTCGAAAAACGGCGTCACCTTCACCGCGCCGCGACGGGCGAGTTCAAACACGTTCAGCAGCCAGAGCTTCGAGGCCTGGTCGGCCACGAGCGTAACCGCCGCCGCCAGGATGCCGGCGCGGAACGGGGTCATGGGGTGATGCCTGCTGCAACCATGCCCGTCGTCCCGGCGAAGGCCGGGACCCATGCGCCGGGACGGTTTTTGGTTGAAAGACTCGTGGTCATCAGCCTTCGCCGCAATTGACAGTCGGGTCATGGGTCCTGGCTTCCGCCAGGACGACGAACGAGACCTAAACGCTCACCCCCAGCGCCTTCCACTCGCGCAACGCCTGGGCATCGCGCGGGGTGACGTCGGGATAGTCCGGGTCCTCGCCGACGGTCGGCGAGATTTTCCAGGAACGGGCGCATTTGGTGCCGACCGCCTTCTCCACCACCACGGCGACGCCGGGAACGGCATCGAGCCGGAACGCGCCCGCGGGCGCCTCGCCCTCCCGCACCTCGTAGTTCGAGGTGATGCAGATCTCGGCGAGGTCGACGTCGAACAGGGTCGCCAGCATGGCGCGATCGGCGACGTAGATCACCGGCGAGGCCTCAAGCGACGAGCCGATGTTCTTGGCGGCGCGTTCGAGTTCGAGCGCGCCGGTGACGACGCGGCGGACGTTCCTGATCGTCTCCCATTTCGCGGCGAGCCTGTCGTCGCGGTGCGGCGCCAGGTCGGTCGGAAACAGCGTCAGGTGTACGGACGGCTCGGCATCGGGCCGGTACATGCGCCAGGCCTCCTCGGCGGTGAAGCTGAGGATCGGTGCCAGCCATTTCAGGATCGAGGCGCACAGCAGGTCGATCGTGGTCAGCGCCGCCTTGCGCGCCGGCGAGGACGGCGGATCGCAATAGAGCGTATCCTTGCGGATGTCGAAATAGAATGCCGACAGCTCGCTGTTCAGGAAGGCCGAAAGCGTGGCGACCACCGTCTTGTAGTCGAAATCGCGATAGGCCTTGTCGATCACGGCGGCGCGCACCGCGAGTTCGTGCAGCATCAGCCGTTCGAGCTCCGGCATCTCGTCCGGCGTCACGGCATCGGTCGGCTTGAAGTGATGCAGCGTGCCGAGCATCCAGCGCACGGTGTTGCGCAGCTTTCGGTAGGTCTCGATGGTATTCTTGAGGATCTCGGGCCCGATGCGCTGGTCGTCGGCATAGTCGGTGGCGCAGACCCAGAGGCGCAGGATGTCGGCCCCGGAATCCTTGATGACCTTCTGCGGCTCGACGGTGTTGCCGAGCGACTTCGACATCTTGCGGCCATTCTCGTCAAGCGTGAAGCCGTGAGTCAGCACGACGTCATAGGGCGCGCGACCGCGCGTGCCGGCGCTCTCCAGCAGCGAGGAGTGGAACCAGCCGCGATGCTGGTCGCTGCCCTCGAGATACATCACCGTGTCGTTGCCGCCGTCGACCTTGCGGACGATGTTGCCGAGCTGCGGGAAGTGCTGGCGATCCTCGAGCACGAAGGCATGGGTGGAGCCGGAGTCGAACCAGACGTCGCAGATGTCGTCGACCTTCTTCCAGTCCTCAGCTGAGCGCGAACCGAGGAAACGCTCGCGGGCGCCCTCCATGTACCAGGCATCCGCGCCTTCCTCGACGAACGCTTCGACGATGCGCTGGTTCACGATCTCGTCCTGCAGGATTTCAGCCGAGCCGTCGCCCTTCTCGCGGACGAACACGGCGATCGGCACGCCCCAGGCGCGCTGGCGCGAGATCACCCAGTCGGGCCGGTTGGCGATCATGCCGTTGATGCGGTTCTCGCCGGCCGGCGGCACCCATTGGGTGACCGAGATCGCGCGCAGCGCCCGGGCACGCAACGTGTCGCCCTTCTTCGCCTCCCCGTCCTCGCTGATGTCCTTGTCCATCGCGATGAACCATTGCGGCGTATTGCGGAAGATCACCGGCTTCTTGGAGCGCCAGGAGTGCGGATATTGATGCTTGAGGCGGCCGCGCGCCAGCAGCTTGCCGCCCTCGATCAGCGCCTGGATCACGGCCTCGTTGGCGTCGCCCTTCTCGCCCTTGTCGTTGAGCACGCGCCTGCCGGTGAAGCCCGGAGCCTGCGCGGTGTAGGCGCCGTTCTCGTCGACGGTGTAGGGGATCGCCGAGGAGATGCCGCGCGCGTCGAGCTCGCGCGTGTTGGCCATCCAGACGTCGAAGTCCTCGCGGCCATGGCTCGGCGCGGTGTGCACGAAGCCAGTGCCGGTGTCGTCGGTGACATGCTCGCCGGCCAGCATCGGCACGGTGAAGTCGTATCCGCCGCCGACACCGCGCAGCGGATGGGCGCATTCCACGGCATCCAGCGTGTCGCCGGGGATGTCGCGCACTTTCTTGTAAGTGGTCACGCGGGCCTGCTTGAACACATCCGCGGCGAGCGCATCGGCCAGGATCAGGAGATCGCCGGTCTTCGCCCAATTGTCGGCGGGTGCCTCGGTGACCTCATAGAGGCCGTAGGCGATCTTGGGCGAGAACGCGATGGCGCGGTTGCCCGGCAGCGTCCATGGCGTCGTGGTCCAGATCACCACGCTCGCGGACGCGAGCGCTCCATGGGCGGGGGAGGTGACCGGAAACTTCACCCAGACCGTATCGGACGTGTAGTCCTCGTATTCGACCTCGGCCTCGGCGAGCGCCGTCTTCTCGACCACGCTCCACATCACCGGCTTGGAGCCGCGATAGAGCGTGCCGTTGGCGGCGAATTTCATCAGCTCGCGGGCGATCTGCGCCTCGGCGGGGTAGCTCATGGTCTGATAGGGATGATCCCAGTCGCCGATGATGCCGAGCCGCTTGAACTCCTCGCGCTGCACGTTGATCCAGTGCGTCGCATAGGCGCGGCACTCCTTGCGGAACGCCACCATCGCGGCGGAGTCGCGGAAGTCAGGCTTCTGCTTGCCCTTCTTGCGGTAGTTCTCCTCCTCGATCTTCCATTCGATCGGTAGGCCGTGGCAGTCCCAGCCCGGAACGTAGTTGGAGTCGAAGCCGAGCATCTGCTGGCTCTTGGTGACGACGTCCTTGAGGATCTTGTTGAGCGCGTGCCCGATATGGATGTTGCCGTTGGCGTAGGGCGGGCCGTCATGCAGCACGAATTTGGCGCGGTCGCGGGCACTCTGGCGCAGCTTGTCGTAGAGGCCGATGTCGTTCCAGTAGGTCAGCATTTCCGGCTCGCGCTGCGGCAGGCCGGCGCGCATCGGGAAATCCGTCTGCGGCAGGAACAGGGTCTTGGAATAGTCTGTGGCGTCGGACTTTTGCGGCTTTTCGGACATGGGGCTGACTGGCTCGGAAGGGCGCGGGAAACGATGGCGATTGGGAATCGCGGGGGTGAAACGACGAAATCCCGGTCTTGCGCCGAGCCATGAGGCTCAGGCGGAAGCCGGGCCGCTAATCCCTATGATGCGCCGCGCAAACATGGGCTCTCCATAGCAGCCGGGCGGGAGAAGCGCAAAGGTCCGGCCAGCCGGTCCGGCGGTTCAATCGATCACGCCGAGCGTCGGAAACAGGTCCGGGGCGGCGGCCAGCATGGCGCGGGCGCGGGCGGAATCATCGTCCATCTGGCGGATCAGGGCTTCGATGCCGTCGAATTTCAGTTCGTCCCGGATGAAGCCGATGAAGGCGCAATCGAGCGTCTGGCCGTAAAGATCGCCCCTGAAGTCGAACAGAAAGATCTCCAGCAGCGGCGCGCCATTGTCGAAGGTCGGGCGGCGGCCGAAGCTCGCCACGCCGTCCAGCCGCTCGTTGCCGCGGCCGACCCGGACCGCATAGATGCCGTGCTTGAGGCCGCAATTGGCGTCGAGGCGGATATTGGCGGTGGGATAGCCGAGGTCGCGGCCGCGCTTCTCGCCATGGATCACCTCGCCGCTGATGAACCAGGGGGCGCCGAGCATGGTGGTGGCTTCATCGAGCTGCCCCTCGGCCAGCGCGATCCGGATCGCGCTGGAGGACACCGGCCGCTCGTCGATGTCGACATGGGGCTGCACGTCGACCTTGATGCCGAGCCTGGGTGCCTCGTTGACCAGCAGGGCTGGCGATCCGACCCGGCCCTTTCCGAAGTGGAAGTCGTAGCCCACGGCAATGCCGCTGACGCCAAGCCGCTCGATCAGGTCATGGTGAATGAAGTCTTGCGCGCTGGTGCCGGCCCGCGCCTTGTCGAAGGTCATGACCACGGCGCCCGCGAGCCCGGTGCCGGCCAGGAGCCGCAGCTTGGCGCGCTCGTCCGTCAGGCGGAATTGGGGGGTGTTGGGGCTGAAAAACCGGCGTGGATGCGGTTCGAAGGTCAAGGCCAGCGCCGGGCGGCCCTGCGCGCGGCCCATGTCCAGGGCCGCGGCGATCACCGCCCGATGGCCCAGATGAACGCCGTCGAAATTGCCCATGGCGACCACGGCGCCCTTCAGAATGGCGGAATCCGGCGTGGAGTCGCGGATAATGGTAAAATGCGGGTGCATCAGGGGAATTCTCGACGGGCAGAACCGGCCGGACGGTGGCTTGACCCGCCCGCTGAAGTCAAGCGGGGCGAATTGGGTGGATCCAGCCCGATTTCAATTCCGTCGCAGGCGCCGGCAATTAACGCGCTGTTTAACGGCTTGGTGCTAGTCCTTGCAGCGTGGAACCGCGGGGCTTTGGCCCACGGTCCGATCGGTGAATATTTCCTGAGTTTGCGTTGGGGGAGTCGAGATGGCGGTTGATTTGTCGATGCCGGTTCTGGTGGTGGATGACTACAGCACCATGATCCGTATCATCCGGAATCTTCTGAAGCAGCTTGGCTTCGAGAATATCGATGATGCCAGCGATGGTTCGGCGGCGCTGAACAAGATGCGCGGCAAGAAGTACGGGCTCGTGATCTCCGACTGGAACATGGAGCCGATGACGGGTTACGATCTGCTGCGCGAAGTCCGCGCCGATCCCAACCTGGCCACCACGCCTTTCATCATGATCACGGCCGAATCGAAGACCGAGAACGTGATTGCGGCCAAGAAGGCCGGCGTGAACAACTACATCGTCAAGCCGTTCAATGCGGCGACGCTGAAGACCAAGATCGAGGCGGTCTTCCCGGACATGGCGAGCGCGTAAGCGCGCTTTCGAAGCCATCAGGCGAATTCGGAAAGGCCCGGGATTGTCCCGGGCCTTTTGCGTTTTCCGCCGTCGTTCCACGGCGCCCGAGGGCGAATCCGGAGCCTCGAGAGTCCGGGTTCAGTGCTCCGCCTGCCCGGAATGACGATGCCGGGAGGTCACCACTTCAGTTCGCGCATCAAGGCCTTGGGCGGGTGGCCGAACAATTCCAGCACCGATGGCGGATCGAGCTGGTCGAGGCCCTCGAACTCCTCGGCATGGATGCCGCGGGTGACGAACAGGCAGTCGATGCCGAACTCGCGCGCCCCGGTGAGGTCGGTTCGGACGGAATCGCCGATGGCCAGCACCTTCTTGCGGTCGATCGGGTGGCCCTGGCGCTCGCCGGCGAGCGCCATCGCGCGCTCGTAGATCGGCCGGTGCGGCTTGCCGTAGAAGATCACGTCGCCGCCCAGTTCGCGGTAGAGCTCCGCGATCGCGCCGGCGCAGTAGATCAGCCGGTCGCCGCGCTCCACCACGATATCGGGGTTGGCGCAGACCAGCGTCAGCTTGCGCTCGCGGGCCTTGAGCATCATGCCGCGATAATCTTCAGCCGTTTCGGTCTCGTCGTCATAGAGGCCGGTGCAGACGATGTAGTCGGCCTCTTCAAGAGGCGCCGTCACCGCATCGAGGCCGCGATAGATCGAATTGTCGCGCTCAGGTCCGAGCCAGAACATCTTGCGGCCGGGATGCTCGGCGACATACAGCCGCGTCAGGTCGCCCGAGGATACGATCGCGTCATAGGTCTCGTCGGCGACGCCGAGCTTGCGCAATTGCCGCTGCACCGAATCGGCCGGGCGCGGCGCGTTCGTGATCAGGATGACCGTACCCCCGCGGCTGCGATAGGTATGGAGCGCCTCGCAGGCGTCGGGAAAGGATTCCAGCCCGTTGTGGACGACGCCCCAGATGTCGCTGAGCACGACATCGACGCCGCCCACGAGATCGCGCAGGCTTGTCGCGAAGTGCAGCGTGGTCATGATGCGTGCGGCCGGTCAGATGCGGCGGGCGAGCGCCGCGTTGCCGGTGGCGCGCTGGGGCGGCGGCGCAGCCGATGTCGCGCCTGGGCTGGGTGTGCCGGAAACATGGGATCCCTGACTGTCCTGCGCCTGGTTCGACGCGGCTCCGCCGGTAGCAGATGCCCCCTCCGGCCGCAATGGCCGGGGCGGTGCGAACAGGAAGCCCTGGCCGAACCGCACGTCGTAATCGAGCAGGTCCACCACGGCCCGTTCGCCCTCGATCCGTTCGGCGATCAGGTCGATGCCGAACCGGCCGAGCAGGTCGGAGAGGTCGGACGGATGAATGTCGGAGGTCGAGGCCTGCCTGGGATCGAGCAGGAGGGAGGCGGGAACCTTGATGAAGCGCACGCCGCGGTCGGCGAGCTCACGCGGCTCGATGCGCAGATCGGTGACATGGTCGATCGAGAAGCGGAAACCGCGCTGGGCGAGTGCTGCGAGATTCTCCGTCTCGGCTGGCCCGAGATTGCGGAAGGTCGACTGCTTGAACTCCAGCACGAGCGAGGGCGCCAGCGCCCGGTTGGCTTCGAGGAAATCGAGGCACTGCGCGAAGCTGGTGGAATTGCCGAGCGTGGAGGCCGCGACGTTGCAGAATACACCGACATCCTTGTTGCGGACCATCAGGCGGCGCAGCACCTGCACGCAGCGCAGCAGCACCATGTTGTCGATGCGCCCGATCAGCCCGGACGCTTCCGCGATGCTGATGAACTCCTCGGCGGCGATCAGCTGGTCGCGCTCGTCGCGCACCCGCGTTACCGCCTCGTAGAAGCGCACCTTGCGCTGCGGCAGCGTCACCATCGGTTGAAGGAAGATATCGATCCGGTTCTCGTCGATCGCATTGCGCAGCGTCGCAAGCAGAAGGGTCTGGTTGCGTCCGCTCGCCGTTGCAGCAGGAGTGACGGCGTGGATCTTGGGCGGCGCGGCGGCCGGTTGCGGTGGGCTGGCGGGAAGCGGCGGGGGCGCAACCGGCCTCTGTTCGGCAAAGGCGCTTGGCTCGACCACCGCATCGGGCTGCGGCTTCGCAGCCGGGGGTGGCGGCGGAACGCTCCCCGCCAGGAGGTCTTCATGCGCCGACACGGTGGTGGCGAGCTGCTTGACCAGCCCGCCGAGTTCGTTGATCTCGCCGACCACGGACTGGATGCGGTCGGAGTTGGTCGAGTTGGACGAGGCGATGCGCCCTTCGATCGCAGCCAGACGACGGCCGAACTCGGCCACCTGGCGAGCAAGGTCGGCGGTGCCGCGCGACAGGTCGGCGATTTGGCCGCCGACGTCGCTGCGGTCGCGCAGCCGCATCGAGACGGCGTTGTAGAGGATCAGGAAGGTCAGCGCCGTCAGGGCCACGATCGCGGATTCGGTGCCGCTGATGCCGGCGACCGAGTAGAGCACGAGCCCGAGCGAGGCCGCGACCAGAACCATGCAGATGGCGATGAAGATCGTCGAAATGCGAATCATGCCGCGCGCAACGCCTCAAGAACCGACCGCCTGATCCGGGAAAACACGGGTTGTTGTGCGATGGGCCGCGCGTCACGCCCCTCAGGCCGCATCACCCTAACATCATTGTTGATTCGAGGGGATAGCGCTAACTGGCGCGAGCGCGTCAGCTTAGTGCAAGCTTTGCGATCGCAGCCTCAGAAAGGCGTGGCAGCGCCGAGCTTATTGGCCGAAACCGCCTCGCGGCGGCCGAGCGGCTCGGGGCGTCCCGCGGTCGTGTCAAGCAGGGTCTGCCGCTCGATTTCCGAGTTCAGTTCGGCCCCGAACATGACGACGATGGCGGACACCCACATCCACATCATGAGGCCGATCGCAGCCCCGAGCGAGCCGTAGGTCGCGCTGTAATTGGCGAAGGCCGACAGGTACCAGGACAACAGGGACGAGCCGACGATCCAGAGCAGTGCGGCCGTCAGCGCGCCGATGCTCAGCCACTGCCAGCGTGGGGCGTTCCTGCTGGGCGCGAAGCGGTAAAGCACGGCCAGCGCCGCGAGCAGGATGACGAACAACAGCGGCCAGCGCGCCAGCGTCACGATCAGCTTGCTCTCGGGGGCGATGCCGAGATGATCGAGCGCGAGCGGAAAGGCGACGACGGCGCCCACCATCAGCAGCAGCGCGGCGATGCCGCCCACCGTGAAGGTGAGCGACATCAGGTTCAGCTTGATGAAGCCGCGCTTCTCGCGCTGCTCATAGGCCACGTTCAGGGCGTCGAACACGGCCTTGACGCCGGCATTGGCGCTCCAGATCGCGAGCACGAGGCCGAGCACGAAGGTGGCGCCGAGCGCGGTATTGCCCTTCGAGACCACGCGCGCGACCTGTTCCTCGACGATCTGGAAGGCGCCTTGCGGTAGCATCATCGCGAGCGTCTGGAGATTGCCGCTGATCGTGGCGGGGTCCGCGAACAATCCATAGGACGAGACCAGGGCCGTCACCGCCGGGAAGATCGCGAGCAGCCCGAAGAAGACGACGCCCCCTGCCGTGGCGAGCAGCCGGTCGTCGTCGATCCGCTGATAGGTGCGCCAGAAGATGTCCTTCCAGCCGGCCCAGGGGATTGCGAACGGGCTGCTGGTTCGGCGGCCCCGGTCGGACTGCTCTGCGGCGCGGCCAGGGCTGGTTTCCGGGGAATTGGCCTCCTGATCGCGCTGATCGGGCTGCGGTGATTGGCGGAACAGGCCGGCTTGCTTGACGTATCGTTCGGCGGTCAGGACGAAGACGGCGGTGGCCGCCACCAGCATCCAGCTGTCGAGAGGTCCGGATCGCGGCATACGCATTCAGGCGTCCACTCGCTGGGCGGTGCGCCGGCGACGTGCGGCGGCGAGGCCCAGGAGTCCGACGGCGGCGAGCATCACGCCGAGCTGGACCGGCCGCTTGCCGCGCGCCCGCCAGGCCTTGCCGCCTTCGCCCGGCGCCAGTGGCGCGAGAGGAATCGGCGTTGCGACCTCCTTGATGGCCTGCGTAACGGTTCCGCGCGGGATGTGCGGCGTTGCGATCGCAACCCGCAGCCGGCTGGCGAGCGGAACGATCGGCTTGTTCTTTCGATTCATCTGCGCCGCCGCGATGCCAGCACAGACCGCGGCCAGCACCAGCAGGACGGCGCCGACGGCGCCGAAGCCCCAGAACTGGCCATGGCTGATCGCCACCCAGCGATAGAGCGCGATCAGGCCGACGAACATGGCCGCGAGCACGAATAGTCCTGCCGCCGCGAACAGGCCGGCAGCCGCGACGTAGGATGTGACCCTGCCGGTGGCGTGCGTGGTGCGGTCGTGCAGATAGGACTGGGCGGCACGCTTGACGTGGTTCAGCTTGAGCGCCAGCCCGGCGCGCAGCAATTCGCCCGATGGCGCGAGCATACGGTCATCCTCCGAGAACAGGTCATTGGTCGGAGGATGAACGTGGCGGAAATTGACTTGTTCCGTCCGGACGCAACCGTCCCGGCGGATCAGCCGAGATCGGCGGCCGCGATCCAGAACACCTCGCCCTCGGACTCCTCGGTGTCGAGCCAGAGCAGCGGCAAGTCCGGAAAGGCCTCGTCGACCAGTTCGCGGCCGCGGCCGATCTCGCAGATCAAGCCGCCGCCCGGGGTGAGGTGATCGGGGGCCTCTGCCAGGATCCGGCGCACCACGTCGAGGCCGTCGGCACCGCCGTCGAAGGCGAGCTTCGGCTCGGCCCGGCATTCCGGCGGCAGCGCCGCCATGCCGTCCGCATCGACATAGGGCGGATTGGTGATGATGAGGTCGTAGCGGGCATCGCCGAGCGGGGCGAACAAATCGCCGCGGTGCAGCGAAATCCGGTCGTCGAGCCCGTGGTCGCGGACGTTGCGCGCAGCAACCTCGATCGCCTCCTTCGAGACATCGACGGCGTCGATCACGGCATTGGGGAAATGATACGCGGCGAGGATCGCAAGGCATCCGGATCCGGTGCAGAGATCGAGCACGCGCTCCACCGCCAGCGGATCGTCAATCAGCGAGCCCGCCTCACCGTCGCCGCCGAAATGCGAGTCCAGCAGTTCGCCGATGAAGGAGCGGGGGACGATGACGCGCTCGTCGACATAGAAGGGCAGGCCGCGCATGTAGATCTTGTTGACCAGATAAGCGGCCGGCTTGCGTGTGGTCACGCGCCTGTCGATCAGGTCCAGAATGACTTTGCTCTCTGCTGCGGTGATGCGGGCATGGGCAAACATCTCGAACTGGTCGGGCTTGAGGTGCAGGGCTTCGCAGACCAGGAAGGCGGCTTCAGCGACCGGATCGGTGGTGCCATGGGCAAAGGCGAGCTGCGCCTCATTGAAACGGCTGACGCCGTAGCGGACGTAATCGAGCAGCGTGACCAGTTCGCCATGGCCGACCTTGGCTGGCTTGGTCCTCGGAGATTTGGTCGTCACGGATTTCTTGGCCGCTGCGCGTCCGCGCGCGAGGGTCTTGGATGCTGTCTTCGCCATCAGGATTTGGTCCAGCGTGCGGCGGCCTCGTCGTCACGGGCATGGGCCTCGACCCAGCCGGTACCGGTGGCGCTCTCTTCCTTCTTCCAGAACGGGGCGGTGGTCTTCAGATAGTCCATCAGGAATTCGGCCGCCTCGAACGCCGCGCGACGATGTTGCGAGGCCGTCACGACCAGCACGATGTTCTGCCCCGGCAGGAATCTCCCGACACGGTGGATCACCGTGACGCCGTTGAGCGGCCAGCGCGCCACCGCCTCCCGGACATGGCGGGCGATCTCCTCCTCGGCCATACCGGGATAATGCTCGAGCGTCAGGGCCGCGATCTTCGCGCTGCCCTCGTCGCCGCGACAGATGCCGGAAAAGCTGACGACGGCGCCGATATCGGTGCGTCCTTCGCTCAGGCGCGCGATCTCGCGCGCGACGTCGAAATCGTCCTCATGGACCCGGATGGTGACGGGACAGCCCATGGTCTAGCCGCCGGTCATCGGCGGGAAGAACGCGATCTCGCGGGCGCCCGCGATGGCGGCGTCCGGCCTGACATGGGCATGGTCGATCGCGGCGCGGATCACCTTCGGTTTCTCGAAGGCATAGGCATAGGCCTCGCCGCGGCCGGACAGCCAGTCGATCAGATCCTCCACGGTCCGCACCGTCGCCGGCGGCTCGATCGTCTCTTCGGCCATGCCGACGCGTTCGCGGACCCAGGCGAAGTATTTGATCTTCATCCCTCATCCTCCTGGATGAGGTGATGGATGCCGGCGCGGAAATAGTCGTAGCCGGTGTACATGGTCAGGATCGCGGACGCCCACAGCAGCAGCAGGCCGATCTGGGTCACCACGGGAACGACCTGGTCGCCGGCCTCGCCTGCGAGCAGGAAACCGATGGCGACCAGCTGGACCGTGGTCTTCCACTTGGCGAGCTTGGTCACGGGCACGCTGACCCGGAGCGCGGCGAGATATTCGCGTAGGCCCGAGACCAGGATCTCGCGGCACAGGATGACGATGGCCGCCCAGAGCGACCAGCCATGGATGATGCCGTCCGCCGCCAGCATCAGCAGGCAGGAGGCGACGAGCAGCTTGTCGGCGATCGGGTCGAGCATGCGGCCGAACGCCGACTGCTGATTCCAGATCCGGGCATAGTATCCGTCGAGATAGTCGGTCACGGCGGCCGCGATGAAGATGGCGACCGCGACCCAGCGCAGCCAGAGCGGGCCATCCAGGATCGACTGCGCATAGATGCATGCGACCACGACCGGGATCGCGGCGATCCGGCCATAGGTCAGGATGTTGGGGAGGGACATCGCGCGGCTGTTCGTCCCTCGTGTCGTGGCGATGTTCATTTGTTCTACCAATACCGCTGTGGCCCGAAGGTCAACCGTCCGCCTCACATGGAAGCGGCATGCGACGACCTTATGACCGCGGTCCCCCCTTCGTTCATCCCGGCTGGGGATGGAAATACTCGAAAATCCTGCGGGCGCTCTCGGCGCTCACCCCCGGAACCCTGCCGAGATCGGCGATCGAGGCCCGCTCGATCTCCTTCAGGGTTCCGAAATGATGCAGCAAGGCACGTTTGCGTGACGGGCCGATGCCGGGAATCTCCTGCAATCCGGCCTCGCGGATATCCTTCTTGCGCAGCTTGCGGTGCGAGCCGATGACGAAGCGATGGGCCTCGTCCCGCAACCGCTGGATGAAATAGAGCACCGGGTCGCGGGGCTCCAGCTTGATCGCCTCGCGCTCGGGCATGAACAGGGTCTCGCGGCCGGCGTCGCGGTCGGGTCCCTTGGCCACCGACATCAGCGCCACCTGGGTCAGGCCGAGATTGGCGAATATCTCGCGGACGGCGTTGAGCTGGCCGCGGCCGCCGTCGATGATGACGAGGTCGGGCCATTGCGGGAAGTCGTCGTCCTTGACCCTGGCTGCGCTCTCTTCGGGCGGGTTGATCAGGCGCTTGAAGCGCCGCTCCAGCACCTCGCGCATCATGGCGTAGTCGTCGCCAGGGGTGAGCCCTTCCGACTTGATGTTGAACTTGCGGTACTGGTTCTTCACGAAGCCGTCCGGACCCGCGACGATCATGGCACCAACCGCATTGGTGCCCTGGATGTGGCTGTTGTCGTAGACTTCGATGCGCTTGGGCGGATGCGGCAGGGCCAGCGTGGCGGCCATCGCCTCGAGCAGCCGTCCCTGCGTCGCGGTATCCGCCAGCTTGCGGCCCAGCGCCTCGCGCGCATTGGTCAGCGCATGCGCGACCAGCTCCTTCTTCTCGCCGCGCTTGGGCGTTGCGACCTCGACCTTGTGGCCGGCCTTGATCGCCAGCGCGTCGGCGAGCAGCTCGCTCTCCTCGATCTCGTGGCTGAGCAGGATCGTCTTCGGCGGCGGCTTGTCGTCGTAGAACTGGGCGAGGAACGAGCCCAGCACCTCCTCCGGCGAAAAGCTCTTCTCGGCGCGCGGGAAATAGGCGCGGTTGCCCCAGTTCTGTCCGGTGCGGAAGAAGAACACTTCGACGCAGGAGAAGCCGCCCTCCTGGTGGATGGCGAACACGTCCGCTTCTTCCACCGTGCGCGGATTGATGCCCTGCTGCGACTGGATCGCCGACAGCGCGGCGAGGCGGTCGCGGTACAGCGCGGCGCGCTCGAATTCGAGTTCGCCGGAGGCCTTCTCCATCTCTCCGGCGAGCTCCTGCTTCACCGCCTGGCTCCTGCCGGACAGGAAGTCGGTCGCCTCGCGCACCAGCGTGGTGTAGCCGCCGAAATCGATCTCGCGGGTGCAGGGGCCGGCGCAGCGGCGGATCTGGTGCAAAAGGCACGGCCGCGTCCGGCTCTCGAAGAAGGAATCGGTGCAGGAGCGGATCAGGAACGCGCGCTGCAGCGCCGTGATGGTGCGATTGACGGCGCCGGCCGAGGCGAACGGCCCGAAATAGCGCCCCGGCCGCGTCTGGGCGCCGCGATGCTTGAGGATCTGCGGCGCCCAATGGTCGCCGGTGATCAGGATATAGGGAAACGATTTGTCGTCGCGCAGCTGGACGTTGAAGCGCGGCCGCAGCTGCTTGATGAGGTTGGCCTCGAGCAGCAGCGCCTCGGTCTCGGTCGTGGTCGAGATGATCTCCACGTTCACCGTGGCGGCGATCATGCGCAGGATGCGGGCCGGCAGCGGCGCACTCTGGCGCGCATAGCTCGACAGACGCTTTTTGACGTTCTTGGCCTTGCCGACATAGAGCACGTCGGCATTGGTATTGAGCATCCGATAGACGCCGGGCGAGGTGGGGGCGAGCCGGACCGCGCGCTCGATCGCCTCATGGCCGGTCGCCAGCGGCTCCTCGCCGACCGCGCCGGTCTCCTCGAAAATGTCGGGCAGCCGCGACTCGTCCTCGTCCTCGCCGCCTGCGGTGGCGGGATCGACATCCGGCGCTGCCGAGGTCGCGCGTGGCGCCTCCGCCGCAGCCTCCGGCCGCGCCTGCTCTGCGCGTGACTTGTCCGGGCTGTCGGTGGAATCGTGACTCATGGGACGAATTTAGGCGCTGGGGATGCCGATTTGAAGTTCCGGCGGTGCCGCCGCGTAACGTCGGCGGCGCAGGTCCCGGTAACGCTTTCTTAAGTCTGTTAAGAGCGCGGTAACGGGTCTTAACAGCCCTTTAACTTAAAACTCTCGATAAATCCTACGCGAAAAAGTCGTGGTTCCGTAACCATTCGATGGTCTCGCGCGGCGGCGCAGGCATCGCACCGGTTGCGGCAGTAGCGTTGGAGAGTGTGATGAAGAGGTTCGTCGTAGGCGCAGCCGCACTGGTTGCCGCCGGCTGGACGGCTTCGGCAGCGGCCGCCGATCTCAATTACGGGCAGCGTGCGCCCTATACCGTCAACCAGCCGCTCAATGCCTATAGCTGGGCAGGTCCCTATCTCGGCGGCAATGTCGGTTACGCATGGGGATCGGTCGACAACAATCCGGCCAAGCCCTCCGGCTTCATCGGCGGCGTCCAGGCCGGCTACAATTTCCAGAGCGGTCCCTGGGTGTTCGGCGTGGAGGGCGACATCCAGGCTTCCGGCGCCGACGACACGTTCGCGCCATGGAAGTTCTCCAATCCGTGGTTCGGCACGCTGCGCGGCCGCGCCGGCTATGCCTTGAACAACGTGCTGTTCTACGGCACCGCAGGTCTGTCCTTCGGTGAACTGCGCGGGCAGACCTTCGGCTGGACGGAATCGCACGTCACCGCGGGCTGGACCATCGGTGCCGGCGCGGAAGTCGGCTTCACGCCGAACTGGAGCGCCAAGCTCGAATATCTCTACATCGATCTGTCGACGAGCCAGTTCGCGATCACCGGTGTTTCCAACGGCTATAGCGCCAGCGTTGTGCGCGCCGGCGTCAATTACCGCTTCTGATCGTTCAAAGAAGAAAATACCGGACTACAGCCTCCCCGTCCCCGCCCCGCCGCGGCTTTTTTGTCCCTTTTTTCCCCTCCCCCCCGCGCC
>CAYREH010000039.1:0-33210 GCA_964423245.1 uncultured Bradyrhizobium sp. | reverse complement strand
GGCTTTCGCGCCGGGGTTGTCCGCGCCGGCCCAAATCACGCCTTCTGATCGACCAAAAAAGAAAACCCCGGCCTCCAGCCCCCCGGCCGCTCGCGGCCGTGATTTTTTTGCCAGCTTTTCCCTCGGGCCCTGTCGCGCGGGCCCGCTAGGAAAGAATGACAAGGTTGACCGCCTTCGGTCCCTTTCCCTTCTTGTCCGGTTCGACTTCGAAAGTGATACGCTGTCCTTCGGCAAGGTCCTTCAGTCCAGCCCGCTCCACCGCGGTGATGTGAACGAAGACGTCGCGACCGCCATCATCAGGCTTGATGAAACCGTAACCGCGCTCACCGTTGAAGAACTTGACCGTTCCCGTCATGGCCATCGGGAAACTCCCCCTCATTGCTCCTCCGCCACGACGCAGACGCACGTCGCAGCATGACCGGGCGTTACGAGCCCGGGAGGCGGCCATCCTTGGGCGGACCGTCATGGTCCGTTCGGATCTTTCTTAGGCCTTCACCCCGCCGCAACCATTCGCGGAAGCGGAACGCAAAGCCAGTCACAGAAACAGCATAATACGGATCGCGGTGATGTGAACACCACTCCTGCATATTTTTCCCAAGAATGCCGGAGCCTTAGGATCTCGGCGCTTCCAATCGGAATCTGGCAGCGCCGCCCTGGCCCAGCGGCATTTCCAGCTCGGGCAGGATGGTCTTGAGCTCGCCGTGGAGCGTATAGGGCGGATTGACGATCAGCAGCCCGGCGGAGGTGAGGGCGGCGCCTTCGAGCTGCGGTGCGACACTGAATTCGAGCCGCAGGCATGTTGCCGGCGGTTTTGCGGCTGCTGCGAGCCGCGCCACCTGCTGGGCCAGCGCATCGGTGGCGCGCCGGCTCTTGGCCGGATACCAGATGACATAGATGCCCGTCGGCCATTTCGCGAAACCGGTCGCAAACGCATTGCCGAGCCGATCGAATTCGTCCTTGGCCTCGAAGGGCGGGTCGATCAGCACGAGGCCGCGGCGCTCCTTCGGCGGCACGAAGGCCGGCAGCGCCATCCAGCCGTCGAGATCGACCACGCGGGCCTGTTCGTCGCGGCGCAGCGCGTCGATCAGCGCCTTGCGCGCCTTTGGCTCGAGTTCGCAGGCCACGAGGCGGTCCTGCGGCCGCATCAGGCCGCGCGCGATCAGGGGCGATCCAGGATAGGTCTTGAGTTCGCCTTTGGGATTGAAGGCGCGCACGATGTCGAGATAGGGCCTGATCAGCGCCGCCGTCTCGTTGGACAGACGCGCCTGCATCAGACGGGCGATTCCCGTCAGCCATTCGCCGCTGCGGCGCGCCTCGTCGCCCTCGAGATCATAGAGACCGGCACCGGCATGGGTATCGATGATGCGAACCGCGCCCTCCTTCTCCTGAAGGTATGTCAGGATGCGCGCCAGAACGATGTGCTTGATGACATCGGCGAAATTGCCGGCGTGGAAGGCGTGGCGATAGTTCATGGGTGTGGCTGCGGCTCATGAAAGAGGATGCGCAGCCTCTTCTACGCGTCATGGCCGGGCTTGTCCCGGCCTTCCCTGCAAGGCTGCACGGAATGAATGGCGCGGAGGTCCCGGTGTGACAGGGGGGACGGTCCCTCAGCCGCCCCGGATCGGCGGCATCGTCACCTGTTCGCGGCGACAGGCGCGGCGATCGGTTTCCTCGCATGCGCGGAACTGCAGGTCCTTGCTGAGGCAAATCCGGACCTCGGACAGCCGCGTCCGGTTGCAGGTGACTGCGACCGCGGAATTGCTGAGACCGGGATTGGCCTTGATGAAGGCCTCCTCGACCGTTGCCGGAGCGACGGTCTTGGCCCGCGAGAGGTCGAGATATTCCGCCGGAATCTTGATCGCGGCGCGCGCCTTGCGGATCGTCTCGAAATAGTTGCGGTCGGTCAGTCCGGAGCAGGTGCCGTGCTTGTCCCACTCGTTGAAGATCAGGCCCGGCGCCGGCATCAGATCGAGCATCGCGGAGACGATATTGCGGCTCAGCCGCGGCGCCGGCCGCTGGCAGTATTCGGGGAAGCCGTTCTCATATTGCGGCCAGAGCCCATGCACCACGAAGGCATAGGGGCGTCCGCCGCATTGCATCTGCGCCCGCCCGCCGCGTTCGGCCGCCTCCTCGCAGAAGGACGGCGACCAGGACAGCGAGAGCACATAGAAATCGAATTCGCCGGGGGCGTTCTGCCGTCGGTCCTGGGCCTTTGCCGAGCCGGCAAAGGCGGCAAGTCCGGCAGCCAGGGTCAGCGAGATCACCAGGCGGGACAGAGACAGCAATCCGGGATGAAACATGACGACGCCCCTCAACTAGACTGTGCAAAACAGCCTAGCAGCGGAAAGGAACATTTCAAGAACAAAATTGATGCTGGCGCGTCCCGTGCGCGCCCCAGTCCGAATCAGGCCGCCGTGCTCAGGGGCGGGCGGCGCGGCAGGCCGGATTGTAGGCCCAGTCACGGTCGAGCCCGACCACGCACCATTCGACGCCCTGGCCGAAGCCGGCGAAGCCGCCATCCTCGATGATCGAGAAATGGACGACCCGTACCTTCCCGTCGTTCAGCATGGCCTGTCCGGTGCAATAGCGGCGTGGGATGTTGTCGGACGCCCAAGGCCGGAAAGCGGTCTCGCGAACGGAGGCGAAGCCGGTGATCTGCAACGAGGAATTCCAGAACGAGCTTTCCTTTTCCCAGAACTGGCTGGCGATGGTCGGCAGCGCCTTGTCGCAGTCCGCGACGTTGCCGTCGTAGCGCGGGCCGCTCAGCCAGAAATTCAGCTCCAGCGGGTTGGCGGCCCTGGCCTCGCCGAGGAACTGCACGCCGAACATGAGGCCGAGCATGGCGGCAAAGCGGAGCGATTTCGACGAGATGGCGCGCATGGGCAATCCGACTGCTGGGTCTTGCGGAGGTCGGACGGTGCCGCGAAGGCCGGGGGAGGTCAAGTGCAGCGCGGCAACACTCCGGAAGGAGTTCGCTGCAATGTCGGCGACGGGGCGGCATCCGTTCTTTCCACATCCATCCCGGCACCGTAAAATGGCGTCCGACAGATGGAGTGACGTGAATGCGAATCATTGCCGCCGTGGCGCTTGCTGCCCTGGGTCTTCTGGCGAGCCAGTCTGCGCACGCCGACATCCTTCCGGTGCCGCCCTTCAAGGGCAACGACACCGGCGGCATCATCGCCTATTCGATGGCCACCCAGGTCGATGCCCGGCAGGTTGCCGTCGATCATTGCGCGCAGTACGGCAAGGTCGTCAAATTCCTGGCGGTGCAGGGCTATGAGGGCGGATACATCTCCTTCTCCTGCCGCTGGGTGCCCTACGGCGCCGCAGACCGTCCGATCCGTACGCTCTACTGAGCGTCGCCGTCAGGTCCAAGTCAGCCGGAGTCTCCGCTCATGACGCGCAAGCTTGCTTTGCTCGGCTCGGCCATTTGTCTCTTCGCCTCGGCAGGTGCGGCCCTCGCCGAGGACCTTCCGGTGCGCAAGGCCGGGCTGTGGGAACTGAAGATGGTCAGGGCCGGCTCGCAGCAGCCCGACATGACCATGCAGCATTGCACCGATCCGACCGTCGACAAGGAGATGAACAACAACGTCTCGCCGATGGCCAAGCAGATCTGCGCTAAGCAGGAGATCAAGAAGACCGCCACCGGTTACGTCACCGACTCCGAGTGCAGCGTCGCCGGCATCAACACCACCTCGCATGCCGAGATCACCGGCGACTTCAACTCCGCCTATACGGTGAAGACGACCTCGCATGCGCAAGGCGGCCCTGCCGGTGCGGCGGGACGCGATACCGCCATGACGCTGGAAGCAAAATGGCTCGGCGCCTGCAAGCCGGAGCAGAAGCCCGGCGACATCGTGATGCCCGGCGGCTTCAAGATGAACGTGCGCGACATGGACAAGCTGAAGGCGCTGCTGCCGAAGTGACGTGATCGCGTAGCCCGGATGGAGCGCAGCGCAATCCGGGGGCGCCGTCCGTACCAGAGTGAAGCGCGCACCGGAAAACGAATCCCGGATTTCGCTGCGCTCCATCCGGGCTACACGCGCTTTACACGGGAATCCTGACGCTCGCGCGCAATCCCCCCATCGGGCTGTCGCCGAGCGTGATGTCGCCGCCATGCGAGCGGGCGATGTCGCGGGCAATCGCAAGCCCGAGGCCGGTACCGCCTTCGTCCTGGTTGCGGGCGTTGTCGAGCCGGAGGAACGGCTTGAACACCTCTTCGCGCAGATGCGCCGGAATGCCCGGTCCGTCATCGTCCACCGTCACCGTCAGATAGCGGTGATCGCGCTGGCCGGTGATGACGATCTTCTTGCCGTAGCGCGCCGCGTTGGTGACGAGGTTGGCGAGGCAGCGCTTGAACGAGGCGGGCTTCACCGTGACGACGGGAAGACCGTGGAACGCCACGGTGGCGGTGTGGCCGTGGCGCTCGGCATCGCTGCGCAGCTCTTCCAGCGCCTGCGCCATGTCGGTCGGCTGCGACTGCTCGCCGGTGTCGCCGCGGGCGAAGGCGAGATAATCCTCCAGCATCATCGACATCTCGTCGACGTCCTTGCGCATGCCCTCGAGTTCGGGACTGTCGCCGATCAGCGCCAGTTCGAGCTTGAAGCGGGTGAGGATAGTGCGCAGATCGTGGCTGACGCCGGCGAGCATCGCGGTGCGCTGCTCCATCGTGCGCTCGATGCGAGATTTCATCTCGAGGAAGGCGACCGCCGCGCGCCGCACCTCGCGCGCGCCGCGCGGCCGGAAGTTCGGCGCCTCGCGGCCCTTGCCGAAACTCTCGGCGGCATCTGCAAGCCGCAGGATCGGCTTGATCTGGTTGCGCAGGAACAGCACCGCGACGATCAGCAGGATCGACGAGGTGCCGACCATCCAGAACAGGAAGATCTCCGAATTCGAGGCATAGGCGGCGCTGCGCTGCGCGAACACGCGCATCACGGCGTCATCGAGCTGGATGCGGATCTCCACGAGGTTGGAGCGGCCGACGGTGTCGATCCAGAACGAGCGACCGATCTGGCGGCCGAGCTGCACCGAGAGCGTCTGGTCGAGCAGCGAGAAGAAGGGTTTCGGTCCGGGCGGCGGCATGTCGCCGGCCGGCAGGAAGTCGACGACGAGCCCGAGCCGCTGCTGCGCGATGCGGCGGATCTGGTCGCGGTCCTTGTCCTGCGGATAGCCCTTGTAGACGTCGATCAGCGCGGCGATGTCCTGCACCACCGCGGCCGACAGGCGCCGCGTCACCGTGTTCCAGTGCCGCTCCATGAACACGAAGGCGACGACCGATTGCAGCACCACCATCGGCACGATCATGATCAGCAGCGCGCGCGCATAGAGGCCGGTCGGCATCCAGCCCTTGAACGCGTTGCCCATCCAGCCGTTGGCGGCGGAGACGCGACCGGCCGCGCTCTTCAGCAGCGTAAGGCCGGTGTCGATCGTGCTCATCGGGTGCGCTTCAATGCTGTCTTAAGGCGAGGCGACCAGCCGGTAGCCGATGCCGCGTACCGCCTGGAGGAACAGCGGATTGGCGGGATCGGTCTCGATCTTGCGCCGGAGGCGGTTGATCTGCACGTCGACGGCGCGCTCGTTGACGCTGCCATTGCCGGTCAGCGCGCTGCGCGGGACGGTCTCGCCCGGTGTCTCCGAGAGGATCCGCAGCATCTCGCGCTCGCGGTCGGTGAGGTGGATGACCTCCTCGCCCTGGCGCAACTCGCCGCGATCGAGATGGAAGACGTAGGGCCCGAACGCGATCTTCTCCACCGCCACGGCCTGTGGCGGCGGCGCGGCGCGCTTGAGGATGTTGTTGATGCGCAGCGCCAGTTCGCGCGGCTCGAACGGCTTGGCCACGTAGTCGTCGGCGCCGATCTGGAGCCCCTCGATGCGGGCTTCCGCTTCGTGACGCGCGGTCAGCATCACGATCGGCACCGAGGAGGAGGTGCGGATGAAGCGGGCGAGGTCGAAGCCGGTCTCGCCGGGCATCATGACGTCGAGAATCAACAGGTCGAAATGCAGGCCCAGCAGTTTCGAGCGGGCATCGCCGGCGCTCGCCGCCGTGGTGACACGGTAACCTTCGCTGGCGAGGAAGCGCGACAGCAGATCGCGGATGCGGCGGTCGTCGTCGACCAGCAGCAAATGCGGGGCGTCATCGGCCGGTTGTACCGGATGGCGGGCGAGCGTGGCAGCGAGCGGCACGGTCACTCCTTGGCGTCGTGGTTGACGGAAGCGAAGATGGTCTCCAGCACCTTGTCGGGATCGTCGCGGTCGATCATCGCGCGCAGGAAGCGTTTGACGGTCTCGGCATCCTGCGGCCCCATCTGCTCGAGCGCCCGGGAGATCCGCGTGGTCTGCAGGCCCGCGAGCTTCTGCACCAGCGCTTCGCCCTTCGCGGTCGCGTAGAGCAGCCGCTGCCTGCGGTCGTTATCCCCGGTCTTCTGGATGATGTAGCCCTCGTCGAGCAGCTGCTTCAGCACCCGTCCGAGCGACTGCTTGGTGATGCGCAGTACGTCGAGCAGGTCGGCGACCTTGAGGCCGGGATAGCGGTAGACGAAATGCATGACCCGGTGATGAGCCCGGCCGAAGCCGAACGCCTCCAGCTCCTGGTCGGGATCGCCGACGAAATCGCGATAGGCGAAGAACAGCAGCTCGATGATATCCCAGCGCAAATTGCCTCCATCGCCCGTCGCGCGCCCAGCCTGGGCGGCGTCCTGAGGTCGAGTTGCGAAATTTATGTCAGGCATATTGACGTATCTTGGGTTCAATGTTACAAAACGATCAGCCGGTACGAAATTTTAGATCGTTTCGCTGCGGGTGGTATGTCAAAGACGGTCGGAGGGACAGCCGAACAGCTGGCGCCGGCCTGATCAGATCTACCGTGCGATTGTCGAGCGGCATTTCGGCAAAACATACTGGACTTCCGCCTTCCGCAAAAGCATGTCCTGCCCGGCATGCTGGTCGCGGAAACCGGCCGTAACAAGGCTGGCGGTCGTCCGGCCAGAAACCCCATCAAGCCAGCCGGACCCGGAACGGGCAGGCGGGCGCCAGAACAGCGCCGCCATCGGCAGCGGGAGGCAAGGACATGAGCATGACATTCGAGATCCAGCCGTCGTCCCATCCGACACCCGAAAAGGACCGTGTCGCCAGGTTGGTCGATCCCGGTTTCGGCCGGATCTTCACCGATCACATGGCGGTCGTGCGCTACAATCAGGCCAAGGGCGGCTGGTACGATGCCCGGGTCGAGGCGCGCGCCAACTTCCAGCTCGATCCGGCCGGTGCCGTGCTGCACTACGCCCAGGAGATCTTCGAGGGGCTGAAGGCCTACAAGCGCGACGACGGCGGCGTGAACCTGTTCCGTCCCGACGCCAATGCGCGCCGCTTCAGGGACTCCGCCGACCGCATGGCGATGGCGCAGCTGCCCGAAGACGTCTTCATCGAGGCGGTCGAGCAGGTCGTGCGCATCGATCGCGCCTGGATGCCGGGCGGCGAGGGCAGCCTTTACCTCCGCCCCTTCATGATCGCCAGCGAGACCTTCCTCGGCGTCAAGCCGTCGTCCGAATACATCTTCGCGGTGATCGCCTCGCCGGTCGGCTCCTATTTCAAGGGCGGGCCTGCCCCGGTCTCGATCTGGGTGTCCGAGAACTATACCCGCGCCGCCGTCGGCGGCACCGGCGCCGTCAAATGCGGCGGCAACTACGCCGCCAGCCTGCGCGCACAGGCCGAGGCGATCCAGCACGGCTGCGACCAGGTCGTCTTCCTCGACGCGCTCGAACGTCGCTACATCGAGGAACTCGGCGGCATGAACGTGTTCTTCGTGTTCGACGACGGCTCGCTCTCGACCCCGCCGCTCGGCACCATCCTGCCCGGCATCACCCGCGACTCGATCATCAAGCTCGCCCGCGATTCCGGAAAGACCGTGCGCGAAGAGCCGTATTCGCTCGACCAGTGGCGCAAGGACGCCGCCTCCGGCCGTTTGAAGGAAGCCTTCGCCTGCGGCACCGCCGCCGTGATCTCGCCGATCGGCAAGGTGCGATCGGTCAGCGGCGACTTCGAGATCAATGGCGGTGCCGCCGGCCCCGTCGCGATGGGCCTGCGCAAGCAGCTCGTCGACATCCAGTACGGCCGCACCAACGATCCGCACAATTGGATCAGGAAGGTGTTTTGATCGTCTCTTCCTTCTCGCCTTGCGCGTGAAGGTGGCGCGAAGCGCCGGATGAGGGGTCGTCGCCACGCAACGAAATCTGCGTTCGCGGAGAGAACCCCTCACCCGTCTCGCCGCTATGCGGCGAGCCATCCTCTCCCGCAGGGGGAGAGGGCAAGAAGAGTTGCCGCCCCGCGCCCCGGCTGGTAAATGCCGCCCATGGCCGAAAAACCCAAAAAACCGCAGAAACTCAAGGCGCGCCTGCCGCGCGGGCTCGAGGATCGCGACCCCGCCGCGATCCGGGCGACGCGCGAGATGGTCGAGAAGATCCGCGCCGTCTACGAGCTCTACGGCTTCGAGCCGGTGGAGACGCCGGCGATGGAATACACCGACGCGCTCGGCAAGTTCCTGCCCGACCAGGACCGGCCGAACGAAGGCGTGTTCTCGTTCCAGGACGACGACGAGCAGTGGATCAGCCTGCGCTACGATCTCACTGCGCCGCTCGCGCGCTATGTCGGCGAGCGCTACGGGACCGACGGTCTCGTCCTGCCCTATCGCAGCTACCGTGTCGGCTACGTCTTCCGCAACGAAAAGCCCGGCCCTGGCCGCTTCCGCCAGTTCATGCAGTTCGATGCCGACACGGTCGGCTCGGCGACGCCGGCGGCGGATGCCGAGATCTGCATGATGGCGGCGGACACGATGGAAGCGCTCGGCATCGCGCGCGGCCAGTACGTGGTCAAGGTCAACAACCGCAAGGTGCTCGATGGCGTGCTGGAAGCGATTGGCCTTGCCGGCGAGGACAACGCGGCGCGCCGGTTGACCGTGCTGCGTGCCATCGACAAGCTCGACAAGTTTTCCGCGGACGAAGTCCGCAAGCTGCTCGGTGCCGGACGCTGGGACGGCGGCGAGGAAGGCAAGGGCGATTTCACCAAGGGCGCCAACCTGAGCGACGCGGAAGCCGACGTCGTTCTCGCCATCACCAGGCCGCGCGAGGACTGGAAAGAAGCGATCGCTGCCGCGGAGTCCTATCTGGCAAAGAGTGAGACCGGGCGCGCCGGCGTCAGCGAACTGGAAGAGATCGCGAAACTGGTAACGGCCTCGGGTTACGGCGCGGATCGAATCAAGATCGACCCCTCCGTCGTCCGCGGCCTCGAATATTACACCGGCCCCGTCTATGAGGTCGAACTGCTGCTCGAGACCAGGGACGAGAAGGGCCGCCCGGTGCGCTTCGGCTCGGTCGGTGGCGGCGGACGCTATGACGGTCTCGTCTCGCGCTTCCGCGGCGAGCCGGTGCCGGCGACCGGTTTCTCGATCGGCGTGTCGCGGCTGCAGGCGGCGCTGACGCTGCTCGGCAAGCTCGATACAAGGCCCGAGGTCGGCCCCGTCGTGGTCACCGTGTTCGATCGCGACCGCGTCGCCGACTACCAGAAGATGGTGGCGTCCTTGCGCGCCGCCGGCATTCGCGCCGAGCTCTATCTCGGCAATCCCAAGAACATGGGCAACCAGCTCAAATATGCCGACCGCCGCAACTCGCCTTGCGTCATCATCCAGGGCTCGGACGAGAAGGCGCGCGGCGAGGTGCAGGTCAAGGATCTGATCGAGGGCGCCAAGGCGGCGGCCGCGATCGCCTCCAACCAGGAATGGCGCGAGAGCCGCCCGGCGCAGTTCTCGTGCAGCGAAGCCGATCTCGTCGCCAGGGTGCGCGAGGTGCTGGCGCGCCATGACGTAAAGTGGGGATAGCCATTCGCCCATTCGTCATGCGCGGGCTTGACCCGCGCATCCATCTTCCCGAATGATGGATGGCCGGGTCAGGCCCGGCCATGACAGGGAGAGAACGATGCCTGAGATCACCATCAGCATGGCCGAAGGCCGCACCGACGAGCAGAAGGCCGGCATGATGCGCGACATCACCCAGGCCCTGGTCAAGAATCTCGGCGTCGACGCCGATGCCGTCGTCATCCAGATCAACGAAGCTCCGCTCCGCCACAAGATGAAGGGCGGCAAGACCTTCGTCGAGCGCGCAGCGGCGGCGAAGAAATAGCCGGCGCCGGTTCTGCAAGCACAGCCGTCGTCCTGGCGTAAGCCAGGACCCATTACCCCAGGAAACAGTTGGTGTGGCAGGTCGTGGTTCGGACGACGCCAACGAGAGCCAATCGGGGTAATGGGTCCTGGATCGGCGCTCGCTGTGCTCGCTTGTCCAGGACGACGAGGTAGACCATGGACGCACGCGACTTCATCACGATCGGCATGAGCGCGGAGCGCACGCTGGTGGTGCCGGTGGAGCGGACCGTCGGGCATTTCGTGCCCGGTATGCCTTTCGTCTACGCCACGCCGATGATGATCCTCGAGATGGAGATGACGTCGGGCGATGCGATCCGCGCGGCGCTTCAGCCGGGCTGGGTCACGGTCGGCACCGAGGTCGATATCCGGCATCTCGCGGCCGCGCGCGTCGGCGCCACGGTGCGCGCCACGGCGAAGGTGGTTGCCGTCGAGCGCCGCGTCATCCGGTTCGAGGTCGAGGCCTTCGAGGGCACGCGCCGGCTCGGCGAAGGCCGCCATGCGCGCGGGCTGGTGAACGTCGAGATGTTCAACAAGCGGCTCGGGGCGACGTAGGCCTTCTACTTCGCCAGTTCCTTCGAGCGCTGCGTCGCCGCCGCGATGGCGCGGACCATCAATTCGCGCAGCCCCGGCTCGCCCATCAGCACGCCGAGCGCGGCCGCCGTGGTGCCGCCGGGCGAGGTGACGTTCTGGCGAAGCGTGCCGGCCGCAAGGTCGGACCGGTGCAGCAACTCGCCGGAGCCGGACACGGTCTCGCGCGCGAGCTTCACCGCCAGCGCCTCCGGCAACCCGGCCGCGATTCCGGCGCGCGCGAGTTCCTCGGCGAGCAGGAACACATAGGCGGGACCCGAACCGGAGACGGCGGTCACCGCGTCCATCAGGCCTTCGTCCGCGACCCATTCGACCGATCCGGTGGCGCGCAGCAGCGCGTCTGCGATGGCGCGCTGCGGGGCGCTGACATTGTCAGCTGCGACCGCGACGGTGATGCCGCGGCCGATTGCAGCCGGCGTGTTCGGCATCGCGCGCACCACCGCGCCGCCGCAGATGTCGGAGAGCGCGGCGATCGTGGTGCCGGCCATGATCGACACCACCAACGTTGTCCCAGAGACGAAGGATTTCAACCTTGGCCCGGCCTCGCGGAACATCTGCGGCTTGACCGCGACGACCAGGGTCTCGACCGTTCCGACCTTGTCGGCCTCGGGGTTGAGCGCGACGCCTTGCGCCGCCAGCGCGGTGATCTCGGGCGATATTTGCGGATCGATCACCGCGACGCGGCGCGGATCAAGCCCGCCCGCAAGCCAGCCCGTCAGCATCGCGCCGCCCATCTTGCCGGCGCCGGCGAGCAGGATGGTGCCGGTGATGTTCTGGAGAGTGCTGTTGGCCACTGTGGTCACCACGAATTCGGTGTCGTCCCGGCGAAGGCCGGGACCCATAACCCGATCGGTTCTAGTGGATGGATGGCAGGGCAACAAGCATCGCGAGATGCGGTGAGACCTCGCGGTATGGGTCCTGGCTTTCGCCAGGACGACGTGGGGGAGGGGTTGCGGCTTCCCTTAATTTCGAGAGGTCTTACGCCTCGCCGACCGTATCGAACATCGCCGCGTCCATCGCTTGCGTGGTGGTCTTGCCGGCCCACACCACGAACTGGAACGCCGGGAAGTAGCGCTCGCAGGCGTGAATGGCGCCGGCCAGCATGGCCTCGCATTGCGCGGTCGAGGCGGTGAGCCCGCCCGGCAGCACCAGCGCCTGGCGGTGCATGATCATGCCGGTGTTGGTCCAGAGATCGAAATGGCCGACCCACAGCTGCTCGTTGACCGCGGCGACGAGCCGCTGCACCTCGGCGCGACGCGCCACCGGGATCTTCATGTCGAACGCGCAGGCCAGATGCAGTGCTTCGATCTCCCCCATCCAGGTGAAGGAAATCTGGTAGTCGGTCCACTGTCCCTTCGAGACGATGGTGAGTTCGTCCTCGCCGGAGCGTTCGAACGGCCAGTTGTTGCTGGCAGCGATATCCTCGACCACCGCGAGCGGATGGCTTCGGGAATCGATAGTGCCTTCGAGCAGGGACATGCCGTCTCGACCTCTTGCCTTATTGTTGTGTGTGATACGCACGCGGTAGGGTCCGGCGCGCGCTCCCTAAACGTCGTCGATCCCGGGAGTCGCTTCTCGCGATCTCCGCGCGACCGGCGCGGCCTGTCGCGGATCAACTGATGTGATTTGCGGAATCTGCGCAACTGGCTGCCGAGTCCGTCCACAAGCCAGGACTCCTTCGTCCACAGCTGATCTCCGCCATAATTATTAATTTGAGAACAAACCGGAATCGGATCGCGCCGTGCTCGGCGAGGACGAATTCCGCCCCGCGAGCTCCCCGCCCGCCATGGCGGCATGGGACCATGCGGCTGGCCGATACGGAACCTACTTGCCGCTGTCGGTCGGCGGGTTCATATTTCCGCTCAGGCCGTCCATTCCGGGCGGCCGATGTTCTCAGGGCGGGGTGAAAGTCCCCACCGGCGGTAAGGGCCCGAACAGGCCCAAGCCCGCGAGCGCCTTCCCGGAGGTCCGTAGCCGAAGGGAAGGGTCAGCAGATTCGGTGAAACTCCGAAGCCGACGGTCAAAGTCCGGATGAAAGAGAACGGTCGGTGGCAGACGCATCGCAAGGTGCGGCTGATCGTCGTTCCGTGTGCCCTGATTCTGGTCCTTGAAAAGGAAAGCCATGAATCAGATGTTGCAAGACCCCCAGACCTCCCAGACCGAAACCTCCCAGCCGCCGCCGGTTCCAACGGGCCCGCCGCCGCTGCCCGACCATCCCCGCTTTGCCAAGCCGCAGCGTGTCGCCTTCGTGCAGGCCTGCTGGCACCGCGACGTGGTCGAGGAGGCCCGCATCGCCTTCGTCAAGGAGGCGGAGCTGCGCCACCTGACCCATGTCGACGTGTTCGAGGTGCCGGGCTCGTTCGAGATCCCGCTGCACGCCCAGGTGCTGGCCAAGACGCGGCGCTACACCGCGATCGTCGCGGCGGGCCTTGTCGTCGACGGCGGCATCTATCGCCACGAATTCGTCGCCGACACGGTGATCAAGGCGCTGATGGACGTGCAGCTGCGGACCGAGGTGCCGGTCTTCTCCGCCGTGCTGACGCCGCAGCAGTTCCACGAGACCGAGGTGCATTACGACTTCTTCCGCAAGCACTTCAGGATCAAGGGCGTCGAGGTCGCGGCCGCCTGCGCCGAGACGCTGCACGGGCTCGAGCGCCTGCGCGGCCAGGTCGCCGCGGGGATCGTGGGTTAGGGCCTTGAAGTCATGCCGGGGCTCGCGAAGCGAGCCCCCCGCAATCTCGAGATTCCGGGTCCGGCGCTGGTGCGCCGCCCCGGAATGACGAGTCTCAGTCGAACAGGCTCGACACCGACTCTTCGGCCGCGGTGCGCGCGATGGCGTCGGAGATCAGGCTGCCGATCGGCAGCGTGCGGATGTTCGGCGCCTTGGTCACTGCATCGGTCGGCAGGATCGAGTCGGTGATCACGAGCTCCTTGAGCTTGGAGCCGGCGATGCGAGCGGCGGCGCCGCCGGAGAGCACGCCATGGGTGATGTAGGCGTAGACGTCCTTGGCGCCCTTGGCGATCAGCGCATCGGCCGCATTCACCAGCGTGCCGCCGGAATCGACAATATCGTCGACCAGGATGCAGGTGTATCCGGCGACCTCGCCGATCACGTTCATGACCTCCGACTCGCCCGGACGCTCACGGCGCTTGTCGACGATGGCGAGCGGGGTGTTGATGCGCTTGGCGAGACCGCGCGCACGCGCCACGCCGCCGACGTCGGGCGAGATCACCATCACCTTGGAGAGGTCGAACCTGTCCTTGATGTCGCGCACCATCAGCGGGGCGGCGTAGAGATTGTCGGTCGGGATGTCGAAGAAGCCCTGGATCTGGCCGGCATGCAGGTCAAGCGTCATGACGCGGTCGACGCCCGCCTGCGTGATCAGATTGGCGACCAGCTTGGCGGAGATCGGCGTGCGCGAGCCCGATTTGCGGTCCTGCCGGGCGTAGCCGAAATAGGGCAGCACCGCGGTGATGCGGCGCGCCGAGGAGCGGCGCAGCGCGTCGGTGATGATCAGGAGCTCCATCAGATGGTCGTTGGCGGGAAACGAGGTCGACTGGATGATGAAGGCATCCGAGCCGCGGACGTTCTCCTGGATCTCGACGAAGATCTCCATGTCGGCGAAGCGCCGGACCACCGCCTTGGTGAGCGGGAGCTCGAGTCCCTGCGCGATGGCTTGCGCCAGGGCCGGATTGGAGTTGCCGGCGACGAGCTTGATGGAGCCGTTCTTGGCCGACATGGACGCTTCCCCCCGCGCTTTGCTGGATACGACGTTCAACATCCTAGGAATACCCACTGGGAGCACGGTTACGACGGGCGAGGAAATATCAGGCCGGGGGCGGCGCTGGCAACCCGGGAGGCTACGTTTCCCCGTGAAAACCCCGAGTCGGGCCAAAGGCTTGGACGAATTTCGGCAGCCGTGGTTGAGCGTCGGTTAGGGGTCGGCGTAGCTGAGCGCACTGGCCGGCAGCTCAGCCGAAGGGGAGTTCGGGATCACGCTGGCGACCGCCGGTCCGCGCAGCACCGGAACCGCGCCGGGCGCGTCGGGCGTGCCGTTGATCATGTTGGAAAGTCCACTGAATCCGGCCTGCGCGATCTTCCGCAGGACCAGATCGTCGGCCGCGCTCCAGGCGTCGCGGCCGCCCTTGCCGGAGGTCGGTTCCTCGCCGGACAGGCGCAGCGCCCGCTGCTGGTTGGCATCGTAGACGTCCCAGACCCAGGCGATCACGGTCCTGCCGCGCACCACCTGGGCGGAGAGGTAGCTGCGCACGCGATAGGCGGCAGAGCCCTCGCGGGAGACGACGGACAGGCTGCGCAGCTTGGATTCGCTGTCGAGCACGCCCACCATGCGGTCGAACACGGGTGGCGGCGGCCCGTCGATGGATTCGAACGCCACCGTCGCCCCGGAGCCGACGCTCGGCGCCATCGCATAGGAATTGGCGGCGCCACCGCCGGCGGCGCAGCCGCCAAGCGCCGTTGCCGCCGCGAGCAGCGCAACTGCCAGCACGCGCGGACCCGCACGGCGCAACATGGATGACGCGTCCCTCATTCTGGACGGCAGCGATATCGTTAAAATCGGTTAAGGTCTAGGGCAGCGGCGCCACAAGCCACTGTCATTCCGGGGTCTGGCTTCGCGAGCCCCGGAATGCGACCGCAAGAGTTGCCCTTGTGTTCACCTCGCCCACCTGACGCTTCATGGCGATGGCCGCAAACATCCTCTCGTGTCCCGGACGCGCTGCAGCGTGAAGCGCTGCTGCGGGACCCAGCAAGATCACGAAGATCGGCATTGCGGAGACCTTGGGCCGCGGCTCAGCGGCGCATCACATGCGTGCTGCGCCGCGCGTCCGGGGCACGAGACCTCAGCGCTCCAGCGCGATGGCGTGGACGTGGCGGCCGTAATCCGGCTCCTCGCGATGCACCGAGCGGCGATAGCTGAAGAAGCGCTCGTCCGCATAGGTATCGATCCCGAGATCGTCGATCATCAGGATGCCGGCCGCCTCGAGCCGCTGGCGGATGAAGCCGGCGAGGTCGAACATCGCATGGCCCTCGCGCACCGACGGGATGAAGAACATCGCATTGTCCGCATCCGCCTCGATGAAGCGGGCGACGAATTCGTTGCCGACCTCATAGCTGTCCTGGCGGATCAGGGGACCGATCGCGGCGATGATGCTGCCGCGCGACGCGCCGAGCCCTTCCATGGCTGCGATGGTGGATTCCAGCACGCCTGTCAGCGCGCCCTTCCAGCCGGCATGCGCGCCGCCGATCACGCCCGCCTGGGGATCGACGAACAGCACCGGTCCGCAATCGGCGGCGGAAACGCCGAGCGCGATCCCTGGCGTCTTCGTCACCAGCGCATCGCCCTTCGGGCGCGGGCCGCTCGGCCATGCTGCGTCCGCGACGAGAACGTCGGGCGAATGGATCTGGTGCAGGCTGAGGAAGCGGTCGGCCGGCACGCCGACATGCTCGGCCATGCGACGGCGGTTCTCGGCGACCCGCGCCTGATCGTCATGCGAGCCCAGCCCGCCGTTCAGCGCCGAATAGATGCCGCCGGATACGCCGCCCTCGCGGGTGAAGAAGGCATGGCGCAGGCCGGGAACGGCCGAGAGCAGCGACGAGGTCAGCGTCATCAGGCATCTCCGGCGTGTTCGAGATCGCTGAGGCCCGCGATGCCCGTCAGTCGCGGCTCCGAGATGCCGAGCACCTTGAACATCGAGCCCATGCCGCCGCGTCCGGTGTCGGTCAGGCGCTTCAGCGCGATCGAGATGTCGGTGGCCACCTCGGGGGTCGCCTTCTGCATCAGGGCGGCGGCGCGGGTCTCGATGCCGACGCGCTTGAGGAAATCGCCCTGCGTCACCGGCCCGTGCACGCGCGCGCCGACGTCCTCGGCGGCGCGTGCCAGCGCCTGGAAATCGACATGGGCGGTGACGTCGGCCTGGCCCGGCGCCTTGAGCGGATCGGTGAAACTGTGTCGCGCAATCGCCTGGAAGGTGTCGCCGGCATCGCTGCGCAGATGGCCATAGTCGATGATCAGCGCCGCGCCGTCCTGGTCGCGCAGGCGCGTCGCGAGTTTCATGATCTCGCTGTCGGGCCGCCATTCGAACACGGCGCCGACGGGAGCCGCGCGCACCAGCGGCGGCAGCAGCACCTCGAAGCGCGGCGTCGGCTCAGTGGCTGCGCCGAAGATCAGCTTGCCGCTCCCGTCGACGTCGATCACGCGTTCGTGCCAGCCGTCCTCATGCTTGACCATCTGGTGGATCGGCAGCACGTCGAAATATTCATTGGCCAGGATGACGCTCGGGCCTTCGGGCACGTCGTCGATGCTGTCGTGCCAGGCGATGTTGCGCACGCTCGACAGCGTCGCGCCCTGCCGGTCGCGGAGCACGGGATTGACCTCGACCAGATGGATGTGCAGCGCCTGGTAGAGCGGCGGCAGCACGCGCAGGGCGCGCAGCGCATCCGCCATCATGGTGCCGCGGCCGGGGCCGAGCTCGATCAGCCGCAGCACCTGCGGCGAACCCATCTGCTTCCACACCGAGGCGGTCCACAGGCCGAGCAGTTCGCCGAACATCTGGCTGACCTCGGGCGCGGTGGTGAAGTCGCCCTCGCGGCCGAGCGGATCGCGCGAGACGTAATAGCCATGGCGCGGATGCATCAGGCACAGCTCCATGTACCGCCAGACCGGCATGGGGCCCGAGGATTTGATCAGCGCCTTGATCTCGTTGAGGAGCGGCTGGTCGGTCACGACGTGCTTTCTCGAAAGGAATTAACGAATAGCCACTGCGGGCTCCGGTGCACCCCGCCTGATAGCCAATACAATAAGTATGAGGCCGACGATAAGCATCGGGATCGACAGCAGCATGCCCATGGTTAACCAGTCGCCCCAGAGGAATTTCAACTGCGGGTCCGGCTCCCGAAATTGCTCGCCGGCGATGCGGGTCAGGCCATAGATCAGCGTGAAACTACCGAGGATCATGCCCGGACGCTTCAGCGCGCCGAAGCGGATCATGATCGCGAGCACGGTGAACAACAGGATTCCCTCCATGCCGGCCTCATAGAGCTGGCTTGGATGGCGCGGCAGCTGCGTCGGATCGTTCGGGAAGATCATCGCCCAGGGCAGGCTGGCATCGGTGGCGCGGCCCCACAATTCCCCGTTGACGAAGTTGGCGATGCGCCCGAGCAGGAGTCCGACTGGAGCGACCGCGGTGGTGATGTCACCGAGCGACAGGATCGAGATGCGGTTTCGCCAGGCAAACCACATCACTGCGACGACGCAGCCGAGAAAACCGCCATGGAAGGACATGCCGCCCTCCCACAGCCGGAAGATCGCGGCGGGATGCTCGATGAAGAAGGGCAGGTTGTAGAACAGCACATAGCCGGTGCGGCCGCCGAGGATGATGCCGAGCGTGACCCACAGGATGAAGTCGTCGATCTGCACCAGCGACATCGGCGCCGGGCCGCCCCACAGCCGCTCCTTCTTCAGCAGCGAGCGCGCATAAAGCCAGCCAAACACGATGCCGCAGATATAGGCCAGCGCATACCAGCGGATCGCGAACGGACCGATCTCGATCGCGATCGGCTTGAAGGCGGGAAAGTCGATGAGCAGAAAGGGCATCATGCCTTCGATGTCTGAACCAGGTTGCGGCGATAGAGCGCCAGCAGCCGCTCCCAGTGCCGCTCGGCGGCGTCGCGGTTGTAGTCCACACGCGTGCGGAAGGCGAAGCCGTGATGCGTGCCGGGATAGATCTCGACCTCGGCATTGGCGCCGCTCATGCCCTGCTTGACCTTCTCGATGATCTCCGTTGGCGCGTAGATGTCGGTTTCGGCGCAGGCGAAATAAAGTTCGGCCTTCGTCTTGCGTCCGGCCAGATGCGGGCTGTCGTCCTGGTCGGTCGCAAGATGGGTGCCGTAGATCGATGCGGCGGCCTTGACCCTGTCGGGGAAATGCGTCGCGGCGTTCACGGCATAGCGGCCGCTCATGCAATAGCCGACGGTGCCGACCAGCCTCGTGTTCGCCGCGGCCTGGCCCTCGGCATAGGTGAGCAGCGCCCGTGTGTCCTCCATGACCATGGGAATGGTGAGCGAGCCCATCAGCTGGAACATGCGCTTGCGCTCCGGCGCGTTCGGATCGGGCGGGATCGGACCGAGCTCCATCACGCCGGAGCGGTAGTAGAGATTCGGCAGCATCACGTAATAGCCCGATGTGGCGAGCCGCCGCGCCATGTCGCGCAATTCCTCGCGGATCGCCGGCGCATCCATGTAGAACAGGATCACCGGGAACGGGCCGCCGCGCTCGGGATGGCTGATGAAGGTGGCGGTGTGGCCGTCCTTGGTGGGGATCGCGATCTGCTGGTCGATCATCTTGTGCGCCTTGTGCTTCTTCTTATGCAGGGACGTTGAATACGATTGCAAGGAAACCGGTTCGTGACAAGGATACCGCTGCAGGGCCCTTGAACCCGCCTCGCCAGATTGCCATTGTCATCCGAGCATTCGCGAAGGCCGTGCCAAGGAGACCGACATGACCCAGACCAACAACCGGTTTTTCGACGAGATCGGCCGCCTGATGAACGACGCCGCCGGTGCCGCGCAGGGCGTCAAGCGCGAGTTCGACACGGTGATGCGCACCCAGGCCGAGAAATTCCTGCGCGACATGGACCTCGTCAAGCGCGAGGAGTTCGAGGCGGTCAAGGACATGGCCCGTCTGGCCCGCGAGGAGAACGAGGCCCTCAAGGCCCGCATTGCCGCCCTCGAGGCGAAGCTCGGGGGCGCGGGCAATTGAGGTCGTCATGGCCGGGCTTGACCCGGCCATCCATCCGCTTCGAAAGGAGCATTTGACGATGGAGGCCCGGGTCAGGCTCGCGTATGACAAGGTGCCCATTCTCCTTGTCATTTCCGCCTCTTCCGGCTAAAAGCCGGCCAAGTTCGCGGCCCCCGCACCCCTGGAGGCTTGCTGCGAACGCATCCATGGGCCGCCTTGCGGCCCATTAACTTTTGCAAAAACAAGGACTTAACGTTATGGCGACGACCGTCAAGGAATTGAAGGCGACCGCACGTCCGAAGAGCGGCAAGGGGGCCGCCCGGGCCGAGCGTCGCGCCGGGCGCGTACCCGGAGTGATCTATGGCAACAACCAGCCCCCGCTCACGATCTCGGTTGAGGATCGTGAACTGCGCCAGCGCATCCTTGCCGGCCGGTTCCTGACGACGCTCGTCGACATCGACCTCGAGGGCAAGAAGCACCGCGTGATTCCGCGCGACTATCACCTCGATCCGGTCAAGGACTTCCCGATCCATGTCGACTTCATGCGGCTCGGCGAAGGCGCCACCATCCGCATCAGCGTTCCGCTGCATGTCGTGAAGGCGGAAGGCTCGCCCGGCGTGAAGCGCGGCGGCACGGTCAACATCGTCGCCCATGCGATCGAACTGGAATGCGGCGTCGAGAACATCCCGCAATATATCGAGGCCGACGTCGGCACGCTGGAAATCGGTCACTCGCTGCATCTGTCGGACATCAAGCTGCCCTCCGGCGTGAAGGCGCTGACCCGCGAGGACGCCACCCTCGTCACCATCGTGCCGCCCTCCGGCTACGCCGAAGAGCAGAAGGCAGCCGCGGCGGCTCCGGCTGCTGGCGCTGCGGCTCCGGCGGCAGGTGCTGCTCCGGCTGCGGGCGCGGCGGCTCCGGCTGCGGCGGCCAAGGCTCCGGCCGGCGACAAGAAGAAGTAATCTCTTCAAGAGCCGGCGCGCGGTCTTCGATCGCGCGCCGCGCGAGGGGCGCGCCGCGTCATGCGACTCTTTGTTGGGCTCGGCAATCCCGGCGCGAAATACGCACGCAACCGGCACAATATCGGCTTCATGGCCGTCGACGAGATCGCGCGGCGTCATGGCTTCTCGCCGTGGCGGCGCAGGTTTCAGGGCGAGACCTCGGAAGGCGCGCTCGGATCCGAGCGCGTCATCCTGCTCAAGCCGACGACCTACATGAACGAGTCCGGCCGCAGCGTTCAGGAAGCGGCGGGTTTCTTCAAGATCGCCGAAGGCGACGTCACCGTGTTTCACGACGAACTCGAGCTGCCGCCGGGCAAGGTGCGGGTGAAGATCGGCGGCGGCATCGCAGGCCACAACGGGCTGCGCTCGATCTCCGCGCATATCGGCAATGATTATCGCCGGGTTCGCCTCGGGATCGGTCATCCCGGCGTCAAGGAACTGGTGCACGGCCACGTGCTGTCGGACTTCGCCAAGACCGACAATGATTGGGTGCAGACGCTTTGCGAGGCGGTCGCCGAGCACGCCGCGCTGATCGCCAAGGGAACGGACGCGACTTTCGCCAACAGGGTGCACCTCGCCATGCAGGCGAAGGGATTTTTGACCAAGGACGAGAACGGCAAGGAATAGCGGCGCCGCTCTCTCCGTCATGCCCGGCCAGGAGCGCGAAACGCGTCTTCGCGCTAGATGTCCCGGGCATCCACGATCTTCGTTCCGCGCATTGAGGCGTGGATGGTCGGGGCAAGCCCGGCCATGACGAATACGGATAGAGGACGACCATGGGATTCAAATGCGGGATCGTCGGATTGCCCAATGTCGGCAAGTCGACCTTGTTCAATGCGCTGACCGAGACGGCGGCGGCGCAGGCCGCGAACTATCCGTTTTGCACGATCGAGCCGAATGTCGGCGAGGTCGCGGTGCCGGATCCCCGGCTCGACAAGCTCGCGGCGATCGCCAAGTCCGGGCAGATCATCCCGACCCGGCTGACCTTCGTCGACATCGCAGGTCTCGTGCGCGGCGCCTCGAAGGGCGAGGGCCTCGGCAACCAGTTCCTCGCCAACATCCGCGAGGTCGACGCCGTCGCCCATGTCGTGCGCTGTTTTGAAGACTCCGACATCACCCATGTCGAGGGCAAGATCGCTCCGCTCGCCGACATCGAGACCATCGAGACCGAGCTGATGCTCGCCGATCTCGACAGCCTCGAGAAGCGGGTCGACAACCTCACCAAGAAGGCCAAGGGCAACGACAAGGACGCCAAGGAACAGCTCGACCTAGTCAACCGCACGCTGGTGCTGCTGCGCGAGGGCAAGCCGGCGCGACTGGTCGAGCGCAAGCCGGAAGAAGAGCGCGCCTTCGGCATGCTCGGCCTCTTGTCGTCAAAGCCCGTGCTCTATGTCTGCAACGTCGAGGAAGGCTCGGCCGCGACCGGCAATGCCTTCTCCAAGGCGGTGCAGGACCAGGCCGCCAAGGAAGGTGCCATCGCCGTTGTGATCTCGGCCAAGATCGAATCCGAGATCGCCACCATCTCGCGCGAGGAGCGCGCCGACTTCCTGGAGACGCTGGGTCTCGAAGAAGCCGGCCTCGATCGCCTGATCCGCGCCGGCTACCAGCTGCTCGACCTCATCACTTATTTCACGGTGGGTCCGAAGGAGGCGCGTGCCTGGACCATCCATCGCGGCACCAAGGCCCCGGCGGCGGCCGGCGTGATCCACACCGATTTCGAGAAGGGCTTCATCCGCGCCGAGACGATCGCGTACGACGATTACGTGACTCTGGGCGGCGAAGCCGGTGCGCGCGACGGCGGCAAGCTCCGCCTCGAAGGCAAGGAATATGTCGTCGCTGATGGCGACGTGATGCATTTCCGGTTCAACACGTAGGACTGGATCTCGTGCCCCGGACGCAGCGCTTCTTCAGCGGTGCGCTGCAGAGCCGGGGCCCAGAAACTTCAACTGCGAGTGCGTGGGTCCCGGCTCTGCGTCGCGTCACTGCGTGCCGCGCCGCGTCCGGGACACGAGAACCTCACCGCATCCCGCTGCCCTGGTCGCGGATTGCGCCGAGATGCTCGTTGATGCGGAAAACGATCAGGATGAGCTCCGCCAGGATTCGCGAAAAGATGATGCCGACGACGACGCTGGCGATCGAGGACAGCAGGACCAGGAAGCCGCCGAACGGGCTGATCGCCATCGCCGCCAGCCCTGAGAAGATGCCGGAGAGGCCGAACAGGCAGATCAGCGCGATCACCAGCCAGTAGAAGGTCTTGATGATCGTCGGCGTGATGAACCGGTCCCACTGAAACAGGTCGTTGAATGAAAACATCGCTCTCCCCAGGGGCAAATCAGGCCTCGTAACCGATTCCGATCAAGGCCGCCGCGTCCAATGTAGCATGTGCCATGCGGACCGGCGGGTTGAGATTGCCGCAAACTGCGGCCACAATCTGTCCTCACGCAAAGCTATCCAAAGATGACCCTGACCTTCGAAGATTTCCCGCCCGGCCGTTTCGGAACGTTCGGCCCGCGCCATGTCACCCGCGACGAGATCGTGGCCTTCGCCGCCGAGTTCGATCCGCAGCCGATGCATCTGGACGAGGAGGCCGCCAGCAAGAGCATGCTGCGCGGACTGTCCGGCTCCGGCTGGCATCTGTGCTCGCTGATGATGCGGATGATGGCCGATGGCTTCATCACCCGCGCGGCTTCGCTCGGCTCGCCCGGCGTCGACGAGGTCCGCTGGCTGTCGCCGCTCCGGCCCGGCGACGATCTCACGCTCGACGTCGATGTCATCGAGGCCCGTCCATCCAAGAGCCGCCCCACGCTCGGCATCGTCAAGTTCAAATGCACCGCGCGCAATGCGAGCGGGCAGGCGCTGTGCGAGATGACGTCGCCGATCCTGATCGAGCGGCGCGAGGGAGCGGTCTGATGCGTTTCTTCGAAGAGATCGCGATCGGTCACCGCCGCGAGATCGGCGCCTACGATTTCACGGCCGAATCCATCAAGACCTTCGCCGCGAAGTTCGATCCGCAGCGCTTTCACCTCGACGAGGAGGAGGGCAGGAATTCGTTGTTCGGCGGGCTCGCGGCGTCGGGCTGGCATGTGGGCTCGGCCTGCATGAGCCTGCTCGTCGCCGATGGCCAGCGTCTGGCGCGGGAAGCCGCTTCCCGAGGCGAGGAGGTCGCGGTGTGGGGCCCGTCGCCGGGTTTCCGCGATCTGCGCTGGGTCAAGCCGGTGCTGGCCGGCGACAGGGTATCGTTCGTCAACGTCGTCATCGACAAGCGCGTCTCCGCCTCGCGCCCGGGCTGGGGCATTCTCACCGCGCGTACCACCGGCACCAACCAGCGCGGCGAGGAGGTTTATTCCATCACTGCCAGCGCCTTCGTGCCGATGCGGAAGGCCGGTTAGAGCCGTTCCGGATGAACGGCTGAAATGAGTGCGCGAGTGTTGCTCGCGCGCTATGGACGCGATTCGGCGCGCCTGCCATAAGCCGCCGCGAGATGGCTGGCCTGCGAAGCATCTGCCGGAACCATCGAGTTGCTAACCAATTATGAACCTGTCGCTGTCTATTTGAACGAAGTGGGCAGAGTACAGGGGACGAGAACGATGGCAGATCGCGGCGCACTCAAACTGGTCGGATTCATCTTTGCTACCGCGACGCTGGCCGTGATGCTGGTCGCCGGGATGGTGGTGAAGGGCTATGCCGACGGCGCCTACACCCTGGAAGCCTCGACGGTCGAAGCGAGCCGTTAAGGACTCGTTAACCTTTTGGCCGCGCGCAACCTTCAGCGGCTATAGATCAGCGCCAGCACGGCCACCGCCACCAGCAGCAATCCGACGAAGCGCAGCATGATCGTGCCGAACTGGCTCGGCGTCGGCTGCAGCGGAATCGGATCCGTGTTGTCGGGCCGGATGCTTCTCATGTGAACTGTCCCCAAGGCCGCGCGTCGTTGCGGGCGCTTGCCGTTGGTCGCTGCCTGCAGGCGGGCGGTTCAAGGTCGCGAAAGAGTCTGCCCGGAATCGAAACCGCCGCGCTCCTGCTCGGGAACGCGGCGGCTCGTCTGAGAGGGCTTGCTCAGCTGTTGCGCAGGCCGTCGGCGGCGCGCTTCCACTGCGCGACGTTGTCCGCGATCATGCGCGTCGACTTCATCGCGGCCTGGCTGAGCTGGGCATAGCCGGAAATCTCGCGCTGGACGCGCTGGCCTTCGGCATGCAGCAAATCGCGCAGGCTCTCGAGCTCGGAGATCAAATTCTCGATCTCGGCGAGCGAGGTGCCGGCGACGCGCTGGATCAGCGAATTGACGTTTGTGACGGTGGCCTCCGCGCTCGGGTCGAGCGGCGGGGATTCCGTCGTCGTGCTCGATGCCGGACGGCGCAGATAGGCGATGTCGTTGCGGACGAAGTCGCGGATGCCGGCCTCGACCTCGGTCACGGCGGCGAGATTGGAATCCACCAATTCGGTCTCGGCGGCTTCGATCTTTTCAGGACGCATGGCGTTCATCGTTGTTCCCCTGTTCGCGTCAAGCGCTGCGCGAGTGTCCCCCGCACGACGGCGTCGGTAGCAGGACTAGGACGCCGGATTTTGACGGCAACTGGGCCGAGTTGCGGCAAGGCCGGACCATTCGTGGGCTTTGCCGTGGCGTGCGATGAGAATTGTAAGGACTTGGGCGCACGTCAGACACCCGTCGCTCCGGGCGCTTGTCGGGAGACTGGGGCCGGAACGAGAGGCCGGCTACCAGCTCTTCTTGAAGCCCGCGGTCACGCTCTTGTTGATCGTGCCCTGCGAGGTCTCGCCCACGGAACCGGACACGGTGACGTTGTCGAACAGCTTCTGCTCGGCGCCGAACTTGCGCAGCCATTTGTCGTCCGTGGTCGACAGCGACTGCCCGGCGGTGATGCTGGTGCCGGTGTCGGTGATGGTGACCTTGGCGCTCTGGTCGGTCTCGTAATTGCGCGTGACATGACCGCCGAGCCCGGGGACCGCGATCGTGCCCTGCTGGTTGACGCTGTAGCCGTTCTGCAGCGTCAGCGACGTGTCGCCCGTCAGCGGCACCGATTTGGTCAGGGATGCCCCGAGCTTGCTCTGCTCGGCGCCGGGATCGACGCGGGCTTCCACCGCCGTCTTGTCCCAGATCGGGCCTGCGCCGGGCGCGGTCGCCGCGACCCAGGCGCTGCCAGAGGATTGCGGCAGGTTGCCACCATTGGTGGCCTTTTCGGCCAACAGTTCGGACATCGTGCGCGGCTCGCGCGTCACCGTCATGTCGGCCCCGATGCGAGCGTCCCAGAACGAGGACACCGACTGCTTCACCGTCACGGCCGAGGTGCCATTGGCATTGGCATTGGACGACCAGTCCAGCCCGTCCTTGGCCGCGGCCTGCGCCCGCTTCCTGGCGGCGATGATGTCGTTGATCGTGCCGGCGTCGACCGCCAGCTGGCTCCAGTCCAGCTTGTCGACATCGATGCCCTTGAGCACGTCGGGATCGTTGACGTCGGCGGTCTCGGTCTCGGCTTCGTCGTCGGGCGCCGCCGCCTGCGGCGCCATGATCTGCGCCGAGACCGTCACGGCCGAGCCCAGCACGAAGAACGCCGCCAGCAGCGGCAGTCTGGTCCAGCCAAACCCTGTCGAGACTTGCATCGTCCTGCCCGTCAGCCCGTTTGCGCCGAAGATGCGGAACCATCTTTGCGAAAATGTGGCGAATGTCCTCGCCAAAGAATAGCGAACCAACGGGCCGCGCGAAAGGCGCGCGCCCGGTGATGAGCGTCTGGCATGACGGCGTCCGGCGGGGCTGGAGGCCGGGACATCATGCCCGCATCGTCACCGGTCCCGAACAGCGGGACCCGTTGGCATCCCCCCTCAGCCGACGCGGGTCATTTTCGGCAGATGAATCGCGCGGCCGAGCGCCTGCTCGACCAGATCGAACGTATCGACCAGTACGCGCAGGCTGAGAAGCTTGTCGGCCTTGAACTGGGCGAATTGCGCCACGCGCAGCGAGATCGGCTTGTCGGAGTCCAGCGCCGTCAGCGAATAGCGCAGCATCGAGGCGGCGGAATCGACCCCCAGCATGATGCTCTCGCGTTCGAAGCGGCGAACCTGGAAATTGTCGGCGAGCTGCCGGATCACCTCGACCACGGCGATCTTGCCCTGGCGCGCACCGAGGAACGGGAACATGTCGACGGGGCCGTAGATCGCCCACGCGACATCCTCGTCGAGCAAGGTCTCGACGTCCGCGAAATGCCGGTCGTTGATCGCGCGATGCAACGCGCGCGAGAAACGCCAGAGGCTGTGCTCTGTCATGGGGCAGTCCTGATGCTGGCTTTGCAGAAACGGGAACATCCGCAGGCGCAATGGCGCCGCGGGTCGCTTAATTCGTTCGTGTACGAATAAATAGAGCGTCCCGACAAAAACTCAATTCACATTTTTGCAATGCACAATTGATCGCAGGTTGTGAGAATGACCATAGAATCCCGTAATCTCCCGGGGCTGCGACAAGATCCCGTGCCCGTTATCGGCGCGCACCCGGCCCAGTTAGAACTCCACCGCCACGCCGGCGCGGCCGACATTCATGTTTCCGGCATTGGCGATGCTGCCCTGGACCATCACGGGCAGCGCTGTGTTCAGGCTGAGGCGATGGGCGACGGCGAGGCCGACGCCGGTCTGCCCCTGAAAGAAGCCGGTATTCAGCGTCACCGTGGTTCGGCCGGGGGCCGATGGCGTGGCGGCGACGGCAAGGGCGGCGGTGGCGGCGATGCCGCGCCGGGCTTCGAGCTGATTGCTCGCGATCTGGCTCTGCAAGCCGCTGATCTGGCTCTCGAAGCCTGACGTGATTCCGCTGAGCTGGCTGACATTGACGGCATCCGTTGGCGCGATGCCGGCTGCGACATTGGTCACGCGCCGCTCATTGCCGGCGGCGCCGACCGACACCGTATTCGGCGCGGTCGCCACCGAACCGCTGCCGATGGCGACAGCATTGCTGGCGGCCGCCTGCACCACCGCGCCGGTGCCGAGCGCCGTGCCGTTGACAGCGGCCACCGCGGCGCTCTGTCCGACCGCGACCGTGTTGGCGGCGGTCGCCTGCGCGCCGTTGCCGATCGCAATGGCGTTGCTGGCGGAGGCGAAGGCGGCATTGCCTGCGCCGGTCGCCGCGTTGCCGCCGATGGCGATCGCATTGGCGCCTTGCGCCTGGGCGTTGCCGCCGACCGCCGTGGCATAGGTCTGCCCCGCGGCCGTCGTGCCGGCGAGGGCGCCGGTGCCCAGCGCCGTGGTACCCTCGTTGCCGAACGTGCCTCCCGCATTGGCAAGCGCGCCGAACGCGGAGGCGACGCGGCCGGAGGCGGTGGTGGTGTCGCCGATCGCAATCGCGCTGGTGCCGGTCACGGTCGTGGAGAGGCCGATTGCTACGGCGCGGCCGGCATTGACCGTGTTGGAGCTGCCGATCGCCGTCGAGCCGGCGGAGTTCGCCGTGGCGCCAACCGTGTTGGAATTGCCCATCACCTGCACGGAATCGCCCCATCCGGTTTGGTTGCCGGCATTGACGGTGTTGCCGTCGCCGAACACGAAGCTGTTGTTGCCGTTGACGAGGTTGGGATCGCCGATGGCGAAGCTGCCGTTGCCGTTCACCGTCTGGCCGGTGCCGAAGGCGCCGCTGTTGTTGCCGCTGACGAAGTTGCTGCTTCCGGTCGCGATGCTCGAGGTGCCGTTGACGGAGTTGGAGGTGCCGAACGACGAGCTGTCATTGCCGAACACGGTGGAGAGCGAGCCCACGACAGTTGAGTTCGTGCTGTTGGCGATCGTGCTGCCGCCGATCGCCACGCTTCGCGTGCCCTGTGACTGGGCGGGAGCCGCCCCGACGCCGTCGCCGCCGCCGATCGCGACGCTGTAGTCGCCCTTCGAAGCCACGAATGTGCCTGTCGTCGCAAAGAAGCCCGCGCCGATCGCGGTCGAGTAGACCCCGGCGGTGCCGGAGAAGTTTGCAATGGCCCCCACACTGGTGACCCCTGCAGTGGAGCCGGAGCCTCCCGCGGCGCTGCCGATCGAGGTTGATCTGTTCCCGATGGCATAAGCGGAGTAGCCGACGGCCGTGGCGCCATCGTATTGGCCACTGCCACCACTGGCTTTGGCAAACAAGCCGCATGCGAGGTCCAGCACGTTGACCGCCGAAGCGTTGACGCCGCTCTGCGGCTCACTGCCGGTCGCGCTCATGCCGCAGACGGCGCCCTGCGCCGCCGCCGGCTCGATCATTCGGGGCGCGCCGAGCATCGACAGCAAGGCCAACAATAAGCTGGCAGCCACACGAAAGCAGTTTCCAGCAGCCGAGTTGCGCGCGCAAGTCATCACCATGAACATTGTGCCTTCCTCCCGAGCCTGAAGTCGCTCGCTCCGTTCGCGGCGCGAACCTAGCGACATCATCCGTTGCGTGAAACATCAGGACGTTCGTTGCGCGCAGTGGATACGGCCACTGTGACTCGTCCGACACAATGATTTGCTTCCGTGGCCCGAAGACTTGCCCGCAGGGACCATGAGCCCTCTGGCGAGGCGTTTGCGCTTGCGGCAAGCTCGCTGATATAGAGGTGAGACGCGGCTGGTCTGTGCCCCTCGGGCCGGGCCGCTGTGGGGAATTTGTAATTCGAGGGCCGTTGTTCAGTGGCTGACAGTTTCTTCCGGGCACGCGCGCGCAACGCCGCCATCGCGCTTGTCTTGCTGGTCTCGACGAGCCTTGCTGCGGCCGCGCAACAGGCCCAGCCCGCCCAGCCCGCCCAGCAGGCCCCCAAGCCCGCCAATATCGATCGCAATGGCGTGCTGATTCTGGTGCGATCGACGCTGCTGGCGCTCGACCAGGCCAACAAGACCGGAAACTACACGGTGCTGCGCGATCTCGGCGCGCCCGGCTTCCAGGCCGTCAACACCGCGGCGCGCCTTGCCGAGATCTTCGCCTCCCAGCGCAACGACAAGCTCGATCTGTCCGGCGTCGCCGTGATCGATCCGCAGCTCAACGTACTGCCGCAGATCGAGCCGAACGGCATGATGCGCATGGCCGGCTTCTTTCCGTCGGTTCCCTCGCAGGTCAATTTCGAACTGCTCTACGAGCCGGTCAACGGACAGTGGCGGCTGTTCGGATTGTCGGTGAACGTCGGCCAGTCCGGTCCCGTCGCGCCATCGCCCGCGCCGGCGTCCAAGACGCCCGCGCCGGCCAAGCGTCCCGCCGATGCGAAGGCCGCGCCCGCGCCGAACTGATCGACAGCCTTACGCGTCGTGGACGGGACGCGCCGTGATCAACGGTCCGATTTCCCGCTCCAGCACCTGTTGCACCAGATCGTAGGAATCGATGATCTCGCGGATCTGCGCGATGAGGCCGCCGCGAAACGTGAAGAACGCGGCGAGGTCGAACTGCACGATGCGGCCGTTGCTGCGCTTCTTGAAATGGACATGCAGATAGGCCGCGACTTCGTCGCCCTCGGCGACGATCTGCGGCGCCTTGTGGCGGACCTCCGAATAGCGCGACCAGATCGTCCGCCAGAACTCGCCCAGCTGGTCGCGGCCGTGACGCGGTCCCATATGCGGCAGCACGTCGATCGGGGCATGGGTGAGGAAGTCGACATCCTCGGTGCAGCAGGCCAGCGCGCCCTCGATGTCGCCGCGGCCGAAGGTTTCGAGCAGATGCAGCACGCGTTGCCTGTTCAGCGATTCGACCGTCATGCCGCGCTCGTCCTTTCGAATTCCGCCGCGGAAACTAGCGCCCGGTGCGTGGTGCAATCAATGCGCAGAACCACATAGGGGCTGCTCTTTGGTCGGGCGAAGGTGAACGGCGGTTCATCCGGGCGTTGCGGAAGCACGCCTTGTCGCCGTCGCCGATCCGGGGAACCGGATCCGCCCCTCGTCCGTTGCAGACGCGGCATCGATCTGGAGGCACCAATCATGAAAACCACATTCATCGCTCTCACCGCCGCGCTGCTCGTGCTGGGCGCCGGCTCCGCCGCCAACGCCAAGGGCTGCATCAAGGGCGCCATCGTCGGCGGCGTGGCCGGCCACTATGCCGGCCATCATGGCGTGCTGGGCGCGGCTGCAGGCTGCCTCTATGGCCGCCATCGTGCGAAGGAACAGGAGAAGGAACAGGACAAGCAGCAAAGCCAGGTCAACGGCCAGGGCAGGCTGTAGTCGTCCGCCGTTCCGCGCAGGGAGCGGCCGAACCCGGACACGCACCGCAAGGTCTCGCGCCGGGTTTGGGCGGCGCGTGACGCATCTCACATCCCCGCGCTTCGGCCGCGACTACCGTCATCCCCATGTCATCAGGGAGACACGCCATGGCCGCCGTCGTCGCCGCGAGAAAGTCCCGCCCCGCCAACGCCCTGCAGGGCCTCCTGCTGGCCGCAACCCTGCAGAGTTTCCCGACCTTCGCCACCGCCGCGGCGGCGCTGCGGATCTTCGGCAATCACGACCTGGTCGGCGATCCCGGCGTCGCGATCTTCGTGGTCGTCGCGTCCTTCCTTCACGCGCTGCTGTCGGCGATCGTCGGCCCCGGCCTGCCCTCCGCCTTTCGCTTCGTCTATGAGCCGGCCTTCTTCGATTCCCGGCTGTCGCTGTCGGACAAGATCGCGGCCTGGCGCGCCCAGCCGGCCGCTTCGGTGCAGTTGCTGACCATCGTGCTGCTGCTCTCGGTGATGGCGGTGGCGACGGCGAGCATGGGGTGAGCGCGTCATGACCTCGATCGCCGTGCCGAAATCCGGCCCCCTCAACTGGCTCGAAGGCTTTGCCCTGACCGCGATCCTCCAGGGCTTCCCGATCTTCGCTGCGGCATCGCTGATGGTGAGGCTGCTCAATCATGATCATGGCGGCCATCACGTGATCACCGTGCTGGTGGCGACACTGGTCTACAGCGTCCTCGTCATCTGGCTCGGCACGACATTCCCAAAGCTGAAGAATGGTTACGAGAAGACCTTTTTCGACGCGAGCCTGTCGTTCCCCGAAAAGATCGCTTGCTGGCGTGCCCGGCCCGCGACGACGGTGCAATTGATGGCCTCGGTGCTGCTGCTGTCGCTGCTGGCGGTATGCGTGGCGTGAGAGTGCCAGCTGGTTGCGGACTCAGGCGCCGCCTACACGCCCAGCGCGACATCTCGTCCATATACAATCGGTTTCGCATCGGGTGTGCCGTCCCTGCTACAGCCGGCATGCGAGCCAGGGGGTAAGATCAGCCATCACAAATTCAACCGTCGATCATGCCCATGCAACGTGTCCTGCTCGCTCTTGCCGCCGTCGTTCTGGGAGCCGGTACCGCTCTCGCCGCCGACTTGCCCGTGCGAACCTATGCGAAGGCCCCCGCCATCGCGTCGGTCTACAACTGGACCGGCTTCTATGTCGGCGGCAACGCCGGCTGGGTCTGGAACCGGAGCGGCGATACCATCACGGGAGCAAATGCCGCCGGGCAGGGCTTCCTCACCCCGACGGTCGACGTCGCGCCGTTCATCCCTCTGAGCAGCAACGCCTTCATCGGCGGCGGACAAGCCGGCTACAACTGGCAAGTCGATCCGATGTGGGTGGTGGGCGTCGAGGCCGACATCCAGGGCACGGCGTTGAAGACCACTGTGTCGCGCCCGGGTCCGGACGATGCATCGCGGATCATGACGGCGACCGAGAAGCTCGACTGGTTCGGCACGCTGCGTGGCCGCGTGGGTGTCACGCCGTGGGATCGCGGTCTGCTCTACGTCACCGGCGGTCTGGCCTATGGCCACGCAAGCCTCTCCACGGCACTGACGAGGCCGGGCTTCAGCCCGCCCCCCGCGCCGGCGAATGGTTGCGGCGGCGCCAATAACTGCCAGGCCGGTTCGACAACCGACACGCGTTTCGGATGGACCGTCGGCGCCGGCTTCGAATGGGCGTTCCAGCAGAACTGGAGCGTCAAGGGCGAGTATCTCTATTACGACCTCGGCAGCCTCTCGCACCGGATGACCGATCCGTTCTTCCCCGCCGTGTTCAATGCCTCTGCCGACCTCAAGGGCAGCATCGCGCGCGCCGGCATCAATTATCGCTGGGGCGGTCCGGTCGTCGCGAAGTATTGAGGCACGGCAGGCACGTCGCAACGATCGCGCAGCCGGACTCCCGCTCATCATCATTGCACACACACCTCCGCAATCTCGCGGCATGTTTCGCCCGAGCTTTGCCTGGTCGCGCGCCCCCGGTTGTAAGAGAGGGCGCAGGGAAGGCCGGGAGCCGGTTGGCTCCCGTGGCCGCCTGTGCAGATGGTGGTCTGCGTGTGCAGGCACAGGCGGAAAAACCACAGGGCAACCGGGACATCCCGGCCTTCCCTGCGCGATGGTTGGAACGGCTTATGTCGCGCTCTCCCCGGGGAGCGATGCACTATTGCCCCCGTCGCCCCGCAGCTTGCCGATACGCCGGCCCGGTCGGGCCGTTCGCATCACCGCAAGGCTTGGCGCCAGAACTCCGGGCGCCGGGACCACACGATTTTGCCGTACACGCGCCCCACCCGTCGACTGCGCGCCGTCCTGCTCACGGTTGCCCGCCCTGCAGGACCTCTCGCGCCGATGGGACCCGTGTCCACCGCCGTCCGGCCCCATGTCGTGACGATCGCGATACGCCCTCTCCGTCGGGCCGGAGTGAGCGAGATATACGACAATTCCGAAATTCGGTAAAGTGGAATATTTTCGCGGGGAGGTGTTGACGCGTCGGGCAAAACAGGGCGCGGGGG
>CAYREH010000038.1:0-61134 GCA_964423245.1 uncultured Bradyrhizobium sp. | reverse complement strand
ATCGCCGGGTGGGGCATGGTGGCGTCGGCGAAGCGCCAAGCGCGATGACCGCGCTTTAAGCCGTCAATCGTCAACGTCGTCCTGGGTGCGGCCGAACAGGTGCACGATGCCGGGCGTCGCAATGGTCACGAACACGAATCGTGACAGGTGGTGGGCGCCGACGAAGATCGGGTCGATGTGCAGCGTCAGGGCCAGCGCCAGCATCGCGTCCATGGCGCCGGGCGCGAAGGCGACCATGACGTCCGACAATTTCACCTGCGTGGTCAGCGCGACGATGCCGACGAAGACGGCAGAGACCGCGATCGCGACCGCGAACGAGCCCAGCGCCGCGTTGATGTGGCCGGCGAGCGTCCTGATCCGCATGCGGGCGAAGCGGCTGCCGATCAACGCGCCGATGCCGATCAGCGCCACGCCGCGGACCCAGTCCGGCAGGCCGCCCTCGACCCATCCCGCGCCATGCAGCACACTGGAGGCGATCATCGCGCCGAACATCCAGCTCGCCGGAAACTTGATCAGCCGCAGGACCAGCGCGACGACGAGCGAAGCGGCGACCAGTTCGACGAGGTCGAGCGGTGAGGCCGTGGCCGTCGTCAGCGAGGGCGCGGCGGAGGGCGCGACCCCGGCGATCGCCAGCACCATCGGCAATGCAGCGGTGAGGATGATGACGCGCATGGTCTGCACCACCGCGATGCCGGGCAGATCGGCGCCGCGTTCGACCGCCAGGATCGTGATCTGCGACAGCGCGCCGGGACTGCCGGCGAGCAGGGCCGAGGTGCGGTCCCAGCCATGGACGCGCTGGAGGTAATAGCTCGAGCCAAAGGTCGAGCAGAAGGTGGCGAGCGCGAGCAGTCCGATGGTGAGCGGGTAGTCGCTGACCTGCTGCAGCAGATGGCGGGAGACGACCGAGCCGAGCGAGATGCCGAGCAGCACCAGCACGGTCTGGGTCAGGATCGCCGGCAGGGTCAGCTGGCGGCCAGCGATCGCGGCGATCGCGACCGCGATCATTGCGCCGGAGATCAGCCCGCCGGGAAGGCCGGCAAGCAGGAAGAGGAGCCCGCCGGCAGTCCCGATGACGAGCGTTTCCACCGTGCTCAGGACCTTGGCACGGTTCGGCCATTCGAACGAGAGGGAGGCGGAGATCTGCTTCACGCCGCCTTATCGCAAATCGGCGGGACAGGGACAATTGCGGGCTCGTCATGCCGCAATGCGCCGGCTCCCCGCCGCGGCGAGGCGGATCTACTTCTTGTCGGCGGCCGGCGCGGCGGTGCCGGCCTTCGCGTTCTTGATGCATTCGGAGCGGAATTTCTTGCGCTCCTTGCCGTGCAGGCCCTTGGCGTCCGCCTGCTTCGAGCAATCCAGCGACTCGGCCGAGCGCTCCTTCGGTGGCTTCTTGTCGGCCGTGGCGGCGGCATCGGTCTTGGTCGCCGGCGCGGCCGTCTGCGCAAAGGCGGTGCCGGTGGCGAGCAGGGACGCGAGGGCGACGGCGGCAAGACGGGTCGTGAAGGTCATGGTCTGCACTCTTCTTGCGGGACGGGCGAAGGGGACGCGAAGGTCGGCCCGCCTTGCTGAACGCGACATGAATAAGCGGGCCGGCGCGATCACTATATTTTGCCGGCAAACGCCATCGTTTTCTTGTCGAGAAGCGGCCACACGCTAGGATGGCAAGGCTTGTTTTGCTTCCCTGAGGGAGACCAAGGATGATGATGCGATCGAAAGTGTTGTGTGCAATTGCGATGTCGGGCTTTGCGGCGTTGCTGGCGAATGCGCCGGCGCAGGCGCTGACGGCGCAGGAGTGCAGCGCGAAATACCAGGCCGCCAAGAAGGACGGCTCGCTCGGTACCACGAAGTGGAATGATTTCCGCAAGGCGCAGTGCGGCGCCGATGCGACCCCTGCCGCAACGCCGACCGCGGCTGCACCTGCCGCGCCGGCCGAGCCGAAGCAGGCGAAGAAGGAAGCGGCTCCCGCTGCTGCGCCGACAGGCGCTGCCGTCTATCCGAACGCGATCGATCCGAAATATGCCAAGGAGACCGCCGGCAAGGCCCGCCTCCACACCTGCGTCGATCAGTACAACGCCAACAAGTCCACCAACGGCAATGGCGGCCTGAAGTGGATCGAGAAGGGCGGCGGCTACTACAGCGAATGCAACAAGAAGCTCAAGGGCTCCGCCTGAGCTTCGCCATGATGCGATGGCCGGAGCAGGTCTCCGGCCATTCGTCGAGTCCGCAACCTCTGGCCGCTTGCGTTCGCCGGCGGTGACTGAGAAGACTGACGGCACATCCTGATCCGACCGTCATGCTCGCCAGCCTCAGCCTCATCCTGCTCTGCCAATTGACCGGCGAGGCCGTCGCGCGTGGTCTCGGCCTGCCACTGCCGGGGCCCGTGCTCGGCCTGCTGCTCCTCCTGGGGCTGCTGCTCGCCCGCGACCGGTTCGGATGGCTGGCCTTCGGGCCGCTGGATGGCGGTGGGGTGGAGAGCGCCAGCAAGGGCCTCCTGGCGCATCTGTCGCTACTGTTCGTGCCGGCCGGCGTCGGCGTCATCCAGAATCTGGATCTGCTCGCATCCCGTGGCGTCGCCATCGTTCTGGTTCTCGCGATCTCCGTGGTGGTCACGCTGCTCGCGACGGTGCTGACCTTCCGTCTCGTCAGCCGGCTTCTGAAGCAGCACGAGGCGCGATGAGCGGCAATCCGTTCTCCCTGTGGGTCTATCTCTCGCAGTCGCCGCTGTTGTGGCTGACGGTGACGCTGCTGGTCTACGCCACCACCGATGCGGTGTCGCTGCGGACGCGGCGCCATCCGCTCGCCAATCCAGTGCTGCATGCGGTGTGGATCATCGGCGCGTTCCTGCTCGCGACCGGCACGTCCTACACCACCTACTTTGCCGGCGCGCAATTCGTGCATTTCCTGCTGGGGCCGGCCACGGTCGCGCTCGCCGTGCCGCTCTACGAGAACCGCAGGCGCGTGGTGAGCTCCATCGTGCCGATGCTGGTGGCGCTGGTCGCGGGCTCGGTCACGGCGGTGGTGTCGGTGGTGCTGCTGGCCGAGCTCGCCGGATTGCCGCGCGAGGTGGTGCTCTCGCTGGCGCCGAAATCGGTCACGGCCGGCGTTGCCATGGGCATTGCCGAATCGCTGCATGCCAATCCCTCGCTGGCCGCCGTCTCCGTCATCCTCACCGGCATCATGGGCGCGATCGTCGTGACGCCGCTGATGAACCGTACGGGGATCACGGACTACCGGGCACGTGGCTTTGCCGCCGGTCTCGCCGCCCATGGCATCGGCACGGCGCGCGCATTCCAGGTGGACGAGCTTGCGGGCGTGTTTTCGGGGATCGCCATGAGCCTGAACGCGCTCGTCACGTCGTTCCTGGTGCCGATTGCGGTCACGCTGCTGGTGCGGTGACATGCCGGCCCCGACGCTCTATATGATCGTAACGACTGCCGGTCCCTGATCGTATCTTGCGAGATGGAACCCATACGGGGCGAGATATGATCGAACACGCTGGAAAGTCCCTCCGACCGACGCGGCGCGCAGCGCTGAGCTTGATCGGCGCGAGTACGTTGTCTCTGGGCACTATTACCGCGGCCAGTGCCGCGGCCGACGACGGCGATGTGCTGACCGAAGCCAGGGTGCTGCGCGATCCCGACACGCCGGTGGCGGGAAATCCCGAGGGCAATCTCACCATCGTGGAATGGTCCGACTACAATTGTCCCTACTGCCGCAAGCTGGAGCCGGAGCTGCGCCAGGTCGTGCGGGACGACGGCAAGGTGCGACTGGTGATGAAGGACTGGCCGATCCTCGGACCGGTGTCGGTCACGGCCGCGCGGAACGCCTTGGCGGCGAAGTTTCAGGACAAGTATCATCAGGCGCATGATGCGATGATCGGCGTCAGCTCGCGTCTCACCGAGCCGCGCATCAACGAATTGCTTGCCGCCGCCGGTGTCGACATGGACCGCCTCAAGCGCGATCTGACCGACCACGCCCAGGACATCGACGCCATCCTCAAGCGCAACAACGAGCAAGCGGAGGCCTTCGGCTTCAGCGGCACGCCGGCCTTCATCGTCGGCAAATTTCGCGTGCCTGGCGCGCTCAGCATGAAGGAGTTCGAGCAGGTCATCGCCGACGCCCGCAAGGCCGGCATGAAGTAACGCCGTCCGCTTCGCGATCACGCACGACAAAGGCGCCGGGCGAGCTCGCTCCGGCGCCTTTCAATTTGGTGATCGTCGAGTCTGAATTACTTCGACGAAATCCTGATCCAGTCCTTGTGCGCGCGGTCGCGCAGCGCATCCCAGTCAGCCTTCGCGACATCCCAGTTCACGATGGTGCGATTGCTGGACGCCACCTCGCCATTGGCGACCGATGACGTCTGCATGGAATCATAGGCATAGACGCCGAAGCCAAGCAGCAGCGCACCCAGGATCATACCGAAAAGAGTTCTCATGTCGAACCTCCAATGACCGCGGACAACGTCGGCGGCCGGAGATGGTTCCGCGGCGGTTTGGCGCGGCGCCCGCGCAACGTTCATGTCCCGTTCAGCCAGCCCAGCAGCTCCGCGTTGATCTCGCGCGGATAGGTGTGGCTGAGATCGTCGATCTCGCGATAAGTGATTTCGGCGCCGGCAGCCGAAAGCGCGGCCCTGGTCTGGCGCGCGGTCTCGACCGGAAACATCCAGTCGAGCTTGCCGTGGGTGATGAAGATGTGAAGGCCCTGCAGGCGCTCTGTATCGGCCATCTGCGCCATCAGCGGATGAAAGGTCGCGGCCACTGGCGCGAGGTGGGTGAACGGGGAGGCGCCGTCGAGGCCGGAGACGTAGCTGAACGTGCCGCCGTCGCTCATGCCGGTGAGCAGCATGCGGGCCGGATCGATGGTCCAGCGCTCACGCACGATGTCGAGGATGCGAAGGAGATTGGGCGTGTCGTCATCCTCGCCCATCAGCGCCCAGGTCGGTCCCGTCGCCGTTGGCGCCACCAGGATGGCGCCCTCGCTGCGTGCATCACGCAGCCAGCTCCACAGGAAGCCGCGACCGTTGCCGCTGCCGCCGTGCAGCGCCATCACCAGCGGCATGGCGCGGCCCGGCGTGTAATATTCGGGTACGTAGACCGAAAAGCCGCCGCGGCTGCCTGGCTCGTTCTGGTCATGGAAGATGCCGGTGTCGTCGCCGGCCCCGACTTCAAGTTTGGCCAGCAGGCTTTCGTCGCCGCGTCGTGCGGCATTGAGGAAAAAATTGCTGACCGGCGGAAACTGCACGGCGAGCGGATACAGCGCCTCCTGCGCGCGGGGCACGTGGCGCAACGTGCGGAAGACCGCGACGAGATCGCCATGCCCGCGCTCGACATCGCGCAAACCGGCAAAGGCGGCGAGCGTCTCCCTGCAGGCGATGTCCATCCGCTCGCGCAATCCGGCGAACTGATCCGGCCACGCGCCGATGGCGTCATGTGCCTTGCGCAACGCCTCGTCCGGTGCGCCGATCGCGTTCATCACCGTGCCGAAGGCCGGCGGATGCAGATGCCGCTGCACATAGCCGAGCGCTTCCAGCCCATTGAGCAGCGGCGGCAGCACGGCCACGATGTCGTCGATCACGGCCTCGCTCATCGCGGCATCCTCAGGATCGGGACTCAGTGCAGCTTCGGCGCCTTCAGCAGCTTGAAGCGGTCGGTCGAGGTCACTGTGACGTCGAAAGTGACGCCTTCATGATGCACGGTGAGAGGCACATCCACCCCCGCCGGGCCGAGCGCCCACATCTTCCTGTAGAACTCGGTCTGGCTGGTGACCTTCTCGCCGTCGACCGCGAGAATGACGTCGCCGGTCTTGAGCTCGGCACGGGCGGCCGGACCGTTGGCCGAAATTCCGATCACCACCACGCGGTCGTCGATCTCGGTCGAATAGAGCCCGAGCCAGGGCCGGGCCGGCTTGTTGACGCGACCGAACTTGCGCAGATCGTCCAGGATCGGCTTCAGGAGATCGATCGGCACGATCATGTTGACGTGTTCGGCCTTGCCGTCACGTTCCCGCTCGAGCTGAAGCGAGCCGATGCCGATCAACTCGCCGCGTTCGTTGAGCAGCGCCGTGCCACCCCAGTTCGGATGCGCGGGATAGGTGAAGAGGGCCTCGTCCAGCAGGTACTCCCAGTAGCCGGCGAATTCCTGCCTGGCCACGATCTGGCTGGCGACGGAGCGCGTGCGTCCGCCGGCGCCGCCGACTACGACGCGATCGCCGATCCTGGTCTCCGCCGAATTGCCGAGCGGCAGGGGGTCGACGTCGAGCTGGCCCAGCGCCTGCACGAGGCCGAAGCCGGTGACCGAATCGAAGCCGAGCGCATGGCCTTCGACGACGCGTCCGTCGGCGCGATGCAGCCAGACGGATTCCGCTTCGGTAATGAGGTAACCGATGGTCAGCACCAGTCCGTCACCGATCACGACGCCATTGCCGGCGCGCTCGGTGCCGAGCGTCTCGGCGCTGAAGGCGTCCGGCGGGATGATGGCGTGCAGGCCGACGACGGAGGCCAGCGCGCGATCGAGGTCGAAGCCGTAGTCGCTCGCACGCGGCTGGTTGGCCGGCGGCACTCTCCATTCGGTCAGGGCGGGCATGGAGTTCTCCTGGCTGAGCGCATCGCTCCGCCGAGGCTGCGAAGGCCAAGCGAAGCAGGTTGAATTTAAGCCGCCGCAGTCCGTCTTGAAAGGCTCGTCTCCCAACTATTCAGAGGTCTCGCCTTGACCTCGCATGCCTCAGGAACTGCTGATGTCTCCGGCGCGGGCCGCATGGCTGCTGTCCGGCGAGGTGCTAGGCGCCATACGATGAAGCTGCTAACCCTTGCCGCTTCGTTTGACCGAGCAATCACGGACCACAAGCATGGACAACCGCAGCGATATCTGGCGTGGCATCGATACGATCAAGGCGCGCTTCATCGACCTCAGCGACAGGGTCTGGGGCATGCCGGAAGTCTGTTACACCGAGGCAAGGTCCGCGGCCGAGCATCTCGCCGAACTGCGGCACCAGGGCTTCCGCATCACCGAGAATGTCGCGGGCATTCCGACCGCCGTGATGGGCGAGTGGGGCGAGGGCGGCCCGGTGATCGCCTTCATGGGTGAATACGACGCGCTGCCGGGCCTGAGCCAGGAGGCCGGCGTCGCCGAGCACCGGCCGGTCGAGACCGGCGGACATGGCCATGGCTGCGGTCACAACCTGCTCGGTTCGGCCGCGCTGCTCGCCGCGACCGCGGTGAAGGACTGGCTTGCGGAGAACAAGATCCCGGGGCGGGTGCGTTATTACGGCTGTCCGGCGGAGGAAGGCGGCGCGGCCAAGGCCTTCATGGTACGCTCCGGCGCATTCGCGGACGCCGACATCGCCATCACCTGGCATCCTCACAGTTTCTGGGAAGTGGCGGTGACGCCGTCGCTCGCCAATACCCGCGCCGATTTCATCTTCACCGGCCGGACCTCACACGCGGCGGCCTCGCCGCATCTCGGCCGCTCGGCGCTCGATGCGGTTGAGCTGATGAATGTCGGCGTCAACTACATGCGCGAACACATGCCGAGCGATGCGCGCGTGCATTACGCGCTGCTCGACACCGGCGGCATTGCGCCCAATGTCGTGCAGGCCCATGCCCGGGTGCGTTATTCGATCCGGGCCCGCGATCTGCCCGGCATGAACGAACTCGTCGGGCGCGTCAGCAAGATCGCGGAAGGCGCGGCGCTGATGACCGAGACCAAGGTCGAGATGAAGATCATCTCCGCGGTCTCCAACATCCTGCCCAACACCCCGCTGGAGCAGGCGCTGCACCAGGTCATGGAAGAACTGGGACCGCCGCATTTCGACGATGCGGACAAGGGGTTCGCCAGCCAGATCCGCGCCACCCTCAGCGACAAGGACATCGCGTCGGTCTATTATGCGATCGGCATGGAGCCGACCGATCGGCCGCTGGCCGACTTCCTGGTGCCGCTCGACGCCAAGCGCAACCCGCTGGTCGGCTCGACCGACGTCGGCGATGTCAGCTGGGTGGTGCCGACCGTGCAAGTGCACGCACCGACGGTTGCCATCGGTACGCCGTTCCACACCTGGCAGGTGGTGGCGCAGGGCAAGAGCCCCCACGCCCACAAGGCCATGGTGCAGGCCGCCAAGGCGATGGCGGGGCTCGGCATCAAGGCCCTGACGGAGCCTGCGCTGATCGAGGCCGCCAAGGCGGATCTGACGAAGCGGACGGCCCGAACCCCCTATGTCTGCCCGCTGCCGGACCATGTTTCGCCTCCGCTCGACATGTCGGTCGCTTAGGCGCGTTTTCGAGCCAAGTGCCACACCGGCTCGCCAGAAGAATGCGCGCCGAAACAAGCATCTGGAGCCTCGGTGCTGATTCAATCAGACCCGGGGCTGCGGGGCATAACCTCGTTATTTCGTCTGATAGGGCGAACAAATTTTCTGCAGTGCAACGTGAAATCCGGTGTGAATTGACGCCGGATTGCCGAACGCTTGGGCTGCGGAACGCGGTTTTGCCCAACGGACAGCCAGAAGACCGTTTGCATACATACGGTCGCAGTTGACGTAGGCCCCATTAGGTGTGCCATCTACTGCCAGACAAACCCGGTGGCCGCCTGTCGGCCGCCTGCATCATGCCGGAACCAGACGGGGGACAACCATGCTGGATAAAGAACTGCGTTCGATGATTGGTGACGTGAAGGACGGGCGGATGAACCGCCGCACCTTCATCCAGCGCCTGGCCGCCGTCGGTCTCTCTGCGCCCGCGGCCTACCAGATCCTCGCCGTTGGCGGCGTCGCCATGGCGCAGACCCCTTCGACCTACAAGCCGACCAAGCGCGGCGGCGGCGGTGCGCTCAAGCTGCTGTGGTGGCAGGGCCGACTCTGCTCAATCCGCATTTCGCCACCGGCACCAAGGACCAGGACGGTTCGCGTCTGTTCTACGAGCCGCTCGCCTGCTGGGATCCGGACGGCAACATGAAGCTGGTGCTGGCGGCGGAAGTGCCGTCGATCCAGAATGGCCTGCTGGCGGCCGACGGCAAGTCGGTGACCTGGAAACTGAAATCGGGCGTGAAATGGCACGACGGCAAGCCGTTCACCGCCGACGATCTCGTCTTCACCTGGCAATATGCCAAGGATCCGGCAACCGCTGCCGTCACCATCGCGACCTTCCGCGACATCGTCGTGGAGAAGATCGACGACCTGACGGTCAAGATCAATTTCCCGAAGCCGACACCCTTCTGGGCCGACGCCTTCGTCGGTGCGACCGGCCAGATCCTGCCCAAGCATCTGTTCGCGGACTTCATCGGGTCGAAGTCGCGTGAGGCCCCCACCAATCTGGCGCCCGTCGGCACCGGTCCCTACAAGTTCGTCGAATTCAAGCCCGGCGATCTCATCCGGGGCGTGATCAATCCCGACTACCACATGCCGAACCGGCCTTATTTCGATACGCTCGAGATGAAGGGCGGCGGCGATGCCGTGTCGGCGGCGCGCGCGGTGATCCAGACCGGTGAATACGACTTCGGCTGGAATATCCAGGTCGAGGACGACGTGCTTCTGCGCCTGGAGAAGGGCGGCAAGGGCAAGACCGTGTACGCCGTCGGCGGCGATACCGAATTCATCGCGCTCAACTTCACCGATCCGAACACCGAGGTCGACGGCGAGCGCTCCTCGATGAAGACCAAACACCCGTTGTTCTCGGATCCGGTGGTTCGCAAGGCCTTGTCGCTTCTGGTCGATCGCGAGTCGGTCAAGAAGGCCATCTATGGCCGCGCCGGCCGCACCACCGCGAACTTCCTCAATGGTCCCGAGAAGTTCGTCTCCAAGAACACAAGCTGGGAGTTCAACATCGAGAAGGCCGCCAAGATGCTCGATGACGCCGGCTGGAAGCCCGGCGCCGACGGCATCCGCGAGAAGGATGGCAAGAAGCTGAAGATCCTGTACCAGACCTCGATCAACGGCCCGCGCCAGAAGACCCAGGCGATCGTCAAACAGGCCTGCCAGAAGGCCGGCATCGACGTCGAGCTGAAGTCGGTGGTCGCCTCGGTATTCTTCTCCTCCGACGTTGCCAACCCGGACACATATCCCAAGTTCTATGCCGACATCGAGATGTTCCAGATCCCGCTGAGCCAGCCGGATCCCTCCCAGCATATGCGCCGCTACCTGTCGAGCAACGTCGCCACGAAGGAGAACAAGTGGCAGGGCACCAACTTCCCGCGCTGGGTCAACAAGGAATATGACGAGGCCATCGCGGCAGCCGAAGCGGAAATGGATCCGATCAAGCGCGCCTCGCACTACATCAAGGCCAACGACCTGATGTGGCAGGACACCGTCTTCATTCCGGTCCAGCATCGTCTCAAGGTCGAGGCGGCCGCAAATAACCTGGTCTGCGTCATCAGCGGCTGGGCCAACGAGACCGACAACCTGTTCGACTGGTACCGGGAGAGCTGATCGTAGGGCCCTGCGCCGAGATCAACCCCTATGTCCCAGTACATCCTGCGTCGCCTCATGATCGCGATTCCGAGCCTGCTCGGAATCTCGGTCGTGCTGTTCGTCGTGCTGGCGCTCGCGCCGGGCGATCCATTCTCGGAGCTCGCCACCAATCCGAACGTCCCGCCCGAAGTGCAGGCCGCGCTGCGGGCCAAGTTCGGGCTCGATGATCCGATCTACCTGCGCTACCTGCACTGGCTCAACGCCATGCTCCACGGCGACTGGGGCTTCTCCTTCGTCAGCCGCATGGACGTGGACCAGCTCATCCTGCAACGATTGCCGGCGACGCTCTATGTCATCGGCTCTGCGCAGATCCTGGCGCTGCTGATCGCGATTCCCGTCGGTGTCTATGCGGCGACAAAGCCCTATTCGCTGTTCGACCAGGTCGCGAACACGCTTGCTTTCGTCGGCTTCTCGCTGCCGACCTTCTTCACCGGCATTCTGTTCATCCTGATCTTCTCGGTCACGCTTGACTGGCTGCCCTTCGTCTACACCACCGACATCAAGGCCACGGGCATCCACTGGGTGCTCGAGATGATCCGGCAGGCGATCATGCCGGTGGCGGTGCTGGGCTTGTTCCAGGCCGCGTCGATGACGCGGTTCGTTCGGTCGGCGATGCTGGACGTGATCAGGCTCGACTACGTCACGACCGCGCGGGCCAAGGGCCTCGGACAGGCCACGGTGATCGTCAAGCACGTGATGCGCAACGCCATGATCCCGGTGGTCACGCTGATCGCGCTGCAGATGCCGGCGGTGTTCGGCGGCGCCATCGTCACGGAGCAGATCTTCCGTATTCCCGGCATCGGCTCGCTGCTGATCTCCTCGATCCTCTCGAACGACACGCCGGTGGTGATGTCGGTCACCTTCGTTTTCGCGTGCCTGGTGGTGCTGTTCAATCTCATTGCGGACGTCCTTTATGGCTGGCTTGACCCTCGCATCTCCCTCCGCTGAGCGGGGTGCCTACTCGCCCTGGCGCGAGACGTGGCGGCGTTACAGCCGCCACAAGCTGGCTGTGGTCAGCGCGTTCCTCCTGCTCATCCTCGTTCTCGCCGTCGTGGTCGGGCCGTTCATCTGGCGCGTCAAGATCAACGAGATCGATATCGTCGCCGGCATGCAGGGGCCCTCGCTCGCGCATCCGTTCGGCACCGACGATCTCGGCCAGGACATCCTGGCGCGTATGATCTATGGCGGTCGGATCTCGCTCGCCGTCGGCCTCGCCGCGATGCTGGTGTCGGTCTTCATCGGCGTGCTGATCGGCGCGCTTGCGGGGATGTCGCGCGGCGCGCTCGGGCACGGCCTGATGTGGCTCACCGATCTGTTCCTGTCGCTGCCGCAACTGCCGCTGCTGCTGCTGCTGATCTACCTGTTCCGCGACGGGCTGAAAGCGGTGTTCGGCCCGGAAGGCGGCATCTTCATCCTGATCGTGCTGGTGATCGGGGGCCTGCGCTGGATGCCGGTCGCGCGTCTCGTCCGCGCCCAGTTCCTGTCGATCCGCGAGAAGGAGTTCGTCGAGGCCGCGCGCGCGCTCGGCGCCAGCCCGGTGCGGCAGGTGGTCAAGCACATCCTGCCCAACGCGCTCGGGCCCGTCATCATCGCGGGCACCATCGACGTCGCCGCCGCCATCATCGCGGAATCGACGCTGTCCTTCCTCGGCCTCGGATTTCCGCCGGATACCCCGACCTGGGGACGTCTGCTCTACGACGCCAAGGATTTTCTGGATATCGGCCCGCATTGGGCGCTGTTCCCGGGCGGCGCGATCTTCATCGCGGTGGTCGCGATCAACTTCATCGGCGACGGTCTGCGTGACGCGCTCGACGCGCGGCGGGTGATCTGATGGCGCCGCTGCTCGAGATCAAGGGCCTCAAGACCCACTTCTCCACCGACGACGGCATCCTCCAGGCCGTGGACGGCGTCGACATCACCATCAACAAGGGCGAGACGCTCTGCGTCGTCGGCGAATCCGGCTGCGGCAAGACCGTCACGGCGATGTCGATACTGAAGCTGATCGCGATGCCGCCGGGCCGCATCGCCGCGGGACAGATCATCTTCGAGGGCCGCGACCTCGTGCCGCTGACGAGCAGCGAGCTCGACGAGATCCGTGCCAAGGAGATCGGCTTCATCTTCCAGGAGCCGATGACCTCGCTCAATCCGGTGCTCACCGTCGGCGAGCAGATTGCCGAGAGCCTGCGGCGCCACGAGGCGGTCACGAAGAAGCAGGCGCTGGACCGCACCATCGAAATGCTCAAGCTGGTGCAGATCCCGAACGCCGAAGGGCGCGTGCACAATTATCCGCACCAGTTCTCCGGCGGCATGCGCCAGCGCGTGATGATCGCGATGGCGCTCGCCTGCAAGCCCAAGCTCGTCATCGCCGACGAGCCGACGACCGCGCTCGACGTCACCATCCAGGCGCAGATCCTCGACCTGCTCCAGGACATGAAGGAGCGCTTCGGCATGGCGGTGATGCTGATCACCCATGCCATGGGCGTCGTCGCCGAGACCGCGCAGCGCGTCGTCGTGATGTATGCCGGCAAGGTCGTGGAGGAGGCGCTGGTCGACGATCTGTTCGGCGATCCCCGCCATCCCTACACCCAGGGCCTGATCCGCTCGATCCCGCGCATCGACCTCGACAGCGAGCACAAGACGCGGCTCGAGGCGATCGGCGGCTCGGTCCCGATCCTGATCAATCCGCCGGGCGGCTGCCGCTTCGCGCCGCGCTGCCGCCACGCCATGAGCATCTGTAGCGAGAAGGAGCCACGCTTGCGCGAAGTGTCGCCCGGCCATCGCATGGCCTGCCATCTGGGTGATCCGGAGATGGGAGTCGCCTCATGAGCGAACCTCTGCTCCGCGTCAGCGGGCTGAAGAAACACTTCCCCGTGCTCGGCGGCCTCTTGTCGCGCCAGGTCGGCAGCGTCTATGCCGTTGACGGCGTCTCGTTCTCGGTCAATCGCGGCGAGACGCTCGGTCTGGTCGGCGAGTCCGGTTGCGGCAAGTCGACCACGGGCCGCTGCGTGCTGCGGCTGATCGAGCCGACTGACGGCGAAGTCACCTTCGACGGCCAGGACGTGCTTCAGCTCAGCGGCAACGATCTGCGCGCCATGCGGCGGAACATGCAGCTGGTGTTCCAGGACCCGTTCGCCTCGCTCAATCCACGCATGACGGTCGGCTCGATCCTCGGTGAGGCGCTGATCATCCACAATCTGGGATCGTCGGCGAAGGAACGCGAAGAGCGTGTCGCGAGCCTCCTCGTCAAGGTCGGCCTGAAGGCTGAGCACATGCGGCGCTATCCGCATGAATTCTCCGGCGGCCAGCGCCAGCGCATCGTCATCGCCCGCGCGCTCGCGGTCGAGCCCAAGCTGATCGTCTGCGACGAACCGGTGTCGGCGCTCGACGTCTCGATCCAGGCGCAGGTCATCAACCTGCTGGAAGACCTCCAGGCCGAGCTGAACCTGACCTATCTGTTCGTGGCGCACGATCTCTCGGTGGTCGAGCACATCTCCGACCGCGTCGCGGTAATGTATCTCGGCCGCATCGTGGAGCTCGCCAAGGCGAGTGACCTCTACCGCAACCCGCAGCACCCTTATACGCGGGCACTTCTCTCTGCGGTGCCGGTGCCCGACCCCAAGCTCAAGCGCGAGCGGATTCGGCTGAAGGGCGACGTACCGAGCCCGATGAAGCCGCCGTCGGGCTGCCACTTCCACACCCGCTGTCCGATCGCCCAGCCGCGTTGCGCTGAGAGCGCGCCGGAGCTGAGGGAAGGGGCAGGCGGACATTTCGTGGCGTGCCATCTCGCCTGAGGCGATGACGCCTCCTCAGGCGCAGGGCAGGCCGTGCGCGACGAGCGCGCGTTCGAAAGCAGCGGCCGACGTATGGTGATGGGCGAACAGTCCGGCCTCGCGCGCGCCGGCGACATTCGTCGGCAAGTCGTCGACGAAGAGCACGGTTGCCGGATCCGTGCCCAGTTCCGACAGGCAGAGACGGTAGCAGTGCGGATCAGGCTTCGCCGTTCCGAATTGCGCCGAGGCGAAGATCTTCGCGCCGAAGACCGGCCGCAACTCGGGCAGCAGGCGCTCGATGTGCTCGGCGACAAGTGTTGTGTTGTTGGTCAGAACCGCAACCTCGACGCTCGCGCTCAAGCCGCGGGCGATCCCGATCATCGCGCGATCGGCGCGCATCGCACGGCGCCTCGCCTCGACCCATTCGTCGAGCGTGAGCGCATAACCCAGACGCTCGCCAAAACCGCGGAGATAGTCGGCTGCGTCGAGTGCGCCGGAATCGCCGAGCGCCTCGAATCCGCTGTCCCAGATCGCCGCGTGCACGGCCGCAGGCGTCGATCCCGCGAGCTCCGCCAGACACGCGACACGCCGTCCACGATCATAGTCGCACAGGACATTGTCCATGTCGAAGAGCACAAGCTTGATCGCATTCGTCACGACGAGACTCTCGGTCCGGCCGGGCATCCGACCTTGATCGCGGTGATAGCGCGTCTGAACGAAAGTGCCAATCCGGGGCCTGCCCGTCAGTCGAGCTGCGGCGGCCCGGGTTCCCGGTTGCGCGGCGGACCTCGCCGCGCAAGCTGATGCAACACCGTGTCCATTGCGGGGACCGCGCCCGTCTCGCGCAGCCATTGGTCTGCCAGCTCCCGCAGTTCGCCGGGCGTGAGGCCGAACTTGCGGCGGAATGCGCGGATGAAGGTGGAGTCGCTGCTGAACTTCATGCTGACCGCCAGATTCATCAGCCGCTTGTCGGTCTCCGTCTGCGAGATCATCTTCTGAAAGGCCAGATTGAGCCTTTGCTCGCGAATGTAGTGAGCCAGCCCCCCGTCAGCCTCGAACAGGCGATAGAGCGTCGCACGGGAGATCTTGAACTGGCGGCAGAGCTCGGTCGCCGTGAGCAGGTCGGTCTCGAGATTCTGCGCAATGTGGCGCTTGATCATCGCGAGGTAGAGATGGCGCTCGGCGCGATCGACGCCCGCGACGATGTTGGCCGTGCCGCCGGCGGCCGCGGCCACGAGATCGGCGATCGCTTCGACCGTGGCGTCGACACTCGGGACGCCGGGCCGCGCACTCACGGCGAGTTCGGCGAAATGGCTGGCGATCAGACGCGCATGTGGATGATCTGCGGACAGCACGGTCGCCGTCGCGGAGTCCGGATGCGCCAACCTCGGAGCCAGCATGGCGCGCTGGAGGATCAGCGCCATCAGCCGCGTCCGGTCGCCGCCGCCGCGCAGGACCGTGTGATTGGGCTGGGCCATGTCGATCAGGCAGATGTCGCCCGGCCGCATCGTGACGTCCCGACGGCCGGAGCTGAACCGCATCTCGCCGTCGATGCAGAGGCTGATCTGATAATGATCGAGAACGCCGCGTGCGACATGGGCGGGCGTCCGCGCATATTCCACGTCGGTGATGCGGGAGTCGAACAGCACCGCATTGCTGCTCATCATGGTGGCGGTGGTGACGTGGAAATCGTCCTCCGCGGTGAGTGGGATGACATCGCAGATGTCCCGCGTTTCCGCCCGCAATTTTCTGAGAGCCTGAAATCCGCGCCCGATGTCGTCTGTCGGGGTATTCCCGCTCACGAATGTGCAGTCCGTGCTGAAGCCGTCGAGGTCGGGACCGCCAGCGGCAGCACCCAGGATCAATACTATACAGTTTAGTTCCAGTGTGCTGTCCGGGCAAGCGGATGTCGGACGACAATGGTACGTCCGCCTACGGGTGTGCCCTGCCGGCATCACACGGGAAGCGGGGGCTGAGACATTGAGCACAACCCCGCTATCGCGGGGCTGTTCGCGCCTTGCCGTCAACGTTTGCACCGGCCGGCCGACCCGCGATCCCGCTGTTCGCGGCTGATGAGCGCGTCTTACTCCTCGAGCGTGAAGCCGACGCGCAGCGTCACCTGATAGTGGCGAACCTTGTTGTTCTCGATATGGCCGCGTGTCTGTACGACCTCGAACCATTTCATTTCGCGAACGGTCTTGGCGGCGCGCCCGATGGCATTGTTGATCGCGTCCTCGATCGACGTCTCGGATGATCCGACCAGGTCCAGGATCTTGTAGACGTGGTCGTGTTCGGCGCTCGGCATGGCGTGTCTCCCCGCAAGGCGGTCAATGGAAATATGCGTCGCGCGGGCGGCACAAGGAGCGTCGCCCGCGCCGATTCTGAACAGACGCGGGCGCCTGAGGTTCCACCATTGGAGGGAGACGTGCTATTCCGCGGGCTGGGCGGCTTGGGGCAGCAGATCCGTCGTCTGCAGGCCGCGCCACAGCAATCGCAGCAGCAGCGCCAGCACTGCGGCTATCGCGAAGCCGCCGAGCGCGGGCGCAAATCGATCATCCAGTCCCGAAACAAAGGCCTCGTCTCCGAACTGCGCGGACAGTCGTGCGGATTGCAGCATGCCATAGGCGCCGGCGAGCAGGATCAGTCCGTACAGAACGCTGCGCTCGCGTGTGCTCGCCACCTGCGCAAGACCCGGAAGCAGCAGGGCGATGCCGATTCCGACCATGGGCAGGTCGTAATCGTAGGCATAGGGGCTGATCATCACCGAGGTCATCACGGCCATACCGAGTGCGAAGGCGGGCGGCAGCTTCCGCGCTGCGACCATCCGGATCGCGAGCACGACGGAGGCTAGCGCAAGGCCGGCGACGGCGGCCTGCGTCCAGAAGGCAACGCCGGCCGGTAAGCCGGCGCGGGCCAGTGCGGCATAGGTCGAGATCATGCGCACCAGCGGGTACAAGCCCTGCTCCAGAAAACCGGCGGACTCACGGATCGCCCCGAGCCACGCACTCCAGATCGGCCAGCCGAACACCAGCGTGCAGAGCAACGAACTCGCGAGCACGACCGTCGTCGCCGTCGCGAGCGCCAGCCAGCGGTGCGTCGCCAGCATGTAGACGCCCATCGCGATGGCCAGATGCGGCTTGATCACCATCGCGCCCAGCGCGAGGCCGGCGAGGATCTGGCGCCGCTCGACGTTGAGGCAGACGAGGCCGATCAGCGCGCCGGTCAGAAAGCCGTTCTGGCCGCAGCCGACGGTGATCGCGAGCGCGGGAAACAGCACCACCAGCACATGCGCGAAATGAGTCTTCGCGATCGCGCGCAAGGTCAGCAGGTAGACGGCGAGCGTCGCCGCGATGAAGAGGAGATAGGCGATGCCGGTCGGCAGCAGCGCGAGCGGCGCGACCAGCAGGTCGAACTGCGGCGGATATGTCCATGGCATGAAACTCGTCGCGCCCTGGGCGGCCTCGGCCTGCAGCTTCACCATCGCTTCGAACCGGTAGACGAGATCGAGCTGGCCGCGCCAGACCTGCCGGGCGACGATGTGGAAGGCATCGAAATCGGCGAGTTCGCGGACCTGGTAGCTGCCCCAGCGACCGAACCTGAACGTCTTGAACAGCACCATAACGGCCAGCGCCGCGAGCACGAAGCGGACATAGGCGGTCCGCTTCGACGGGGAATCTTTGACCGCTTCCAGCGTCTCGGCAAACATGAGCGACGATCCCGAACCTGTCCGACCGGCGGCGTAGCAGGCGAGCCCGCAGATCCCACCCAACCTGCCATCGGAGGTTTAAGGGACGGTAACCAATGGGCGGGGATGTTGGCGCGGTGCGCGCGGCGCCGGCCTGATCTCGGGCTGTCCGGGAGGACAGCGCAGGCGCCGGCCCTACGGATCCAGTTCGGTGTCCCAGTAGAGATAGTCCAGCCAGCTGTCGTGGAGATAGTTCGGCGGGAACAGGCGGCCGTTGCGATGCAACTGGTGGACGGTCGGGGCGAAGGCGGTCTGGCGCGGGAACATCTTGGCCTGCGCCGGGGTGAGATTGCCCTTGCGCAGATTGCACGGCGAACATGCCGCGACGACGTTCTCCCAGGTGGTCTGGCCGCCTTTGCTGCGCGGGATGATGTGATCGAAGGTGAGGTCGTCGGGCGAGCCGCAATATTGGCAGGAGAAGCGATCGCGCAGGAAGACGTTGAACCGGGTGAAGGCCGGGTGGGTGGTCGGCTTGACGAAGGATTTCAGCGACACGACGCTGGGAAGCTGCATCTGCAGCGTGGGGCTGTGAACCGCCTGATCGTAATGCGCCACGATGTTGACGCGGTCGAGGAACACCGCCTTGATCGCGTCCTGCCACGACCATAACGACAGCGGGTAGTAACTCAGCGGCCGGAAGTCCGCATTCAGCACCAACACCGGCCAACTACCTTGCGAGACATGTGCGTTCAAGTAACGCTCCTGGCCTCCAATGTACGCTGCGAAGCAGCATGTGTTCACATACTACATGCAGCGTGACGGGATTGTGAAGCCCGTTGAGCGACTTATTCCGGCGCTGGCGAGGCGGCCTGCAGGCTCACATCGGCGTGAGCCGGAGGTATGAATCGCGCTCGCTCCCCGGAGCCGTCAGGCGGGCAGTCGCTCCAGCTTCTGCAGGCATCGCGTCGCGCGCACGGCGGCCGGCATCTCCTCGTCCGGAAAGCTGGCCTTCCAGTTGGTGACGCCGACTTCGCCGACATAGATGTCGCCCCTGGAATCCAGCGCGAGGCCGTGCGGAGCAAGGAATTTGCCGCTGGCCACACCGGGGCCGCTTTCGCCACCGAGCCGGGCAATGCGCTGCCCCCTGGCATCGACGATCGTCAGCCGCGGGCCGAGATTGGGCACGTTGCGGTTGATGTCGAGGCCGGGGCCGAGTTCGCCGATCACGAAGGTCGGGTTCTTGGCGCCGCCGCAGCAGCACAGCGCGCAGGGGCGGTGGAGATTATTCCATTGCGTCTCGTATTTGCCCTCGCCGTTGAAGACCTGCACGCGATGGTTCTCGCGGTCGGCGACATAGACCCAGCCGTCCGCATCGGTGGCAATATTGTGCACGATGTTGAACTGGCCCGGATCGGTCCCGGGCTCGCCCCAGCTCTTCATCAGCTTGCCGTCGGGGGTGAATTTGTGCACCCGCGCGTTGCCATAGCCGTCGGACACATAGATCTCGCCCTTGGGTGACAGCGCGGTATGGGTGCAGCGGTGAAACGGCTCGCCGCTCATGAAGGGGGCCGGCTTTTGCGGAATGCCGATCGTCAGCAGCACCTTGCCGTCGGTGGTGCATTTGCGAACGGTGTGGTCGCCGTCGTCGGTGCAGTAGAGATTGTCGTCGGCGTCGATGTGCAGGCCGTGTGCGCGGGAGAACAGGCCCTCGCCCCAGCTGAGCAGGAAGTTTCCCTCGCGATCGAGCACCACCATGGGGTGGGCGCCGCGATTGAAGACGTAGACGCGGTCCTTGCTGTCGACCGCCACCGAGGCGACGTCGGTGAGCTGCCATCCGTCAGGTAATTTCGCGAAATTTTCGACGACCCGATAGCGGTGATCGCCGGTGCCGAGAATGGCTGGCATGTGCGCCTCCTCCATTGCCGGGGTCGGCGGAGAGGCCGGCCCTGCTGACGGAGTCTTGCAGAAGTGCGTTCGGGACGCGAGCCACGTTTGTGCATGGAGCGCTGACGCGCGTCGCAAGCCGGCAAGGCCACGACCGTGCGGTTCAGGCCGATAGTGTCACCATGCCGGCCTTCCGGGCCGGAGCGCTGCCTTCGGCAGCCTCGATCGTCCAGGTGCCCGGCGACGCCTTGGCCACATCAACGTCGCAGGTAATCTCGGTGTCCCCGTGTTTCAGACCGGTCCCGGTCATCGGCTGCTCGCCCGTTTTGGTCAGCTTCACGTCGGTGATTCCGGAGAGGTTGGTGCCCGTGAGCGCGAGATGAAGTGTCGGCCCGTCCGTCTTGATCGAATGCGCTCCGGGCTTGGTTCCGGTCACTTTCGCGACGGCGTTCGTTGCGCCTTCGCCGGACGCCTCCTTCTGCTTGTTCACGGCCGATGTCACCGTGCCGGCCCCCAGATAGAAGCTCGTGACCGCGGTCATCAGAGTTCCGAGCAGCACGAGCAACTGCTTGGCGAAATCCTCTCCTGCGGGGTTTGCGCTGCGATAGCTGACATCGAACAGGTCGGTCTTGCCCGGAACGGGCACCGACTGAATGTCGCGCGCATTCACGTGGTCCTTGATGAATTGCGAGCGCTCGGCGCCAGACATCTGCGCGATGGTGACGAGCGGGCCGCCCGACGAAGCCTGTTGGTAGAGAAAGATGGAGAGGATCGCGAACAGCACGATCAGCGAAAGCGCGATGACGGCGCGGATCGAGCCCTCGGGGAGGCCCAGGGCCTGCTTCGCATCCGTCAGACCGAGAATGGAGAACATCGTGGCCACGGCGGTCAGCAGCAGCACCAGGACCACGACTCCGCCGATCGCAACCAGCGGCAGCGCCGCGTTGCCGAGCGGCACGAGATCCTTCAGTCCTGCAAATACGACGCAAAGCAGGATGATCGCCACCAGTGCGGCCACGGCCGTCAGAATCGCCGCGCCGTATTTGTTCAGAAATTCCATCGGATCGCCCCTTGCTTTCAAGCTGCTCGGAGACGGGAGGGGCCCGTCGTGGCTCGAACGAAGAGTTCTCAAAGGCGACCGGACAGCGAACTCCCCGAAATGGTACGGGGCTCTGCCGGCATCAGGACATGCATCTCGGAAGCGGCTTTCGCCGACTTAACCTGTAGTTGTTCATGCGGCAGAAAGTATGTCAAGATTGAAGGCGCGCGCGGCTGAAGCCGCTCGCCGCTGCCGGGCCGAACACCGCTCAGGCGCGCGGCAGCAGTCCTGCCTCGATCGCCTTGATCTGCAGCGCGAGATATTTCGAGTTGATCCGGCATTGCGCGAGACTGCCGGCGATGAACCAGAGGCCCTGCTGTGCGGTCCGCGTGTACATGTTGCGCAATTCGAGGCCGTCGCCGAACCCCCAGATCGGGCCGACGCGATCGCCGACGCCGTCGCCGAACAGTTTCCGCACCAGATAGTCCTGCGGCTTGTAACCGGTGGAGAGCACGATGAGATCCGCCGGCAGCAAGGTACCGTCCTTCATCCGCGCCCCGTCGGCGGTGAACGTATCGATGTCGTCGAATTGCCTGAGCTTGATCGCGCCCTCGACGATCAGGTTGGAGCAGCCGACATTGAAGTAATAGCCGCCGCCGCGGGTCAAATATTTGAATTGCCAGCCGGTCCCGGCCTCGCCGAAATCGAGCTTGAAGCCGACGCGGCGCAAACCGTCGAGCAGTTCCTTGTCGAGCTCTTTCGACTGCTCCGTCAGCATCACATGTGTCTTCTTCGCCAGCGGCGTCGGCATCGAGGTCGCGATCAGGTCGTTGTCCTCGAGCGTGCCCTCGTTGTAGGTGGCATAGGCAAGCTGCGCCGAAGGCTCGATGTTGGTGACGAGCGTCGGCGAACGCTGCACCAGCGTCACGTCGGCTCCGCTGGAATGCAGGTCCTGCGCGATGTCGTGGCCGCTGTTGCCGGTGCCGATGACGATGGCGCGCTTGCCCGACCAGTTCTCGCCGTCCTCGTAGCGGCTCGAATGCACCAGCGTGCCCTTGAAATGCTTCAGGCTCGGAATGTCCGGCATGTTGGCAATGCCGCTGACGCCTGTCGCCATCACCACATGGCGGGGATGCATGGTGCGCCGCGAGCCGTCGGCGCGCCGCAGCGTCACGGTCCATTGCCCGGTGGCCTCGTCGTAGCTGCCGCCCTCGAACTCGGTGCCGGTCCAGAAGTTGAGCTCCATGGCATCGACATAGGCTTCGAACCAGTTGGCGAGCTTGTCCTTGGGGATATAGACGGGCCAGTTCGGCGGGAACGGCATGTAGGGCATGTGATTGACCTGCACCTGGTTGTGCAGGGTGAGCGCATGGTATCGCCTGCGCCAATTGTCACCGATCCGCGCCTCGCGGTCGACGATCAGCGTATCGATCTTCAACTGCTTCAGCCGCGCCGTGATAGCGAGGCCCGCCTGGCCGCCACCGACCACCAGCACGGTGGGATCGCGATCCTGATAGGCGCGTGCGGCGTTGCGCAGGTCGAGCCAGTTGGGGCCGCGGAAGTCGCGGGAATAGGCCTGGCCACGCGGCCGCGAAGCGCCAAGTTCTTCCTCGAAGCCCTTGAGTTCGTCGAGCGCGGTCAGCAGCGTCCATGCCTTCAGGCGCCCGTCATCGGCCGCGTCCGGGATCAGCCGGACGATGCCGCTGCCGCGGCCGGTCGATGTCTCGAAATGGAAGATCGCCTCGATCGTGCCGGTTCCGGCGCGGGTGACCCGGCGCGGCGCCGCGCGGTTCGGCGCGATCTTGAAGTTTGCCGCGCTCGTCTCGGCTCCGAATGCCGCAAGCTCGGATGCGATCGCATCGCGCCCGGCAAGCGTCTGCAGCTTCCAACTGAACGCCAGCACGTCGCGCCAGAAACTGTCGGCGAGGAACAGGCGCTTCACCGCGGCGGGATCACCCTTGGCCAACATGCGCTCGAATTCGTCGAGCCAGGCCTGTGCGGCGACGGAAATGTCCTTCGTCCTGTCGAGCATGCGCAACCTCGTGCCGTCTTTGCGGCGTTTCCTCTGACACGAACGCTATACCGGATCGCTCTGTGCCAAAAGCGCTTTACCCGAGCAGCACGGGCATGTCGCCCTGCTCGGACGGAATGCGCCGGCGTCATGCCGTCAGCACGCCCTCGCGCTTCTTCACCGCGCGATAATAGCTCCACCACAGATGCGCCGCAGCGCCGCGCAGCGGACGCCAGGCTTCCGCCAGTGGCGCCATCTGCTTCTCCGTCGGCCGCGCCGGCAGGCCGAGCCCGATGCGGATCCCCTCCTGCACCGCGAGATCGCCGGCCGGCCAGGCATCGCCATGGCCGAGGCAGAACAGCAGATAGACGTCGGCGGTCCACGGCCCGATGCCGGGCAGGGCAACCAGCGTGTGGTGCGCGGTGTCGGCGTCTTGCTCGGCGAGCACGTCGAGGTTCAACCGCTGCGCGGTGATCTCGCGCGCCAGATGTTTCAGTGTCTTGATCTTGGCGGCGGAGAGACCGAGCCGGCCCAGCCGGTCGGCCCGCGCCCGGCGCACCGCCTCGTGGTCGAACGGATCGAAGGCGGCGGACAGGCGACCCCAGATCGCCGCCGCGCTGGCGGTCGAGAGCTGCTGGCCGCAGACGATATGGGCCAGCCCTGCAAACCCCGGCTCGCGACGCCGCAAGGTCGGCATGCCCGCGGTCTCCAGCACCGCCTTGAGGCGCGGGTCGCGCTCGACCAGCGTGCGGATGGCGTTTTCGAGATCAGGCTGGGTTTCGAGGTGGATCGTCATTTGGCCTGACTTGTCATGCGTTGGCTTGACCCTGCGCCAATTATCTTACTCCGTCCCTGTGTGGCGGTCTTCCCGACGGCCTGCATGTTGACGAATGTCCTGACCGGCGATGCCACCCGTTTTCCGATTTGCCCCCAGCCCGAACGGCCTGCTGCATCTCGGCCACGCTTACTCTGCGCTGCTCAATTCCGACCGGGCGGGCGAGACCGGCGGCCGCTTCCTGCTGCGGATCGAGGACATCGACGCGACGCGTTGCCGCCCGGAATTCGAGACGGCAATCTATGAGGATCTGGAGTGGCTGGGCATCGCCTGGGAAACGCCGGCGCGGCGACAGTCCGAGCATCTTGCCGACTATCGGGCAGCGCTGGACAAGCTTTCCGCGCTCGGCCTCGTCTATCCCGCCTTTGAAAGCCGGGCGGAGATTGCCCGCCTCGTCGCGGCGCGCGAGACCGACGGCCCCTGGCCGCGCGATCCCGATGGCGCGCCGCTCTATCCGGGCGATGCGAAGTCGATGGCTGCCGCAGAGCGCGAGCGGCTGATCCAGATCGGGACACCCTATGCGCTGCGGCTCGACATGGCGGCTGCCTGCCGCCGGGTCGGAGGCCTTGCCTGGCATGAACTGGGCGAGGGGCCGGGCGGCGAGCGCGGCCGCGTCCCGGCGCGGCCGGAGGCCTGGGGCGACGTGATCCTGGCGCGCAAGGAGACCCCGACCAGCTACCATCTGTCCGTGGTGGTCGACGATGCCCTCCAGGACGTCAGTGAGGTGGTACGCGGCCAGGACCTGTTTCACGCCACGTCAGTGCACCGCCTGCTCCAGGCCCTGCTCGGCCTGCCGGAGCCTGCCTATCGCCACCATGCCCTGGTTCGCGATGACGCCGGGCGGAAGCTGTCGAAATCGAGCCGCTCGACGGGTCTCAGAGATTTGCGCGATGCCGGTGCGACGGCGGCCGACATCCGCCGGCTTGTTGGATTAGGTCAAGTTTCTCTGGGGTTTAACAAAACGCCGCCGTGACTCCCGGCGTTCCGCCGTGCCATGCTTGACGGTAGCGCGGGGATCGAAGGGACACTTCGCAGGGGATTGATGGCGGCGAAAACGCGCGTAGCGCGCACCACGCGGACGACCAGGCGGCCGCTCCGGAAGCGACCCGGGGCGGTCAAAAGGTCGCCCGGGCGCAAGACCAGGGCTGCCGCGCCGGACGTGGTCCAGGCCGCGCTCGCGGCCTTTGCCCACGAGGTCCGGACCCCGCTCACCGGCATCCTGGCGATCAGCGATCTGCTGGCGACCTCCGACCTCGGCGAGCGGGAGCGGCGCTGGGCCGACACGATCAAGGCGGGGGCCGAGCATCTGGCCAGCCTCGCCACCCTGTTCGTGGACGCCGCCCGCAGCGGCAAGGGCAACGGTGCCGCGCCGCTTCGACAGGACCTGTTCGACCTACGGACGCTCGCCCGCAGCGCCGGCGATTCCCTGGCCGGCCGCGCCGCCGCCAAGGGACTGAAGGCCGAGGTCGACATATCCGCGAAACTGACCGGCCTCGTGGTCGGCGATGCGGTACGCCTGCGCGCGGCGCTGGAAAACCTGATCGACAACGCGGTCAAATTCACCGAGCAGGGCGTCGTGGCGCTCAAGGTCGCACCTTGGGGGCCCGGCAAGGGCAAGACGAAGAAGAAAGCAAAACCCAGCAGCAGGATCGGTGTCGCCTTTGCCGTGTCCGACAGCGGCATCGGCCTCACCCTGCCGGAGATCAGGCGGTTGTTCCGCCCGTTCAGTCAGGCCAATGTCACCATCGCTTCGCGCTTCGGCGGCGCCGGCCTCGGGCTGTATTCGGTGAAGCAATTGGCGCGTGCGATGGGCGGCGACATCACGGTCGTGCCGCGCCGTGGCGGCGGTGCGACATTTACGCTCACGGTTGCGCTCGATCCGGCCGGTTCCGGCAGCGCAATCGTGGCCCGGGGCGACGACGTGGCGGCTGCCGCCACCGCGCTTCGCGTGCTCAGCGTCGAGGATAATCCGTTCGGGCGCGTCGTGCTCAACACTATCCTGACGGAACTCGGTCATCAGGCCGAATTCACCGGCCGCGGCGAGGATGCGGTCGCGCGGCTGTCGCAGGGCAGCTTCGATGCGGTGTTGATGGACATGGTACTGCCGGGCATCGACGGCATCGAGGCGATCCGGCGGATCCGCCACCTTCCCGCGCCGCTGGCGCAGATTCCGATCATCGGCGTGTCCGGACGCGGCGAGGACGAAGCCGCCTCGCGCGAGGCCGGCGCCGACGCCTTCCTGATCAAGCCTGTGTCGCCTCGGGCTTTAGCGACTGCGCTGCTTGAAGCGAGACGCCGTGGGGAAGCCGCGACTTGATGATCGCGGCGTTCAGTTCGCCCCCGTAAACGAAGATCGCGGCGATGAAATACAGAAACACCAGCGCGATGATCACCGAGGCGAGCCCCGCATACATCGTCACGTAATTGTTGGCGAACCTCGCCAAATACTGGCCGAACACGATGCCCGAGATCAGCGAGGCCACGATGGTGAAGACGATGCCGGGGAGGATCTGGCCGAAGCTGCGACGTCCCGCCGGCAGCCAGGCATGCAGGATGAGCAGCGCCACGACCAGCGCCCCGATCGTGATGCCGTAGCGGACCCAGGTCAGGATGCGCTCGTTGGACTCCACGAACAGCGGGATGTGGCTGCGCGCGGCTTCGATGATCAGCGGACCGAGCACGATCAGGAACGCCATTGCGAGCGCGGTGAAGGCGGCCACCAGCGTGTAGCCGATCGATTCCAGCCGCAGCCAGTACCAGCGCCGCATCTCGACCACCGCATAGGCGCGGTTGAGCGCGACCCGCAGCGCCTCGACGCCGTTCGAGGCGAAATAGACCGACAGCAGCGCGCCGATGGTCAGCACGCCGGTGCGCGTGGTGGTGAGCACGTCGTGGACCTCGCCCGAGATCGAATCGGCGACCTGCTTGGGCCAGACCTGCAGCATCAGGCTGGCGGCCTGGTCGGCCAGTTCCTTGGAGCCGAAGAAGCCCGCAAGCGAGGTCAGCACGATCAGGAACGGGAACAGCGCCATCAGCGTCGATAGCGCGATGTGGCTGGCAATGGCCCAGCCATCGTCGGCCAGGAAGGTGTAGAACGCGTCCATCACGACGTCGTAAACGGTACGAATGACCTTCACGCGTCCACCTACATCGTTGCTGCCGCGCGGGCCGATTGTCCGCCTGGGAAAGCGAACACACCGGGCTTCTGGCGCAAATCGGAAATCATCTCGCTACCTTCTGATATTATGGGCGCAAAAGCCAGTTTGCGTCGCGCCCGGTTCGCCATTCCGGGCTCGCCGTCATGCACGGCTTGCAATGACGAGGAGATGGCGGACCGGCACACACGGTGTTATCTAGCCGTCATGGCATCGCTTTTGAGTACCTTCATCCTGCCGGTGGCAGCCGGCGCCGTTGCGGTGGTGCTGCTGCTCGGTCTCGTCAACATGATGCGCGGCGGCTCGCCGAACACGTCGCAGAAGCTGATGCGCTGGCGCGTGCTGCTGCAGTTCGTGGCCATCGTCATCGCCATGCTCGCAGTGTGGGCGATGGGACGCTAGGACAGATACGGCTGACGCCTGCAGCTGGTTTCCGGCAATGTGCCGCGCACAACGAATATTGGGGAATAGATGGTCGTTCTCAACCGCATCTACACACGAACCGGTGACGACGGCACAACGTCGCTCGGAACCGGCGAAAGGCGTCCGAAATACGATCTGCGCATCGAGGCCTATGGCACGGTCGACGAGACCAATGCGGCGATTGGCGTCGTGCGCCTGCATGCCGCGGATGCGCCCGAGCTCGATGCGATGCTGGGTCGCATCCAGAACGATTTGTTCGACCTCGGCGCCGATCTCGCCGTCCCCCAACGCGACGGCAAGGCCGAGCGGCTGCGGGTGGTGGCGAGCCAGGTCGAGCGGCTCGAGCGCGACATCGACGCGCTCAATGACAGGCTGTCCCCGCTCACCTCCTTCGTGCTGCCGGGAGGCACGCCGGCGGCCGCCCATCTGCACGTCGCGCGCACGATTTGCCGCAGGGCGGAACGCATCATGGTGGAACTTTCGGCCCGCCCGGATGAGCCCGTCAGCGGGGCTGGCATCCAGTATATGAACCGCCTGTCGGACTTCCTGTTCGTGGCCAGCCGCATCGCTAACCATAACGGCGCGGGAGACGTGCTTTGGGTTCCCGGCCAGAATCGCTGACCCATTCTGCCGTGCAGTTCTGAGGGCCAAAATTAGGCGCTTTCGCGCGTTGACCGGGCCGGATCAGGCCTTTAGGTTCCGCGCCAGTTGATAACCCCCCTCCCAAATCAAGTGAAAGAGGATCGATGAAGGTCTTGGTGCCGGTAAAGCGGGTGGTCGATTACAACGTCAAGGTCCGCGTCAAGAGCGATGGATCGGGCGTTGAACTCGCCAACGTCAAAATGTCCATGAACCCGTTCGACGAGATCGCGGTCGAGGAAGCGCTGCGTCTGAAGGAAGCCGGCAAGGCGACCGAAGTCGTGGTGGTCTCCATTGGACCGGCTCAGGCGTCGGAAACGATCCGCACCGGTCTGGCCATGGGCGCCGACCGCGGCATCCTGGTGAAGGCCGAGGGCACCGTCGAGCCGCTCGCCGTCGCCAAGATCCTGAAGAAGGTGGCGGACGAGGAACAGCCGGGCCTGATCATTCTCGGCAAGCAGGCGATCGACGACGACAGCAACCAGACCGGCCAGATGCTGGCCGCGCTGCTGGGCTGGTCGCAGGCGACCTTCGCCTCGAAGCTCGAGGTCGACGGCAGCGACTTCAAGGTCACCCGCGAAGTCGACGGCGGCCTGCAGACCGTCAAGCTCAAGGGACCGGCGATCGTCACCACCGATCTGCGTCTCAACGAGCCGCGCTACGCCTCGCTGCCCAACATCATGAAGGCCAAGAAGAAGCCGATCGCCGAGAAGACCGTGGCCGATTACGGCGTCGATATCACCGCGCGTCTCGAAGTTCTGAAGACGGCCGAGCCCGCGGGCCGCAAGGCCGGCGTCAAGGTCAAGGACGTCGCCGAGCTGGTGTCGAAGCTCAAGAACGAAGCCGGAGTGCTCTGATGACGACTCTGCTGATTGCCGAACACGAACACGAGGTCCTCAAGGACTCCACCAACAAGGCGCTGACCGCGGCCACCCAGCTGGGCGGCGACGTCCACGTGCTGGTTGCCGGCGGCGGCCAGGGCACCAAGGCTGCGGCCGAGGCGGCCTCCAAGCTCGCCGGAGTCGCCAAGGTGCTGGTCGCCGAAGGCGACCTCTATGCGCATGATCTCGCCGAGCCGCTGGCGGCGCTGATCGTCTCGCTGGCGTCCTCGTATGACGCCATTGTCGCGCCCGCGACCTCGCGCTTCAAGAACGTGATGCCGCGCGTCGCCGCCCTGCTCGACGTCATGCAGGTCTCGGAGATCACCAAGGTGGTCGCGCCCGACACTTATGAGCGTCCGATCTATGCCGGCAACGCCATCCAGACGGTGAAGTCCAAGGACGCCAAGAAGGTCATCACGGTCCGCACCTCGACCTTCGCGGCCGCGGCGGCCGGCGGCAGCGCCCCGGTCGAGAGCGTCGCGGCGGCGGCCGATCCCGGCCTGTCGACCTTCGTCGGTGAGGAAGTCGCCAAGAGCGACCGTCCCGAACTGACTTCGGCGAAGATCATCGTCTCCGGTGGTCGCGCCATGCAGAGCCGCGAGAACTTCGCCAAGTACATCGAGCCGCTCGCCGACAAGCTCGGCGCGGGCGTCGGCGCCTCGCGCGCCGCGGTGGATGCCGGCTATGCTCCGAACGACTGGCAGGTCGGCCAGACCGGCAAGGTGGTGGCGCCGGAACTCTACGTCGCGGTCGGCATTTCCGGCGCGATCCAGCATCTGGCCGGCATGAAGGACTCCAAGGTCATCGTCGCCATCAACAAGGACGAGGACGCGCCGATCTTCCAGGTCGCCGATTACGGCCTGGTGGCAGATCTCTACCAGGCGGTTCCTGAGCTGACCGACGAACTCGCCAAGCTCGGCAAGTAAAGCACGTCAAAAACACCGGCCGGAGGCATAAACTCCGGCCGGTGTTTCTTTTTTGGTACGTTTTCTTTGGCGTGGGGCACGCCGGGAAGGCGATCCAATCTAGGTTTCGAGCCAAGGTTCTGATTAAATCGGACCTCCCGGCTCGGGGATAGCCAGGCGCGAGATGCGCGCCGTTCCGGTGGATGAGATGATGGCGGCAGTGATCAAGAAGGTCGGCGTGATCGGCGCGGGGCAGATGGGCAATGGCATCGCGCATGTCGCGGCGCTGGCCGGCTTCGAGGTGATGCTCAACGACGTCTCGGCCGACCGGCTCAAATCGGGCATGGCCACCATCAACGGCAATCTGGCGCGCCAGGTCTCCAAGAAGGCCATCGCCGAAGACGACAAGGCCAAGGCGATCGCCCGCATCAACCTGGTCGAGAAGCTCGACGACCTCGCCGATTGCGATCTCGTGATCGAGACCGCGATCGAGAAGGAAGACGTCAAGCGCAAGATCTTCCACGAGCTCTGTGCGGTGCTGAAGCCGGAGGCGATCATCGCCTCCGACACGTCCTCGATCTCGATCACGCGCCTTGCCGCCGCCACCGACCGGCCCGAACGCTTCATCGGCATTCACTTCATGAATCCGGTGCCGCTGATGGAACTGGTGGAACTGATCCGCGGCATCGCCACCGACGATGCGACCTTCGAGACGTCGAAGGAATTCGTCGGGCGGCTCGGCAAGCAGGTCGCTGTCTCCGAGGATTTCCCGGCCTTCATCGTCAACCGCATCCTGCTGCCGATGATCAACGAAGCGATCTACACGCTGTATGAAGGCGTCGGCAATGTCGAGGCGATCGACGCGGCGATGAAGCTCGGCGCGCATCATCCGATGGGTCCGCTGGAACTGGCCGATTTCATCGGCCTCGACACCTGCCTGTCGATCATGCAGGTGCTGCACGAGGGCCTCGCCGACTCCAAATATCGTCCGTGCCCGCTGCTGGTGAAATATGTCGAGGCCGGCTGGCTCGGCCGCAAGACCCAGCGCGGCTTCTACGACTACCGCGGCGCCAAGCCGGTGCCGACGCGGTAATCCGGTCTCGTGCCCGGGACGCTGCCGCGTCCGGGACGCGAACACATGCATTCGCCTCGTGACAATTCATGTCGCGTTAACCCATCGTCCCTAGGCTGAACCCGGTACGAGGGTTTGCGTAATGGACATGATGGCAATGGTCAGCAGCGTGCTGGCCGCTCAGCAGGGCGCGCTGCAGTCGAACATCGCGGCGACGCTGACGAAGCAGAACGCGGATATGGAGAAATCCACCGTGCTGACGCTGCTCGGCGCCGGTCAGCCCTCGCTCGCCAATGTCGGCCCCGGTGTTGGCGGCAATCTGAACGTCACAGCATAATTTTAGAGCGCCGCCCGGATCAGCTTGAGCGCATCTTCGCTCGCCCATTCCGCCGGCCCCGCGATCGTCGCGATTTCGCAGCCCTGCGGGTCGACCAGCACCGAGGTCGGCATTCCCAGCGCCCGGCCCACGGCCTTGAGGTCCTGGAAGACCTTGGCTTTCTGGTCGTTGAAATAGCCGAGCCGGGTCAGGTTGGCGTCCTTCAGGAAGGTTTTGGGCTTCTCGGGGTCGCGGGTGTCGATATTGATCGCGACCACCTCGAAATTCGGGCCCGCCAGCTTGCCCTGGAGCTCGTCCAGCGCCGGCATTTCTTTCCGGCAGGGCACGCACCAGGTGGCCCACAGGTTCACCAGCAGCGTCTTGCCGCGGAAGTCCGATAGCTTCTTCGGCTTGCCCTCGGCGTCCTCGAAGGCGAGGTCGGGCAGCTTCAGGGGCGCGCTCGCCATGGTCAGGGCGGCCACTTCGCCATGGGCGAGCGGGGCGATCCGGGACGCGGTCGCCACTGCCGCCCGGCACGCCGGATCGCCTGAGGGCGCCCCGCCCTGCCGGAGCCCGTACAGCGCGGCGAAGCCGGCCAGCCCGCCGACCAGGACGGTGGCGATCACGATCGGGACCCGGCGCGTGGCGGAGGGCGTCTTGTCGAGCATATCGTTTGTCATCCGGCTGCAGATATGGCTATCAGGGGCCTCTTAATACGGCTGGCAGCGGCCGGCAAACGAGGCGTGAGCAGGGGATCATGAGCAACAAGATGTGGGGCGGCCGGTTCTCGGAACGTCCCGACGAGATCATGGAAGAGATCAACGTCTCGATCGACGTCGATCGTCACCTGTTCGCCCAGGACATTGCCGCATCCAAGGCTCATGCCGCAATGCTCGCCGCACAGGGCATCATCACGGCCTCTGATGCGAAAAATATCGGCAAGGGTCTAGACACGATTCTGTCAGAGATCGGCAAGGGCGACTTCGCGTTCAAGCGCTCGCTCGAAGACATTCACATGAATGTCGAGAGCCGCCTGTCCGAGCTGATCGGCCCCGCCGCCGGGCGCCTGCACACCGCGCGTTCGCGCAACGATCAGGTCGCGACCGATTTCCGGCTCTATGTCCGTGACGTCCTCGACGAGACCGATGCGGCGCTTGCGGCGTTCCAGCAGGCGCTGGTCGAGCGCGCGCTGGAGCATGCCGCGACCGTGATGCCTGGCTTCACGCATCTGCAGACCGCCCAGCCCGTCACCTTCGGCCACCATCTGCTCGCCTATGTCGAGATGGCCGCGCGCGATCGCGGCCGCTTCCAGGACGCGCGCAAGCGGCTGAACGAATCGCCGCTGGGCGCCGCCGCGCTCGCCGGCACCTCGTTCCCGATCGACCGCCACGCCACCGCCAAGGCACTCGGCTTCGACCGTCCGATGGCGAACTCGCTCGATGCGGTGTCCGACCGCGACTTCGTGCTCGAGACGCTGTCGGCTGCCGCGATCTGCGCCGTCCATATGTCGCGCTTCGCCGAGGAGATCGTGATCTGGACCTCGCCGCTGGTCGGTCTGATCCGCCTCAGCGACAAGTTCACCACCGGCTCCTCGATCATGCCGCAGAAGCGCAATCCGGATGCCGCCGAACTGGTGCGCGCCAAGACCGGCCGCGTCATCGGCGCGCTGAACGGCCTGCTCATCGTCATGAAGGGCCTGCCGCTCGCCTATCAGAAGGACATGCAGGAGGACAAGCAGGGCGCCATGGAGGGCTTTGCGGCGCTGTCGCTGGCGATCCGTGCCATGACCGGCATGGTTCGCGATCTCGTGCCTGACGAAGACAAGATGAAGGCGGCCGCGGGGGAGGGCTATGCCACCGCGACCGATCTCGCCGACTGGCTGGTGCGGACGCTGAAGATGCCGTTCCGCGACGCCCACCACGTCACCGGCCGCATCGTCGCCAAGGCGGCCGAAGGCGGGCTGGCGCTGCACGAATTGCCGCTTCTGGAGATGCAGGCGATCGAGCCGAAGATCACCCGGGAGGTCCTCGGCGTGCTGTCGGTCGAATCGTCGGTCAAGAGCCGGACCAGCTTCGGCGGCACCGCGCCGAAGAACGTCGCCGCCCAGGCCAAGGCCTGGGCCAGGCGGCTGGAAAAAGAGCGGAAATTGGGCTGAGGACGAAATTTCGCTGATGTTTCATCATCATCCGGCTCTCGCCAGAGCGCGCCAATCTCTGTATGGTGCGCCCCGCGTAGTGGGGATCCCGTCGTGACGTCACATTCTCGCCCGGCCGGTTCGGGGTGGGCCATCATTGTCCTGAGCTTGACGGCGCTCGCGCTGGCCGGCTGCGGCCGCAAGGGCCCGCTGGATCTGCCGCCGACCGCCAATGCGTCGACGGCCAATGTCGCCGCGCCCGCAGAAGCCGAGACCGCAGCCCAGAAGACGCCGAGCCTGTTCAATCCGACCAGTGGCGCGGAAGCCGCCCCAGAGGCCGCCAAGGGTCGGAAGAAACCGTTTATCCTCGACCCGCTCCTGGACGACAAACCCAGCAGATAGGCTGGGGCAATTGAGCCAAACGCCATGAACCATTTCGACTATCGCAACGGCGTGCTGCACGCCGAGGCAGTGAACCTGTCCGAGCTGGCAGCAACCGTCGGCACGCCGTTCTACTGCTATTCGACCGCGACACTGGAGCGGCACTACCGCGTCTTCGCCGACGCTTTCGCGGGCGAGAAGGTGCTGGTCTGCTACGCCATGAAGGCGAACTCCAACCAGTCGGTGCTGCGCACGCTGGCAAAGCTCGGGGCCGGCGCCGACGTCGTCTCCGGCGGTGAACTGAAGCGCGCGCTGGCCGCCGGCATTCCCGCCAGCAAGATCGTGTTCTCCGGGGTCGGCAAGACCGAGGCCGAGCTGCGTGCCGCGCTCGCCGCCGACATCCTCTGCCTCAACGTCGAATCCGAGCCCGAGCTGGAGCTGCTGTCCCGGCTCGCGACCGAGATGGGCAAGACCGCGCGCATCTCGGTGCGCGTCAATCCGGATGTCGATGCCGGCACGCATGCCAAGATCTCGACCGGCAAGTCCGAGAACAAGTTCGGCATTCCGCTGGTGCACGCCCGCGCGGTCTATGCGCGCGCCGCGAAGCTCCCGGGCATCCAGGTGACGGGCACCGACGTGCATATCGGCAGCCAGATCACCGACCTCTCCAACATGGAGACCGCGTTCCGCATCCTCGCCGACTTCGTGCAGACGCTGCGCGCCGACGGCCACGACATCTCCCATGTCGATTTCGGCGGCGGCCTCGGCATCCCCTACCACATGGACCGCGAGGCGCCGCCGGAGCCGGAGGCCTATGCCGCCATGGTCAGGCGCGTCAGCCACAATCTCGGCTGCACGCTGATGTTCGAGCCGGGCCGCATGATCGTCGGCAATGCCGGCATTCTCGTCGCCAAGGTGATCTATGTGAAGCATGGCGACGGCAAGACCTTCGTCATCATCGACGCCGCGATGAACGATCTGATCCGCCCGACGCTGTACGAGGCCCATCACGACATCCTGCCGGTGACGCAGCCGGCCGAGGGCGCGGCCACCATCCGGGCGGACATCGTCGGTCCGGTCTGCGAGACCGGCGACTATCTCGCGCTCGACCGCGCAATGCCGGTTCCGAAGCCGGGCGATCTCATCGCCATCATGACCGCAGGCGCCTATGGCGCGGTGCAGGCCGGCACCTACAACACAAGGCCATTGGTGCCCGAGGTGCTGGTGAAGGGCGACCAGTACGCCGTGGTGCGTCCGCGCATCGAGGTCGAGCAGCTGATCGCGATGGACACGCCGGCCCCCTGGCTGTGAGCCTTCGGCCAGGGTCGAAAAACAACCCCATGCAAAGTAAAATTGGGGGGCGCCGTCCGAAACGGGCTGCAAGATGCAGCCCGTTGAATTTGTTAAGAAAAACTGGCTGTCCGGCTTTTCTCCGCGGCGGCTAGGTTTTTCCGCCCACGATCACGCCCGCCTTCTTCTCGATCGGCTTGATGGCCGCCGTGAAGTCCGAGTCCGCGCCTTCCGCGCTGATCACGGTCTCCCACAGGCGCCCGACGGCATCGGCGACCTCCATCGACAGGCCGAGCTGCTTCATTTCCTCCAGCGCCAGCCGCACGTCCTTCACCATCAGCCCGGTGGCGAAGCCGAAATCGAAGCTGCGGGGCAGGACCGAGCGCGGAAACTTGTCGCGGCTGGCGGTGTTCATGCCCGAGCCGGCATTGATGACGTCGATCATCACGGCGGGATCCAGCCCGGCCTTGACGCCCATCACCACCGCTTCCGAGGTCGCCACGATCGCGGTGGCCGACAGGAAATTGTTGGCGAGCTTCATGGTCTGCGCCGCGCCCGGCTTCTCGCCGATGAAGAACAGCTTGCCGATCACCTCGAGCGCGGGCTTCACCAGGTCGAATTCCGCTTTCGGCCCGGACACCATCACCGCCAGTGTGCCCTTCTCGGCGCCGCCGACGCCGCCGGAGACCGGAGAGTCGATCTGCACGATGTTGTTCCTTGCCAGCAGGCCGTGGATCTTCGTCGCCATCTGGGAGCCGACGGTGGATAGATCGATGAAGCGCCTGGCGCGCCTGCCCTCGATCACGCCGTTCGCGCCGGTCGCGACCTCGAGCGAGGCCTGCAGCGATGGCAGGCTCGCCATCACGGTCTCGACCTGATCGGCGACATCCTTCGGCGATGTCGCAGCCGTCGCACCGCGCGCCACCAGCGTCTCGACGACCTCCTTGCGGGTATCGAACACGACGAGCCTGTGGCCGGCCTCGATCAACCGCCGGGCCATCGGAAAACCCATGTTTCCGAGGCCGATGAATCCGATGTCCATGGTGTGATGTCCTCCCTGTCGTCATTGCGAGGAGCGAAGCGACGAAGCAATCCAGGCCGTCTCTGCGGAGGGATCCTGGATTGCTTCGCTTCGCTCGCAATGACGGAGCGATAGGTTGATTGTCGTTGATTTGGCTCAGGCTTTGTCGATCTCGGCGAACACTTCGCGCGCGATGCGGAAGCTGTCGACGGCGGCGGGCATGCCGCCATAGATCGCGACCTGCATCAGGATCTCGCGAATCTCGTCGCGGGTGACGCCGTTGGTCAGCGCGCCCTTCAGATGCGCGCGAAACTCGTGCTGGCGGTTGAGGATCGCGATCATCGCGATGTTGAGCATGCTGCGGGTCTTGCGCGGCAGTTCCTCGCGGCCCCAGACCGTGCCCCAGCAATATTCGTTCAGCATTTCCTGGAACGGACGGTTGAAATCGTCGACGTTCTTCAGCGCGTTCTCGACATAGGCTTCGCCCAGCACCGCTTTGCGGACTTCCAGGCCCTTGTCGTGCATCTTCTTGTCCATGGCGTTCCTCTTTCTTTCGTTGGGAAGGGCGAGGCGGAAACTACGGGGTTGCGCCCGGCCAGTCACGTCCTCGTGTTATGCGGGAAAAGCGGGCGCTCCCGTGCACGAACGGATGCCTCAGTGCTGCCGTTGTGCTAGGCTTTCCTCTCCGGGCAACCTGGAGAGCTGATTGAACGGCGTCACCCCCGACCCGTCAGACCCGATCCGCGATGGCGACGCTCTGTCGCGGCTGAAGCTGGCGCAGGCCCTGCAACGGGCCACCTATGCCATCGCGTGGGAGCGTGCCTGGCCCGGTTTGGCACGGCTGCTGACCGTCATCGGCCTGTTTCTCGTGGTCTCCTGGGCCGGGCTCTGGCTCGCGCTGCCGTTCCTGGCCCGCGCCATCGGTCTCCTGATCTTTGCCGGCGTCGCGATCGCCGCGCTGTTCCCCCTGATTCGTTTCCGCTGGCCGAGCCGTGCCGAGGCGCTGGCCCGGCTCGATCGCGGCTCCGGCGTCCGCCACCGCCCCGCCACCACGCTCACGGATACTTTGAGCTCGCAGGATCCGGTCGCCCAGGCGCTGTGGCAGGCGCAGCGCGAGCGGACGCTGGCCTCGCTCAAGCGCGTGCGGGCCGGCCTGCCGCATCCGCGGCTGCCGCTGCACGACCCCTGGGCGCTGCGCGCACTCGTCATGGTGATGCTGGTCGCGACCTTCTTCGCGGCCGGTGACGAGCGTGCGATGCGGCTCGGGGCCGCCTTCAACTGGAACGGCGTGCTGGCGCCGAGCAATGTGCGCGTCGATGCCTGGGTGACGCCGCCGCTCTACACCGGCAAGCCGCCGATCATCCTGTCGGCCGCCAACAAGGAGGCCGCTTCGTTGCCGCCCTCGGGCCCGCTCGCGGTTCCCGCCGGCGCGACCCTGATCGTGCGCTCCTCCGGCGGAAATCTGGACGTCGCCGTGTCCGGCGGGCTCAAGGAGGTTGCGCCCACCGAGGCCGCGCCGAAGGGCACCAGCGAACGGCATTTCACGATCGCGGCCGACGGTACGGCCCAGGTCCGCGCGCCCTCGGGCCAGCCGCAATGGGCCTTCGCGGCGACGCGGGACCGGCCGCCGAGCATCGCGCTCGCCAAGGATCCGGAGCGGCAGGCCTATGGCGGATTGCAGCTTTCCTACAAGATCGAGGACGATTACGGCGTCACCGGCGCCGAAGCGCAGTTCGTGCCCCGCGCGGCGGACGGCAATGAGAGCAGGGAGGCGGACGCGAAGGCTGCGCGTCCGCTGTTCCAGCCGCCGCAATTTCCGTTGACGCTGCCCAATGCGCGGACCCGCAACGCGGTCGGCCAGATGGTGAAGGACCTCAGCGAGGATCCCTATTCCGGCGCCGACGTCACGCTGACCCTCACGGCCAAGGACGAGGCCGGCAACGAGGCGAAGAGCGAGCCCTTCAACATGCGCCTGCCGGGCCGGTTGTTCACCAAGCCGCTCGCCCGCGCGCTGATCGAGCAGCGCCGCATTCTCGCGCTCGATGCCAACAAGAATTCCGACGTCTATGCCGCGCTCGATGCGCTAATGATCGCGCCCGACATGTTCATGCCGGAGACCGGGCAGTATCTCGGGCTCCACAGCGTCGCGCGGCAGCTCGAGGCGGCGCGCACCGACGATTCCCTCCGCGAGGTCGTGGCGAGCCTGTGGGCGCTCGCATTGACGATCGAGGACGGCAACACCAGCGATGTCGACAAGGCATTGCGCGCCGCCCAGGAGGCGCTCAAGCAGGCCCTGCAGCGCGGCGCCAGCGACGAAGAGCTCAAGAAGCTCATGGACAATCTGCGCACCGCGCTCGACAACTACATGAAACAATTCGCCCAGCAGATGCGCAACAATCCGCTGGCGCGGCCGGCGGTCGGCCTCGAAGACCAGATGAAGCGGATCGAGCGCCTGATCCAGCGCGGCAACCGCGATGCCGCCGCCCGCGAACTCGACCGGCTGGCGCGCCTGCTGGAACGGCCGCCCGGGCCGCCCAGTGCCGAGCAGCGCGAAATGGACGAGATCGCCCGCGAGCTCAACGATCTCCTGCGCGAGCAGAATGCGCTCCGCGACGAGACCGACCGGCAGAGCAAGGACTCCAAGCGCGGCCAGCGCGGCGCCAAGCCGTTGCCGCCCAAGGTCGCCGAGATCCTGCGCAAGTCGCGCGAATTGCGGCAGAAGACGCGCGGCGCCACCACCGAACAGCTGGACGACCTCGCGCGGCAGCAGGAGGCGCTCCGTCAGGAGCTCAGGACCTGGCGCGAATCCCAGGGGAAGATGGCCCCATGAATGGCTCTGTGAATGGCCTCACGACACGGATCTTGATGATGCGGCAGGCCATGGCGATGCGGGGCGGGGTTGCGGCGGCGGTGCTGCTGATGGCGCTGACCACCGTCGCGCCGTCGACCGGTCTCGCCCAATCGCGGACCGACCAGCAGAATCTGGATGCGCTGCTCGACAGCGCCGACCGCTCGATGAAACAGTCCGCAGACAGCCTGAAGGACAAGAACGCGGACGAGAGCGTCGGTCAGCAGTCCAAGGCGATCCGGGACATGGAGAAGTATCTCTATCCCGATCCCAAGGATTCCTCGGCCTCGCGCGAGGGCTCCTCGGACATTCAGGACCGGCAGGAGCAGCTGAAGAAGCGGCTCGAGGCCCTGAAGAAGAAGCTTGCCGAAATGGGCATGCAGCAGGACGGCAAGGGCCAGCGTGGCCAGAAGCAGCCCGGGCAGCAGGGTCAGCAAGGCCAGCAGGGTCAGGGACAGGACGGCGACCAGGATGGCGAGGACGGTTTCGATGCCGCCGAGAACGCCATGGGCGATGCCGGCAGCCAGATCGGTGAGGGCGATGCGGACGGCGCGACGGCCTCGCAGGGCAAGGCCATCGACGCGCTGCGCAAGGGCATGCAGGATCTCGCCGATTCCATGGGCGGGCAGCAGAACGGCGACGGCCAGGAGCCTGGGGATGGCGATGGTCCCGGCCAGGCGGTCGGCCGCCAGCAGGGCAATGGCGAACGCACCGATCCGCTCGGTCGGCCGCTGCGCGGCAAGGATTACAGCGACGATTACACGGTGAAGATTCCTGGCGAGATCGACGCCCAGCGGGCCCGCCGCATCCTCGAAGAATTGCGCCGCCGCTTCAGCGATCCCGCCCGTCCGCAGCTCGAGCTCGACTATCTCGAGCGGCTGTTGAAGGATTTTTGAGCGGCACACCCGGTGTCATCGCCCGCCTTGTGCGCACTTGCGCACTGGGGTGGGCGACCCAGTGTTCCAGAGACGGCTGTGAATAAGCCGACAGGCTGCGGCGTACTGGATGCCCCGCTTTCGCGGGGCATCCAGGGGAATGTGTAGCCGCCGCTACTTCTTCTTCGCCGCCAGCGCGTCCGCGACCGCCGTGCGGATGTCGGCCACCGAGAACGGCTTGGTGACGACGTCATGCACCAGCGCGTTCAGGTTCGAGGCGCGCTCGCGCTGATCGGCGAAGCCGGTCATCAGCAGGATGGTCAGATCGGGGAAATCGCGCGCGGCCGAGAGCGCCAGCGCGATGCCGTCCATGACGGGCATCTGGATGTCGGTGAGCAGCAGATCGAAGGCGCCATCCTCGCGCGTCAGGATCTCCAGCGCCTCGGCGCCATCCTGCGCGGTCACGACCTCGTGGCCGTCCATGGCGATGGCGCGCGCCACCAATTGGCGCATCGAATCCTCGTCGTCGGCAATCAGAATTTTCGGCATGGGGCGAACCTGAACAAACTTCCGCGCGGGACCCTTGGATCGACTATGCGTTGCCGCCGGCGATGTCGCGCCGGTTGAAGAAGCGAACGTCGATATTGCGGCCTTCCGGCGGCGGCGAGGCGAGGCGGGAGCGGAAAAACGCGCGCTCGCCCGGCTGCAGGACGGTCTGCTCCAGCACGGTGTTCCAGGCGTAGATTTCCGCGCCCTGGGCGTCGCGGACGGCGAAGCGCAGGCGGGGGATGTCGAGCGGCTTCTTGCCCTGGCCGACGATCGAGCCCTCGATCACCAGCACCTGCTTACCATCTACGGTCTCGCTCGACAGTTTCACGTCCCGAAACGCGAGGCCACGCAAATTCACATCGAGCCCGACCAGCTTGTAGAAGGAGGCGGTCTGCGGCAGCAGGCGCACCACATCGCCGCGCCAGACGATCAGGGCCAGCACCAGTGCGCCCATCGCGGCGCAGGCCGTCGGCAGCCCGAAATAGGATTTCCGCTCCGGAGCGGCGGGGGTCTGCCGCCGCACCCGGGCGCCGCGCCGGCTGAACAGGCCGCTGAACCAGGACTGATGCTTCGCAACCGTCGTGTCTTCCTCGACGGCCCGGGCGGCCGCGGACCACTCGTCCTCGGTCTCCGCGGCGTTCTCCTCGGGCCAGTCGGCTGCGATCGAGGGACTTTCGACCACCGGTGTCTCGGTGGCCTGCTCGTCCTTGGCGTAGGCGTTCCATTGCTCGGCCAGGTCGGACTGGTCGGCGGCCTGCGCGGTCGCGGCCATGGCGGGAACCGGCGCCTCCTCGATGGCGTCGTCGGGATGCGCGACCCAGGTCTCCTTGCAGCGGGAGCAACGTACCGTCCGCCCGTTCGGCCCCAGGCTCGAAAGCTTGATGGCGTAGGATGTCGTACAATGAGGGCAGACGATATGCATGGCCGAGCCTTGATGCATGGACGGATCTAAAGATGGCCCCGCTGCACGGAACCGGGCACCCTGGATGCTACAGGGCGACCGTTAACGAACCGGAAACCATAACGGCGTCACAACCCGCTGATCGCGCAGGGCGGGGTGCGGCCCTGCGTCTGCCTCCTCTCGAACGGAGCTGAGCTTGGTTCGGTTCGAAAATGTCGGATTGCGTTACGGTCTGGGGCCGGAGATCCTGCGCGACCTCAACTTCCAGATCCCGGCGCATTCCTTCCAGTTCCTCACCGGCCCGTCCGGCGCCGGCAAGACCTCGCTGTTGCGCCTGTTGTTCCTCTCCCACCGGCCGACCCGCGGCCTGATCAATCTGTTCGGCCATGACATCTCCCAACTCGGCAAGGACGAGATCGCCAATCTGCGACGGCGCATCGGCATCGTGCTGCAGGATTTCCGGCTGCTCGACCACATGACCACCTACGAGAACGTCGCGCTGCCGTTCCGCGTGATGGGCCGCAGCGAGTCGAGCTATCGCAAGGAGGTCATCGACCTGCTGCGCTGGGTCGGCCTCGGCGACCGCATGGACGCGCTGCCGCCGATCCTGTCGGGCGGCGAGAAGCAGCGCGCCGCGATCGCGCGCGCCGTGATCTCGCGGCCGCAGCTCCTGCTCGCGGACGAGCCGACCGGCAGCGTCGACCCGACGCTCGGCCGCCGCCTGCTGCGGCTGTTCATCGAGCTCAACAAGTCCGGCACCGCCGTCATCATCGCCACCCACGATATCGGCCTGATGGACCAGTACGAGGCGCGGCGGCTGGTGCTTCACCAGGGACGGCTGCACGTCTATGAATAGGACCGACGAGCGCGGCGTGCTGGTCGACCTCGGACAGGAGCGTCCGCAGCTTCCTGCGCGGGCGCGCAACATGTCGCCGATCGTGCCCCGCGCCTCGATCCACGGCCGCGCGCTGGTCGCCGTCGTCGCGATCATGACCTTCCTCGCCTCGATGACCACGGGCACCGTGCTGCTGGTCAGCGCCTCCGCCGCCGAATGGCAGTCGGATGTCGCGAGCGAGATCACCATCCAGGTCCGCCCGCAGACCGGACGCGACATCGAGCGGGACACCGCTGCCGTGACCGAGGCGATGCGCGCGCAGGCCGGCATCGTCGAGGTCAGGCCGTTCAGCAAGGACGAGTCCGGCAAGCTGCTCGAGCCCTGGCTCGGCACCGGCCTGTCGATGGACGATCTGCCGGTGCCGCGCATGATCATCGCGCGCGTGCAGCCCGGCACGCCGCTCGATCTCGCCGCCCTGCGTGCCCGCGTCGCCCAGGTCGCGCCGAGCGCCAGCGTCGACGATCACCGCGCCTGGATCGAGCGCATGCGCTCGATGACCAACGCGACCGTGCTCGCCGGTCTCGGCATCCTCGCGCTCGTCATCGTCGCCACCATCATCTCGGTGTCGTTCGCGACCCGCGGCGCCATGGCGGCGAACCGGCCGATCGTCGAGGTGCTGCATTTCGTCGGGGCCGGCGACCGCTATATCGCCAACCGCTTCCTGCGCCATTTCCTCAGGCTCGGGCTCGAAGGCGGCCTGATCGGCGGCGGCATCGCCATGCTGCTGTTCGGCTTCTCCGAGTCGATCGCCGGCTGGTTTTCCGGCACGCCTGTCGGCGACCAGTTCGCGGCGCTGCTCGGCACCTTCTCGCTGCGGCCCTCCGGCTACATCGTGCTCGCCGTGCAGGCCGTGCTGATCGGCGCCGTCACCGCCGTCGCCTCGCGCCAGACGCTGTTCGCGACGCTCAACGATGTGGATTGAGGTTTCTTCGCCTCTCCCCGCGAGCGGGGCGAGGGAGCGCACCGCCGATGCGGGTCGAGTTGTGGTCCATTGCGTTCGCAGAGAGCCCGCCAGACCGGACTCCACTTCGCCTCAAAACCTTTTAAAATCATCCGGGAAAGGATGACCGCCCTCGCATGATCTCGCCGACCGCCGATCGATCGCCTCTACCGCCGCGCGGCTGGCTGCGCGCGGCGCTGGTGTCGACGTTCGCGCTCGCCTTTGTCGGCGCGGCGGCCGGTTTCGTCGCGTTCCTGTCGCAGCTGCGTGGTGCCGAGATCGCGCCGGACAGCAAGGCAGACGGGATCGTGGTGCTGACGGGCGGCTCGTCGCGGGTGTCGGACGCGATGGAACTGCTGGCGGCCGGCTATGGCCGGCGGCTGTTGATTTCGGGCGTGCACCCCACCTCCACGGCGAGCGACATCTCGCGCACGCTGCCGGAGAACCAGTCCTTCATGACCTGCTGCGTCGACCTCGACCGCACCGCGCTCTCGACCCGCGGCAACGCCGCCGAGGCGCGGCGCTGGGCGCATGAGCGCGGCTTCCGGTCGCTGATCGTGGTCACCTCGAACTACCACATGCCGCGTGCGCTGGTTGAATTCTCGCATGCGATGCCGCAGACGCCGCTGATCCCGTTCGCGGTGGTCGGCGAGAAATGGCGCGAGGAGCCGTGGTGGACCTCGGCGTCCACCCTGCGGCTGCTGATGTCCGAATATGTCAAATATCTCGCCGCCGAGCTCAGGGTGCGGCTGGAGGATTTCGGGATTGACCTTTCGCCCGAGATGTCGGAGCAGCCTCCCGGGCTGCAGCACAAGCGGCCCGCCACCGCACAGGCCGGCTGACCGGCCATTGATCGGATCGCCGATGTTTTCGATTTTCCTGCGCTCGCTCCTGTTCAACGTGCTGTTCTACGCCGTGCTCGTTTGTCTTGCGATCGTTGCGATCCCGACCTTCCTGCTGCCGCCGCGGGCGATGCTGACGGTGGCCGAATGGTGGGCAAGGGCCACGCTGGTCCTGATGCGCGTGATCTGCAACATCAGGGTCGAATTCCGCGGCCGGGACAAGATCCCGCAGGGCCCGCTGCTGATCGTGGCCAAGCACCAGTCGTTCTGGGAGACCTTCGTGCTGCCGGGATTCTTCCAGCGGCCGATCTTCATTCTCAAGCGCCAGCTTATGCAGATCCCGGTGTTCGGCCAATTCCTGGTCAAGACCGGCATGATCGCGATCGATCGCAATGCCGGCGTGAAGGCGCTGCTGGACATGACGCGGCGGGCGCGCGAGGCGGTGCGCGGCGGCGCGCAGCTGGTGATCTTCCCGGAAGGCACGCGCCGGGCGCCGGGCGCACCGGCCGACTACAAGACCGGCTTTGCGCAGATCTACTCGTCCTGCGGCGTGCAATGCCTGCCGATCGCGCTCAATTCCGGCCTGTTCTGGCCGCGCCGCACCTTCATGCGCTATCCCGGGACGCTGGTGGTGGAGTTCCTCGATCCGCTGCCGCCCGGCCTTCCCAAGGACGAATTCCTCGCCCGCGTGCAGACCGCCATCGAGGAGGCGACCGGCCGTCTCGTCGAAGCGGGCCGCAAGGAGCAGGAACAGCTGATCGGCAGTTCGCCGAGCTACGCGCCGTCCGCGGGCTAGCGATTCTCGCGATCATCCTCGGGAGCGTGCAGGGACTGCGCATCCCCGTGCAGCATCGATGCGAGCTGATGCAATTGCGTGTCGCGGAAGCCTTCGGCCTCGATCGCCTTGACCGTGGCGGTCACGTAGTCGCGATTGGCGCCGGACTGGCCGTGGCCCTGGATGACGTGGCGATATTGTTCGGCGAGCGACAGGCGGCCGGCATATTGCACATGGCCGCGATCGACCACGTAGGCGAGGGCGGAGACGCGCTCGCGCGCCTCGTTCTCCAGCCACACCGAACGCATCACCTCGCGATAGACCGACGTCACCTGCTCGCGCGCGCGCAGATACGCGACCACCTCCGCACGGTTCTTTTCCGCGACCCGGAAGGCGATGCCGCGACAGGCGCCGCCGCGGTCGAGCCCGAGCACGAGGCCCGGCTTTTCCGGGGTGCCGCGGTGCACGAAGGAATAGACGCAGAGCGCGCGATGTTCGCCGACCAGGCGCGCCGCGACGCGCTCCTCGAAGGCGAAGCCCGGCCGCCACATCAGCGAGCCGTAGCCGAACACCCAGAGGTCGCCCTTGGCGGTGGTGACGGAAGGAACGGTGATTTCCGACATGGCCGGGAGGGCTACCAGATGCCTGCCGTCAGGCGAAGTGAATTCTCCGCCTTTCGAACGGGGGCCGCCTCGCTTACATTTGCCCCAATCGGGAGCCAAAGGGTCGCCGCATGTCCAATATGACCGTCGCCGCTGGCCGGCGCTCCCGCTGGGGCCTCTTCATCGCCCCCGTCCTCGTCCTGATCCTCGCCGCGGCGTGGAGCGGCTTCTGGTTCTATGCGGCCTCGCAGGCCGAAATCGCGGCCGATGCGTGGCGCGCCCAGGAGGCCAAGGCCGGCCGCATCTATGATTGCGCCAAACGGTCCATCGCGGGCTTTCCATTCCGCTTCGAGGTGCAGTGCTCCGGCGCCAGCGTCAGCCTGGTGTCGCAGAACGCCAGCAAGACGCCGTTCACGGCGAAGCTCGACAACATCCTCGTCGTCGCCCAGGTCTATGATCCCAAGCTCGTCATCGCCGAATTCGCGGCACCCGCGACGCTCACCGACGGCGTGACGCAGACGACGTTCATGGTGAACTGGAGCAAGGGCCGCAGCAGCGTGGTCGGCCTGCCGGCCGTGCCGAACCGCGGCTCGATCGTGTTCGACGATCCCAGCGTCAATCGCGTCGACGGCGCGGTGCAGGTCCCGATGGCGCGCGCCAGGCAGGTCGAACTGCATGGCCGGCTCGCGGAAGGCTCGACCACCGATCATCCCGTCATCGAGACCGTGCTGCATGTCGCGCAGGGCAGCATCCAGGGCGTCCATCCGCTGCTCGCCGAGCCGTTCGAGGCGGACACCCGCGCCAAGATCACCGGCCTGTCCGACCTCACGCCGAAGCCGTGGCCGCAGCGCTTCCGCGAGATCCAGGCCGCCGGCGGCCATATCGAGATCGTGCAGTCGCGCATCCAGCAGGGCGAGATGATCGCGGTCGCGGCCGGCACGCTCGGCCTCTCCGCGAACGGACGGCTCGACGGCGAGTTGCAGATGACGGTGACCGGACTCGAACGCGTGATCCCGGCGCTCGGCATCGAGAAGATGCTGGAGGAGGGCGTGCCGCAGGCGACGCTCGATCGCGTCGCGCCCGGCGTGAAGTCGCAGGATTTGAACAATCTGTTCGGCGCGCTCGACCGCGCGGTGCCCGGTCTCGGCAAGGTCATCAAGCAGAACGCCAATGCCGGCGTCGCAGCCGGCATCAATTCGATCGGCACCGAGAGCACGCTGGAGGGCCGCAAGGCCCGCAGCTTCCCACTGAAATTCGCCGATGGCGCCGTGCTGCTCGGCCCGATCAAGGTCGGGCAGATTCCGCCGCTGTATTGAGACTTTTCGTCGTTGCAAGCGAAGCGAGCCAGACCTTCTCCGAGGAGGCAGCCTGGATTGCTTCGTCGCTTCGCGCCTCGCAATGAGGCGGAGAGACGCGGAGGCGCTAAGGCTTCTTGATCGCCGCCAGCCGGCCGAAATCGGGCGCCGCCGAATCCTGGCCGATCTCGACGATGCCGCGGCGGATGGCGCGGGTGCGGGTGAAATGGTCGAACAGCGCCTCGCCGTCGCCGCGACGGATGGCGCGGGTGAGTTTCGCGAGATCCTCGGTGAAGGTGCCGAGCATCTCCAGCACGGCATCCTTGTTGGCGAGGAAGACGTCGCGCCACATCGTCGGGTCGGAGGCCGCGATGCGGGTGAAGTCGCGAAAGCCGCCGGCGGAGAACTTGATCACCTCGGATTCCGTCACCTGCGCCAGCTCGTCGGCGGTGCCGACGATGGTGTAGGCGATCAGATGCGGCAGATGGCTGGTGATCGCGAGCACGAGATCGTGGTGATCCGGCGTCATGATCTCGACCCTGGCGCCCATCGCCGCCCAGAACGCGCGCAGGCGATCGGTCGCGGCCGCATCGACGCCCTCGGGCGGGGTGAGGATGCACCAGCGGTTGATGAAGAGCTCGGCGAAGCCGGAATCGGGCCCGGAATGTTCGGTGCCCGCGACCGGATGCGCCGGCACGAAGTGGATGGTGTCAGGCAGATGCGGCGACATGTCCCGGACGATCGCGCCCTTGACCGAGCCGACGTCGGAGACGATCGCGCCCGGCTTCAGATGGCCGGCGATCTCCTGCGCCACCGCGCCGCAGGCGCCGACCGGAATGCAGAGGATGACGAGATCGGCGTCGGTCACGGCCTCCGCATTGGTCGCCACGACGTCGTCGACGATGCCGAGTTCGGCCACCCGCGCCCGCGTCTTCTCGGAGCGCGCGGTGGTGACGATCTCGCCGGCGAGGCCCTTCAGCTTCGCAGCGCGCGCGATCGAGCCGCCGATCAGGCCGAAGCCGATCAGCGCCACGCGCCGGAAGTGCGGTGCCCGATCGCTCATTTGCCCGCCATGAAGTCGCGCAGGGCCTCGATGACGAGGCGGTTGGCCTCCTCGGTGCCGATGGTCATGCGCAGCGAATGCGGCAGGTTGTAGTTCTTCAGCGCGCGCAGCACGAGGCCGCGCCTGGTCAGGAACGCGTCGGCCTCGTCGGCGGTCTTGCCGGTCTCGGGGAAGTGGATCAGCACGAAATTGGCGACGCCGGGGGTGACCTTCAGGCCGAGCTTGCCGATCTCCTCGGCGAGACGGTTGCGCCAGGTCTCGGTGAACTGCTTCGACATCGCCTGATGCGCGGTGTCCTCGATCGCGGCGACCGCGGCGTACATCGCCGGGGCCGACACGTTGAAGGGCCCGCGGATGCGGTTGATGGCGTCGATGACGTGTTCGGGGCCGAACATCCAGCCGACGCGCAGCGCGGCGAGACCGTGGATCTTGGAGAAGGTGTGCGTCACCACGGTATTCTCGGTGGTGGCGACGAGCTCGATCCCCATCTCGTAATCGTTGCGCGAGACGTAGTCGGAATAGGCGGCGTCCAGCACCAGCAGCACGTGCGAGGGCAGGCCGGCGCGCAGCCGCTTGACCTCGTCGAACGGGATATAGGTCCCGGTCGGGTTGTTGGGATTGGCGAGCCAGACCAGCTTGGTCTTCGGCGTCACCGCCTTGAGGATGGCGTCGACATCGGTGGTGAGGTTCTTCTCGGCCGCGACCACGTTCTTCGCGCCCACCGCCATGGTCGCGATCGGGTAGACCAGGAAGCCGTGCGTGGTCGAGATCGCCTCGTCGCCATGGCTGAGATAGGTGTGGGCGAGCAGATTGAGGATCTCGTCGGAGCCGGCGCCGCAGATGATGCGATTGGGATCGAGGCCGAAGGCGCGGCCGATCGCCTCGCGCAGCACCTTCGAGGTGCCTTCCGGATAGTCCTCCAGATGCGTGGCCACGCTCTTGAACGCCTCGATCGCCTTGGGCGAGGGCCCGAACGGCGTCTCGTTGGCCGAGAGCTTGAACATCTTGCGGCCCGGCTCCGGCACCGGGCTCTTGCCGGGCGTGTAGGGCGCAATCTCGAGAATGCCGGGATTCGGCACGGGGCGGGACATCTTCAACTCCGAAAGTGGCGCGAGCGGTTCGCGATCTACGATTTTTGCCCGGTCGGGGGCACCGTATAGCGCGTTGCGTGGCTGCCGACGAGGGCCGTGGAGCGCACCGAGGCCCCCGCTGCGATCAGGGCAGCCCTGATCCTGTCGATGGTCGTGTCGCTGGTGACCGAGACCAGCAGCGCCGCGCCGTCGAAGGCGGTGTCGGGCACGGCCACGATCTCGGCGAGCGGCGACAGAGCGCGCGCCACCTCGGCGTTCCAGCCCGAGACGCGCACGCTGAAGGTCTCGACCTCGGTCACCAGGGCGCTGTCCGGGACGCGCGAGACCGCGAACACCGGCATCGCCGCCGGATGGTCGGCGCGCTCGACGAACGGCATCCGCGCGATGATCTTGGGCGCGCCCGCGGCCTCGAGCTCCAGCCACCACGGCGTGCGGCTGGCGGTGGCCGAGACCAGCGCAAGGTCGCCCTTGGATTTCGCGACCGCCTCGACCGCCGCCTGCGCGCTGAAATGCGCGACATAGGGCACGGTGAAGCCGAAATGGAAGCGCGCGGAATCGCGCATCGCGGGCTCGCTCACCGAGATGTCGGCATGCACCGAGAACGGCGCCTGGACGTAAGTGAACGTCGAGATGATGACGCGCCAGATGCTCTCGACGGTGTCGAGCGGCAGGATGCCGCGATGGCGTTGTACGAGATCGCGCATCATCGCGGCCTCGCGCGCCGGGCGGAACGCCGAGCCGACCTCCTGGGTCTGCTTGACCTGGATCAGGCGGTCGATGATGTCGCCGCGCGCCATCAGAAGGCGATGCATCTCCGCATCGATCGCGTCGATCTCCTTGCGCAATTCCTGCAGCGATGGTGGTGCGGGCGGGCGTTGGGACATTGTCTGGCTGTTGATGGTTCCGACAGGGGATGTCCCTGATTAGGCAGTCGGGACAGTGAAAGCAAAGAGAAATGACGCTTTCGTTTGCCGGGATGACACGGACGATTCAGCCTAATCCGGACCGCGTCTTGACGAAAACCGCCCAAACCGCTAGGTTTTATCTGTTCCGTGGTCATTTGAGCCGGCCGGCTTGCAGCCACGTTAAAAAACTCGCTAAACAGGCCGGGGACGCTTCCGATCCCGGCCGAACCTATCGTTCAGGCCGGGTTTTTCATGGCCTGATGTCAGCTTCGGTGCAGCGCCGTCGCAAACGAGGTCGATGATGGTTGGCGTCAAGTCCGTCCCCAGTCCCGCGATCAGTGCCGACGATCGCTCGCACGAGGTCGATCATCCCAGTTCGCAGGTCGCGCAGTTCGGTGCCGACCAGCCGCTGCGGCTCGACTGCGGCGTCGATCTCTCGCCGTTCCAGATCGCCTACCAGACCTATGGCGAGCTCAATGCGGATCGCTCCAACGCGATCCTGATCTGCCACGCGCTGACCGGCGACCAGCATGTCGCCAACATCCATCCGGTCACCGGCAAGCCCGGCTGGTGGGAGACGCTGGTCGGCCCCGGCCGTCCGCTCGATCCCGGTCGCTACTTCATCATCTGCTCCAACGTGATCGGCGGCTGCATGGGCTCGACCGGGCCGGCCTCGATCAATCCCGCGACCGGCAAGGTGTGGGGCCTGGATTTCCCCGTCATCACCATCCCCGACATGGTGCGCGCGCAGGCGATGCTGATCGACCGGCTCGGCATCGACACGCTGTTCGCGGTGGTCGGCGGCTCGATGGGCGGGATGCAGGTGCTGCAATGGACCGCGGCCTATCCGCAGCGCGTGTTCTCCGCGCTGGCCATTGCCTGCGCGACGCGTCACTCGGCGCAGAACATCGCCTTCCACGAACTCGGCCGCCAGGCCGTGATGGCCGATCCCGACTGGCACAATGGCGGCTATGCCGATCACGGCATCCACCCGCATCGCGGGCTAGCGGTGGCGCGGATGGCCGCGCACATCACCTATCTCTCGGATGCCGCCCTGCACCGCAAGTTCGGCCGCCGCATGCAGGACCGCGAGCTGCCGACCTTCTCGTTCGACGCCGACTTCCAGGTCGAATCCTATCTGCGCTACCAGGGCTCGTCCTTCGTCGAGCGCTTCGATGCCAACAGCTATCTCTATCTGACGCGCGCGATGGACTATTTCGACATCGCCGCCGACCATGGCGGCGTGCTGGCGAAGGCGTTCGCGGGGATCCAGACGCGTTTCTGCGTCGTCTCCTTCACCAGCGACTGGCTATTCCCGACCTCGGAATCGCGCGCGCTGGTGCATGCGCTGAATGCGTCGAGCGCGCGGGTGTCGTTCGCCGAGATCGAGACCGATCGCGGCCACGACGCCTTCCTGCTCGACGTGCCCGAATTCTTCGACATCTCCCGCGCCTTCCTGCAATCGGCGGGCAAGGCGCGCGGCCTGACAAGCAAGGATTCCTGATCATGTCCGTCCAGGAAGTGCTGCCGCTGGGCGGCCTCGCCGCCGCACACAACAGCCAGGTTCGCGCCGACCATCGGCTGGTCGCCGAAATGGTCAAGCCCGGCTCCAAGGTGCTCGATGTCGGCTGCGGCGAGGGCGATCTGCTGCAATTGCTGGAGAGCCGCGGCATCGACGGCCGCGGCATCGAATTGTCGCGCGAGGGCGTCAACCGCTGCGTGGCCAAGGGCCTCGCGGTGGTGCAGGGCGATGCCGATACCGACCTCGTCAATTATCCCGACGATGCCTTCGACTACGTGATCCTGTCGCAGACGCTGCAGGCGACGCGCCAGCCCAAGGTCGTGCTGGAGAACCTCTTGCGCATCGGCCGCCGCGCCATCGTCTCGTTCCCGAATTTCGGCTTCTGGAAGATGCGCCTCCAGCTCCTGATCGGCGGCCACATGCCGCGCACGGAGAACCTGCCGGCGACCTGGTACGACACCGCCAACATCCATTTCTGCACCATCAAGGATTTCGTGCAGCTGTGCGACGAGATCAACGTCAAGATGGAGCGTGCGGTGGCGCTCGACCTCTACGGCCGGCCGATTCCGCTGAACCTGCCCTGGTGGGTGTGGAACATGTTCGGCGAGCAGGGCGTGTTCCTGCTCAGCCGGGGCGGCGGGAAATGACGCCTCATGCGTCAGCTCTCTTTCGTCATTGCGAGCGCAGCGAAGCAATCCAGAATCTTTCCTCGGACGCAGACTGGATTGCTTCGTCGCAAGAGCTCCTCGCAATGACGAAATGCGGAGTTGCGGGTATGCCTAATGTCCCGCCAGCGACCGCGGATCGCGCACCGGCCAGCGCCCGGCTTCCACCAGCGTCACGAAGCGCTCCACGCTTTCATTGAACAGCGCGGGCTCTTCGAGATTGAGCACGTGGCCCGACTTCGGAAACATCGCCAGCCCCGCGGCGGGCAGATGCGTCTTCAGGAACAGGCTCGGCCCGATGCAGGGATCGTCCTCGTCCCCGCAGATGATCAGGGCCGGCGTCGCCGCCTTCTTGATGGTGTCGGTCATCGTGTAGATCGACGGGCGGCCGCCCTGGAAGCCGCGCATCGTGTTGGCCGAGCCCTTTGCATCGTGCCGCGCCAGCGCGGCGTAGAAATCCGCATGGCCGCGCGGATCCTTCACCAGGAACGGAATGCGGCTCGGCGCCTCGCGCGTGACCTTCGCGACCTCGGCGGAACCGATCGCCTCGAACTGCTCGGCATTCGTGCGGCACTGCTTGCGCCAGGCCTCGAGAGTCTCGAGCTCCGAGCCCGAGCCGACGCCGGCCAGCGTCATCGACAGCGCGCGCTGCGGGGCGTTCAATGCGATCTGCAGCGACGAATAGGCGCCCATCGACAGGCCGACCAGATGCGCGCGATCGATCCCGAGATGATCGAGCACGGCAAGCGCGTCGGTGTAGAAATGCGTGTAGCTGTAGACCTCGCCGTCCGGCACGTCCGACGGCGTGTAGCCGCGTGCGGAATAGGTGATGCAGCGGTGGCCGCGCGAGAAGTAGCGCATCTGCGGCTCCCAATTGGTGTAGTCGGCCGCGAATTCGTGCAGGAAGATGATCGGCGTGCCGCTGCCTGATTCCTCGAAATAAAGACGGCAGCCGTCCCGGCTGAGCGCGTGGGGCATGCGGTTTTCTCCCTGTGGGTGCAGCGGCTTGCAATGCCGTTCTGCCGTAGGCCTATGCAGATTCTAGCAGCTGTTAACGTCCGCGCAAAATCTCCGCGAACGCGTCTTGATCTCGCCACATCCTGACTTTCATACGGCCGCCGGTTGTCGGCCACCGCACGGGCCGACGGGAACTGGGGGTGTCAACGAAGGATGAAGAATGTTCGAGTTGTTTGCGTATCGCCTGTCGCGCTCTGTGGTCGCACTGGCTGTCTTCCTCGCGGCGCTGGCCGCGATCTCCTCATCGGCGTCGGCACGGCCTTATCGCCATCATAGCGCGGAGCGCTACGCTCACGCCCATCATGCCGGCAGATATCATCATGGCAGGTCCTATGCGCGCGGTTCGAGCTTCGAGCGCAACGCGGCGCAGTTGCAGGCCGCAGGTTTCGGCAACACCTTCGCCAGCTACGATCCGAACGCCAATGGCGGCAGCATGAGCGGCAACGCCAACGGCAACATGACCTCCAACATGGGGTCCAGCATGGCGTCCTGGGGCAACGGTGAAAACGGTCCCGGCCGCAATGCGGGCCGTGGCGGCCGCATCAGCCGCGCGCGCAACATGAGCCCTGCGGTCGAGACGAGCTCTGCGGGGAGCAGCGGCGGCATGAGCGGCGGCTTCGGCGGCGGCTCCGGTCTCGTCTCGGAGGCGCGCCGCTATCTCGGCGGCAATCCGACCGGCCGCGGCAGCCTGTGGTGTGCGCGCTTCATGAACATGGTGCTGGAGAAGACCGGCCATCGCGGCACCGGCTCCGACATGGCGAATTCGTTCGCACATTACGGCACCCGCGTCTCCGGTCCGCAGGTGGGCGCCATCGCGGTGATGTCGCGCGGCCGTCGCGGCGGCCATGTCGGGATCATCACCGGCATCGATGCGCAGGGCAATCCGATCATGATCTCCGGCAACAACGGCAATCGCGTCCGCGAGGCGCCGGTCTCGCGCGGCCGGATCTATGCCTATGTGATGCCGAACTGACGGTTCGTCGCCGTCGTCATTGCGAGCGAAGCGATCCAGAGGCCCTCCGCGGCGACGGCCTGGATTGCTTCGTCGCTTCGCTCATCGCAATGACGGAACAACGGGCGACGACGCCGGCTCACACCAGCCGCGGCTGCTCCACCGCGATCGTATCGCCGAGGCCGATCTCGCCGTCGGCGATGACCTCGGCATAGATGCCGCAATCCATGTGGCCGAGATGACGCGACAGCGTCGCGGGAATCTCGAGGTCGCGCATGGCGGTGTCGGGGTCGACGTTGACGGCCGGGCAGCGCACGATGCGCTTGACGATTTTCAGCCGCGCGGCGCCGGCCGCCAGCGTCTGGCCGACCAGATCGAGCTCGGACCAGGCCGGCCAGCCCTTCACATAGAGATTGGCGCGGAAGCGCAGGGGATGGACGGCGGTGCCGCCCAGCATGCTCTCGATGGCGCGGACGCTGTCGAGATTGACGATGGACACGACCTTGCGGGCAACGTCCGAGAAGCTGTGGTCGCGCCCGGACAGCACCCTGGGCGGGCCCTTCAGCTCGGACTGGAAGTTGGCGCCGAGATAGTCCTCGATGGCGGCGCGCCCGGCGGCGGTCTCGAGGTTGCCGCTGGCGACCAGTTCGCCGTCCTTGCGGATGGTGAGCTGGCTGGTCTCGTCCTCGAACCGGCAGTCGAGCGCCGCCAGCCGTTCGTTCCGCGCCAGCATCAGGAACTGGACCTTCGGCTTCCACTGCGGCTGTTCGGGATCGAACCCGCTCGGGCCGTTCTCGATGGCATAGCGGCGGTCGGCGGGGAGGGTCTGGCCGGTCCGCAAACCGACCCGGGCAAGCCGCTCGGGCGTGAGCCCCTTGACCGGGTAGCGGTAAAGGCCGGCGATCTCGGCAGTCTGGCTGGCTGTCATGCCGTTCCTTAAGGGATTCGATCCGCTCCTGCCAATCCGCCCGGCCCGCGCACGAAATTGTGAAGCCGCCTCTTCCAGTCCGCCGGAGTGCTTCCCACATCTGGGTCAGGCCGGCGCCAGCGTCGGCTGGTAACGGACCGCTTGCGGCGTTGAGCAACGTCAACGCGCGCATCGGAAACCCAGTGAAGATGCTGTTTGGAGTGCCTTTGAGGGCTCCAGGAGCAGGCCGAGGGAAACATAGACAATGAATATCGACAAATATACCGAACGCTCCAGGGGCTTCATCCAATCCGCCCAGTCGCTCGCCGTGCGCGAGGGACATCAGCAGTTTTCGACCCTGCACGTCCTGAAAGTGCTGCTGGACGACAATGAGGGGCTGGCCGCAGGTCTGATCGACCGCGCCGGTGGCAATTCCCGCGCGATTCTCAAGGCGACCGAGGACGCCCTTGCCAAGGTGCCGAAGGTCTCGGGCGGCGGGGCCGGCCAGATCTATCTGGCGCCCGAACTCGCCCGCACCTTCGATGCGGCCGAAAAGGCCGGCGAGAAGGCCGGCGACAGTTTCGTAACCGTCGAGCGGCTGCTGCTCGGGCTGACGCTGGAGAAGACCAGCGAGGCCGGCGCGATCCTGGCCAAGGGCGGGGTTAGCCCGCAAAACCTCAACGCCGCGATCGAGGCGCTGCGCAAGGGCCGCACCGCGGATTCCGCGACCGCCGAGAACGCCTATGACGCGCTGAAGAAATATGCCCGCGACCTGACCCAGGCCGCCCGCGACGGCAAGCTCGATCCGGTGATCGGCCGCGACGAGGAGATCCGCCGCACCATCCAGGTGCTGTCGCGCCGGACCAAGAACAACCCGGTGCTGATCGGCGAGCCCGGCGTCGGCAAGACCGCGATCGCGGAAGGCCTCGCGCTGCGCATCGTCAATGGCGACGTGCCGGAGAGCCTGAAGGACAAGAAGCTGCTGTCGCTCGACCTCGGTGCGCTGATCGCCGGCGCGAAGTACCGCGGCGAGTTCGAGGAGCGGCTGAAGGCCGTGTTGCAGGAGGTCACTTCTTCCGAAGGTGGCATGATCCTGTTCATCGACGAGATGCACACGCTGATCGGCGCGGGCAAGGGCGACGGCGCGATGGACGCCTCCAACCTGCTCAAGCCGGCGCTGGCACGCGGCGAGCTGCACTGCATCGGCGCGACCACGCTCGACGAGTACCAGAAGCATGTCGAGAAGGACGCGGCGCTGGCGCGGCGGTTCCAGCCGATCTTCGTCAGCGAACCCACGGTCGAGGACACCATCTCGATCCTGCGCGGGCTGAAGGACAAGTACGAGCAGCACCATGGCGTGCGGATCACCGATTCCGCGCTGGTGGCCGCCACGACGCTGTCCAACCGCTACATCACCGACCGCTTCCTGCCGGACAAGGCGATCGACCTGATGGACGAGGCCGCGGCGCGGCTGAAGATGCAGGTCGATTCCAAGCCCGAGGAGCTGGATTCGCTCGACCGCGAGATCATCCGTCTCAAGATCGAGCAGGAGGCGCTCAAGAAGGAAACCGACCAGGGCTCCAAGAGCCGTCTCCAGACCCTGGAGAAGGAGCTCGCCGAACTCGAGGAGAAGTCTGCGGCGCTGACCTCGCGCTGGAGCGCGGAGAAGAACAAGCTCTCCGATGCCCAGAAGCTGAAGTCGGAGCTCGACGCCCTGCGCGTCGACCTCGCCAATGCCCAGCGCCGCGGCGAATTCCAGAAGGCCGGCGAGCTGGCCTATGGCCGGATCCCCGAACTCGAGAAGAAGCTCGCCGATATCGAGGCGCGCGACGGCTCGGGCGAGATGATGGAGGAGGCGGTCACCGCCAACCACGTCGCGCAGGTGGTCTCGCGCTGGACCGGCGTGCCGGTCGACAAGATGCTGGAAGGCGAGAAGGAGAAGCTCCTGAAGATGGAGGAGCAGCTCGGCCAGCGCGTCGTCGGCCAGGCCGAGGCCGTGCGTGCGGTCGCGACCGCCGTGCGCCGCTCGCGCGCGGGCCTGCAGGACCCGCACCGGCCGACCGGCTCGTTCATGTTCCTCGGCCCCACCGGCGTCGGCAAGACCGAACTGACCAAGGCGCTGGCCGAATATCTGTTCAACGACGAGACCGCGATGGTCCGCCTCGACATGTCCGAGTTCATGGAGAAGCACTCGGTCTCGCGGCTGATCGGCGCGCCTCCCGGCTATGTCGGCTATGACGAGGGCGGTGCGCTGACCGAAGCGGTGCGGCGCCGGCCCTACCAGGTGGTGCTGTTCGACGAGATCGAGAAGGCGCATCCGGACGTCTTCAACGTCCTGCTGCAGGTGCTCGACGACGGCCGCCTGACCGATGGCCAGGGCCGCACCGTCGACTTCCGCAACACGCTGATCATCATGACCTCGAACCTCGGTTCGGAATATCTGGTGAATCAGCCGGAGGGCGAGGACACTTCGGCGGTGCGTGAACAGGTGATGGGAACGGTGCGGGCGCATTTCCGCCCCGAATTCCTCAACCGCGTCGACGAGATCATCCTGTTCCACCGCCTGCAGAAGAGCGAGATGGGCCGGATCGTCGAGATCCAGTTCGCGCGGCTGCAGAAGCTGTTGACCGATCGCAAGATCGTGCTGACGCTGGACGCCGCCGGCCGCGACTGGCTCGCCGCCAAGGGCTGGGATCCCGCCTATGGCGCAAGGCCGCTGAAGCGCGTGATCCAGCGCTACCTCCAGGACCCGCTGGCCGAGATGATCCTCGCCGGCGACGTCAAGGACGGCGACACGGTCGCGATCTCGTCCGAAGGCAACGTCGTGACATTCAACGGCAAGGCACCGCAGACCGCGGAGATCGCCCAGTTCGAGGCGCCGCTGCCGAAGCGCAAGTTGAACTGAGCGCAGACGAAACGACAAGAAGACTGACCAACCTCCCCGCGAATGCGGGGAGGTTTTTTGTGTTGTGCCTGGGTGCGATCTCTCGCGAGTAATGGCGAGCTACGGATGTCACGCAATCTAAAGCAGCAATCACGCAACCGGCGGATGCATTCCTGTGGTACACGCAAGGGAAGTGTATCATAAATGAAACACGCTTTGCGCTTTCGCCGGAAGCGTGCATGAATTTCCTTGAACAATTCTGGAGAGACCAGCCACAATCCCCCATTGTTAGTTAGTAGGATTTCCGTCGATGCGTAGCGTTCGGGGAATCGTTGCGTTTGTCTGTTTGGCTCTCAGCGTGGCTGGTTGTGACACGACGGAGACACGCTATTTCCGATATGGAATCGGGACGGATTTGTATTCCGCGGACATCGTCCAGGCGACTGAACTTCAGGACGTCTATCTCACGGAACTTTGCCGGCAAGCGCTGCCATTGCTGTCGACTTCCGACACTCAATGCCTGGGTGCGACGCCAAATCCGGCTGCGTGGGATCTGATCGTTCAGGCGGGATTGAACGATGTCGACCGGCGCTGTGATTCCTATCTCGCGTGGCTGGATGACAGGCGCCGCACGAATTCTGCGGTGCTGAAAGAGCTTGGAGACATTGCAGTAGCCAGTCAGGCGATCATGCGCGTTTCAGGTGTAAGTGCCAATCCGATCACGCTGGCCGGGTTGGCCTTCGGCCTTGCTGCGGATACGTTCACGAACGTCAACTCGCGCCTCATTCTCGAGGTCGACAAAACGACGGTCCAGACACTCGTTCTGCGACGGCGCAGCGATTACCGGATAGAACTCAAAGGCGTTCGGATCGAAAACAGACCGGCAGCCGTTCATGCGCTGCGTTCTTATCTCAACATATGTACGCCGTTTACGATCGAGACCGACATCAATTCGACCATCACCGTTTTCCAGCAGACCGGAGCCGGCGGATTGGTCACCAAGCCTCCGCTGGTGAGTGCTCAAACTATCGGACGACCGATTGCGGCAACCGACAGAATCGCCAGGCAGGAACGCGCGCCGATCGTCGTCAATCCCAAGTTTGCGGAAATTTTGGATCCGTACGATCCGGAAGCCCATAGCGTCGGTTTCGTTTCTTCGCTGCAAAGAGCGATGTGTGTCCCTAGGAACGAGATCGGAGATCCCGGTCCGGCCACCAAGGCGTTGATCGCGATCTTTGAAGCGTCCCCGCACACCAAAACGAACAACAACGGCAAGCTCGATGCGAAGGAAATGGCTCAGATTCGCGGGCAAGGCCCCTGCGTCGAGGGAGGTGGGAGAAATTTCTTCGAGAAGCTGACCTACCCGCTCAACGATCCGGACGGAAAGGAAGCGGTCGGTCAACTGATCGTTGCCCTGAACAAGGTTCCGGGCGGCGCTCAACTCGCCACAACGCTGTCGCTCGACCAGATACGCGAGAGGGTCCGACAAGTGCGGACCGATCCAAGTATCAGCCCCAAGCTGAAATTGCAGTTGCCACCAGAGATTTCAGACCAAGTCACCAAGGATTTTCTCTTGGCGCTCCCACGATAGCGGATGAGAGCGGCTGTGGAGGCTGTTGATGAAATTCAAGGCTAAGCGAATTACCGATGTCTTGGACAATCCGGGCGGGAGTGTCATCGACACGTTGACACCAAATCAAGTGGTCGAGGGCACCGGCACGGTCGAAGCCGAGTTCACCAAGATCAACGCGAGCGGCATCATCGGATGGGTGCTGACTACCGACCTCAAGCCACTTGATGCCGCGGTGCGCCCAAATCTCGATGAACTTTTCTTCGTTCAGGATTGCATGGTGGTGGAGAGGTCGACCAACAATCGGCCGACGACCGCTCCATGGTTCATTGCGGCCGATTTTCTGATTGCGCGCGCGATCGTCGAAACTGGTTTGACCAATCTACCCCCTAGAACAGCGGGGTCCGATGCCGTCGGCCCGTTGCAGGTGTCGTCGGACGAGTGGAAGGCGTTTCTGGCCAATGGAGGATCGCTCGCAACGCCCTTCCTGCCGTTCGATCCGGACGACTTCGATCATTGGCTAATGCAGATCTGGGGGGCTGGCTATCGCATGTTCGCCGATGCCAAGGCCATCAGCGACGCCAAGCTGGCACAGCAACCGCCGGTCGGCACGGCCGACGATCCCTTCATTCCGAGTTACCTCGACGTCTTCAACGCATACCTCACCGGCAACCCCGCTGCGGCCGTGGCCCTCCTTGACGCAAACAACTTGGATGCGGCGAAGAACAAGCCGCTGAAAGACGTTCTGAAGCCGGTTTTGGCGGATGCCGAACTTGCAGCCTTCTTCAGCGCGCGCGGCAAATATGCCGGCACGATTGGTCAATCGAAGACAGTCACGGAGTTCATGGCCGCGGTCGAGCTGGATCTGAACGGGGCGCTTTCGAAAGCCTTCGAGCTGATGAAAAAGCACATCCCCGAAGAATTGATGCAGGCGAAGCAGGGTGAAGCTGCATGGTTCGACGTGGCCCTGGAAGAGGAACAGAAGAACGTCAGCGAGGCGGATCCGGACAAAAGGGATATCATTCTCGGCTATTTTGATGCCACGGACCTGACTCCGAGGCCGACGTCGGTCGCTACGCCCTGGTGCGGGGCGTTTGCGGCCTTTTGCATGTCGAAGAGCCGCATGCCGGTGCCGAGCGGGGCGGCAGCGGCGCGGAACTGGAAGAACTGGGGCATCGGCCTCCCCTTGGCGAGCACCGACATTCCCCGGGGTGCCGTTGTTGTCCTGTCGCCTCCCCAGGATGGAACCGGTGGCACCGGCCATGTCGCGTTTTTCAATCAGTTCACGTCAGATGGAAAAATGGTCGAGCTGCTGGGGGGCAATCAGGGCAACAAGCTGCAGCGAACCTCCTTTGCGGTGTCGAAAATCGCAGCGATTAGGTGGATCGATTCCTCGCCGACGACGTCGGCCGAGCAGTTCCACGAAATCCCATCCTCCACCCAAATCTCCGAGGAGGCTTTCGATCTCATCGTCGAATTCGAGGTGACGAGCCGGAGTGTCTACGAAAAGAAATATCGTGCTCCGACGTGGCCGGGATTCGAATCGGGCGTAACCGTCGGTATCGGTTATGATGTCGGCCAGACGTCTGCCGCCATCGTTCAAAGCGACTGGAGCGGCGTGATTCCGGCAGCGATGTTGAATGCTCTCCGAACCGCCGTCGGCGTGACCGGGCCAGCTGCTCAGCAACGTGCATTGCAACTCAGAAGCACCGTCGACATTTCGTTCAACTCGGCCATCAAGGTGCACTCCAACCAGGTGATTCCTCGTTGGGTTGCGGTCGTGGAGAGCGCGCTCGGCCCCAATACATCGCAACTCGGGCCTGACTGTCTTGGGGCTCTCGTCTCGCTCACCTACAACCGAGGGGCGTCATTTGCGAAGAGCGGCGATCGCTACAGCGAAATGCGGGAAATCAGGGCGTGCATTGCAAGCCGGCGGTTTGCCAAGATCCCCGAACAGATACGCTCGATGAAACGTTTATGGCCCGCCACATCGGGTCTTCCGGGCAGGCGTGAGCGCGAGGCAGTTCTGTTCGAAAAGGGTCTGGCAGTACTCGCCGGGAGCTAATGTCCGGCGACTTGAGGTCGCTACCGGTTGCTCACCTGCACCGGCCCGTTGTCGGAGATTCGCGCCACCACGCCG
>CAYREH010000037.1:0-63690 GCA_964423245.1 uncultured Bradyrhizobium sp. | reverse complement strand
GTGTCCAGGCTCTCGCTGGTCTCCGTCAAAAACTCCCGCAACAGATCATCCATGAAAACAGGCCTTCATACAGGGAGAACGCGCACGAACCGTGCCGCGCCATTTCGGAATGAGGCCAGCTTCACCGCAAAGCGTTTAATATTGGTTGAGTATGTGGAAAAGAACGGAACCAACAAAGAGATAAGGCGCCCCGGATGACCCGGAGCGCCTTTTAAAGACTCAATTAACGATTGAAAGCCGCGCGCGCGGCTATGACGCCGTCACGACGATGGCATCGCCTTCCGGCGCGAGCGTCACGGTGAGCCCGCAGGCCTGCGCCAGCAGGCGCGTATAATAAGGCTGGATCGCATGCGCATCGGCGGCGGGTCCGCGCTCGCCGCTCAGAAGCTCGGCGATGTTCTGCGGCAGGCGCGCATTGTGCCCCGTCGCGGTGATGCGGAAGCTCATGGTCTCGCCCTCGCCGATCGGATCGACCGTCAGCATGCCGCCGCGCGGAATCGTATGCTGGGACACCACCAGCATGTTGAGCAGCAGCTTGACGCGATTCTTCGGCAGCAGCAGGCGCGGCAGATTCCACGTGATCGTGCACTTGCCGTCCTCGATATGACCGCGCGCCATGGTCTGGGCATCGCCGAGGTCGATCTGCGCGCCGGACGAGCCGGCCGCGCCGAAGGCGAGGCGGCAGAACTGCAGGCGGGCGGAGGCTGTCCTGGCGCTCTTGCGGATCAGGTCGAGCGCGAATTCGCGGTCCTCGGGCTTCGGATCGTCGTCGAGGACTTCGAGGCCGTTGACGATCGCCCCGACGGGGCTGATGAGATCATGGCAGACCCGCGAGCACAGGAGCGCGGCGAGTTCGAGCATATCGGGAGCAGTAGCGGTACCGGGTGACGAGGCGTCGGACATAAAGGGTTCCTGGTATTGCACGGCACTGACGCGGCGAATCACGCATGCTGAGGCGGATGCGGTCGTTCTATCATTCGCCGGCCCGTGGCAGCTAGCTTGCGATCGGCGCGCGGCGACCGTAAAGCCACGGGCGAATCAGGGGGGGCTGGATTTGCCGATGAATGAGGCATGCAGGTGAAGATCATCGACGGCGAGGCCGCCTCCCGCCTGATGGAGCCGCTCACGGCCCTGGTGATAAAGGCGGGCGAAGCCATCCTCGCGGTCAACCGCGCGGCGATGCGGGTCGAGGGCAAGCAGGACGGCTCGCCGGTGACGGAGGCCGATCTCGCCGCCGATCGGATCATCGCGGACGGTCTGGCACAGCTTGCCGGTGACGTGCCGACACTGTCGGAAGAGCGGACGGAGGCCGCCAGTCCACCGTTTCGCGGCAGCTTCTTCCTGATCGATCCGCTCGACGGCACCAAGGAATTCGTTGCCGGCCGCGACGAATTCACGGTGAACCTCGCCATCGTGACCGAAGGCAGGGCCTTGCTCGGCATCGTCGGTGCCCCCGCGCTCGGACTGCTCTGGCGCGGCATCGTCGGCCACGGCGCCGAGCGGGTGAGCGTCGCCGGCACGCGAATCAACGGCGCCGAACCGATCCACACCCGCAAGCTGCCCGCCCGGGGCGAGCCGTGGATCGCGGCGGTCAGCCGGTCGCATGGCGATGCGAGGAGCGAGGCGTTCATCGACCGCCGCCCGGGCGCAGTGAGGCGAACGGTCGGCTCGGCGGTGAAATTCGGCCGGATCGCCGAAGGCAGCGCCGACATCTATCCCCGCTTCGGGCCGACCTCGGAATGGGATGTCGGCGCCGGCTGCGCGGTCGTGACGGCGGCGGGCGGCCGGGTGACCGACGGCGGAGGGGGCGAACTTCGTTTCGGCGAGGGCCGCACAAGCGGCTTCATCATCCCCGAATTCATCGCCTGGGGCGATCCCGCGGCAGTCGGCCCTACTGACTGAGCTGCTGCTGCAGCGCCGGCCAGCGCTTGCCGGCCTCGTAGAGGACGCGCCCGGGATCGGCCGCAAAGGCGTCGCGATTGGCTTCCCGGCTGAAGAGATAGAGCCGCTGCGCCGAGATCAGGAAGAAGCGGGGGTTGCCGGCGATTGCGACGCCCCGGGCGATGTCCGCGGGATCGTAGCCGCCGAATTGCGGGCCATAGACTTCGGGGTGGGCCTGGAAGGAGGCCCGGTTACCCTCGTTGCGGAAGCGCCAGACCGCGCCCCACAGATTGGCCTCGAACTCCGCCGTCCCCTGCATCGCCGCGCCGTCGACGAAATAGGCCACGGGGTCGAAGCCCTCGATGGCAACGCCGCTGAAACGATTGGTCACAATCCGCTCGGTGGTGGCGGCCTGGGCGGGCCGCGAGGGGGCGGCGATCCCGACGCCGGCAAGCAGGCAGACCACGACGCCGATCAAGGCGATTCCGGGGCGCAAAGGACTGGCTTCCTGCCGTTGTGCCGTCATAGTTGCTGCGGATAACATCCGATCAGAGGGGACATCCGGTCAAACCTTAAGACCCCGCCTGTTGGCGTCAGGTTAAGGAACCGTCCGGGAATCGACACCAGGGGTTTTTAATGACTTTCGCATCACGCCTCGCCGCGATCGCGCTCGCAGCGCTGGTCGGCTGGATCCTGCCGGCTTCGGCCCAGCAGGCGCCGCCGTCCAATCTGCCGCCGCCGCAGCGGACCCCGACCCCCAACACCTACGGGCCGGACGAACTCGTCACGGCCGGCCACCGCTTCTTCGGCAACGTCTCGCGCGGGCTCGCCTCGATCATCGAGAAGGCGGTCAGCCAATGGGGCCTGCCGAACGGCTACATCCTGGGCGAGGAAGGCTCCGGCGCCTTCGTCGCCGGCCTGCGCTACGGCGAAGGCACGCTCTACACCAAGAACGCCGGCGACCTCCGCGTCTACTGGCAGGGTCCTTCGCTCGGCTTCGACTGGGGCGGCGACGGCGCGCGCACCATGACGCTGGTCTACAACCTGCCGGCGACCAACGCGATCTACCAGCGCTTCGCCGGCATCGACGGCTCGGCCTACATCATCGGCGGTTTCGGCATGACGGCCCTCACGGCCAACAACATCGTGCTGGTGCCGATCCGCTCCGGCCTCGGCCTGCGCCTCGGCGCCAATATCGGCTATCTGAAATTCACGCCGCGCGCGACCTGGAACCCGTTCTAGGCAGATCCGCCCGTACCACTACGGATCAAGGTTAACGGCAAGCAGGGGCTGGCTTTTTGCCGGCCTCGCATGCATTGTCCTTGGTAAATTTTCCCTTAGCCCTCGGAGTTCCGGCCCATGGTCGAGCCGATCATGTATCTGGCGATCGGTTTCCTGCTCTCGATGCTGTGCGGGCTCGCCATCGTGCCGCTGGTGCACAACCGCGCGGTGCGGCTGACGACGCGGCGGCTCGAGGCGGCGACGCCGCTCTCCATGGCGGAGATCCAGGCCGACAAGGACCAGCTGCGCGCCGAATTCGCGATGTCGGCGCGGCGGCTCGAGATGAGCGTCGAGCAGCTCAAGAACAAGACCACGAGCCAGCTCGCCGAACTCGGCAAGAAGAGCGACGCCATCAACCGCATGAAGATCGAACTCGGCGAGAAGAACGCCACGATCTTCGCGCTCGAGGCGCGCGAGAAGGCCGTCAAGGAACAGCTGCGCGCCACCGAGGAAGAGTTCGCCGCCAAGACCGAGGCGCTGCGCGGCGCCGAGCAGGCGTTGACCGACAAGCAGGCCGAGCTCGCCAAGATCAACGCCGAACTGTCCGACCGCTCGATGATGGCCGAGACCCGCCAGGTCGAACTGGTGGCGGTGCGCGCGCAGATCGAGGAGCTGAAGAACCGCGTCGGCGATGCCGAGAAGGAATTCGCCGCGACCCAGACGCGGCTGGCGCAGGAGCGCACCGAGAGCGAGACCGCCACGCGCGAACTCACCGAGGCGCGCGGCCGCGTCGAGAATCTGAGCCAGCGCGTCACCGAGCTCGATCGCCAGCTGATGCTGCAGGTCAAGGAAGCCGAGATGCTGTCCGGCCGCGTCACCGACCTCGAAGGCCGGCTCGCCACCCAGGGCAAGCTGCTCGCCGAGCGCGAATACGAGAACAACCAGCTGCGCCAGGCTAATGAGGGCAATGAGCGCACCATCAAGGAATTGCGCGTCGAGATCGCCGGCCTGAGCAACGGCAAGTCCTCGGCCGCCGTCGAGGCGCTGCGCGCCGAGAAGGCCGCGCTGGAGGAACAGCTGCGCACCGCGCGCGACGAACGCGCGAAACTCCAGCGCGACATCAACGCGATCCAGCAGCAAGCGGAAAGCTCCTGGGCGACCGAGCGCATGGAGAACGCGTTGCTGCGCGAGCGCATCAACGACATCGCCGCCGAGGTGGCCAAGCTCGCGATGCAGCTGGAGGGCCCGAACTCGCCGATCGAGGCCCTGCTCGCCGCCGAAGCCGGCCAGCCGCCGAAGGCCGCGCCGCGCCCGGCCAACGGCACGGCGGCCAACGGCACCGGCGCCAGCCCCCTGCCCGAAGGCGGCGGAACGCTGGCCGAACGCATCCGCGCGCTGCAGGCCCACGCCTCCCGCGCCCGCCAGCAGGGCGCGTAACGGCGCCAAAGGCGATCCGATCGCGCCCGGGCGGGGATCGGACGGCGCGGATCGGATGCGGTTTTCCGGCCCGCGCGCACCTGCCAACTTGACACCTCCGGCCCGCGCTTCTACATCGCGGGCTCCAAACGGAGCGGCCGGTTCGGCCGCCCGCATCATGGTCCCGGGCGCATAGCTCAGCGGGAGAGCGTTCCCTTCACACGGGAGAGGTCCAAGGTTCGATCCCTTGTGCGCCCACCACGCTTCGCCAAGTGGCTTCGCGTGGCGCCGCCACGGCCAATCGTCACAAAGGGATGTCCGGTGACAGCGTAGTCGGCTGGACTCGGCATTTTCTCTGTCGTTGCGAGGAGCGTAGCGACGAAGCAATCCAGACTGCTTCCGCGGATAGATCCTGGATTGCTTCGCTGCGCTCGCAATGACGGCGGATGGATCGCGCCCGCCTTTAGCCAACCCGCTGCGGCCGCAGCGCCGCATAGAGGCCGATCAGGGTCCCGATCACGGCGAGCCCCGCCGCCATCAACAGCTGCAGATTGCCGTCATCGGTCGCGCCCACCGACGACACCAGCCTGGTGACGATGACGAACAGGATGCCCACGGAGGCCGCGGCGCCGACGGACAGATGAAGCAGTTCGCGCAACAGATTGCGGCCGAGCAGTCCGAGCGCCGTGAAATACATCCCGCAGGCATTGGGATGAAGATAGAGCGCGAGGCGCGCATAGGAGCCGTAGGAATCGAAGATGGTCTCGCATCGCGTCAGGGCCGCGCGCGAGGCCACCCGCTGCAGCAGCGGCCTGAAGAAACGCGCCTGTCCGTAACTGAGGACGGCCCCGGCCATGACGGCAACCCATGCCACGGCGAACACGCTGGCGTCCGGCTTGGGATTGAGGGTCAGGGCCATCAGGATGAAGGCCGTTCCGGGAAAATAGCCGAAATAGGGAAACACCGTCTCCAGCAGCACGCAGACGAAGATGAAGACCAGAAACCACGACGAGCCGGTCGCCCCGTGAATGACGGCATTCACGTCGAGCAGATCGGTCTTGTACATCACGAGATAGATGCACGTCGCCAGTGCGGCCAGCGCGTAGAAGGGAACGGCGCCCGATAGAAATCGTCTCATCGAACCGTCTGGGGATGGTGTGCGAAACCGCCGAACGTCATGACGTCATAGCCGATCCGATCGCCAGAATCTCGATCTCCTGCGCGCCTGTACCTGCGACATCTCCGACCGCCTTCCCCATCAAGAGGCGCGCCACGGGCGAGACGAAGGAGATCGAGCCGGCCTTGGGATCGGCCTCGTCCTCGCCGACGATGCGATAGGTCTGCACCCGTCCGTCAGGGCGGCCGAAGGTCACGGTGCTGCCGAAGGCGACGACATCGTTCGAGGCGGGATCGGCCATGACCTGCGCCGTGCGCAGCCGTTCGGTGAGATAGCGGGCATCGCGCAGCGGCACGGCGGACTGCCGGCGCTTCTCGTTGACGTCCTCGATCGCCTGCGCGACCTCATAGGCCGCGCGCGCCTCGTCGAGCTGCGCCTGCAACGCCTTGAGGCCGGCTTGGGTCACGAGGTTGGGATGTGGCGAAATCGGCCGATCCGGCAACAGCGTCTCGGACGCGGTTTCGGCACTCTCTTCCTTGGTGAAGGCAACGCTCAATGCGGATATCCCGGCGAACTGTTTCGACGGGCCGGACTATATCTCAAGTTCGACCTGACGGCGCAGCCCGAAGACGATATCCGGCATCGCCTGGCGGAACCGGGCGGCATCCTGGCTGGTGGTCGAGAACGGCGCGAACGCGATCATCGCGTTCCAGTGACGGTAGCCGTAGACGGTGACCGAGACGCCGGAGGCCGGAAAATTCTCCAGCCTGCGCAGTTCACCGAGCACGAGATCGGCGATCGCCTCGGCGGGCAGCAGGCGTTTGCCGTCGGCGGTCATCCGCACGGGGACAGGGGCCGGCTGCTCCGCAGGCCTCGCCGCAACAGGCACCTCGGGCTCGGCGAGATCCGCCGCAATGGCGCCGTCATCTGCCGCCTCGGCCGGTGTGTCGGCCGGAGTCTCAGGCGCCGTCTCGGCCGCCGGCGCTGGAGCTTCGGGGGTCACGGCCGGCGCCAGGCTGTCGGCCCGCTTGTTGCCCCCGAGGATGCTGCTGATCATGGCGACCAGGCCGGCATCCTTCACCTCTTCATTCATCACGTCCCCCGGAATCGGCCCAGTCTAGCATTGCGCGCGCGGGCCGCCACCGGGGATGGCGATCGCACGCACAGGGCCAGGGGACGGCTTCGATGCCGGCGACGCGCCACCAATCATGCCGCGCCGCCGTGCACCCTCACTGCTTATCGAACGGGATGTATTGCTGGTACTGCTTGGGAACCGAACTGCGGTAGCGCGCGGGAACGGTGCCGGAATCGATCGAGTGGTCGATTTCCTGCTGGCGGGTCATCTTCTTCTTAGACGACTTCTTCGAGGCGCTCTTCTTGTCGCCGGCCTGGCCGGCGTCCGGGGTCGCGGCGGGCGTCGCGGTCGTCTGCGCTGGCGTCGCTGCAGGCGAGGTTGCTGCAGGCGCGGTCGCGGCGGGCGCGGTTCCGGCGGCGGGCGGCGTGCTCTGCGCCAGCGCAAGCGATCCTTGCATGAAGAGCGCCAGTGCTGCCGTCGCAGCCAGCATGTATGACCTTTGCATCAGAACCTCCAAAAAATGTTCGATCCGGTCAGGGAAACCGTGCCCCGGGGATCAATGACGTGGCTGTCGACCGACCATAGGTTGGACCTTCGCCAGGAACTGTGGCCGGGATCACATAGAAGCCGGCCAATTGCGGCAAGATGCCCCCGCAATGAACGCAGGTCATCGTAACAGCACCAAGCTCCTGCGTGAAACAGACTTTCGCAACGCGCGACGGTTGTCCGATCCACCCCTTTTCCCTGAGGAAACAGACATGCACCGCACCCTTCTCGCCCTCGCATCGCTCGCAGCCCTGACGGCTCTAGCACCTCCGGCGGCGCAGGCGCATCCTGCGAACGATCGATATTGCCTGCAGGGCCGCAGCTGGGGTTATCCCGGCAATTGCCAGTTCGCGAGCTATCAGCAATGCCTCGCCACTGCGGCCGGCACCTCGGCCTATTGCGGCCTCAATCCCCGTTACGCGTTCTCGCCGCGCGTCGACTGAGATGACCGTGGCGGCGAGACGCGTCGCGTCCGCCGCCGCGCATGCGCTTCGCAACCGACCCGGACAATGTCGCACATCTCGCCGCCCTCGCCGACAAGATGGTCGCCAGGTTCGATCCGCCGAAGGACGGACCCAACGCCGAAGAGAGCGACATTCCCGCGCTCCACGCCTATTTCGGCCAGTTCGTCGATCACGACATTACCTTCGATCCGGTCAGCTCGCTCGCGAAACAGCAGGATCCGGACGGGCTGGTGGATTTCCGCACGTCCTCGCTCGATCGCGACGGACGCGGATCGAACGACCGCCCTACATGTCTGATGGTATCAAGTTCCGGCTCGGCGAGACGCTGAGCGGGGCCGGCGTGCCCGGCACCAAAGACCTGCCGCGCTTCAAAGGCCGCGGGCTGATCGGCGATCCCCGCAACGACGAGAACAGCATCGTCTCGCAGTTCCAGGCCCTGATGCTGCGCTTCCACACCCGCATGGTCGACGACAATGACAGCCTGTCGTGAGTTGTGGCGACGAATCCGATCGCGAAAGCGATCGCGCCGAGGGCGCTGGCCGAAGGGTGAGGCCTTTAGGAATTGGGTGGACGGTCAAAGCCCTGGAAACCGACGAGAAGCAATCCGAAAGTGATTGCCATGATGAGAGCAGTACCGACAACAACGATCAATGCGGCCTTCCAGCCGGCCAAGCCACGCTTCTGGAGCCGAACGGCGCACAGGATCAGGCCTATGAAGAGTATGGGACAAGCAAGGATGAGCACGATCGAACCTCAACAAGCTGCGCATCTTCGACAGAGCCGAACGATCGTCTTCATCATCCAAACGAGCAGAGCGGCCGTAAACAGGGGCCACAGGATGGTGGACGCTGCGCTCACCAGCACGATGTCATCCTTGGATTCGAGAACAGGAATCAAAACCGAAATATCCCCGGTCAGCTTGGAGTAGAATGGCTGCACAAGGAATGCAGCGCCCCCCAAAACGGCGAGATAGTCGCGCACGCTGCGCGCGGCAAAGCGCACCATCGCGATAGCCGCGGCCGCGAATACCAAAATGAGCGCAGCCCCGGCCATCCTGTCTTCATTTCCTTTTGGTGTATTTCAGTCTTTGTCGCGGCGTCCCGAGCCTTCGTTCAAGGTACCAGTCACACGAAAAATCTCCGGATCCCAGGGTGTTGCATGAATTGGGAGGAGGATCACCAGGAGTAGCCCTGCGGAGCACGGAATAGATGACGACCGCTCTGCAGTCCTTCAATGTCGGTAATGGGTCAAAAGCGGTCCGTGACCAGCGCAGCGCTTGGTCCTCGACAGCCGACGCTTATGATCCGGCGCCATGACAGGCGACGCCCAGACTGCTCTCCGCGAGCCGCCCGGCCAGCCATTGCGTCAACGATGGATCGAGCCGGCCGCCGACATAGACCTCCGCCAGCGTCACCTTGTGCCGGTCCAGCACCAGCAGCACGCCAATCCACCAGGCAAACCAGATCTGCGGATCGGTCAGCGCGATCAGCTTGCTGCGGTCGTGGTCCAGCGAGGTGTGATTGGCCGCCTTGCGGATCTCGACGGCGAAGAGGTTGTTCGGGATCTCGCGCTGATGCACGACGACATCGGGATAGATCGACCTCGCCAGATGATCGTCGGTCGAGATGATGGCGCCGTGCGGCAGATGCAGCGTGCGCTCGCCGAGCCGGTCGTAATTGCAGTCCACGGCCCAGCCGGGAAACTCTCGCTCGAGATGCACGGCGAAGCGGTGTGTCAGCGCCTGCTCGCCGACGTCCTTCTCGAACAAGAAGGACTCGGCGGCGTAGAAATCCCGGAGCGCCCGGATCTGCTTCCCCAGTCGGCTTTGCATCCCCCCCCCGGGCCAACCGAGAGCGTCCAGCCCGGATGGAGCGTAGCGCAATCCGGGGTTCTCGCAAGGCACGCGAAGGTCTCGGATGACGCTTTCGCTCCATCCGGGCTACGGCCTCTGGGCTCTCATTCCGACGCGGAGAGATTCGAGCGCGCCCTACATCTGCACTTCGATCAGGCGCGGGCCGGGTTCGGCGACGGCCTCGGCCAGCGCCTTGTTGAACTCGTCGGCATTGGTGACGGCGCGGCCGGGCACGCCCATGCCCTTGGCCATGGCGACGAAGTCGAGCGTCGGACGGTCGAGGCGGAGCATGTCGTTGGCGCGCTGGCCGGGTTCGCCGGCGCCGACATTGTCGAACTCGCCGCGCAGGATCTGGTAGATGCGGTTGGCGAACACGATGGTCACGATGTTCAGGTTCTCGCGCGCCTGCGTCCACAGCGACTGGATCGTGTACATCGCGCTGCCGTCGCCGACCATGGTGATGACCTTGCGGTCCGGACAGGCGATCGCGGCGCCGATCGACAGCGGCGTCGAGAAGCCGATCGAGCCGCCCATGTTCTGCAGCCAGTCATGCGGCGCGGCCGCCGCGGTCGGCGGGAAGAAGGCGCGGCCGGTGGTGAGGGACTCGTCGACCAGGATGGCGTTCTCGGGGATCGCATAGGCGATCGCCTGTGCGATCGAGGCGTGGGTCAGCGCGCCGGTCGGCTTGAGCAGTTCGGCCAGCGCCTGCGGCTTGACGTCGTTGGCGCTGGCCTTGACCGCACCGGCGAGCGCCTCCAGCGCGGCGACCGAGTTCTCGCCCCAGGAGGTCATGCGATGCACGTCGCAGCCGTCCGGCTTGAGCATGCTCGGCTTGTTCGGATAGGCGAAGAACGCGACGGGATCGTCGGCCTCCACCAGCACGATGTGGCGGAACCTGGCCAGCATCGGCAGCGCGTTCTCGATCACGTAGTGGATGCGGTCGATCGAGTAGCGGCCGCGGCCGCGCGCCATCTTCGGGCGGAAGGTCGGGCCCATCACGGTGCAGCCGGTCTTGCCGGCGATGCGTTCGGCGAGCGCGAGGCCCTGCTCGGAGAGCGCGCTGCCGGTCATCAGGAGCAGCGTGCCCTCGCCGTCGCCGTGCAGGATCCTGGCGGCCTGCTCGACCGCCTGCGGCGAATAGCTGGCGCGCTGCTGCTCGGCGGGAACCTCGGCGATGCCGTCGGCCTCGTTCCAGGCGGTGTCGGCGGGCAGGATCAGGGTCGCGATCTGCGGCGGCGCGCTCTTGGCGGCGGCGATCGCGGCGGCGCCGTCGGCGGCGACGGATTTGGCATTGGGCGAGGTGCGGACCCAGGACGACATCGGGCGGGCGAGGCCCTCGATGTCGGAGGTCAGCGGCGCGTTGTAGGCGATGTGATAGGTGGCGTGCTGGCCGACGATGTTGACGATGCCGGAATTGGCCTTCTTGGCGTTGTGCAGATTGGCGAGGCCATTGGCGAGGCCGGGACCGAGATGCAGCAGGGTCGAGGCCGGCGTACCCTTCATGCGGAAATAGCCGTCGGCCGCGCCCGTCACCACGCCTTCGAAGAGGCCGAGGACGCAGCGCATGCCGGGCACGCGGTCGAGCGCCGCGACAAAATGCATCTCGGAGGTGCCGGGATTGGTGAAGCAGACGTCCACCCCGCCCTTGACCATCGTCCGCACCAGGCTTTCCGCACCGTTCATCAAAGGCTCCCGCAACCGGTCATGTCAGCAATCCGTTCGATCAATCATTGTTCGCAGGCTTCGTCAAAGCAATAGCCGGCCTCGCCGGCCAGCCCCGCACGGCGATGCGGCGGTTTGGCTAATGGTTTTCGGCAAACGGGCGCAATTGCGTCACCGGTGACGTCAATTGTTAAGGATGTTCCGTCTCACGGGCCCGTGGCTTGCGAAACCTGCGCGAATATGGCCTTTGGCCTCATTGAATCGTTTTTTTCGGGGGAGACAATGATCCGGTTTTTTGCCGCACCGCTGGCCGCCATCGCCCTGCTGTCGGCCAGTGTCGGCGGCGCCACTGCCGAAGGGGTCGATTCGCGCGACATCATGGGCGGCGGCCCGAACTTCTTCAGCCGCGGCTCGAGCCCGATCCCCCGCACCACCGTCAACTATTCCGGCAATTACGCGCCCGGCACCATCGTGGTGAACACCAGCGAGCGGCGGCTCTATCTGGTGCTGCAGAACGGCCAGGCGCTGCGCTACGGCATCGGCGTCGGCCGCGACGGCTTCCGCTGGGGCGGGGTGCACAAGATCACCGCCAAGAAGGAATGGCCGGACTGGACGCCGCCCTCGCAGATGCTCGCCCGCCGCCCCGACCTGCCGCGCCACATGAAGGGCGGCATCGACAATCCGCTCGGCGCCCGGGCGATGTATCTGGGTTCCACGCTGTACCGCATCCACGGCTCCAACGAGCCCGAGACGATCGGCCAGGCGGTGTCGTCCGGCTGCTTCCGCATGACCAATGAGGACGTCAGCGACCTCTACAGCCGCGTTCCGGTCGGTACCACGGTGGTGGTGCTGAACAATTAGGGCGGCAGGGATGACGCTGGATGGGCAAAGGCGCGCTGGCGCCGCGCCCACCACGTCTCCACAGATTTGATTGAAATGGTGGGCACGCCTCGCTTTGCCCACCCGACGCGACCTCGCTCGCGACAAACCCGCAGGGCGCGTGAATTTGCGGACTTGTGCGCGGGAGGCGAATGCGGCAGCGTCGCCGAAGCATGAGCATCTCGAAGCAGCCCTCGCACGCCCTGCGCATCGCCCTCGTGGCGGCTGCCGCGCTGACCTGCGCGGACAGCGCACCCGCGGGCGCCTCCGGCGAATTGCCGGCTGTCGCCGCGCGCCAGCGTTCCGAGAAGAAGAGCTTCACCGACGGCGAGATCGTCGAGGGCTTCCTCAAGACGGCGTTCGGCGCCGAATACCACCTCGCCGGCCGGGTCGACCGCATCCGCAAATTCGACGGACCGGTCCGGGTGTTCGCCGAAAGCGACCGCGCCGACCGCAAGACGCAACTCGCGAAGGTCGTCGCCGACATCGGCAAGCGCGTGCAGCATCTCGACATCGCCATGACCGACACCGCCGAGGCGGCCAATGTGCGGGTGAAGCTGGTGCGCGACCGCGACCTGTTCCGCACCATCGCGAGCTTCTACGGCGCCCAGAAGGCGCGCGAGATCCGCACCTCGCTCGATCCGCAATGCCTGTCGGGCTTCCGCAAGAACGACCAGTTCGAGATCGAGCATTCCGACGTCATCCTCACCGTCGACAATGGCGACTTCACCTTCCTCGACTGCGCCTATGAGGAGCTGTTGCAATCGCTCGGGCCGATCAACGACACCGCGAGCGTGCCCTGGACCATGTTCAACGACAACGTCTCGATGGGCTATTTCGACGTCTACGACCAGTACATCCTCAACCTGCTCTACGACCCCCGCATCAAGCCCGGCATGACGGTGGCGGAGGTCAAGACGGTGCTGCCCTCGGTGCTCGCGGACGTGCGCGCGTGGGTGAAGCGCGTGAATGAGTTGAAAGAGTGAGGCAGATCTTTCCCTCTCCCCTTGTGGGAGGGTGGCTCGCCGCGATAGCGGCGAGACGGGTGAGGGGTCTCTCGCGGCACAGTCAGCTCTTATCGATTGCGCAGAGAGATACCCCTCATCCGGCGCTTCGCGCCACCTTCTCCCACAAGGGGAGAAGGAAGAAAGGCGCGGCCTCGATGCTACTGCACGAGATCGGCCACCGTCGTCGCGGCCTTCAGGCCGGTGCCGGTGAGGATCACCACGGTGGTCTCGCTCGCCTTGATGGCTCCGGCGCCGGAGAGCTTGTCGAGCGCAGCGGCCGCGCTGGCGCAGGTCGGCTCGGCGAACAGGCCCTGGCGCGCGAGGCGGCCCAAGCCGGCGACGATCTCGTCCTCGGTGAGCGCGATGGTGCCGCCGCCGCTTTCGCGCAAGGCGGCGATGATCTCGCGCAGGCGCAAGGGGTGCTTGATGGCCGTGCCCTCGGCGATGGTCTTGTCGACCTCACGCGCGACAGGCGTGTCGACGCCGGCCTTGAAGCTGGCGTCGATCGGCGAGCAGTTCAGCGGCTGCGCTGCGAACAGCCGCGGCAGCTTCGCGATCTGGCCGGCCTTCAACAGCTCGCGGAAGCCGAAGGCGCAGCCGAGCAGGCTAGAGCCGGCGCCGACCGGCATGATGACATTGTCGGGCGCGCGGAAGCCGAGATCCTCCCAGATCTCGTAGGCGAGCGATTTTGTGCCCTCCAGAAAGAACGGCTGCCAATTGTGGCTGGCGTAGAAGGTCTGGCTCGACTGGCGGATGGCCTCGGCCTCCGATTCCTCGCGCGGGCCCTCGACCAGTTGCACCGTGGCGCCATAGGCGCGCACCTGTGCGATCTTGGCCGGCGAGGTGGAGGCCGGCGCGAGGATCTTCACGCGGAGTCCACCGGCGGCGCCGAGCCCGGCCATCGACGAGCCGCCATTGCCGGAGGAATCCTCCAGGATCGCATCGACGCCGATCTGGCGCAGGAAGGACAGCATCACGGAAGAGCCGCGGTCCTTGAAGCTGCCGGTCGGGTTGAACCATTCGAGCTTGAAGAACGGCCGCAACTCGCCCCAGGCCTGCTCGACCAGCGGCGTGCAGCCTTCGCCGAGCGAAATGGGAGTCTTGATTTCCACCGGCAGCGCCGCGCGGTAGCGCCAGAGCGAGCGCGTGCGGTTCTCGATCTCGTCGCGCGAGATGCCGGCCCCCGGCGTCACCAGCAGCGGCGTGCGCGCATCCGAGCACCAGCGCGGCTGGTCCAGCGGATAGAGCTGGCCATTGCGGGGATCAATGTAGCTGGCGGCGGGCATCACATTCTCCAAGGCAGAGTCCAAGGCAAAGTCCAACACAAACTCCAGGTCGGAACGCCGGGAAGGAGATGTCCGATTATGGGCCGCGCGTCCAGAGCCGCGGAAGACGCCAGATTTTCACAATATTTCATAGGTTTAGCCGAGCGAAGGCGCCATCGCGGCTCCGTGAGCCCCGGCCCGCAGCATTAACTTGTCTGTCGCAGCTGACCGCTACAATATGTCGGATTGAGCTTGCGCCGCCGGACATCATCTGCCGGCAGCGCGACCAGGCCAGGCCCGTCCGAGCGGCGGGCCGTTGGTTTTTTGGGAGTTTGGTCATGAGCCGCGCGAACCGTACCGACCACATCCGCCTGACCTCCCATCCGGAGCCGGGCCGGACCGCCGCCTTCCCGATCCATTGGGGCGCCGCCGACGCACGCGCGCGCGGACCGATCATCGGCACCGTGTCGCGCACAGGCGACCGCAACGTGATCGGCAGCCATGGCGGCTCCTACGCGATGTATCGCGCGCTCGCCGTGTCCGCCGGCGCACTCGATCCGATCCGCCGTCCCGATCTCACCAACACCTTTCCGGCCGCGACCATCGGCCCGTTCGAGCAATGGCGCGATCCCGCAAAGATCGTCGCGCTCGATCCCTGGGGCCATCTGGTGGCGGAAAATTTCGGCAAGGAGATCGCCGAGGGCGCCGACATCCGGCCGAGCATCGCGGTGACGCGGGCGCGGCTCGACCTGCCCGAGATCCGCGAGGCGCTGGCCGCCAAGCGCCTGCGCGCCGACGGCGAGGTGGTGCACGCCAATGGCAGCGTCTCGGTCGTGAAGATCGCGATCGATCCGGTCTGGTACCTGCCTGGCCTTGCCGAGCGCTTCAAGACCAGCGAGACCGACCTGCGGCGCACGCTGTTCGAGCAGACCGCCGGCATGTTCCCCGAACTGGTGACGCGGCCGGACATGAAGGTGTTCCTGCCGCCGATCGGCGGCACCACGATCTACCTGTTCGGCGACGTGACGAAGCTGCCGGACCATCGCACCAAAATCACCTGCCGCGTCCATGACGAGTGCAACGGCTCGGACGTGTTCGGCTCCGACATCTGCACGTGTCGCCCCTATCTCATCCATGGCATCGAGGAATCCGCGCGCGGCGCGCAGGAGGGCGGGCTCGGGCTCGTCATCTACAACCGCAAGGAAGGCCGCGCGCTCGGCGAGGTCACCAAATTCCTGGTCTACAATGCGCGCAAGCGCCAGGAGGACGGCGATGCGGCCGCCGCCTATTTCGAGCGCACCGAATGCGTCGCCGGCGTCCAGGACGCCCGCTTCCAGCAATTGATGCCGGACACGATCCACTGGCTCGGCCTGAAACGCATCGACCGCTTCCTGTCGATGAGCGACATGAAGCACGATGCGCTGACCTCGCAGGGCATCGAGATTGTCGAGCGCGTGCCGATCCCGCCCGAACTGATCCCGGCCGACGCGCATGTCGAGATCGCCGCGAAGAAGGCCGCCGGCTATTACTCCACAGACATCGCGCCGGAGAAGGACGTGAACGGCGTGGTCGGGCGCTCGCTGGAGAAATACTGATCGCGATGGCGGACGCCGCAGCACAGCAGGCGCGTGCGCTGCTCACCACGACAGCGGTGCGCGCCCGCGCCGGACAGATGCTCGATCTCGGATTGCGCGACGGGCTCACGCATTTCACCGTCGATCTCGATCGCATGGAGGCCGTCACCGACGCCGTGCTCGCGGTGACGCGCAAGGCCTATCCAACGCTCGACATTCCCTTCCATGCCCGCTGGCGTCATTTCGTACTTGGCGGCGTCGATCGCTGGGGACGTCTCGCCGACGCTGCGCCCTGGCGCGACCGTGCGGCGCGGGCGCGCGCGGAATTCGACCTTGCCATCGTCAGCGTGCTGCTCGATGCCGGCGCAGGGGCGAGCTGGCGCTATCGCGACGCGGTGACGGGACAGGGTATCGGCCGCTCCGAGGGGCTGGCGATCGCCAGCCTCGACATGTTCGCAGGCGGACTCTTCTCTCACGATGCCGCCGCGCCGTTCAGGGGCGATGCGGACGTGCTCGCAGGACTTCCGCTCGCCGCGCTCACATCCGCCTTTCAGGCCAGCGAGGCCAATCCGCTGCTCGGCCTCGAAGGCCGCACCGATCTGCTGCGCCGCCTGGGCCGGCTGGTGGCGGAGCGCGCGGACATCTTCGGCCTGCAGGACAGCCCCCGACCGGGCGGCCTGTTCGACCATCTCGCGGCGCAGGCTGCGGACGGCAGGATCGCGGCGCCTGCCATCCTGTCCGCGGTGCTCAACCAGCTCGGACCGATCTGGCCGTCGCGGCTGGAGCTTGCCGGCGTTCCGCTCGGCGATTGCTGGCGCCATCCGGCGCTCGAGACGGATGACGCAACGACGGGCCTCGTGCCGCTGCACAAGCTGTCCCAATGGCTGAGCTATTCGCTGATCGAGCCGCTCCAGCGCGCCGGCTTCGTCGTCACCGACATCGATGGCCTCACCGGGCTTGCCGAATACCGCAATGGCGGTCTGTTCGTCGATCACGAGGTGCTGCGGCTGCGCGATCCCGCCGACGCCGGGCGCGCGCATGCAGTGGACTCCCTGCTCGTCGTGGAGTGGCGCGCACTGACCGTGGCACTGCTGGATCGTCTTGCCGAACGGGTTCGCGCAAAACTCGGCCGCACGAAGGAGTCGCTGCCGCTGGCCAGCATCCTGGAGGGCGGCAGCTGGGCCGCCGGCCGCGCCATTGCCTTTGCGCGGCGTCCGGACGGTTCGCCGCCGCTCAAGGTGATCAGCGACGGCACGGTGTTCTGACCCTCTCCCCCTGTGGGAGAGGGTGGCTCGCCGCGATAGCGGCGAGACGGGTGAGGGGTTGCCTCCGCGGACCCGTCTCTCATTGGAGTTCGCGGGAAGACGACCCCTCATCCGGCGCGCGTTGCGCGCCACCTTCTCCCACAAGCGGAGAAGGAAGAAGCGCCGCCTCGTCGGTCAGGAGCAACACATGGAAGGCGTCACGATCGTCGATCATCCGCTGGTGCAGCACAAGCTGACCCTGGTGCGCGACAAATCGATCTCGACCAAGTCGTTCCGCGAGCTGATCAAGGAGATCGGCATGCTGTTGTGCTACGAGGTGACGCGCGATCTGCCGCTCACCGATACCGTGATCGAGACGCCGCTGGCGACGATGCATTCGGCCAAGCTCGCCGGCAAGAAGCTGGTGTTCGTGCCGATGCTGCGCGCCGGCACCACCTTCGTCGACGGCATGCTGGACCTCGTGCCGACCGCGCGCGTCGCCCATATCGGGCTCTATCGCGAGCCGCACAGCTTTGCCGCCGTCGAATACTTCTTCAAATCGCCATCCGATCTCGGCGAGCGCCTCGCCATCGTGGTGACGTCGGTGGTCGCCACCGCGAACACGGCCGTGGCCGCGATCGACCGGCTGAAGGAACGCGGCGCCAGGGACATTCGCCTTGCCTGCCTGATCGCCGCGCCCGAGGGCCTGGAGCGCCTGCGCGGCCTGCATCCGGACGTGCCGATCTGGACCGCAGCGGTCGATGACGGACTCGACGCGAACGGCTACATCCTGCCCGGCCTCGGCGATGCCGGCGATCGCGCGTATGGAACAAGATAAATTCAGAGCGCGATGAAGCTTGACCGACTCGGCTGGCCGAGGCTCACGCTTTTAAAAAGGGCTGATCTCGCGTCAGATCTTCCCGCTGCCGCAGATGCCCTTGAGCGCCTGCCATTCACCATCCGTGAGCAGGGGCGGGCCGCTGGGAGCGCGGTCTTCCTTGGTCATGCGGGCGAGCCGGTCCTCGGTGAGCGGATGGCTCGCCAGGATCGACGTCAGCCCGCCGCCCTCCTTGCCGGTAATGCGGAACATCAATTGGGCCGCGGGCTTCGGGGAGCGGCCGAGCTTGTGCATGATCTCGATCGCGAACGTATCGGCGGCCGTCTCGGCCTCGCGCGAATAGGAGGCGGTGACCACGCTGCGCGAGGCGAAGATCACGGCGGAGGAGCCGGTGACGTCGCCGAACAACAGGCCGATCAGGAATGAGGTGCCGCCGTTGTAGATCAGCCCGCGCATGTTGTCGTGATGCTTGAGATGGCCGAGTTCGTGGGCGAGAATTCCGGCGAGTTCGTCGGGGCTCTCGGCCTTGTCGAGCAGGCCCTGCAGCACGAACACCTTGCCGCCCGGCAGCGCGAACGCATTCGGCACCGGGGTCGCCAGCACGCCCGCCGTCATGGCGTCGTCGTCGAGACCGGCGGCATCGCGCAGGCGATTGACCAGCGTCGTGAAGGCGGCCTTGCCTGCGGGATCCTCGCAGCCGCCGCCTCCAAAAATCGTTTTCATCTGGACTTCGGAGGCGTCGCCGATGCGCCGCTCGATCGGCTTTGGCACCAGAGGCGCGAGCCGGTCGGCTGCGAGCGGCACGCCGAACAGCACTATGCCGACGATGGAGGCGGCCGCAGCCACCGACCAGCCGACGATCTTTGCGATTCCACGGCTCGAAACCTGGTGGTCGTCGAGACGTCCACAGCGGGCCACGACATCCGCCGCCAGCGCGGTATCGCGGATCTCGAGACGCGCCAGCGCCGGCGCGGTGATGCATCCAAGACGGAGCAGACCGGGTGGGCCATCGGCGCGGCGAATATCGGCCCAGGCCCAGCGAACCGGTGCACCGCCCTCCTCCACAATCTCCAGCGCGTGGTCAAGCAGTAGCGTGACCTGGCGCCGACGGCTCGACAGGCCGTCGAAGAAGATCGTGGGCTCGGTGGATTCCGTCGGAGCCGCTGCTGTCACGTCACTCACAATTCAGAATCCCGCAACATCGAGCCCATCGGCAAAACCTTCACCTAGCGCGGACGCCAACTCGCCGCTGCCGCGCACGTCCGCCGCAGCGCCGATGTCGTGCACCGCGATGGTTTCCAGCACCTTGGCCCAGAGATCGCGCTGGAGATAGACACGCATCACGATGTTGAGCGCGAGTGCAAGGGCGAAATAGCCGATGACCAAAACAACCAGCATCGGAATGCTCTTGGCCCCGCCGCCCCCAAACACCTGTTCCGGCGGAAGACCGCTGATGTCGATTACGAGAAGCGATGTACAGAATACGTAGGCGCCGAAAATCGTCGACAGCAGCGTCCACCAGCCGATTACCTTCCAGTACAGGCCATAGAACGCATTGTGCGGCAGTTGCGACGACAGGCTGACGCCGCCGATGCGGATACCATCGAGCCACCAGCGCCATTCGCGCGCCTTGAACTCGGCGTACCAGAATGGCGCGAGCGGGAAGAGCGCAAGCGCGATCGGACTGAGGAGCCACAGCCACCAGCCGCGCTTGAAGAAGGTCCAGCCGTCGCCTTCGAAATCGCCGCGCAAATCACCGTAATGGGTGTGCTGCATCTTGTAGCGTTCGAGCGAGGCCGCGCGCCAGGGCAGCGCCAGCCCCAGCGTCATCAATACGAGCAAACCCCAGGCCATGGCGCGGAAGGCATAGGCCCAGCCGGAGCCGTCCATCCAGAACCGCACGCCGCGCCAGACCGTCCGGGTGAGGCGGTAGCGCCGCGCGCGGAAGATCGCGAACTGACCGAAGGCGTAGAAGGCGATGAACAGCGGCGTCGAGGCAAATCCCTTCCAGCGCTCGAACTCGATGCCGACGAGGAAATAGGCGAGGTAGATCGGCATCAGGATCGCCAGCGCGAACAGGAAGCCGACCAGAAGCTCTCTGGCACGGCCGGTATATTCGGCGGCGTCGCCATCGATCGCGGTGTGGGACCAGAGGTGCCGGCGGATGTCGGTGACGAGCCAGAAGCGGTAGAATCCGAAGGTCACCAGCTCCAGCAGGGCCCCGTTGGTGACCATCCTCCGGAACTCGGATCGATCGCCCGTGAAATCGACCGGCGTCGGCGGCAGCGGCGGGGGGACGGGTTCGGAGCCGATCGGAGTCCATTGCATGTCGTTCACGGCGGCAACCTCGGGGTGCGGAGCTGGTACAGGCAACTATAGATCAGAGATTGGTCGACCCCCAAGATGAGCGGGTTCGATTCGCCTCGTTTCCGGTCTCTTTTCGCACGATTTCGCGGCCAAAGACGTGCGGGACGTCACGTTGACACAGCTGCGTGACAGTCCGGCCGGCGGGACCGGCGGCTATCGGCCTTGTGGCAAAACTCTCCCTTGCTCCGGCGCAGACAACGCGCTGTAATTGCAAAACGAATGCCGCAGCGCAGAATTACAAAAACGCGCGCGGGGGAGACACAGGGAGAGCGGTCCATGCATGGGACCATCGACAACGCCGCCAAGCTCGACGCCTTGCGCGAACGCGCATCCTCTTTGCCACTGGATCAGTTGGATCCCGGCGATCCCGAATTGTTCAGAACGGATACGTTCTGGCCCTATTTCGACCGGCTCCGCCGTGAAGACCCCGTGCATTACTGCAAGGATTCGATGTTCGGTCCCTACTGGTCGATCACCCGCTATGACGACATCATGGAGATCGAGACCAACCACGCCGTGTTCTCCTCGGCCTCCGCGCTCGGCGGCATCACCATCCGCGACATCGATCCGGAGCTGCGCCGCGAGAGCTTCATCTCGATGGACCCACCACGCCATGCCGCGCAGCGCAAGACCGTGGCGCCGATGTTCACGCCCACGCATCTGGACAACCTCGCCATCAACATCCGCAAGCGTTCGGCCGAGTGCCTCGACACTCTGCCGCGCGGCGAGGTGTTCGACTGGGTGGACCGGGTCTCGATCGAGCTCACCACCCAGATGCTGGCCGTGCTGTTCGACTTTCCCTGGGAGGACCGCCGCAAGCTGACACGCTGGTCGGACGTGACCACCACGATTCCCGGCCCCGACGGCCTCGTCGCGACCGAGGAGGAGCGCCAGGCCGAGCTCAGCGAATGCGCGCAGTATTTCGCGCGTCTCTGGAAGGAACGGATCGCGCAGCCGCCGAAGAGCGACCTGCTCTCGATGATGGCGCACTCCGAGGCGACGCGCCACATGGACGCGAAGAACTTCCTCGGCAACCTCGTCCTCCTGATCGTCGGCGGCAACGACACCACCCGCAACACGATGTCCGGTTCGCTCCTCGCCCTCAGCCAGCATCCGGAGCAGTACCGCAAGCTGCGCGAGAATCCGGCGCTGCTCGACAGCTTCGTGCCCGAGGTGATCCGCTGGCAGACGCCACTGGCGCATATGCGCCGCACCGCGCTCGCCGATTTCGAGTTCCGCGGCAGGCAGATCCGGAAGGGCGACAAGGTCGTGATGTGGTACGTCTCGGGCAACCGTGACGAGACGGCGATCGACCGGCCCTACGAGTTCATCATCGACCGCGCCCGGCCGCGCACCCATCTGTCGTTCGGTTTCGGCATTCACCGCTGCGTCGGCCTCCGTCTTGCCGAACTCCAGCTCAAGATCATCTGGGAGGAGATTCTCAAGCGCTTCGACCAGATCGACGTCGTCGGCGAACCGAAGCGGGTCTATTCGAGTTTCGTGAAGGGGTTGGAAACCCTTCCCGTGAAGATTGCGGCGTGAGGTTCGCGCTGCACCCACGAGAATGCTGCGCCCTCTCTCCCGCTCGCGGGAGAGGGTTGGGAAGAGGGTATCGCCACAACGGGACAATCCCCGAGAGCAGATAACTCTCACCCGCGCTTCGCGCGACCTCTTCCGCAAGCGGGAAAGGTCACAACAACTGGGAGCCACCACGATGAACATCCAAGCGCCGGTCAAACCCGACAAGGCCGAACGCATGCGCCGCGCGCGGGAGGAAGCCTATGCGACGCCGCTGTCGCGGTTCCATCCCGGCGCGCCCCGGCTGTTCCAGGACGACACGCTGTGGCCGTGGTTCGAGCGGCTGCGCAAGGAAGAGCCGGTGCATTACTGCACCAACGCGCCGATCGAGCCGTACTGGTCGGTGGTGAAATACGACGACATCATGCATGTCGACACCAATCACGGCATCTTCTCCTCGGACTCCACGCTCGGCGGAATCTCGATCCGCGACGTGCCGCCGGGCTACGACTGGCCGAGCTTCATCGCCATGGACCAGCCCCGGCATTCGGCGCAGCGCAAGACGGTGTCGCCGATGTTCACGCCGCAGCATCTGGACGAGCTCGCAAGGCTGATCCGCCAGCGCTCGCAGACCGTTCTGGACAACCTGCCGCGCAACGAGACCTTCAATTTCGTCGAGCGCGTCTCGATCGAGCTGACGACGCAGATGCTGGCGACGCTGTTCGACTTCCCCTGGGAGGAGCGGCGCAAGCTGACGCGCTGGTCGGACGTCTCCACCGCGCTGCCCAAGAGCGGCATCGTCGCCTCGGCCGAAGAGCGCCGCCGCGAGATGGACGAGTGCTATGCCTACATGTCGAAGCTGTGGAACGAGCGCGTCAACTCGGCGCCGCGCAACGATTTGCTGTCGCTGATGGCGCACAACGACGCCACGCGCCACATGGACCCCGACAACCTGATGGGCAATATCATCTTGCTCATCGTCGGCGGCAACGACACCACGCGCAACACCATGACCGGCTCCGTGCTGGCCCTGAACGAGAACCCCGAGCAGTACGACAAGCTGCGCGCCAATCCCGGTCTAATCGATTCCATGGTGCCGGAGGTGATCCGCTGGCAGACGCCGCTCGCCCATATGCGCCGGACGGCATTGCAGGACACCGAGATCGGCGGCAAGACGATCAGGAAGGGCGACCGCGTCGTGATGTGGTACGTCTCCGGCAACCGCGACGAGGAGATGTTCGAGAAGCCGAACGAGTTCATCATCGACCGCCCGCGGCCCCGCACCCACCTCTCCTTCGGCTTCGGCATCCACCGCTGCGTCGGCATGCGGCTCGCCGAGCTGCAGCTCCGGATCGTCTGGGAGGAGATGCTGAAGCGGTTCGACCGCATCGAAGTGGTCGGCGAGCCGAAGCGGATCTATTCGAGCTTCATCAAGGGCTATGAGACCTTGCCGGTCAGGATCCCGGGGTAGGCCGCGCTGGCGCGACATATTCCGTCATTGCGAGCGTAGCGAAGCAATCCAGACTGTCTCCGCGGAGGGATTCTGGATTGCTTCGTCGCAAGAGCTCCTCGCAATGACGAGGCCATGGAAGCACGGGCGCGCTACATGTCCGACAGCGCAGGCTGCGGCACCCCGGCTATATAATTCCGGCATGACAGGTCGCACCAGAAGCGAAGGCCCGTTCGGGCGAGGCTGGTCTAGGACACGCGCGATCTAACTCAACTTGATATCCCATAGCCCGTCCCTGCGGCAGGCGGCAACCTCGTCGCGCAGCAACTCCGTGATGGCGAGCGAGGCCGTCGAGGGCGGACGGTCGATCGGAGAGGCGAAGATGAGCTCACGCGACATCGGCTTCGAGACGGCGGCGGTTTCCAGCCGGCCCTCCGCGACCTCACCATGAACCGACGACGGCGGCAGCAGCGCAAAGCCGAGTCCTTCGGCGACCAGGCTCGTCAGCACGCGGAAGGAATCCGCCTCGAGCTGGACGTTGAGCTTGATCCTGCGCTGCGCGGCCGCATGCTCGATCAGCGCGCGAAGCCCGTGCGAATGAGAGGGCAGCACCAGCCGCTGCCGCAGCAGCCAGCCGATCTCGACACTCTTCTTGCGGGCCAGGCCGCAGCCGCGGGGGCCGACCGCGACGATATTGTCGCGGCCGAGGCTCTGCACGTTGAGATGAAGGTCCGCCGAGCGGCCATAGAGAATCGCGAGGTCCATCTCGCCGCGATGCAGCCATTCGACCAGATGGCCGCTGTAGCTTTCCACGATGCGCAGCGAGATGCCGGGAAAGGTCTCGACGCAGCGCCGCGCGAAACGCGCCGACAGCACGCAGCTCACAGTCGGCACCAGGCCGAGCACGACCTGGCCGGACGGCGGCCCCTTCGACGACTGGATGTCGTCGCGGATCTGGTCGATCTGGCGCACGATGCCGGAGGTCCGCGCCAGCAGCAGGCGTCCGGCATCGGTCAGCACCATGCCGCGGCCGTTGCGGGTGAACAGTTCAGTGCGCAGTTCGTGTTCGAGCAGCTTGATCTGGCGGCTCAGCGCCGGCTGCGCCACGCGCAGCGTATCGGAGGCCTTCGACAGGCTGCCGAGTTCGGCGACGCAACTGAAGGTCCTGAGCTGCCGGAAATCCATGCTTGCCAATCCTGGAAGGCTACTTCATACGCTATAGCAAATGAGCATAGGGGGCCGGCATTGTTTTCACAACGCCGGAGGATCGGCCGGCACTATCCTGACTGCCGAAAGATACGGGAAACGCCATGACTGACGAGCACCACACCGAAGACCACGCCGACATCCGCGACGCCGTCGCCAAGCTCTGCGGGCAGTTTCCCGGCGAATACTGGCGCAAGCTCGATCGCGAGATGGCCTATCCCAAGGCCTTCGTCGACGCGCTGACGGAGGCCGGCTATCTCTCGGTGCTGATCCCCGAGGAATATGGTGGCGCGGGCCTGAAGCTCTCGGCCGCGGCGGCGATCCTCGAGGAGATCCAGCGCGCCGGCTGCAACGGCGGCGGCTGCCACGCCCAGATGTACACGATGGGCACGGTGCTCAGGCACGGCAATGACGAGCAGAAGGCGAAGTACCTGCCGAAGATCGCCAGCGGCGAATTGCGGCTGCAGGCATTCGGCGTCACCGAACCGACCAGCGGCACCGACACCTCCTCGCTGAAGACGTTTGCGCGCAAGGACGGCGATCACTACGTCGTCAACGGCCAGAAGATCTGGACCAGCCGCGCCGAGCATTCCGACCTGATGGTGCTGCTGGCGCGCACCACGCCGAAGGAGCAGGCCAAGAAGCGCACCGACGGGCTTTCGGTGTTCCTCGTCGACATGCGCGCCGCCAAGGGTAACGGCCTCGAGATCCGCCCGATCCGCACCATGATGAACCATGCCACCACCGAAGTGTTCTTCACCGACATGAGGGTGCCGGCGGAGAATTTGATCGGCGAGGAAGGCAAGGGTTTTCGCTACATCCTCTCGGGCATGAATGCCGAACGCATCCTGATCGCGGCCGAGTGCGTCGGCGACGCCAAATGGTTCATCGCCAAGGCGAGCAATTACGCCAAGGAGCGCAGCGTGTTCGGCAGGCCGATCGGCCAGAACCAGGGCATCCAGTTCCCGATCGCCAAGGCCTATGCGTCGATGCGCGCGGCCGAGCTGATGGTGAAGGAAGCTACGCGCAAATACGAGGCCGGGCTCGACTGTGGCGCCGAGGCCAACATGGCCAAGATGCTGGCGGCGGACGCGTCCTGGGAAGCGGCGAATGCCTGCATCCAGACCCATGGCGGCTTCGGCTTCGCCGAGGAATACGACGTCGAGCGCAAGTTCCGCGAGACGCGGCTCTATCAGGTCGCGCCGATCTCGACCAACCTCGTGCTGTCCTACGTCGCCGAGCATGTGCTCGGCATGCCCCGTTCGTACTGAGGCAGGAATCATGGGCGCACTCGACGGGATCAGGGTGATTGCGGTCGAGCAGGCGGTGGCAGCGCCGTTCTGCTCCTCGCGGCTGGCGGATGCCGGCGCCGAGGTGATCAAGATCGAACGGCCGGAGGGCGATTTCGCCCGCGGCTACGACGCGGCGGCCAAGGGCCAGAGCAGCTATTTCGTCTGGCTCAACCGCGGCAAGCAATCGGCCGTGGTCGATCTCGCCACCAGGGAAGGCCGCGCCGAGCTGGAGACGCTGATCGCCAGCGCCGACGTGCTGATCCAGAACCTCAAGCCGGGCTCGATGGACAAGCTGGGCTTCTCCCGCGAGCGCCTGCTGAAGGACTATCCAAGGCTGATCTCGTGCACGATCACCGGCTATGGCGACACCGGGCCCTACGCGAACCGCAAGGCCTATGACCTGCTGATCCAGGCCGAGAGCGGGCTCGCCTCGATCACCGGCAATCCCGACGGCGCCTCGCGCGTCGGCATGTCGATCGTCGACGTCGCGACCGGCGCCACTGCGCATGCGGCGATCCTGGAAGCGCTGATCGGGCGCGGCCGCACCGGCAAGGGCGCCGACATCCGCATCTCCATGTTCGACGTGATGGCGGACTGGTGCACCGTGCCGCTGCTCAATGCCGAGGCCGGCAATCCGCCCAAGCGCATGGGGCTGCGTCATCCCTCGATCGCGCCCTACGGCGTATTCACCTCGCAGGACGGCAAGGACATCCTGATCTCGATCCAGAGCGAGCGCGAGTGGAAGACGCTGTGCGCGAAGGTGCTCGACATGCCCGATCTGCCGGCCGACCCGCGCGTCGCCAACATGGTCGAGCGCGTGCGCAACCGCGACTTCACCGACACGACGGTCGCGAATTGCTTCGGCAGGATGACCCGCGACGAACTGCTCAGGCGACTGTCGGATGCCGACATCGCCTTCGCCGAGGTCAACAGCATGGAAGACCTCACCCGCCATCCGCATCTGCGGCGTATCGAGGTCGATACGCCGAACGGCCGTGTCAGCTATCCCGCGCCGGCGCCGATCATCGTCGGCGAGACGCGGACTTACGGCGCGGTGCCGGCGATCGGCGAGAAGCCATCGAAGACCTCATAACAAGAGCGAGGCATCATGACCGAGAAGCTCGACATCGATCACTTGCGACAATGGATCGGCCGAAGCACGGAGGCGACCGACATCGTCACCGCGCAGCTCGTCATGGGCCTGCGCGCGACGCTGTTCCAGGAGGTCGGCGAACCCGGAAAGGGCGATGCCGCGCCGTTCACGGTGCATTGGTGCCTGGCGCAGCCGGTGTTTCCGATGTCGATGCTGGGACCCGACGGCCACCCGACGCGCGGCGGGTTCCTGCCGCCGGTGCCACTGCCGCGCCGGATGTGGGCGGGCGGCGAGATCGAATTCCTCGAACCCTTGCGCGTCGGCGATGAATCGACCCGGACCTCGCGCATCGCGGACGTCCAGGTCAAGACCGGCTCGACCGGCACGCTGTGCTTCGTCTCGGTCGAGCACAGCATCTCCTCGCCCCGCGGTACCGCGATCCGCGAACGGCAGGACATCGTCTATCGCGAAATGACGAGCAGCGCGCCGGCGAACGCCAAGGCTCCGCCCCCGCCGCCCAAGGCGCAGCACCGCAAGACGCACGTCTCCGATCCCGTGCTGCTGTTCCGCTATTCGGCGCTGACCTTCAACGGCCACCGCATCCATTACGACCGCGACTACGTCACCAAGGTCGAGGGCTATCCCGGCCTGATCTTCCACGGCCCGCTGCAGGCGGCACTGATCATCGAATTCGCCGCCAAGCTGCGCGGCGGCAAGGCGCCGAGGAAGTTCACCTATCGCGGGCTGCAGCCGCTGTTCGAGGGCACCGAGTTCTCCGTCAATGCCAACGAGACCGCCGATGGCCTGGAGCTGTGGACCGCGAATGCAGAGGAACAGCCGACGATGAAGGGCACGGCGGTGTGGTGAGCCCCCGCCGTCTCCTCGTCGTCATTGCGAGCGCAGCGAAGCAATCCAGAGTCCCTCCGCGGAGATAGTCTGGATTGCTTCGTCGCAAGGGCTCCTCGCAATGACGGGTGGGGCTACGGGCTTCGATAAAATAACAGGGGACGGAAACCATGGCCAAGAACGGCAAGGGCGGCAGCAAGTCCGTCACCGTCAAGCAGGCGACGCTCGACCTGCTTCGATCTTTCGGCATTACAAAAGTGTTCGGCAATCCCGGCTCGACCGAGCTGCCGCTCCTCTCCGACTGGCCCGACGACATCGACTATGTGCTGGCCCTGCAGGAGGCGAGCGCGGTCGGCATGGCCGACGGTTACGCGCAGGCGACGCGCAATGCCGGCTTCGTCAACCTGCATTCGGCCGCGGGCGTCGGCAACGCGCTCGGCAACATCTACACCGCGCATCGCAACCAGACGCCGCTCGTCATCACCGCGGGCCAGCAGGCGCGTTCGATCCTGCCCTTGCAGGCCTTCCTCTATGCCGAGCGGCCGTCCGAGTTTCCGCGGCCCTACGTCAAGTACAGCGTCGAGCCGGCGCGGCCCGAAGACGTGCCCGCCGCAATCGCGCGCGCCTATTACACCGCGATGCAGCCGCCCTGTGGCCCGACCTTCGTCTCGATCCCGGTCGACGACTGGATGCATGCCTGCACGCCGGTCGTGGCGCGCAAGGTCAGCCGCGAGATCGGGCCCGAACCGGAAGCGATGCAGGCGCTGGTCGCCGCGCTCGGCGCCGCAAGGCACCCTGCCCTCGTGGTCGGCCCGGGCGTTGATCGCGCCGGCGCGGTGGAGCTGATGGTGCGTGTCGCCGAGAAGGCCAAGGCCAGCGTCTGGGTCAGCCCGTTCTCGGCGCGCTGCTCGTTCCCCGAACGCCACCCGCAATTTGCTGGCTTCCTGCATGCTTCGCCCGCGCAGTTGTCCGATGCGCTGCGCGACCATGATCTCGTCGTCGTGATCGGCGCGCCGGTGTTCACCTTCCATGTCGAAGGCCATGCCGCGATCTTCGACGGCGGCACGACGATCTTCCAGATTACCGACGATCCGGATGCAGCCGCGGTCACCCCGCTTGGCACCAGCATCATTGCGACGATGAAGCCAGCGCTCAGCCTGCTGCTCGATTTGTTGCCGGAGACCAGGCGCGCCACACCGAAAGGTCGCACGCTGCCGCCGGCACCTAGCGCCGCCGATCCGCTGCCGGTGGAATTCCTGCTGCATTCGCTGTCGCTGGCGATGCCGGAAGGCACTTCGCTGGTCGAGGAAGTGCCCTCGCACCGGCCGGCGGTGCAAAAATTCCTGCCGATGCCGGGCCAGGATTCGTTCTACACGATGTCGAGCGGCGGTCTCGGCTACTCCCTGCCCGCCGCCGTCGGCATGGCGCTCGGCAAGCCGAACAGCCGCACGGTCTGCCTGATCGGCGACGGCTCGGCGATGTATTCGATCCAGGCGCTGTGGACCGCCGCGCAGCGCAAGCTGCCGCTCACGGTCGTCGTCATCAACAATTCCGGCTACGGCGCGATGCGCTCCTTCAGCCAGGTGATGCAGGTGCGGAACGTGCCCGGGCTGGAACTGCCGGGCATCGATTTCGTGAGGCTCGCCGAGGGCATGGGCTGCGATGCCATGCGGGTGACGAAGGCGGAGGAGCTCGGCGCGGCGCTCAAGCGCGGGATGAATTTCGAAGGGACCAGCCTCGTCGAGGTTGTGGTGGATTCCGCGGTGCCGGTGCTGTACGGGCAGAAGCATTGAAGGGCTACGGACTGACAATCACCTCCCGAACTCCTCCCGCATCTTCGCCTGGATCTTGGCCATGCCGCCGATCCAGCGGTCGTAATTCTCGGTCTTCTTGCGCATGTAGCCGAGCACCTGGGGGTGCGGCAGGATCAGAAACGTCTCCTGGTCGAGGCCGACGAGCACGTCCCTTGCGACCTGGTCGGGCGTGAGGTCGCCGTCGCCGGATTGCGGGCCCTTCGGGATCGAGCGCAGCATGTTGGTGTCCACGCCCTGCGGGCAGAGGATCGAGACCTTGATGTTGTGCGCCTTGTGCGAGATCGCGAGGTTCTCGGCAAAACCGACCGCGGCGTGCTTCGTCGTCGAATAGGCCGGGCTGCCGACCTGCGACAACAGGCCCGCCGCGGAGACGGTGTTCAGGAAATAGCCGCCGCCGCGCGCCTTCATTCGCGGGATCAGATGCCGGGCGGCATAGACATGGGCCATGACGTGGATCGCCCAGCTGCGCTGCCAGGGCTCGTCCGAGGCGCCGCCGGCATTCTCCGACATCGGATCGAACCCGCCGCCGATGCCGGCATTGGAACAGAACAGGTCGATCGGGCCGAACTGCCGCTCGGTCTCCTCGATAACATGGGCGATGTCCTTCTCCTGCGCGACGTCGCATTTGAAGGCCGCCCCGTTCACGGTGGAGGCGACGGTGCGCGCATTGTCGGCATCCATGTCTGCGACGACGACCTTGGCCGCGCCCGCCTTGTGGAACGCCTCGCACATCGCCTTGCCGATGCCGTTGGCGCCGCCCGTGACGACCACGACCTTGCCGGTCACCTTCATGCGACGTCTCCTCTTCCGACCGCTTGTCTTGTCCCGCCATGCGGGAATTTCTCAGCTCAACACGAGGTCGAGCACCGCAGTATAATGGCATGCCGCGCCGGCCAAGACAAAGCCGTGCCAGATCGCGTTCTGGAAGCGCAGCCGCCGCCAGGCATGGAAGATCACGCCAAGGCTGTAGAGGATGCCGCCCGCCAGCACGAGTCCCAGCACCAGGGCCGGCAACGCCTTGACCACCGCGTCATAGAGCATGACGCCGCTCCAGCCCATCGCGAGATAGATGCCGACCGCGACTCGGTCGAACCGGCCGGGATAACGGAGCTTCAACACGATGCCCAGGATCGCCACGCACCAGACGCCGGCCAGCAGCACCTGCGCGAAGGCGCTGTCCTTCACCTCCAGGATGAAGGGCGTGTAGGTCGCGGCGATCAGGAGATAGATCGCGGAATGGTCGAACCGCCGCAGCAGCCATTTCGCCGGCGAGACCGGCCAGAGATTATAGGTCGCCGACAGAACCAGCATCGACAGCAGGCCGGCGACGTAGATCGAGACGCCGACGATGTTGGCGGTATCGGCATAGATCGCGGTCAGCACCACCAGCACGGTGGCGGCCACGATGCCGGAGAGCACGCCGATGGCATGGATGATGCCGTCGGCGATGATCTCGGCGCGATCATAATGCCAGCCGATCGCGTCGGCGGCGGCATTGACGGAGTCGGAGGCGAGCTGTTTCAGCTGGAAGACGGTCATGGCAATCCGCAGGGCAAATGCAACTGCATGCTTGTTATGGGTCTTTCGAGGTCCGCGCGTCGTTCAATCGGCTGATTCACCGACAAAGGCGGTGGAAGTATGAAGCTTGATTTTCCCGGCGCAATTGCCACTTTTGTGAACGACCGCACATTTCTCTCGCCGGATCCCGCCCGCGTTCATATGGCATTCACCTTTCAGGACATGGTCGAGGAGGCCCGGCTGTCGGCCCGGGCGCTGATCGACTATGGCGAACATTTCTTCAACCCGACGATTCGTCTCGGCGTCACCGGCCTGTCGCGGGCCGGCAAGACCGTGTTCATCACCGCGCTGATCCACGGCTTGACGCGCGGCGGCCGGTTTCCGGTGTTCGAGGCCTACGCATCGGGCCGGATCGCACGGGCGCATCTGGCCCCGCAGCCGGACGATGCGGTGCCGCGCTTCGCCTATGAAGCTCACTTGCGCGCGCTGATCGAGGAGCGGCTCTGGCCGAGCTCGACCGTCGACATCAGCGAACTGCGCCTCGTCATCGACTACCAGCGGCGCAACGGCGCCGACCGCACGCTGACGCTCGACATCGTCGACTATCCCGGAGAGTGGCTGCTCGACCTGCCGCTGCTGCAGAAGAATTTCGCGCAGTGGTCCGCGGAGAGCCTGACGCTCTCGCGCGAGGGGCCGCGCGCGCATCTTGCGGCCGAGTGGCACACACATCTCGCCACGTTGAAGCCCGAAGCGCACGAGGACGAGCAGGCGACGCTCACGGCAGCCAAGCTCTTCACGGACTATCTGCGTGCCTGCCGCGACGAGCGCTTCGCCATGAGCCTGCTGCCGCCGGGCCGCTTCCTGATGCCCGGAAATCTCGCGGGCTCGCCGGCGCTCACCTTCGCGCCGCTCGACGTGCCGATCGACGGCGAGGCGCCGGGCGGCTCATTGTGGGCGATGATGGAGCGCCGCTTCGAGGCCTACAAGGACGTGGTGGTGCGGCCGTTCTTCCGGGATCATTTCGCCCGGCTGGATCGCCAGATCGTGCTGGCCGATGCGCTGTCCGCCTTCAACGCTGGGCCGGAGGCGCTGCATGATCTCGAAGCCGCGCTCGCCGGCATTCTCGACTGCTTCAACATCGGCCGCAGCACGATCCTCTCCAGCCTGTTCCGGCCGCGCATCGACCGCATCCTGTTCGCGGCGACCAAGGCGGATCATCTGCACCATTCCAGCCACGACCGGCTGGAGGCCGTGCTGCGTCGCGCGGTGAGCCGCGCCGTGGCCCGTGCGGAAGACACCGGCGCCGAGATCGATGTGGTCGCGCTCGCCGCGGTGCGGGCGACGCGCGAGGCGCAGGTCGCGCATGGCCGCGACAGGCTGCCGTCGATCCTTGGAACTCCGGCCGCGGGCGAAAGCGCCGGCGGCGAGTTCTTCGACGGCCATACGGAGGTCGCAACCTTTCCGGGCGATCTGCCGCCCGATCCGGACGCGCTGTTCAATGGCACCGGGGCGTTCCAGGGGCTGTCGACGGCGGCGGCCGAGAAGAGCGATTTCCGTTTCCTGCGTTTCCGCCCGCCGAAGCTGGAGCGCGACGGCACCGCAGAGCCGGTGCTGCCCCATATCCGCCTCGACCGCGCCCTGCAGTTCCTGATCGGAGACAAGCTCACATGAACGACCGATCACACCGGCGGCCGGCGACGTTCCGCCTCGACGATCCCGGCGTCGTCGTCACCGACGCCGACGACACCGGCCGGATCGGCAGGGCGACGATCCAGATCACGCCCGAGCACGATCCGCAGGCGCTGCCGGTTCCGATCGAAGCGGCGCGCCCGACACGACGCGGTCTTCCCTGGGGCGCGCTGTTCTGGTCCGGCGTCGCCGGCCTGACCCTGCTCGGCGTCGGACTCGGCGTCGTGCGGCTGATCGAGGATCTGTTTGCGCGCAGCGAAAGCCTCGGCTTCGTCGGCCTCGCCTTCGCGCTGCTCGCATCGGTCGGGCTCGCGGCGGTGATTGGACGCGAGGCCTATGGGCTGGCGCGGCTCGCCACGATCGAGAAGCTGCATGAGCGCGCTGCGGCCGTCATCGTCAGCGACGACCGCAAGGAAAGCCGCGCCATCGTCAAGGAGCTGCTCGGCCTCGCGCACCAGAATCCGCAACTGGCACGCGCCCGCGCCGCGCTGGAAAGCCATGCCGACGAGATCATCGACGGCGCCGACATGATCCGCCTTGCCGAACGCGAGCTGATGTCGCCGCTCGACGCGGAAGCGAGGCGGCTGGTGTCGTCGGCCGCCCAGCGGGTCTCGATTGTGACCGCGGTCTCGCCGCGGGCGCTGATCGACGTGCTGTTCGTCTTCGTGGCCGCGCTCCGCCTGATCCGCCAGCTCGCACATCTCTATGGCGGCCGGCCCGGTGCACTCGGCATGATCCGCCTGCTTCGCCACGTCATCGCCCATCTCGCCATCACCGGCGGCATGGCCGCGAGCGACAGCGTGGTGCAGCAGATGCTCGGCCACGGCATCGCGGCAAAACTCTCGCAGCGGCTCGGCGAAGGCATGCTCAACGGCTTGCTGACGGCGCGGCTGGGCCTTGCCGCGATCGACGTCACACGGCCGCTGCCCTTCGCCGCCCTGCCGCCGCCGAAACTGTCGGACCTCGCCGCGGATCTTTTGCGGAAGAAGGACGACGAAGCGTAGCGCCATCCGCGGCGGCGGTGCCGCAGGGTGGGCCAAGGCGCAACGCGCCGTGCCCGCCATGTTTCCGATACTCGACCAAAGACGTGGGCACGCTTCGCTTTGCCCATCCTACGATACGATCGTCGAGGATAGAGCTAGGCGAGCTCTCGTTGTTCGAATTCGCCCGCCAGTACCTTCCACTGGAATAGCGGCGAGTCTTTCGGAGGCGACAATTCCGGAGTCCAGCCGGTGAGTTTTTCGATCGCATAGGTATCCATCACGAGTCCGCGCCAACGGCGCTCGACCTGGCCGAACGTCTCGCGCCCGGCCGGGATGTTTGCCCACAGCGACGACCGGTTGTCCGGTTCCCGGCCGACATAGATGCCCGCATGCCCCCTGATCCGATCCATGCCGGGATCGCGGAAATCCATGAAGCGGCCGCGTTCGACGATCTCGATCACCGGAACGCGTCCCCGGAACAGCCAGCGCATCATGGCATAGGTGCGGTAGTCCGTGGTCGCGATCCAGGTCGCGCCGGTCTCGTCGAGCGCCGCCTGCGCCCGCGCGGCGACCTGCTCGTAGCCGGCCTCGGCGCCGATCGGATCGATCCTGCCCAGCAGATTCCAGGGCGCCGCGACGTAATAGAGGAAGACGACGACCACGAAAGCGATGCCGGAGACGACCGCCGTCCTTAGCCAGAAATGGCTCGCCCGGATCAGACGCGCCGAGCGGCCCTCACGCGACATCATCACGAGGTTGACGGCGGCGGCGGCAAAGCCGACGGGCCACATGAACATCGGCCAGGTGTCGCCGACCCTGAGCGTCAGCGACTTCACGAAGAAATAGGCGAACGGCACCAGCACCGCCGTCGACAGCAGGATTGCGACCGGCTCGCGCGTGCGATAGCCGCGCCACGCCGTCATCACGAGCCCGAACAGCACCACCGGCAGCATGACGAAGCCGACCAGGCCGAATTGAAGGCCGATATAGTCGCCGATAGTGCGCAGAGAGATGCCGTAACTGGTGGTCGCGCGCACGCCCTGGAAACGGAACGAGGCCCAATCGTGCTGCGCGTTCCAGATCAGCACCGGCGAGAACACCGCGATCGCAATGAGCACCGCAAGCCAGGGATACGGGCTGCGCAACCAGCGCCAGCGCCAGTCCGGCACCAGCAGGAAGGCGGCCACCGCCGGCGCGAACATGACCACGGTGAATTTCGACAGCAGCGCAAGCCCGCCGAACAGGCCCGCCGCCAGCCACCAGCGGCCGTCTCCGCTCTGCGCAAGCCGCACCAGCGACCATATCATCGCCGTCGCAAGCGGGATCATCGCCACGTCGGGCGCAACCTTCGCCATCAGCAGGCCGTAATACAGCGCCGCCTCCGGCATCAGCAGCGCGAACACGACCGCGCGCACGTCGTGGGTGAGGCGGCGGACGATGTCGGCAAGCAGGAGCTGCGTCACCAGCATCGCGACGATGCCGCCGAAACGGACGCCGAGCGCGGTGTCGCCGAAGATCGCAGTCCCGAAGCGGATCAGCCAGGCGATGCCAGGCGGGTGATCGAGGAAGCTGAGCGCGCCCTCCTTCGACCAGGTCCAGTAATAAGCTTCGTCGGTGCGCAGCTCGATCGCGGAAGCGTAAACGATCCGCAGCACGGTCATGGCCGCGATGATCAGCGCGGCCACCAGCAGCAGCCGGCGCGCGGCGCTGCTCTGGGGCATGGCGGTATCGGGGATCGTCGTCACGGCGCGCTTTTCGCCAACCTGGGAGGGGGAGTCAATGCGGGTAGCGTTGCCCATTTCCGCGCTCGTCTGGAACGAACTGTGAATTTTGGCACGGCGCGCAAGGGCGCGCCTTTGCCGTCCACCGATTTCGCAACCTCGGAATTAAACGCTAAGCTGGCTGTTCTCGTTCATGAGCTGATACAACCGAATCATGGCCACCGCATCCGCACAGATGTCAGAATTCGTCCGCGCCGCCAGCGTGCGACAGGTGCGGCTGCTCTGCGGCATCATCCTGTTTGCGTACCTCGTCAGCCATTTCCTCAACCATGCGCTCGGCAACATCTCCGTCGACGCCATGGAGGCCGGGGTCTATTATCACACATGGTTCTGGCAGCTGCTGCCGGTCGCGATCCTGTTCTATACGGCGGCGCTGACGCATATGGGGCTTGGTCTTTACGCGCTCTACCAGCGCCGCCAGTTTCGCTGGCGGACCATCGAGCCGTTGCAGCTCGTGCTCGGATTGAGCATCCCGGTTCTCGTCATGGGCCATGTCATCGGCGTGCGGCTCGGCCAGACGCTGTATGGACATGAGAAGCTCTATCCCCAGGAGCTCTTTCTCTTCTTCGTCTTCGCGCCGGGCCGGCTCTGGCAGATGACGGCACTGCTGTTGATTGCCTGGATCCACGGCTGCATCGGGCTCTATTTCTGGCTTCGCCTGAAACCGTTCTTTCCGCGCGCGGCGCCCTATCTTCTGTCGGCTGCCGTCCTGATCCCGACGCTGGCGCTGCTCGGCATCTACCAGGGTGGCCGCAGCGTCGCGGCGGAGGCCGACGATCGCGATTGGCGGACGAACAATCTCTCGCGCCGCCAGGTCGGCACGGCCGCGGAAGGCGACATGCTCGAGCGCATCGGCAACGGTCTCACCATCGGCTATTTCGGCCTGCTGGGGCTGACGCTGGCCGCGCGCGGCGTACGCGGCTGGCGCGAGCGGCGCGGCGGCATGATCACGCTGTCCTACGGCAATGGCCGCACCGTGCGCGTGCCCAAAGGCCTGTCGGTGCTCGAGGCCAGCCTTCGCCATGGCGTCCCGCATGCCAGCGTCTGCGGCGGGCGCGCCCGCTGCTCGACCTGCCGCATCCGCGTCATCGGCGATCACGCCGCCCTGCCCGAACCGTCACAGCGCGAGGCTTTCGTGCTCACCCGCGTCGGCACCAACGACCCCTCGATCCGCCTCGCCTGCCAGTTGCGGCCGGAGAGCGATCTGTCCTTCTTCCAGCTGTTCACGCCCCATGCGCTATCGGCGAATGCCCATGCCGCGACGCCGGCCCGGATCGGCCAGGAGCGCTATCTCGTCAGCCTGTTTGTGGACATGCGCGGCTCGACCGAGCTCGCCGAGAAGCGCCTGCCGTTCGACACCGTGTTCATCGTCAACCGCTTTCTGAGCGCGGTCTCGCAGGCCGTCATCGAGACGGGCGGTCAGCCCAACCAGTTTCTCGGCGACGGCATGCTAGCCCTGTTCGGACTGTCGGTCGATCCGGCCACCGCCTGCCGGCAGGCCCTCAAGGCCGCGTCCGGCATCGCCGCGCACATCGACGAGTTGAACGGTCTCCTCAGCCATGACCTGCGCCAGCCGATCCGCTTCGGCATCGGCGTTCACGGCGGGGAGGTCATCATCGGCGACATCGGCTACCGCGACCATATCGTATTCACCGCGCTCGGCGACGCCGTCAACGTCGCCGCCCGTCTGCAGGACATGACCAAGAGTTTCGCCTGCGAGGCGGTCGTCTCCGATGAGGTCCACCGCACCGCCGGTCTCGCCGACGATGTGCTGCTGCAGCGGGAGGTCGCAATCCGCGGCCGCGACGAACCGATGGCGGTGCGCGTGGTCGCCGATGCGCGGGCCCTGTCGGCGCTGGTCGATCGCGACGCCCGCGTCACGGTGTAGGGCGCGCGCTGCTCGAAAGGTCGGCTCCCTCTCCCGCAAGCGGGAGAAGTGCGGACTACGGCGACAGCCCGACCCGATTTGAAAGGCGCGTCGCGCCGGCATTGTTGCAGCGCAGCGGCATGGCGTGCCGCTCAAGCAACAATTGACTTCATCCTGTTGGTTGCGACAGATGGGCGCAGGGCGGCGGTGATGACCGCGGTTCAACGAAAAGCTCCGGGAGGAGACGAGACATGCTCGATCGACGCGACCTGCTCAAGGGAGCGGGCCTTGCCGCGATGGCGGCGACGCTGAATTCGACCAGGGCGCTGGCGCTCGACTCGGTCACCCTGCCCTTCGCCAATGGCGAGCGGCCGATGGTGAAGTACCCGCAGAAGCGGGCGATGATCGGCCTGACCAGCCGGCCGCCGCAGCTGGAAACCCCGTTCGCGGTGTTCGACGACGGCCCGATCACGCCGAACAACGCCTTCTTCGTGCGCTATCACCTCTCGGACCTGCCCTACAATCTCGATCCCGACACGTTCACGCTCGCGGTGAAGGGCAAGGTCGACAAGCCGCTCAAGCTGTCGCTGAAGGACATCCGCAAGATGAAGGCGACGGACATCGTTGCCGTTGCGCAATGCTCCGGCAACAGCCGCGGCTTCTTCGAGCCGCGCGTCGCCGGCGGCCAGCTCGCCAACGGCGCGATGGGCTGCGCGCGCTGGCGGGGCGTACCGCTGAAGGCCGTACTCGACATGGCCGGCGTGCAGGCCGGCGCCAAGCAGGTGACCTTCAACGGCATGGATGGGCCGGTCAGCGACAAGACGCCCGACTTCGTCAAGGCGCTCGATCTCGACCATGCCGCCGACGGCGAGGTGATGCTGGCCTACGGCATGAACGGCGAGGATCTGCCGTTGCTGAACGGCTTTCCCCTGCGGCTGGTCGTGCCGGGTTATTTCGGCACCTACTGGGTCAAGCATCTCAACGAGATCACCGTCATCGACAACGTCTATGACGGCTTCTGGATGAAATCGGCCTACCGCATTCCGGATACGCCGAACAATGCGGTCGAACCGGGCACCGCGCCAAAGGCGACGATCCCGATCAACCGCTTCACGATCCGCTCCTTCATCACAAGCGTGCCCGACGGCGCGAAGCTCAAGGCCGGCCGGACGACGCTGCGGGGCATCGCCTTCGACGGCGGCAAGGGCATCAAGGAGGTTGCGGTCTCCACCGACGGCGGCAAGACCTGGACCAACGCGAAGCTGGGCAAGGATCTCGGCAAATACGCGTTCCGCGAATGGAAGCTGCCGGTGAAGCTCGCGGCCGGTCAGGTCGAGTTGAAAGTGCGCGCGACCGGCAATGGCGGCGAGACCCAGCCGGATACGCCGCGCTGGAATCCGGCAGGCTATCTGCGCAACGTCGTCGAGACCGTCCGCGTCACGGTGGCCTGAAGGAGAATGATCATGCAGCGCACCGTTCTCCTCGCCATCACGCTTGCGGCCGGCCTCGCCGGCGCGACCGCAGCCCCCGTGAATTACAAGATCCCGGACGAGGTCGGCGCCTTCAAGCCCGGCCCCAATCTCGAGGTCGTGCAGGGCAATTGCGGCGCCTGCCACTCGGCCGACTACATCAGGACGCAGCCGCCGATGAAGGACAAAAAGGCCTTCTGGCAGGCGGAAGTGACCAAGATGATCAAGGTCTATGGCGCGCCGATCGACGACGCCGACGTCGGCAAGATCGTCGATTATCTGGCCGCGACCTATTGACGGGAGCGCGTGGCACGCCGCGTCATTTGACCGCGAAACGGGCAAAACCGGCAAAAACGCCGCGAAGTTGAGCGGAATTCAGCGAAAGGCCAATGTGGTTTGAGCTACCAAGCCTGCCACATTCCGCGTATCCTGTAGGACCGATCCGGCTGGTTGGCGGGGACTGGCGGTTCGCGATCTTGGAGGAAGACCCGCGGAGAAGACGTGATGGCTAAAGGTACGGTCAAGTGGTTCAACCCGACGAAGGGTTATGGATTTATCCAGCCTGCGTCGGGAGGCAAGGACGTGTTCGTGCATATCTCGGCAGTGCAGAAGGCCGGTCTGTCGACCCTCAATGAGGGACAGACGGTTGAATACGAAGAGATCGCAAACCGGGGCAAGACCTCCGCAGAGAACCTCAAAGTATAAGCCCGCCAGCCTTTCGCTGCCTCCCGGACCCGTCCGGGAGAGGGCCAAAAAATTTCAGAAGACGGCCAGTGCATTCGACGACAAGGCGTTTCGATTGCGCGAGGATAGCTATTTTTCCGTGAAGGCCGCAGCTCCGACGCCACGGCAGTGACAATCGCGACCGCACTTCGCTAACCGACCGGCAACGGTGCGTCGCGCTTGATTTCCTCCATCACCGCATAGGTGCGCGTCTCGCGCACGCCCGGCATCGACAGCAATGTCTCGCCGAGAAAACGCCGGTACGCGGTCATGTCCGCTAGCCGCGCCTTCACAAGATAATCGAAACCTCCGGCAACCATGTGACACTCCAGCACCTCGGGTGCGAGTTTCACCGCACGGGCGAAGCGCTCGAAATTGTCCGGCGTGGTCTTGTCGAGCAGCACCTCCACGAACACCAGAAGGCCGAGGCCCAGGAGATGCGGGTTGAGCCGCGCGCCATAGCCTTCGACGAAGCCCTCCCGCTGCAAGCGCTTGAGCCGTTCGCCGATCGACGTCGGCGACAGGCCGATGCGCTCGGCCAGTTCGACATTGGCTATTCGTCCATCCTCCTGGAGAATGGAGAGGATCTTGCGGTCGATTCGATCGAGTTCCATATTTTATCAAGCTTAGATTTTTAATGGCCGGATTTCTTAAGGAAGAATAGCTGATTTGTCTATCGAACCACGGCGTTACCGATCCTATCCTGCGAGTGCATCACGGGACCTGCCATGCCGAAGCTTCCGCCGCCTTTCAGTGCCCCCTACGCCCCCGACGACGTCTGCATCGCCCTCCGCCTGCTGCCGGCCTCGCATCTCGGTGCCGCGCAGGAGGCGCGGATCGACCGCACCGCGACGCGGCTGATCGCGGCGATCCGCAACCGTGACGACCGGCTCGGCGGGGTCGAGGACATGCTGCGCGAGTTCGCGCTGTCGACCAAGGAGGGCCTCGCGCTGATGGTGCTTGCCGAGGCGCTGCTGCGCGTGCCGGACGCGCGCACTGCGGATCAGTTCATCGAGGACAAGCTCGGCGAGGGCGATTTCATCCATCACGAGACCCGGTCCAGCGTCTTCCTGGTCAACGCCTCGGCCTGGGCGCTCGGCCTGTCGGCGCGGGTGATCCAGCCCGGCGAGACCCCGGAGGGCACGCTCGGCCGGCTGGTGAAGCGGCTGGGCGCACCGGCCGTGCGCACGGCCACAAGGCAGGCGATGCGGCTGATGGGCAACCATTTCGTGCTCGGGGAGACCATCGAGCAGGCGCTGGAGCGGGCCAGGCCCCGCGCCGGCCAGAGCCTGCGTTATTCCTTCGACATGCTCGGCGAAGGCGCCCGGACGGCGGCGGATGCGCAGCGCTATTTCGAGGCCTATGCCAGCGCGATCGACACGATCGGCAAGGCGGCCGGCAACAGGCCCCTGCCCGACCGCACCGGCATCTCCGTGAAGCTGTCGGCGCTGCATCCGCGCTTCGAGGCGATCAGCCGCGCGCGGGTGATCGCCGAGCTGGTGCCGCTCCTGCTCGATCTCGCACGGCACGCCAGGGCCCATGATCTCAACTTCACCGTCGATGCGGAGGAAGCCGACCGGCTGGAGCTGTCGCTCGACGTCATCGCGGCGACGCTGGCCGATCCCTCGCTGGCCGGCTGGGACGGATTTGGCCTTGCGATCCAGGCCTATCAGAAGCGCGCCGAAGCGGTGATCGACCATGTCGATGCGCTGGCGCGGGGGCATCATCGCAAGCTGATGGTGCGGCTGGTCAAGGGCGCCTATTGGGACACCGAGATCAAGCGCGCGCAGGAGCGCGGGCTCGACGGCTACCCGGTGTTCACGCGCAAGGCGATGACGGATCTGAACTACGTCGCCTGCGCGCAGAAGCTGCTCGCCTTGCGTCCGCATATCTTCCCGCAATTCGCCACCCACAACGCTCTGACGGTCGCGACCGTGCTGGAGCTGGCCGGCGAGCGGGGCGGGTTCGAATTCCAGCGTCTGCACGGCATGGGCGAGGCGCTGTACGAACAGCTGGCCGCAGATCACCCTGATATCGGGTACCGGACCTATGCGCCGGTCGGCAGCCATCGCGACCTGCTCGCCTATCTGGTGCGGCGGCTGCTGGAGAACGGCGCCAATTCCTCCTTCGTGGCGCAGGCGGCGGATGCACGCGTGCCAATCGCGACGCTGCTGCAGCGCCCGGCGGATACGATCATCCGGCCCCAGGCGGCGCGGCATTCCGGAATTCCGTTGCCGAGCGACCTCTTTGCACCGGCGCGGCGGAACTCGCGCGGCATCGAATTCGGCGCGCGGGCCGAACTCGATCGGCTGCTGTCGGATGTCAGGGCCGCCGTGATCGACCGAAGGCCCATCGCCGATGCGACGCCGGATCAGGCCAGGGCGGCGATGGCCGCGGCACGCACAGGCTTCCCCGCCTGGAGCCGGACGCCGGCAGCCACGCGCGCCGCAGCGCTGGAGCAGGCCGCAGATCTGCTGGAGAACCGCAGCGCGCATTTCATCGCGCTGCTGCAGGCCGAGGGCGGCAAGACGCTCGACGACGCGCTCTCCGAACTGCGCGAGGCCGTCGATTTCTGCCGCTACTATGCCGCGGAGGGCCGCAAGCTGTTCGGCGTCGACATGGCGATGCCGGGGCCGACCGGCGAGCGCAACGCGCTCTCCTTGCGCGGCCGCGGCGTGTTCGTGGCGATCTCGCCGTGGAATTTTCCGCTGGCGATCTTCCTCGGCCAGGTCACCGCGGCGCTGATGGCCGGCAACAGCGTGGTCGCAAAGCCGGCCGAGCAGACGCCTCGCATCGGGGGCGAGGCCGTTGCCCTGCTGCAGGAGGCCGGGATTCCCGCGGACGCATTGCAGCTCATCACCGGCGACGGCCACATCGGCGGCGTGCTGACCGCCCATCCCGCCGTTGCGGGCGTGGTGTTCACAGGCTCGACGGAGGTGGCCCGCCTCATCAACCGCACGCTCGCCGCCAAGGACGGGCCGATCGTGCCGCTGATCGCCGAGACCGGCGGCATCAACGCCATGATCGCGGATGCGACCGCACTGCCAGAGCAGGTCGCCGACGACGTCGTCACCTCCGCATTCCGGTCCGCCGGCCAGCGCTGCTCGGCGCTGCGGCTGTTGTTCGTGCAGGAGGACGTCGCCGACCGCATGATCGAGATGATCGTGGGCGCCACACGAGACTTGCGGATCGGCGCCCCCGGCGACGTCGCCACCCATGTCGGGCCGGTCATCGACCTCGACGCCAAGGAGCGCCTCGACGCCCATATCGCGCGGATGATGCGCAAGGCGCGGCTGCATTTTGCCGGAACCGCGCCGGAGGGCTGCTTCGTCGCCCCGCACATTTTCGAGCTCGCGGATGCCGGCCAGCTCACCGAGGAGGTGTTCGGACCGATCCTGCATGTGGTGCGCTACCGGGCCGACGAGCTCGACGGCGCGCTCGCCGCGATCGCGCGCAGCGGCTACGGGCTCACGCTCGGCATCCATTCCCGCATCGACGATACCATCGAGGCCATCATCGCCGGCGTCCAGATCGGCAACATCTACGTCAACCGCAACATGATCGGCGCCGTGGTCGGCGTGCAGCCGTTCGGCGGCAACGGCCTCTCCGGAACCGGCCCCAAGGCCGGCGGGCCGCACTATCTGGCGCGCTTTGCGACCGAGCAGACCGTGACGATCAACACGGCGGCGGCCGGCGGCAACGCGGCCCTGCTTGCGGGCGGAGATTGAGGCCCTGCGCGCGGCGCCGTTGCATCCCGCCGAAACATCGGTCTAATGCTGCCCATGATAGTCCGCGCCGAACATTCCAGCGCGCGGGAAACGACAAGAGCGAGGGAGCAACGCCGCGATGGACAAGGGCATTTTTGCGGGGCTGAAGGTTCTGGACTGCGCGAGCTTCATCGCGGCGCCCGCGGCCGCGACCGTGCTGTCGGATTTCGGTGCCGACGTCATCAAGATCGAGCCGCCCGGCGCCGGCGATCCCTATCGCAACCTGCCCAACCTGCCCGGCTATCCCACCGGCGAACACAATTTCGCCTGGCTGCTGGAGGCGCGCAACAAGCGAAGCATCGCGCTCGACCTCGCGAAGCCAGAAGCCCAGGCCGTGCTCTACAAGCTGGTCGCGGAGGCGGACGTCTTCATCACCAACATGCCGCCGCCGGTGCGGACCAAGCTCGGCATCACCTATGACCATCTCGCCCATCTCAACGACCGGCTGATCTACGCTTCCTTCACCGGCTATGGCGAGAAGGGCGAGGAAGCCAACAAGCCCGGCTTCGACAGCAACGCCTATTGGGCGCGCTCCGGCCTGATGGACCTCGTCCGCGCCGACATCGACACCACGCCCGCGCGCTCGGTTGCCGGCATGGGCGACCATCCTTCCGCCATGGCGTTCTACGGGGCCATCGTGACTGCGCTGTACCAGCGCGAGAAGACCGGCAAGGGCTCCCATGTCGCCTCCAACCTGATGGCGAACGGCATCTGGGCGGCGAGCGTGCTGGCGCAGGCCAAGCTCTGCGGCGCCACATTCAGCGAACGGCGTCCGCGCGAGCGCGCGCTGAACGCGGTCGCCAACCATTACCAGTGCAAGGACGGCCGCTGGCTGATCCTGTCGCTGCTGAGCGAAGAGAAGCAGTTTCCGACACTCTGCAAATGCCTCGGCCGCGAGGATCTGATCGCCGATCCGCGCTTCGCCACCAAGGCGGACCGCCACGCGCGCTCGGTGGAGCTGATCAGTATCTTCGACGAGACATTCGCCACGAAGGACCTCGCCGAATGGCGCAAGCTCCTCGACGGCAACGGCCTCGTATTCGGCATCGTCGGCATTCTCGACGACATTCCCAACGACAAGCAGATGCTGGACAGCGAAGTGCTGGTGCCGTTCGAGAACGACACGATGCTCACCGTCAACAGTCCGATCTGGATCGACGGCACAACGAAGGTCCGGCCGCGCAAGCCGCCGGCGGTCGGCGAGCACAGCGACGAGATCCTGCGCGGCGCTGGCTACGACGAGGCGGCGATCAAGCAGCTGAAGGCGTCGGGCGCGGTGGGTTAGGCGCAGGCTCTCGCCGGGACGACATCAACTTTCTGTCGTCTATCAAGCCCCATCAAGAGGTGCCCATGCCAAGCTACCGCCTGCACTACTTCCCGGAATCCGGCAACAGCTGCAAGCTGGCATTTTACGCGACATGAGCTGCTGGCACTCCCACCTCGGCAACATCATGGCTGGCTTGTCGCAGCCATCACCAAGAAAACCTGCCCTACCGCAGCGCCAGCCAGCCGAGCGTGAACAGAATCCCGACGATGATGACGGCGGCGGCAATGGCGGAGAGGCTAACGCGGGCGCTGCCGGTCACCTGCCTGGCTTCCTCATTGCGCGCAATCTCGCGATTGCGATCCTTGTTGGCTTCGCTTGCGTTCATCATGCCCGATCCGGCTAGAGCTTAGCGCGTCCTGATGAAGCACATGCCGATGCGGTTGGAGGTCGCGGCCGGCTGACAGGCGAGACCTTTGGCACAGCTCCAGGAAGAAAAACTACTGTCGGCCGTTTCGGATCCCGCCGCCTGCAACGAACAATGCGCGCCCCAGCCGTCCTGATATTCAGTCCCGGCCAGCTCTGCGCTGCCGCGCGTCTGTGGCCGGCTGGCGAATCCGCGCGAGAAGTCAGGATTCTTGCCAGCGGCGAAGGCCGTCAGGATGTCGCGGCGGCGAAGCTGGTCGCCGACGAAATGTGGCGAGGCCGGCACGATGGATGAGTTGGACGGCTTCTCCGCGAGCCAGTCGACGCCCGGGAAATGAAAGCCGCCGATGCTGCGGGTCTGGTGGCAGCCCGAGCAGGTGACGTCGTTGAGCCGGCGCTGGAAGCCCGCGACCGAGCGGATGTTCTGCAGCGCGATACCGCGCGCCGCGGCCTGCTTCAGGGCGCCGACGACGTCGTCATTGGTGACGACGGGAGCGCCGTTGCCTTCCCCCTGCATCATGCCGAAGGACGGCTGCAAGGCCGACGCATCGAGCCCGGCCGGCGTCGGCGCGATCGCAGCCCGCGCCAGGAACCGCTCGGGGATCAGCACCGTGCCGCGATCGAAGGACTGCAGATTGTCGGGCGCGAGCAGCCAGTCCCTGAAGTCGCGTCGGAGCGCGGCATCGGCGAGGATGCGGTCGCGATCGATCTGGTTCTCCAGGGTCGATTCCGTGAAGAGCCTGGCGCCGGGATCGTACCGGAAGACCTTCAGCAGATAGTCGGAGCGGAAATCGTGCAGGGCCGATTTCGGTGCGATCGAGATCTGGATGTTGGTCTCGATGCGATCGAGCAACGCATCGCGCGGCTCGAACGAGCTCCCGATCAGCGCCTGCCAATCGCCGCCGCCGAGCCAGCGGCGCGCGACCTCCGCGCAGCCGATCGGCTTGCCGCGCGCATCGCTCTGACGCGCATCTCTCGCCCTCATCACGAGGTTCAAGGTCATGGGCAGGCGCGTCGCCGCCTTGCCGCCATCCGGCTTGCCGTCGAAACGAACGAGGCGATAGATCAGCCGGATTTCGCCGCAGGATTCCGGCTCGACCCAGGCGCGGTCCATGCGATTGACGATGCCGGCGAGGACGAAGCGCGTCTCGCGGGAGTTCAGATAGGCGCGGTCGAACAGCTGCACATCGAAGCCTTCACCGACGCCGACAGTCTCGCGCGGAGAGGCAGCCTTCTGATTGACGATGTAGCGATCAAACTCCGCGTCGATGACGGGGAGAATTCCCTGCAACTGCGGCAGGCGACTGAACAGCAGGTCCGTGGCGAGCGGCCCATCGGCATTCTGCTCCGCTCCCAGCAGGCGCGAAAGCGAGAGCGCATCCTGATCGCGCGTCCGCAGGAGACCGGGATCGGTGATTGCGGTGCCGCGGGTGAGCGATGCGGTCTCCGCGGCCGGGAGCGACGGGACACCGCCGAACATCATGATTGCAGCAACGAGAATTCGCAACGCGCGGCTCATGCCCTCAGTAACACCGGGCAGGCAGATCCATTCAAGCAAAAAGGCGCCTCACGGCAGAGTGAAGCGCCTCATTGACATCCGGCGTGCCGGTTCAGCGCGAGACGATCAGGCCGCGGCTGGTGACGACGACCCAGCGGCCATCCTGCCGCCGGATCGCATCGACACGGCCGACGCCCGGAATGGGATCACCGGCATAGACCTCGTAGAGGCCGTCGCGCCCCTCGATCAGCGCGCCGCCATTGGCGACGTCGCGCAGCCGCCAGCCCTCGATCGTCGGCAGGCGGCCGACCTCTGTCTTGGGGGCAGCGGGCACGGGCGCGGCAGCGGCGGTCTGGGCCGGCGCGATCGAACCGGTCGTCTCCCTCGCGGGCGCCGCAGCGGCAGTCGCCGCAGGCGCGGCCGGCGCAGCGCGCAGCTTGTCGACGGTCTCGGACAGTTTGGCGATCTTCGCCATCGGCTCGGCCTGCGCCTTCTCGAGCTTGTCGAGACGGTCGCTGGTCCGGTTGTACTGGCTGAGGCCGGTCTTGGAGGTCTGCTCGACATTGGCCTTGAGCGCCACGAGGTCGGCATCGATCCGGGCGACGGAGGCATCGAGGGCGCTGGTATCGGCGACCTGAACCGGCGCAGGCGCGGCAAAACGCATCACGGCCCCGGTTGCGAGCGCGCCGCTGATGGCGCCGACGCCGGCGGCGATCGCCACCACGGCGGCCATCGCCGACAGGCGACGCTTGCCGCCCGTCTCACGCGGCGCGTCGGTCTTCCCATGGGGGGCAAAACCTTCGCGGTCCCAGGATCGGTCGGAGGGCGGCATCACGATCAGCTTGCCCGGCTTGCGCTCGGGAGGAGCCTTGTTTTCGGCTTTGGCGTCTGTCCCTGTCGCAGCGGCGGCCTTCGGGAGTTCGATCCGGGGCGGCTCGACCCGGGGGGCGTCCGGCTTCGGCGGCGTCTCGTGATCGGGGGCGATCGAGGGCGCCTCGACGCTGCCGGGCCCGATGGCATGGGATGATGCTGCGGCTTCAACGGCACCGGTCTGCTCGCCCGCCTTGTCGGCGGCCTGCTCAGCCATTTGTTCGCTCACGGCTCGAATACTCCAGTCAGGATTGACCTTTTGGTAACTTTCATTGCTTGCGAATTCCTTACCTTGGGACCCGCTTACCGAAATTTTAGGAACTCATCCGGGGCCGAATTGGGCCCGGATGATGGAACCGGTGTGGCGGCTGTGAAACAATTTGTCACTGCGAAGATGAACGGCCGCGGAATGGAGGGCCAAGCGGCCTCATGAGTTGCATCAGCCTGACGTGCGCTGCGCAGCCCTGCGCGCGGAGCCTCGAGGGATGAGCGACCGAGCTGCAGCAGCGGGGCCGTCGTCCTTCGAGTCTCGTCGCGCGCGCACCTCAGGCTGGCGGTGAGAGAGCCGGGCGCGCCATCACATCACGACCGGCGCATCCGGCAACTCGTTGAGATGGGAGCCGTCAGGCGGGAAGTGCCGCGCCAATTCCCGCGACACCGCCTCGATGCCGGCGATCGCACCGCGTTCGAACCGGCCGGAGGCGAACTCGGCCTCCATCGCGCGGCAGATCGCTTCCCATCCGGCCGCACCGACCTTCGCGTCGATGCCGCGATCGGCGATGATCTCGACGTCGCGGTCGGCCAGCAGCAGATAGATCAGGACGCCGTTGTTGTGGGCGGTGTCCCAGATCCGCAGATGCGAAAACACGTCGAGCGCGCGTGCGCGCGCCGGCTGATTGCCGAACAGCGGACGGCCATCGAGTGCACCCTCGACCACGAAACGGACCTGGCCGGTATGCGTCGCCTCGCCTCTCCTGATCGCCTGCTCGATACGATCGAGCACGCTTTGCGGGAACACCCGCCTGGCCCGCCAATGGTGCTGGAGGAGATGCCGGGTGATACGCCTGATGCTCATGCCTACCAGCTCCCCGAGGCGCCGCCGCCGCCGAAGCTGCCGCCTCCCCCGCTGAAGCTGCCGCTGTCGCTGGACGACGAGCCGCTGCTCCAGCCACCGGAGGAGGAGCCGCTCGACCAGCTCCCACCACGCGATCGCCCGGTGCCCGGCGTGACCGCCGAAAACAGGTCGGCGACAAATCCGATGACGAAGCCAAGAGCCCCCAGCGCGAGCGCGAGCCCCAGCGAGCCGAGAATGAAACAGGCCAATCCTGCGATGATGCCGCCGGTCACCAGCGATCCGAGCAGCCGCCCGAGGATGGCACGGAAGAAACCGCCGACCCCGATCGAGGCGAACAGCGTCACGAGGAAGACCGGTGCGAGATCGTCGAGGCTGCCGAAGCTCACGGTCGGCGACGGAACCGGCAGCGGCTCGCCGTCGATGACGCGGATCATGCGGTCGACACCGCCGGAAATGCCGCCGGCAAAATCGCCGGCCCTGAATTTCGGCGTGATCACCTCGTCGATGATCCGCCGCGCGGTCACGTCGGTGAGCGCGCCTTCGAGGCCATAGCCGACCTCGATGCGCAGATGGCGATCGTTCTTGGCAACGACGAGAATGGCGCCATCGTCGCTCTTCTTGCGGCCGATCTTCCAGGCCTCGGCAACGCGGATGGAGAACTGCTCGATGCTCTCGGGCTGCGTCGTCGGCACGATCAGCACCGCGATCTGGCTACCCTTGCGCGCCTCGAAATCGCGCAGCTTTTGCGACAGCGAGGCGACATCGCTGCTCGACAGCGTCCCGGTCTGGTCGACGACGCGGCCGGTCAGCTGCGGCACAGCGACGTCGGCGAAGGCGGGGATCGCGAGGGTGAGGACCAATGCGATGGCGAGGATAAGCGAGGCGGCCACCGAATACGCAAGCCACACGCGCAGTGTCATCGCCCGGCTTGACCGGGTGATCCAGTATTCCAGAGACGGGAGCGCCCTGCGGAGACGCCGCGGTGTACTGGATTCCCCGCTTTCGCGGAGAATGACAGCGGTGGGTGGACTACGCATCGCGGGCGAAAGCACTTACTTGGACGGTGCCGGCGCCGGATTGAAATCCACCTTCGGCGCCGTCGAGATCTCCTTCTCGTTCTCGACCGAGAAATTCGGCTTCTGCTTGTAACCGAACATCATGGCGGTGAGGTTGGTGGGGAAGGAGCGGACGGTGACGTTATACTCCTGCACCGACTTGATATAGCGGTTGCGCGCGACCGTGATGCGGTTCTCGGTGCCTTCGAGCTGCGACATCAGATCCTTGAACAGCGCGTCGGATTTGAGCTGCGGGTAGTTTTCGGTGACGACCAAGAGCCGCGACAGCGCGCTGGAGAGTTCGCCCTGGGCGGCCTGGAACTTCTGGAACGCGGCGGGGTCGTTCAGCACCTCCGGCGTCGCCTGGATGCTGCCGACCTTGGCGCGGGCGTTGGTGACGCCGAGCAGCACGTCCTTCTCCTGCTGCGCAAAGCCCTTCACCGAATTGACCAGGTTCGGCACGAGGTCGGCGCGGCGCTGATACTGGTTCACGACTTCGGACCAGTTCGCCTTGATCTGCTCGTCCTCGCTCTGGATCGCGTTGTAGCCGCAATTGGTCAGGCTCAGCGAGGCCAGCGCGGCCAGCACGGTGAGGATCTTGCGCATTAAATTTCTCCCGGTGAAATCCGGCGGGAAACTACCAGATTGCCCGTGCGCAACGCCAGCTTTCCCGATGTCATTCCGGAGCGCAAAGCCAAGCCGGAATTGCGAGATTCCGGGTTCGTGCTCCGCATCGCCCCGGAACGACCGGGCGAACGAGCGGATCGCAGCCGTTTGACGCAAGCCTCTTGCCTGGGCCTGACCAACATAGTCAACTCGACATAACAACAAGACCGCCGGGAGGACGCGATGCCATCGTTCGAAACCATTCTCGTAGAGCGGCCGGATCCGGCGATCGCCCGGATCGTGATGAACCGGCCCGAGGCGCGCAACGCGCAGAACCTGCAGATGACCTACGACCTCAACGCCGCCTTCGATGCCGCGGTGCAGGACGATGCGGTCAGGGTGATCATCCTCGCCGGCAGCGGTCCGCATTTCTCCGCGGGACATGATTTGCGTCCCGGCGGCAAGAACGACGCCGGCGTCGATTTTCCGCCCGTGGGCCATTGGGGCGGATTCGCCGAACCCAATGCCCATGGCCGCTTCGCGCGCGAACAGGAGATCTATCTGCAGATCACGCGGCGCTGGCGCAACCTCGCCAAGCCGACCATCGCCGAGGTGCACGGCAAGTGCATCGCGGGCGGCTTGATGCTGGCCTGGGCCTGCGACCTCATCGTCGCCAGCGACGACGCCCAGTTCTGCGACCCCGTCGTCACCATGGGCGTCTGCGGCGTCGAATGGTTCGTGCATCCCTGGGAGCTCGGTCCGCGCAAGGCCAAGGAATTCCTGTTCACCGCCGACAGCTGGAGCGCGCAGGAGGCGCATCAGCTCGGCATGGTCAACCGCGTGGTGCCGCGCACTGAGCTGTCCGACGCCGTGCTGGCGCTGGCACGCCGCATAGCGGCGAAGCCGTCATTCGCGCTGAAGCTGACCAAGGAGGCCGTCAACCGCTCCGTCGACATGATGGGCCAGCCCGCGGCGATCGACCAGGCTTTCGCGCTGCACCAGCTCTGCCACGCCCACAATCTCCAGGAGTTCGGCATGGTGGTCGATCCTTCCGGCCTGCACCCTTCGGTGCGCAAACCGCCGGCCGCTGCGGAGTAGACGCCATGGACCTCAACCTCACCGACGAGCAGCGCATGCTGCGCGAGAGCGCCGAGCGCTTCGTGGCCGAAAGCTACGATGCCGATCACCGCCGCAGGATGGCGAACGATCCGCTCGGCTTCAGCCCCGCGGTCTGGAAGCAGTTCGCCGAACTCGGCTGGCTGGCGCTGCCACTTGCCGAGGAGTTCGGCGGGCTCGGCGGCAGCGCGGTCGACATCGGCCTGCTGATGGAGGCGTTCGGCCGCGGCCTCGTGTCCGAACCCTATGTCGCAACCGTCGTATTCGGGGCGGCGCTGGTGGAGCGGTGCGGCACCCAGGCGCAGAAACAGGCGCTGCTGCCGGGCGTGGCCGACGGTTCGCTGAAACTGGCGCTGGCGCATTCCGAGCGCGCCGCGCGGTTCGATCTCGGCAGGGTGTCCACGCTGGCCCACAGGACGCCGCAGGGCTGGCGCCTGTCCGGAGCCAAGGTCGCGGTGCTCGACGGCCATGCCGCCGACCAGATTCTCGTCTCGGCGCATGTCCATGACCACAATGGACCGTCAGGACGCATCGGCCTGTTCCTGGTGCCGTCGCAGGCGCAGGGCCTTTCGATGACCGACTACCAGCGGCTCGGCGGCGGCCGCGCCTGCAACGTCGCGCTCGCGGACGTGCATCTGGCCGACGATGCATTGCTCGGCGACGGCGAGGACGCCCTGCCTGCGATCGAATGGGCCGTCGATCGCGCCATGGCCGCGCTCGGCGCGGAGGCCGTCGGCATCATGCAGACGCTGCTCGACACCACGCTGGACTACACCAAGATCCGCAAGCAGTTCGGGCGGCCGCTCTCCGCCAACCAGGTGATCAGGCACCGCCTCGCCGACATGGCGATGCAGGTCGACGAGGCGCGATCCATGGCGCTGCGGGCGGCGCTGAAGGCAGACAGCCCCCCGCTCGAGCGCGCGCGGGCCGCGTCCGGCGCCAAGGCCAAGATCGGCAAATGCGCCCGCTTCGTCGGCGAGCAGGCGATCCAGTTGCACGGCGGCATGGGTGTCACCGAAGAGCTGGAGGTGGGCGCCTATTTCAAGCGCCTCGTCGCCTTCGACACGCTGTTCGGCAACAGCGCCCATCATTACGGCCGGCACGCCCGGCTGAGCCGCGCCACCGTGCCGGCCTGAAGGAGAGGAGCGTATCATGGACCTGTCGTTCAACGCCGAGGAACGCGCCTTCCAGACGGAGGTGCGCAGCTTCATCGCCGAAAACCTCACCGAGGAGATGAAGCGCGCGACGGCGCTGACGCCGTCGGTGTTTTCCGACCCCGACATCGGCATGGCCTGGCAGCGCGCCCTGCACAGCCGCGGCTGGGGCGCGCCGGGCTGGCCGGTCGAACATGGCGGTCCGGACTGGACGCCGGCGCAGCGCTGGATCTTCGAGACCGAATGCGCGCGCGCCGGCGTGCCCAATGTGAACGTGATGGGCGTGAAGATGGTCGGGCCCGTCATCATCGGCTTCGGCAGCGACGCGCAGAAAAATTTCTACCTGCCGCGGATCCTCTCCGGCGAGGATTACTGGTGCCAGGGCTATTCCGAACCGGGCTCCGGCTCCGACCTGTCCTCGCTGAAGACGCGCGCAGTGCGCGACGGCGACGATTACATCATCAACGGCACCAAGATCTGGACCACGCATGCCCACCACGCCAACCTCATGTTCGCGCTGGTGCGCACCAGCGACGAGGCGCGGCAGCAGGACGGTATCAGCTTCATCCTGATCGACATGACAACGCCGGGCATCACGACGCGGCCGATCCTGACCATCGGCGGCGACCACGAGGTCAACCAGGTGTTCTTCGACGACGTCCGGGTGCCCGTCGCCAACCGCGTCGGCGAGGAAGGCAAGGGCTGGACCTACGGCAAATATCTGCTCGAGTTCGAGCGCGGCGCCGGCATCGCCTCGGCGAAGCTGCGCGAGGGCCTGCGTGCGATCTCCGATCTCGCGGAGTCGGACCTGACGGGGCGCGCGATCGAGGATCCCGACATCGCAACGCGGCTCTCCGAGGTCGAGATCGACATCGACGCACTGGAGATGACCGAGCTGCGCGTGCTCTCGGCGCTGCAGACCGGACAGAATCCCGGCGCGGTGTCCTCGATCCTGAAGCTGCGCAACAGCGAGATCCGCCAGGCCGTGACCCGCCTCGGCGTCGACGTGATCGGCCACGACGCGCTCGCCGTCGAGCCGATGCGCCCGCTCTACCGGCTCAACCACGAGCCGGCGGTGGCCGAGGAGTTGCTCACGGTGGTGCCGGAATATCTCAACGGCCGCGCCTACACGATCTTCGGCGGCACCTCGGAAATCCAGCGCGACATCATCGCGAAGATGATGCTGGGGATTTGAGGAGGCAAGCTCGCACACATCACTCCGCCGTCGTCCCGGCGCAGGCCGGGACCCATACGCCGTAACGGAGTTGTGGTACGAAGCCGTCAGTTGCCAATCTTCGCCAAATTGGCTGCGGTGGCTATGGGTCCCGGCCTGCGCCGGGACGACGGTTGAGTTTGTAGCAACAGCGGAGGCTTACCCCGCCGCCTTCGCGTCCCTGATCGCCTTCCAGATCTTCTGCGGCGTCAGCGGCGTGTTGAGCTGGGTGATGCCGAGATCGGCGAGCGCATCCATCACGCCGTTGGTGATGCAGGGCGGACCGCCGATGGCGCCGGATTCGCCGCAGCCCTTGGCGCCGAGCGGGTTGGTGCGGCACGGTGCGGAGCCGTCCAGCGTCACCACGATCGGCGGCACGTCGTCGGCGCGCGGGATGCAATAGTCCTGGTAGCTCGCAGTGAGCAGCTGGCCGTCGGCATCGTAGGACACGCCTTCGTACAGCGCCTGGCCGATGCCCTGCGCGACGCCGCCATGGATCTGGCCCGCGACCAGCATCGGGTTCACGGCGACGCCGACGTCGTCCACCGTGGTGTAGCGCACGACGCGGGTGACGCCGGTCTCCGGATCGATCTCGACCTCACAGATGTGGGTGCCGTTCGGCCAGCTCGGCCCGTCGACCTCACCTTCGGACTCGACGCTGAGCTTGGCGCCGGTTTCCTTCTCGGCGAGATCGAACAGGCTGATGCGGCGATCGGTGCCGACCACGGTGAGCACGCCGCCCTGATATTCGATGTCCTCGACCGAGGTCTCCAGCACGTTGGCGGCCTTCTCGCGCGCCTTCTGGATCAGATCGTTGGAGGACACCGCCACCGCGGTGCCGCCGACGAACAGCGAGCGCGAGCCGACGCTGCCGAAGCCTGTGGCAAGGTCCGTGTCGCCCTGCACGACGTCAATCTTGTCGAGCGGGATCCCGAGCGTGTCGGAGATCATCTGGGTGTAGGTGGTCTGCAGGCCCTGCCCCATCGCCATGGTGCCGGAATGCAGCACGACGCGGCCCTGCGAGGTCGCCTGCAGTGTCACCTTCTCGGTGTGGGCGCGGCCGCCGGTCCATTCGATGTAGGAGGTCAGCCCGCGACCGTAGAGCAGGCCCTTCTTCTTCGCCGCCTTCTTGCGCGCGGCGAAGCCGTCCCAATCGGCGAGCTTGACCGCGCGGTCGAGCATGTGGGCGAAGGCGCCGGAATCATAGACCTGCCCCACGGCGTTGGTGTAGGGCAGCTGCGCCGGCTTGATGTAGTTCGCCTTGCGGATCGCGCGCGGGTCCATGCCGATCTTGCGCGCGGCGGCGTCGAACAGGCGTTCGACGATGAAGACCGCCTCGGGCCGGCCCGCGCCGCGATAGGCGCCGACGGGCGCGGTGTGGGTCATCACCGACTTCACCTCGAAATGCACCAGCGGCAGGTCGTAGACGCCGGTCTGCACGAACGGCCCCAGCACCAGCGGGATGATGTTGGCCGCGCCGGAGGAATAGGCCCCGGTGCAGCCGATCGACCTGACGCGATAGGCCAGAACCTTGCCCTTCTCGTCCAGCGCGAAGGCCGCGGTCGAGGTGAGGTCGCGACCATGGGTGCCGCCGACGAATTCGTCGGTGCGGTCGCCGCGCCAGCGGATCTTCCGGTTCAGCTTGGTCGCCGCATAGGCGACGATGCCATCCTCCGGATAGAGGTTGGTCTTCTGGCCGAAGCCGCCGCCGATGTCGCCGACCAGAACCCGCACGCTGTCCTTGGGCCGCTTCAGCACGGCCTCCGCCAGCACGTCGCGGGTCGAAGCCGGGGTCTGCGACTGCACGTGCAGCAGCAGCCGGCCGGTCTTCTTGTCGATCTCGGCGATGGTCGAGCGCGGCTCCATGGCCGACGGCACAAGGCGCTGGCTGACGATGTCAAGCTCGACGGTGTGCGCGGCCTTCGCGAAGGCCTCCTCGACCTTGGCGGCATCGCCGTAAGCCATCGCGCCGACGATGTTGTCGGGCGCCTCCGGCCACACCACGGGCGCGCCGGGTTTCACGGCCTCGACGGGATCGACCACCGCGGGCTGCACGTCGTATTCGACCACGATCGCCTCGGCCGCGCTCTGCGCCTCCACACGCGAGGCGGCGACGACGGCCGCCACGGCCTCGCCGGCGTAGCGCACGACCTCATGGGCCAGCAGCCGGCGCGGCGGCACCGTCATCGGCTTGCCGTCCGGGCGCTTGAAGATGCTCAGCGTCGGAATGCTGCCGATGTCGTCCTTGACGAGGTCGGCCCCGGTGTAGATCGCGGTGACGCCGGGCATCGCCGCCGCGGCGGCGGTGTCGATCGAGACGATCCTGGCATGGGCATGCGGCGAGCGCAGCACGTGCAGCCACAGGGCGCCTTCGTCCGGCTTGTCGTCGATGAACTGCCCCTTCCCGGTGAGCAGCCTCTGGTCCTCCAGACGCTTGACGGGCTGGCCCGCTCCGAAACGCAAATTGCCGGGAAGAATGTTCATTCCTGATGTCCTCGGGTCTCTTGAAATCGGGCAGCGTTTTAGCGGATCGCGCGCGGGCGCACCAGCCGGGGTTTTGACGCCGATACCCAGGGTTTCGTCATGCCCCGGGCTTGTCACGGATGTATGTGGTGAGACGTGGATGGCCGGGTCAAGCCCGGCCATGCCGACGGGCGGCAGCTAGGCCAGCTCCCGCAGCGCCGCTTCCACCACCTTGCGCTGCTCGGCCGTCAGCGGGGCCTGCGGCCGCACGGGATCGCCGACCTCGTAGCCCTGGATCTGCAGGCCTGCCTTGATGCAGGCGGCGAGGTTGAAGCGGGCGAAGGCCTCGTTGATCCGCCAGAGGCGGCGCTGAAGCGCCATGGCCTCGTCCCAGCGGCCGGCCCTGCAGAGGTCGTAGAGCGCTACGCTCTGGCGCGGAATGATGCAGGCCGGGCCCGCCATCCAGCCGAGCCCGCCGATCAGCATCACCGCGGCCGGGATATGGGCGGAGGCCGAGAACACGCGCAAGGCATCGCCGCAGCGGTTCATGATCGACAGCAGCCGGCCGGTGTTGGTCGAGGCGTCCTTGATGTAGCCGATGCGCGGATGTTCGGCGAGGCGCGCGATGACATCGAGGGTGAGATCGGCACGCTGGAATTGCGGGTTGGTGTAGATCACGACGGGAATGTCGACCGCGTCCGCAATGGCGCGGAAGTAGGATTCGATCTGGGCATCGGACAGCGGGAAATAGGCTTCCAGGATCGCCAGGATGCCGTCGGCGCCGAGTTTCTGATAGGCCTTTGCCTGCGCCACGGCATCCGCCGTGGAGGTCGAGGCGACGCCGGCGATCACCGGCACGCGGCCGCCGGCAGCCTTGATCGTGGTCTCGACGACCAGACGCCGCTGGGCCGGGCCGAGATAGGCGAATTCGCCGGTCGAGCCGAGCGGCGTCAGGCCATGCACGCCCGCGGCGACCAGATCGTCGCAGAGCCTGGCGAGCACGTTCGTGCGCACCGTGCCGTCGGGATCGACGGGCGAGACGAGATAGGGGAAGACGCCGTGGAAATCGGGCATGGGGAAAGCGGTCCGGGCCAGCGGGCGCGTGCCCACATTCAGCTGGTAACATGATGAAAAATCCTCAGCAAGTTGACGCGTTGACGACTTCTTAAGGACGATTCCCGCCGGCCCTTCCGCCGCACGAGACGCCCACGCGATGTTAGGAACTCGCCGCGATGGTGCGGCCATGCCCATCACGGTGCTCTCCAGATTCCTGCATCCCGATCCGCGCATCCGGCGCGAGCTCGTCGATCTCCTCTACACATCGCTGCCGCAGGTGTGTGCGATCGGCCTGACGTCGGTGACCGGCGCGGTGACGCTGGCCGCGCTTTACGGCGACGTCGGCTACGCGGTGATCGCGGGCGCCATCCTTGCCATCGGAATCGCCCGCATCTATTCGCTGATGCTCTACAAATCGCGCGCCGGCCGGCTCTCCGATGCCGACGTGGTGCGATGGGAACGGCTCTACGGCGCCGGCGCATCCGGCTTCGGCCTGGCGCTCGGCCTGCTGTCGTTCCGCGCGCTCCAGCTCGATGATCAGCCCGGCGCCTGGATCGCGTTCGGGCTCTCGATGTCGTTCTGCGTCGGCATGGTCTCGCGCGCGGCGATCCGCCCCTGGATCATCCTGACCGCGGCGGCGGTGCTGCTGATACCGACCATGATCGGCGGCCTGCTCCACGCCGAACTCGCCTACAAGCTCGGCGCCATCATGCTGGTGCTGTTCTGGCTGACCTTGCGCGAGGCCTCCCGGCATCTCAGCGCGGCCTTCATCGAACGGCTCGAAGCCAAACACCGGCTTGCCCGGCAGGCCACGCATGATTTCCTGACGGGACTGCCGAACCGGGCGGCATTTCTCCAGGCCCTGACGGAGATGCGCGACGACTTCGCGATCGTCGCGATCGACCTCGATGGCTTCAAACAGGTGAACGACCGCCACGGCCATCAGGCCGGCGACGATCTGTTGCGCCAGGTGGCGGTGCGACTGTCATCCTGCGTCGGCGACACCGGCATCGCCGCGCGCTTCGGCGGCGACGAGTTCATGATCCTGAAGCCGCTCGAACCCGGTCAGCGTGGGCGCGACGAGGCGCTCGCCCTGACGCAGCGAGCCATTCTCGACCTGTCGATGCCGTTCCTGCTGGCGGACATTCCCGTCCGCATCGGCGCCAGTGCAGGCATTCTCATCAACCCGGCCGGGGCGAAGGCCAGCTTGCCGACGCAGCTTCTGGAGCAGGTCGACCGCGCGCTCTACGCGGCCAAGCGCGCTGGCGGCGGGCGCTGGAGCTGGTCGGACGCAAGTGCCGGGCCCGAACGTCGGGCCGGCTGAGATCGTCAGCTACGCCTTGAGCAGCCGCACCCGCGTGCCCCAGGGATCGACCGCCTCCAGCCCGTCCGCGATCGCCGTGACCCGGGCGCCGCCCTTGCGCAGGCGCTCCTCCTGCGCGGCCAGCAGCTCGGGCTTGGCCATCACCAGCGAGAACCAGGCAAGGCCGGTGGCCGCGTCATCGCGCTGACCGGCGCCCTGGCTCTGCCAGACATTCATGCCGAGATGGTGGTGGTAGCGGCCGGACGCGAGGAAGGCCGCGCCGCCGCGGCGGCGGGTCGGATCGAGGCCGATCGTGCCGTGATAGAAGCGCTCGGCCTCGGCGAGATCGCCGACGCGCAGATGCATGTGGCCCACCCGCATCCCGTCCGGCGCCTTGGCGTAATCGGCCACGCGCGCGTTGGTCAGCGACAGCAGGTCGGGAATGTTGAGCTCGTCGGCCGCCATCTTCACGCTGCCCTCGCTCCACTGCCATTGCGAGGGATCGCGATCGGCATAGACCTCGATGCCGTTGCCTTCGGGATCGTCGAGATAGACGGATTCGCTGACGAGATGATCGGCGAAGCCCGACAGAGGCACGCGGTGCGAGGCCGCGTGCACCAGCCAGCGCGCCAGGTCCTTCCGCGTCGGCATCAGGAAGGCGGTGTGATAGAGGCCCGCGGCGTTGCGCGGCTCGATGGCCGCTTCGGGCCGGGCTTCCAGCACCAGCAGCGTGACGCCGCCGGCCCCCAGCCTGGCCGCATTGGCCGACCGCTCCAGCACGGTCAGCCCGATCACGTCGCGGTAGTAGTCGGCGACCTTGTCCAGCGACTTCACGCGCAGCGTGACCATGCCGACCCGCATCGGCGTCCGGCTGGCAAAGGTCGGCCCGCCGGCCTGGGAGGCGCCCTCGGCGCGCGCCGCGGCGGCCGCCGCCATCGCGAGCGAACTTGCACCGGCAAGCTGAAGCAGGGTGCGGCGGGTGAGGACGATGGTCATCGGGCGAAGCTCGCTGGAACGGGTCGGCGTCAGGGTGCAATATCCGGGGTGCTACACGATCGCGTGAGCGCCTCCCAATCACATGTTCGTCGGCGATCGCTCGGCACGAAGTCCTGGCCACCCGGCCAGTTTCGCAGACCGGAGCAACTCCCCAGATTGGAGACAGTCTCAGGAGCCCGCCATGACCGACTTCAGTCCCCTCGCCTCGCTCTCGTCTGCGCTCGCCGGCATCGTGGCACGCACGGCACCGGCCATCGTCGGGGTGCATTCGCATCGCTCCCGCTCCACAGGCTTCGTCTGGAAGTCCGGGCTGATCGTCACCGCCAATGAGGCGCTGGCGGACGAGGGCGAGGTGCAGATCGCGCGGGCGGACGGCCGCACCGTCGCGGCAGCGATTGCGGGGCGCGACCACACCACCGACATCGCGCTGCTGCGCGCAGAGCTCGATCTCGCGCCGGCGACACTGGTGACGACAGCGCCCGCGCTCGGATCGCTGTCGGTCGTCGTCGCCACCGACCGCGATGCCCCGAGCGCCGCGCTGGGCCTGGTGTCGCGGTCGGACGGTCCCTGGCGCTCCTTGCGCGGCGGCGACATCGACGCGCGGATCGAGCTCGATAGTCGCCTGCGTCCCGGCCAGCAGGGCGGCCTTGCGCTCGATGCCAGCGGCGACGCCTACGGCATGGCGGTGCTCGGACCGCGGCGCGTGCTGGTGATCCCGGCCGCCACGATCGCGCGGGTCGCGGGGCAACTCGAGGCGCACGGGCGCATCGCGCGCGGCTATCTCGGACTCGGGCTGCAGCCGGTCCGCCTCGACGATGGGGTCGGCGCGATGGTGATGCATGCCGACAAGGCAGGCCCGGCCGCGGCTGCCGGCATTCGCCAGGGCGATGTCATAGTCGCGGTCGATGGCCAGAAACTCTCCGGCGTGCGCGCGCTGTCGCAATCACTCGGACCTGCCAGCATCGGCAAGGTGATCGAGGTCGCAACGTATCGCGGCGGCGCGCCTGTCAGCTTCAGGGTCACGATCGGCGAAAGGCCGGAAGCGTGAGCGCAGACACGACGCAGGAGATCGTGCTGGCGCTCGAGATCGACGACCCCGCGCTGGCCGATCGCCTCGCGGCCCTGCTCGGCAAGGTTTCGGGGTTGCGGCTCGCCGCGCCGGGTGAAGCGGCAACGGCCGCCATCGTCAGCCGCGATCCGCGGACCATGCCTGCGGACATCGCCCTCACGCCGCGCGAACTCGACGTGCTGGCGCTGATGGCCGAAGGCGGCTCGAACAAGATGATCGCGCGGCGGCTCGGCATCTCCGTGCACACGGTGAAATTCCACGTCGCCTCGCTGCTCGACAAGCTCGACGCCACCGGCCGCACCGATGCCGTGGCACACGCCGCGCGCCGCGGCGTGATCGAGCTGTAGGGCGAACGGCGACGGCTCCATTCAGGTCGCGTGGCCCGGATGGAGCGAAGCGCAATCCGGGGCCGGTCCCGCATTCCGCTTCGCTGCATGCGGGCTACGCCGCACTCACACCCGCTTGCCGCCGCTCTTCTCGGCCGCGCGGCGCAGCGCCTCGGCGAGCGCACCGCCGCCGCCGGACGAGTCCTGCTTGCGCGGCGCCGACGAGGTCATGCGGGCGGGATTGCGCTGGGCGTTGTCGCGCTGCATGCCGGGCGCGTCCTTCTTGGCGCCGACCTCGTCGTCGAGCCGCAGCGTCAGCGAGATGCGCTTGCGGGCAACCTCGAAGTCCAGCACCTTGACCTTGACGATATCGCCGGGCTTCACCACCTCGCGCGGATCCTTGATGAAGGTCTTGGACATCGCCGAGATGTGGACGAGGCCGTCCTGGTGCACGCCGATGTCGACGAAGGCGCCGAAGGCGGCAACGTTGGTGACGGTACCCTCCAGGATCATGCCCTTCTTGAGGTCCTTGATCTCCTCGACACCCTCCTTGAACACGGCGGCCTTGAAGGCCGGGCGCGGGTCGCGCCCGGGCTTTTCCAATTCCTTCAGAATGTCGGTGACGGTCGGCAGGCCGAAGGTTTCGTCGACGAAATCCTTCGGCTTCAGCGTGCGCACGACCTCGCTCGAGCCGATCAGCGCCTTGATGTCGCTCCTGGTGGCCTCGAGGATGCGCCGCACCACCGGATAGGCTTCCGGATGCACGCCGGAGGCATCGAGCGGGTCCTCGCCACCGACGATGCGCAGGAAGCCCGCGCACTGCTCGAACGCCTTGGGCCCGAGCCGCGGCACCTCTTTCAGCGCCTTGCGCGACTTGAACGGGCCGTTGGCATCGCGATGGGCGACGATGCTCTGCGCAAGGCCCGCGCCGACGCCCGACACGCGCGCCAGCAGCGGCGCGGAGGCGGTGTTGACGTCGACGCCGACCGCGTTCACGCAATCCTCGACGACGGCATCGAGCGACTTGGCGAGCTTGGCCTGGCCGAGATCGTGCTGGTATTGGCCGACGCCGATCGCCTTGGGCTCGATCTTGACGAGCTCGGCGAGCGGATCCTGCAGGCGGCGGGCGATCGACACCGCGCCGCGCAGGGTGACGTCGAGTTCCGGCAGTTCCTGCGAGGCGAAGGCGGAGGCCGAATAGACCGAGGCACCGGCTTCCGACACCACGATCTTGGTCATCTTCAGGTCGGGCAGGCCCTTGACGATATCGGCGGCGAGCTTGTCGGTCTCGCGCGAGGCGGTGCCGTTGCCGATCGCGATCAGTTCGACGCGATGCTTGAGCGCGAGACGGCCGAGCGTCGCCAGCGACTCGTTCCACTGTCGCTGCGGCTCGTGCGGATAGATCGCGGTGGTGTCGACGACCTTGCCGGTCGCATCGATCACGGCCACCTTGACGCCGGTGCGGTAGCCGGGGTCGAGGCCCATGGTGACGCGCGTGCCGGCCGGCGCGGCCAGCAGCAGGTCGCGCAGGTTCGAGGCGAACACGCGCACGGCCTCGGTCTCGGCCGAATTCCACAGCCGCATGCGCAGATCGATGTTGAGATGCACCTGGATCTTGGTGCGCCAGGCCCAGCGCACCGTGTCGATCAGCCAGCGGTCGCCGGCGCGCTTGAGGTCGGCGATACCGAACCGCTTCATGATCTTCAGTTCATAGGCGCCCGGCACGCCGGCGGGCGGTGCCTCCTCCGCCTGGATCTGGAGATCGAGGATCTCCTCCTTCTCGCCGCGGAACATCGCGAGGATGCGGTGCGACGGAAGCTTGGTCAGCGGCTCCGAGAAATCGAAATAGTCGGCGAACTTCTCGCCCTCGGTCTTCTTGCCGTCGCGCACCTTGGAGGCCATGCGGGCGTTCAGCCACATCTCCTCGCGCAGGGCGCCGATCAGATCGGCATCCTCGTCGAAGCGCTCGACCAGGATGGCACGGGCGCCATCCAGGGCGGCGGCCACATCGGCAACGCCCTTCTCGGCATTGACATAGGCTTCGGCGACGACTTTCGGATCGTTGGCGGGCTCGGCCATCAACTGATTGGCGAGCGGCTCGAGGCCGGCTTCCTTGGCGATCTCGGCCTTGGTGCGGCGCTTCGGCTTGAACGGCAGATAGATGTCTTCCAGACGCGCCTTGCTGTCGGCGGCGAGAATGGAGGCTTCCAGCGCGGCATCGAGCTTGCCCTGCTCACGGACCGATTCAAGGATGGCCTTGCGACGGTCCTCGAGCTCGCGCAGATAGACGAGGCGCTCTTCCAGCGTGCGCAATTGCGTGTCGTCGAGCGCACCGGTCGCTTCCTTGCGGTAGCGCGCGATGAACGGAACCGTGGCGCCGCCATCGAGCAGCGTCACCGCCGCCTCGACCTGCTCGGCCCGGACCCCAAGCTCCTGCGCAATCTTCTGGTTGATGTTCGCCACGCGAGATTCCCTCTATTTCCGAGCACGCATCGCGGGCTGTGACCCGTCTGCGGGACGCCGCTTATGGACCAGACGAGGTTGATTCATCAAGGTGTCGCAAACAACCGTCGACAGAGGATTTTTTCTCCAACCGATGCGATTGCGCCACAATCGTCGGGATGGCGCGAACCATGGCGACGCGCTCGCCGGGCGCGCTGCGCTGCGTCCGGGGCGCGAGAGTCGGGGATGCCCTCTCCGCGTCATTGCGAGGAGCCCTTGCGACGAAGCAATCCAGAGTCGTTCCGCGGAGGGATTTCTGGATTGCTTCGTCGCT
>CAYREH010000036.1:61703-65365 GCA_964423245.1 uncultured Bradyrhizobium sp. | reverse complement strand
GGTTAGCTGCGCACCGGCCGCACCGGCGCCGAAATCCTGTCGGTGCGGTCGCGCTCGGTCATGTCGACCACGGTCTCCATCGGCGCCGTCAGCTCGTAGACATAGGAGATCTCGGTGAAGTAGCGCTTGGCGGTGCCGCCGAGCGCTTCCGGCGCGACGCGGTCGAGCAGGATCAGGCCGAAATCGGAATCCGGGCGGCGCGTCGATTCGCTGGTGTTGAACTCCTCCCAGCGGAAATGGAAGATCTCCGCATCCGGCTCGCCCGTGACGGTCCAGGTCGCGGTGATGTGCGGATGCTTGCCGACCAGCGACAGGCCCTCGTCGGAATGCGAGGCCAGCTCGAAGAACAGCAGCGACAGACTCTGCGCGGCGCGCGCGCTGACGGCGATGTCCGGCCCCGTGACGGCGATGCGATCGGCATGCGGGATGGCGCGCGCCTCGAACAGGCCCTTGAGCTTGACGCCCTGCCACTGGCTCTCGCTGAGCAGCGACACCACGTTGGACATGGCATGGATGCGGCCGATCAACAGGTCGCGCGCCACGTCGATGTCGGAGCCGTGGCGCAGGGTGCGCGTCACGATAGACTGGATCACGGCCAGGATGTTCTTGACCCGGTGGTTGAGCTCGTCGATGACCGCGGTCAGCCGGCGCTCGAACCCGATCCGCACCTGGATCTCGCGGCTGAGGCGCAGATTGTTGTAGGCGACATAGCCGAACAGGCCGCAGACCATCGCGGTGATGGCGAGGCCGATCGCCGCCACGATGATGGCGGTCTGCTCGGCCCGGCGCAGCGAGCTGGTCTTGGCGTAATAGCCGAGCTGCCAGTCGCGTCCGCCGAACGTGACCGTGCGCGTCGAGGACGGCGCCGGGATGTCCGCCGCACTCCGCGTGGTGACGACGCCCTGGTCGTTGGCAACGAGTTCGGCGTCCTCCTTGCGCGGGTCCTTCAGGGCCACCGAGAACAACGACATGTCGTCATTGGTCAGCATCAGCGAGGCGAGCTCGTAGGAGAAAGTGATGAAACCTGCCGGCTCCGCCGCGCCTTCGGGAACGACGGGCGCCGCGACGATGATGCCCACCGGGCCGTTGCCGCTCAGGAGCGCCACCGGGTCGGAGGCAATCGATCTCCTTTCGAGCCGCGCGCGGGCCAGCATGGCGCCACGCACCGGATCCTCGTCATAGCTGCGGCCCGGCAGCGCCCTGGTCCGGTCGCTGCGCGGTTCGAGGTCCATCAGCACGTCGATCGGCTGGGTGACGCCGGCCGGGTTGATCGGCTTGTCGTCATAGCTGCGGATCTTCGCGTTCGGGAAGCCGGCTGCGGCGATCGCGGTCTGCGCGGCCTGAAGCTCGTTCGGGTTCAGCCGGGCGACCCAGCCGGCCACCACGAAGTCGGTCTTGAAGGCGTAGATCGCCGAGCGCAGCGGCTCCAGCATGTTCGGCTTGATGACGGACGGCGCACGAAACAGGCCCGAGGCGACGCGGGCCAGCAGCTCGCGCTCCGTCAATCGGTCCTGGACGAGGCTCGCATGCACGTCGATGGCCCGCGCCAGCGCGATCCGGTCGAGCGCCAGTTCCTGGTCGTGCACGCGATAGGCAGCGAAGCCGGAGAGCAGGGCTCCGAGCAGTGCGATAAAGCCGATGATGAAACCAAGCCGGACCAATTGACTACTCAGACACAAGCAGCAGGTCGGCGAAAGTGACGGAGCATATCAATGCCGCTCGAACGGCCAAGCGCCGAGACAGAGGGGAGCCCAGAGGCGGGGATAATGGAGGAGGAGGCATCGCTACGCAACGTGGGTCGCCTGAAAAGCTTAATCCACCCGGCGGTCGATCCGCCATCACGGCAAGCGAGATGGCTTTGCTCCGGGCACCAGAGGTTCATAATCGCCATCTCCGACGATTGTTCCACGGCCTTCAAACTTACCGGGCCTTAACCTTCGAAAATACCTCCGCCACGTCGTCGCGCGTCCGGGCCCCCGACTTCAGCCCGCGCTTTTCAGCCCCCCTTTGGCCTCAATGAAGCCGACGATCCGGTCCAGCCCCTGGCTCTTCTTCAGGTTGGTCATCACGAAGGGCCGCTCGCCGCGCATCCGCCTTGCGTCGGTCTCCATCTTCTCGAGGGAGGCGCCGACATGGGGGGCGAGGTCGATCTTGTTGATCACCAGCAGGTCCGAGCGGGTGATGCCCGGGCCACCCTTGGAGGGGATCTTGTCGCCCGCCGCCACGTCGATGACGTAGATGGTCAGATCGGCAAGTTCCGGGGAAAAGGTGGCAGCCAGATTGTCGCCGCCGGACTCGATCAGGACCAGATCGAGCCCCGGGAATTTCGCCCGCATGTCGGCCACCGCCGCGAGATTCATCGAGGCGTCCTCGCGGATCGCGGTATGCGGACATCCGCCCGTCTCGACTCCGGCGATGCGATCCGGCGTCAGCGAGCCCGACCGCACCAGGAACTCCGCATCCCATTTGGTGTAGATGTCGTTGGTGATCGCCGCGATGTCGTAGCGCTCGCGCATGGTCTTGCAGAGCAGGTCCATCAGCGCGGTCTTGCCCGATCCGACCGGGCCGCCGACACCGACACGCAGAGGGCCGTGAGATTTCGACATTTAGTTCGCTCTCTCCCAATGTCGTCCCGGCGAAGGCCGGGACCCATAGCCACCGAACTCAGTGGATGCGGCGCGCCCGGGCCACTTCCTGCCATGACCACGAGGATTTGTGGTTATGGGTCCCGGCCTTCGCCGGGACGACGATCGGTCGCGTTCCGGCCCCTTCATGACCGGAACAGCCGCGTATATTGCGTCTCGTGCCGCAGGCTGGCGAGGTCGGCGCGGAAGGTGGCGCTGCCGAGATCGTCCAGTGTCGCATGCAGCGCCCGCTCCGCCGTCGCGGCCACGGCGGCCTCCAGCCGCACCAGCACCCGCTGGCTGTCGGTCTGGCCAAGCGGAACGAGGCGGCTGGCGGCGGAGATCCAGTTCGAGACGATAGCGTGCAGGAAGGCATGCAGGGTCGGCGCCAGCGGCACGCTGTGCAGGGCCGCGACCACGCCCACGGCGACGGGATAGACCAGCGGCCCGCGGCACGCCGCAACCAGGGCGTCGAGGCCATCCGCATCCCAGGCGGCGCGGGCGATGTCGATGAAGGCACGGCCTTGCGAACTGGTCTCGAGCTGCCGCTCGCGCGACGGCACGAAGGCCGCGGCAAGTTCGGCGACATCGTGCAGGGCCGCTTCATCGCCCGCCTCGGCGGCGCGAAAGGCGTGGACAAGGAAAGTGGCATCGCAGAAGCCGGCGCCGTCGGTCAGCATCGCATCGAGCCAGTCGGTCAGCGTCGCGATGTCGGTGATGTCGCCCGCCTCGACCGCCCATTCGATGCCGCTGGAATAGGAGAAGCCGCCGACGGGAAAGGCCGGCGACAGCCAGGTCATCAACCGGTACAGCGCGGCGGCCTCGCCGACGGCGAGATCGCCAGCCGCCATCGGCTCATTTGCGGTCATGAGCATGCTGGTGGCCGTGGTGATGGTCGGGGTGGTCGCAATGCTCGTCGTGGTGATGATGATGGCCGTGGTCGGCATGATCATGATGCTTGTGATCATGCGCATGGTCGTGATGATCATGATGACCATGCCCGGCGTGAGCATGATCGTGGTGGCCATGATCGTGATG
>CAYREH010000036.1:0-61603 GCA_964423245.1 uncultured Bradyrhizobium sp. | reverse complement strand
GATCATGATGACCATGCCCGGCGTGAGCATGATCGTGGTGGCCATGATCGTGATGAGCATGATCGTGATGAGCATGATGGTGGGCGTGGCCGTGATGCGCGTGATCGTCATGGCCATGCGCATGGCCGCCATCGGCATAGGCGCCGCCTTCGGGATCGAACGGCGCCTCGATCTCGACGACGCGGGCGCCGAGGCCCTTCACCATGGCCTCGATGACGTGGTCGCGGCGGATGCGCAGGGCCTTCTGCATGATCTGGGTCGGCAGATGACGGTTGCCGAGATGCCAGCCGACGCGGATCAAATGGTGCGGATCGCGGCCGCGGATCTCGAGCAGCGGCTCGGGCGCCGCCACCACTTCGACCAGCCGTCCGTCCTCCAGCACCAGCGCATCGCCGCCGCGCAGGGCGACGGCGTTCTCCAGGTCGAGCAGGAATGCGAGACCGCGCGTTCCCGTCATCGCCATGCGGCGGCGGTGCCGATCGTCGAAATCGAGCACGACCGTATCCGCCGGCGCTTCCGTGAAGCGGTGCTGTCCCCTGACCTCAGTCGCCCGGATCATGCTATCGTCCTGTTACCGCGTCTCGACCTTCTCGGGCGTGATGATCTCGATCTTCGGCGGCGCCGTGAAGCACTTCACCGCGACCCGGCCGAACGTCTTCATGTGTTCCATGCCGCGATGGGGCACGAGCGCCTCGGCGTTTTCCCACTGCTCGACGAACACCATCTTGCTCGGATCGGTGACGCTCTCATGCAAATCATAGGCGATATTGCCGGGCTCCTTGCGCGTCTCCTTGATGCAGGCGGTGGCCGCTGCAATGAATTCGGCGCGCGTCTCGGGCTTGATGGTCAGGGTGGCAACGACGTAGATCACGAGAAATCCTCCCGGCTTTTCTTCTAGGGTTGACAGTCCGGGCGGGACATTAGACCAGGCGGCATCGAACGCAAGCTTTGGCGACATGCGCCCAGACGCTATTTCAGTACATGAAATATCGCTGCGCCATCGGCAGCACCTCCGCGGGCGGACAGGTCAGCAATTCGCCGTCGGCGCGCACCTCGTAGGTCTCCGGATCGACCTCGATATTGGGCGTCGCGTCGTTGTGGATCATGCTCTTCTTGGAGATCCTGCTGCGGGTGTTCTGGACCGCATAGAGCTTCTTCTCGATGCCGAGCTTGCGCGCGAGACCGCCGGCGACCGCGGCTTTCGAGGTGAACACCACCGAAGACGCCGTGCGCGCCTTGCCGTAGGCACCGAACATCGGCTGGTAATGCACCGGCTGCGGCGTCGGGATCGAGGCGTTGGGATCGCCCATCGGCGCGGCGACGATCGAGCCGCCCTTGATGATGCAGTCCGGCTTGACGCCGAAGAAGGCGGGCGACCACAGCACGAGATCGGCGAGCTTGCCCTTCTCGACCGAGCCGATCAGCCTGGACACGCCGTGCGCGATCGCCGGGTTGATGGTGTATTTGGCGATGTAGCGCTTGACGCGGAAATTGTCGCTGTCCCTGCCCTTGTCCTGCGGCAGCGAGCCGCGCTGCTTCTTCATCTTGTCGGCGGTCTGCCAGGTGCGAATGATGACCTCGCCGAGCCGGCCCATGGCCTGCGAATCCGACGACATCATCGAGAGCGCACCGAGATCGTGCAGGATGTCCTCGGCGGCGATGGTCTCCTTGCGGATGCGGCTCTCGGCGAAGGCGAGGTCTTCCGCGATCGAGGGATCGAGGTGGTGGCACACCATCAGCATGTCGAGATGCTCGTCGATGGTGTTGCGGGTGAAGGGCCGCGTCGGGTTGGTCGAGGACGGCAGCACGTTCTTCAGGCCGGCGACCTTGATGATGTCGGGGGCGTGACCGCCGCCGGCGCCTTCGGTGTGGAAGGCATGGATGGTGCGGCCCTTGAAGGCCTTGATCGTGTCCTCGACGAAGCCGGATTCGTTGAGCGTGTCCGAATGCAGCATGACCTGGATGTCGTGGTCGTCGGCGACCGACAGGCAATTGTCGATTGCGGCCGGCGTCGTGCCCCAGTCCTCGTGCAGCTTCAGCGCGCAGGCGCCGGCCTTGATCATCTCGACCAGCGGCGCAGGGCGCGAGGCGTTGCCCTTGCCGGAAATGCCGAGATTGACCGGGAAGGCGTCGAACGACTGGATCATCCGCGCGATGTGCCAGGGGCCCGGCGTGCAGGTGGTGGCGAAGGTGCCGTGCGAGGGGCCGGTGCCGCCGCCGAGCATCGAGGTGACGCCCGACATCAGCGCGTGCTCGATCTGCTGCGGGCAGATGAAGTGGATGTGGCTGTCGAAGCCGCCGGCGGTGAGGATCTTGCCCTCCCCCGCGATCACGTCGGTGCCGGGTCCGATGATGATGGTGACGCCCGGCTGGATGTCGGGATTGCCGGCCTTGCCGATCGCGGCGATCATGCCGTCCTTGATGGCGACATCGGCCTTGACGATGCCCCAATGGTCGACGATCAGCGCATTGGTGATGACGGTGTCGGCGGCGCCCTGGGCGTTGGTGACCTGCGACTGGCCCATGCCGTCGCGGATCACCTTGCCGCCGCCGAACTTCACCTCCTCGCCATAGATGGTGAAATCCTTCTCCACCTCGATGATGAGATCGGTGTCGGCCAGCCGCACCTTGTCGCCGGTGGTCGGGCCGAACATGTCGGCATAGACGGAACGCTTCATCTTGACGGACATCACAAGCCCCGTTTGCGTTTGAATTTCGGTTCGGCAGTCATGGCAAAGCCCCTGCTCAATGGCTCCGCCTCTTGCGCCACGCGCCCGAGCGGTAGGCTTCCGGCACGCCGGTATCGCTGGGCCGAAGACCCATGCGATCCAGTTCGTCGAAATAGCGATCGCGCTGGCTTGCCGGCAGCTTCGCACCACACCAGGGACAGAAGTCGATCATCACGGAGGATGGTCCGCCGTCGTGCACGATGATGCCGTACTCGTCGAACACCGCGTTGTAGGACACAAGGGCGTCGGGACAGGCATAGGGATCGCCGGCATGCTGTTCGCAGCGATTGGTGAGATGATACAGCATGGTCTCGCAGCAGGGCGCTTCGCACTGATCGGCAAACGACACGCGCGCAGGGGACGGATCGGGATCGGTCATTTGCGCGCTTTGGCTTTCGGCTTGCCGGCGAGCGGCCCCATCACGTCGCCGCGGAAGCCGTAGATCGTCTTCTTGCCGGCGAGGGCGACGAGCTGAACGTCGCGGGTCTGGCCGGGCTCGAAGCGAACGGCGGTGCCGGCGGCGATGTCGAGGCGCATGCCGCGGGATTTCTTCCGGTCGAATTTCAGCGCGGGGTTGGTCTCGAAGAAATGGTAGTGCGAGCCGACCTGGATCGGGCGGTCGCCGGTGTTGGCGACGGTCAAGGTCACGGTCTTGCGGCCGGCATTGAGCTCGATCTCGCCGTCCTGGATGAAGAGTTCGCCGGGGATCATGTCAGCACCTCGTCTTGCTCCGCTGCGTCATGGCCGGGCCTGTCCCGGTCATCCACGCTTGGCCATTTGGCTTGAAGATCGTGGATGCCCGGGACACGCCCGGGCATGACGATGTCGATACGGCCGTGCCCATTACCTGATCGGCTCGTGCACGGTGACGAGCTTGGTACCGTCCGGAAAGGTCGCCTCGACCTGGATGTCGTGGATCATTTCGGGGATGCCCGGCATGACCTGGTCGCGGGTGAGGACCTGCGCGCCGGATTGCATCAGCTCGGCGACGGTGCGGCCATCGCGCGCGCCTTCGAGGATGAAGTCCGAGATGATCGCGATCGCCTCGGGATGGTTGAGCTTGACGCCGCGATCGAGCCGGCGGCGGGCCACGATCGCCGCCATCGAAATCAGAAGCTTGTCCTTTTCGCGGGGAGACAGGTTCATGCGTCATCTCTTCCGTTCAACACGTCCATCCAGTCCGTCAGTTCAACCAGAGCCGCGGCAGCGCCGCGCCGGTGCGCGCCAGCACCGCCATCATGTCGGCGCGAAGCGCGGCCGCATCTTGGGCACAGAACCGCGCCATTGCAAATCCATTCCAGGCGGATATCCCGACCTCGCCCGAAAACGACTCCGAGGCCTCGCGGAGCCGCTCGACCAGGGCCTCGTCGCCGGGCACGATCAGGGCGGTGCCGATCGCGCGCGCCCCTCCGGCGACCGCGGAGCGGGCCAGCCTGGTACCGATATCGCCGTCGAGCCTGACCGTCTCGGCGAAGACCAGCCGGCCGCCGCGCGAGACGCGCCAGCGGTCGACGAACTCTCCTTGCGCGATCGTCTCGCCCATCGCGGTCCGGCCGAATACGACGATTTCGCACAGGAGGAGCGAGGCCCCGTCGTCGAGCGCGATGTCGAAGCGGCGCTGCATGCGCGCGCGGTCGAACAGGATGGTCTCCTGCGGCAGCCACGACAGATGCGCGCCGGACGCGACCTTCAGCGAGATATTGAGCTGCGCCGCCGCGCCAGGGGCGCGATAGACCTTTTCCGCCGCCGCCGTCGTCAGCGTCAGCCGCGCCCGATCCGACGCCGCGATCTCGATGTCGAAGCGGTCGCCGCCGGCCACCCCGCCGGCGGTGTTGACGAACACGCCGGACAACCCTGAATCCTCGGGCGAGGGAAAGCGCACGCGCAGCGAGCCGGACTCATGCAGGGCGCCGCGCCGCGTGACGCCGTCGCGGGCGTGCACGTCGAAGCGCACCGCGCCGCGGGCCCTGTTGGCATCGAAAACCGCCGTCGTCGTCGAAGCGTCGCTGCGCATCCGTGTCCCCGGCCGGTCGCGGCAGGATGTCCCGCTGGTGTCCCGAAACTACAGCGCCATCTGGCGGCTGATTTCGGCAGGATCGAGATTGGAACGGTCGCAGGTGAACTTCACCGCGCCGCGATCCATCACCGCGAAACTGTCGCCGAGTTCGCAGGCAAAGTCGAGATATTGTTCGACCAGCACGATGGCGATGTTGCCGAGGTTGCGCAGATAGGAGATGGCGCGGCCGATGTCCTTGATGATCGAGGGCTGGATGCCCTCGGTCGGCTCGTCGAGCAGCAGCAGTTTCGGCCGCATCACCAGCGCGCGGCCGATCGCGAGCTGCTGCTGCTGGCCGCCGGAGAGGTCGCCCCCGCGCCGGCCGAGCATGGATTGCAGCACTGGAAACAGCGAGAACACGTCGTCCGGAATATGCCTGTCCTCGCGCCTGAGCGGGCCGAAGCCGGTCCTTAGGTTCTCCTCGACCGTCAGCAGCGGAAAGATCTCGCGGCCCTGCGGCACGAAGCCGATGCCCTTGCGGGCGCGCTCATAGGGCTTGAGGCCGGAGATGTCGCTGCCGTCGAACACGATCGCGCCGGAGGAGATCGGATATTGCCCGACCATCGCGCGCAGCAGCGAGGTCTTGCCGACCCCGTTGCGGCCGAGCACGCAGGTGACCTTGCCGGGCTCGGCCGAGATCGAAACGCCGCGCAGCGCCTGGGCCGCGCCGTAGAACAGGTTGATGTCCTTGACCTCGAGCATGTTCAGCGTCCCAGATAGACTTCGATGACCCGCTCGTTGGACGAGACCTGGTCGATGGTGCCTTCCGCCAGCACGGTGCCTTCGTGCAGGCAGGTGACCTTGACGCCGAGTTCGCGCACGAAGGTCATGTCATGCTCCACCACCATGACGGTGTGGGTCTTGTTGATCTCCTTGAGGAGCTCGGCGGTGAGATGCGTCTCGACGTCGGTCATTCCCGCCACGGGCTCGTCGACCAGCAGGAGTTTCGGATCCTGCGCCAGCAGCATGCCGATCTCGAGCCACTGCTTCTGGCCGTGGCTGAGGCTGCCGGCGAGGCGGTCGCGCGCCTCGATGAGACGGATCGTCTCAAGCACCTTGTCGATACTCTCGGACTCGGCCTTGCTGCCGCGCCAGAACAGCGTGCCCCTGACGCTGTGATCGACATTGAGCGCGAGCAGCAGATTGTCCTGCACGGTCTGGCTCTCGAACACGGTCGGCTTCTGGAACTTGCGGCCGATGCCGAGTTCGGCGATGCGGGTCTCGTCGAGCCGCGTCAGGTCGGTGACGCCGTCGAACAGCACCACGCCCTCGTCCGGCTTGGTCTTGCCGGTGATGATGTCCATCATCGTGGTCTTGCCGGCGCCGTTCGGCCCGATGATGGCGCGCATCTCGCCGGGCTCGAGCGTCAGCGACAAATTGTTGATGGCGTGGAAGCCGTCGAACGAGACATGCACGCCGTCGAGATAGAGCATGGCGGACGTCGCGCGGGTGTCCATGACGTTCATTGCCGCTACTCCGCCATCTTCGGTTCGGCGACGCCATCTTCGGCCGCCGCGCCGGCGGCATTCGCCGCGGAGCGCTCGCGGGAGGAGTCCCGCCACGCATTGTAGGTGCCGACGATGCCCTTCGGCAGCAGGAGCGTCACCAGGATGAACAGCGCGCCCAGCATGAACAGCCAGTACGGCGCCAGCACACCGGACGTGAAGAACGTCTTGGCGTAGTTGACCACGACGGCGCCGAGCGCGGCTCCGATCAGCGTACCGCGGCCGCCGACCGCGACCCAGATCACCGCCTCGATCGAATTGCCTGGCGCGAATTCGGATGGGTTGATGATGCCGACCTGCGGGACATAGAGCGCGCCGGCGACGCCAGCCATGCAGGCGGAGACCGTGAACACGAACAGCTTGTAGGATTCGACGCGGTAGCCGAGGAAGCGCGTGCGCGATTCCGCATCGCGCACCGCGATCAGCACCTTGCCGAGCTTGGACGAGACGATGGCGCGGCAGATCAGGAAGCCGACGATCAGCGCAAGACAGCTCAGTGCGAACAGCGCGGCGCGGGTGCCTTCGGCCTGGACGTTGAAGCCGAGAATGTCCTTGAAGTCGGTGAGGCCGTTATTGCCGCCGAAGCCGAAATCGTTGCGGAAGAAGGCGAGCAGCAGCGCATAGGTCATCGCCTGGGTGATGATCGACAGGTAGACGCCGGTGACGCGGGAACGGAAGGCGAGCCAGCCGAAGCAGAAGGCCAGCAGGCCCGGCACGACCAGCACCATCAGCGCCGCGAACCAGAACATGTCGAAGCCGTACCAGTACCAGGGCAGCTTCTGCCAGTTCAGGAACACCATGAAGTCGGGCAGGACCGGATTGCCGTAGACGCCGCGGGTGCCGATCTGCCGCATCAGGTACATGCCCATGGCGTAGCCGCCGAGCGCGAAGAAGGCGCCGTGGCCGAGCGAGAGAATGCCGCAATAGCCCCAGATCAGGTCGATCGCGAGCGCCAGCAGGGCGTAACAGACATATTTGCCCCACAGCGCCACCAGATAGGTCGGCACCTGCAGGAACGAGCCTTCCGGCAGCAGCAGGTTGGAGAGCGGGATCAGGATGCCACAGGCCGCGACGACGGCGAGGAAGAGCGTGGCGCCGCGGTCCAGCGATCGCGTCAGCATGTGAGGGGTCATGCTTCCACCGCACGGCCCTTGAGCGCGAACAGGCCGCGCGGCCGCTTTTGAATGAACAGGATGATGAGGACGAGGATGGCGATCTTGCCGAGCACGGCACCGGCGACCGGCTCCAGGAACTTGTTGGCGATGCCGAGCGTGAAGGCGCCGACAAGCGTGCCCCAGAGATTGCCCACCCCGCCGAACACCACGACCATGAAACTGTCGATGATGTAGCTCTGGCCGAGATTCGGGCTGACATTGTCGATCTGCGACAGCGCCACGCCGGCGATGCCGGCAATGCCCGAACCGAGACCGAAGGTCAGCGCGTCGACACGGGAGGTGGCGATGCCCATCGACGCCGCCATGCGGCGGTTCTGCGTCACCGCGCGCATTTCGAGGCCGAGCGCGGTGTAGCGCAGCATCGCCAGCAGGATCGCGAACACGGCGAGCGTGAAGCAGAGGATCCAGAGCCGGTTGTAGGTGATGGTGATCTGGCCGAGTTCGAACGCGCCGCTCATCCAGGAGGGATTGCCGACCTCGCGGTTGGTCGGGCCGAACATGGTGCGCACCGCCTGCTGCAGCACCAGCGACAGGCCCCAGGTCGCCAGCAGCGTCTCCAGCGGACGGCCGTAGAGGAAGCGGATGATGCTGCGCTCGATCAGGACACCGATGCCGCCGGCGACCAGGAAGGCGAGCGGGACGGCGATCAGCAGCGAATAGTCGAACAGGGCCGGATAGCGGGTGCGGATCACCTCCTGCACCACGAAGGTCGTGTAGGCGCCGATCATCACCATCTCGCCATGCGCCATGTTGATGACGCCCATCACGCCGAAGGTGATGGCGAGCCCGATCGCCGCCAGCAGCAGCACGGAGCCGAGCGAGAGGCCGTACCAGGCGTTCTGCACCATCGACCAGACCGCGAGCGTGCTCTGGATCGATCCGATCGCGCTCGCGGCGGCCTTGACCACCGAGGGCGGCTGCTCGCCCATGCCGGTGAGCAGCGCCAGCGCCTCCTGGTCGCCGCGCGCCTTGATGGTCGCGACCGCCTCCAGCTTCTCGACCTCGGTGGCGTCGGGCTTGAACAGCAGGATCGCGGCGCGGGCCTCGCCGAGCGCCGTCTTGACCGATTTGCTGGTCTCCTTGGCGAGCGCGGCGTCGACGGCATCGAGCGCGCTCTCCTCGTGCGACTTGAAGACGGATTGCGCGGCCTGCAGCCGCGTCGCCAGATCCGGCGACTGCAGCGTCAGGCTGCCGATCGCGGCATCGACGCTGCGGCGCAGGCGGTTGTTGAGACGGACCGCGCTGGCGCTGTCGGGAACGCTGGCGACCGGCTGGCCGGTCGCGGCGTCGACCGACTTGCCGTCGGTGCCGGTGACATAGACCTTCTTGGTGTCGGGATCGGCCATGAGGCGGCCGTCCTGGAGCGCGCTGATGATGGAGAAGGCCAGCGGATTGCCGCTGCTCGCGACCGCGCCGATCGCCTCATCGGTGTCGGAAAAATCGTCATTGGCAAATTTGGCGACCGCGTCCTCGAACGGACCGGCAAAGGCCGGCAGCGCGAACGCAATCAGAAACAGCGAGAGAACCAAACGACAGAGACGTACGGACAAATTGAATGGCACAGTGAATGACCCCGGCAGAAATGGCTGGAGAAGGCGGCGGGATCGCCGCCTTCTCCGATCGCGTGCAATGCGCCCTCAGCTCCGGGTCAGGAGCCCGACCCGAGGCACTTGTTGGTCTTGGTGTTGAAGTTGCCGCACTTCTTGCCGACCCAGTCGCCGATCAGGTCCTTGGAGCCCTCAAGCTCCTTCGACCAGGCGTCGCCGGCCACCAGACCCGGGGTCTTCCAGACCACGTCGAACTGGCCGTTGCCCTTGATCTCGCCGATGAACACCGGCTTGGTGATGTGGTGGTTCGGCAGCATCTTGGAGACGCCACCGGTCAAGTTCGGCGCTTCGATGCCCGGAAGCGCATCGATCACCTTGTCCGGATCGGTCGACTTCACCTTCTCGACGGCCTTGATCCACATGTTGAAGCCGATCACGTGCGCTTCCATCGGGTCGTTGGTCACGCGCTTCGGATTCTTGGTGTAGGCCTGCCACTCCTTGATGAACTTCTCGTTCGCGGGAGTCTTGATCGACTGGAAGTAGTTCCAGGCGGCGAGATGGCCGAGCAGCGGCTTGGTGTCGATGCCGGCGAGTTCTTCCTCACCCACCGAGAACGCGACCACCGGGATGTCCTTGGCCTTGATGCCCTGGTTGCCGAGCTCCTTGTAGAAGGGCACGTTGGCATCGCCGTTGATGGTCGAGACCACGGCGGTCTTCTTGCCGGCCGAGCCGAACTTCTTGATGTCGGCCACGATCGTCTGCCAGTCGGAATGACCGAACGGCGTGTAGTTGATCATGATGTCTTCCTGGGCGACACCCTTCGACTTCAGATAGGCTTCCAGGATCTTGTTGGTGGTGCGCGGATAGACGTAGTCGGTGCCCGCGAGCACCCAGCGCTTCACCTTCTCGTCCTTCATCAGGTAATCGACGGCGGGGATCGCCTGCTGGTTCGGCGCGGCACCCGTGTAGAACACGTTGCGCTCGCTCTCCTCGCCCTCATACTGCACCGGGTAGAACAGGATGTTGTTCAGCTCCTTGAAGACGGGGAGCACCGACTTGCGCGACACCGAGGTCCAGCAGCCGAACACGACCGCGACCTTGTTCTTGGTGATCAGCTCGCGCGCCTTCTCGGCGAACAGCGGCCAATTCGAGGCAGGATCGACGACGACGGCTTCCAGCTTCTTGCCCAGGACGCCGCCCTTCTTGTTCTGCTCGTCGATCAGGAAGAGGATGGTGTCCTTCAGCGTGGTTTCGCTGATGGCCATGGTGCCGGAGAGGGAGTGAAGCACACCGACCTTGATGGTGTCGTCCGCGGCCTTCGCGCCGGTCAATGAGGCCAGACCGAGCATCAGTCCGGCAGTCGCGGCGAGAACGCCGCGGCGGCTAAATGCAGCCGCTATATCGTGAGTGGATTTGGTAAGCATTTGTGAATCATCTCCCTGACGCAGGCGTTAAAAGACGCTGCGAAACGGCCCCACGGCCGCCTGCGATTAAGGGAATCGCAAGAACCATGCCATGGATTGGACACATGCCAACTCCTTGGTCAGTCTAGACAATTTCGTTGCAATCCAACTTCTGCCACAACCTGCCTGCTCAAATTTTAGGCGATCAAAATGTGTGCCGGCGAGGCAATCAGTATAGATTTTGAGCAAACTTGTCCGCCTGTCTAAATTTCCGGCATAACTATTTTTGCACTGCGATGGCAGTTAAAGCCGGCTTTGCCTTGAAACCGCCCCGTCGATGTTCCATATGAACTGACGAGACCACTTGCGAATCAAGCGGTCGTTGCGAGCCGCGTGTTCTTAAGCCCCCTCCGGGCCTCTGGCTTGCCCCATCTCTCCCAAGCCATCCGACACCCTAAACACGCAGGTGTCTTCTCGACACCCTCTTGCGCGCGCCCCGCTATATGCGCCGGGCGACCGCATTTGACATGGAAAGAACCCATCTTTTGACTTCGTTTCAGGATTTCGGCCTCGCCGAACCGATCGCGCGCGCGCTTCGCGAAGAAAACTACGTCACCCCCACCCCGATTCAGGCCCAGACCATCCCGACCGCACTGACCGGTCGCGACGTCGTCGGCATCGCCCAGACCGGCACCGGCAAGACCGCCTCCTTCGCGCTGCCGATCCTGCACCGCCTGCTCGAGAACCGCATCAAGCCACAGCCCAAGACCACCCGCGTCCTGGTGCTGTCGCCGACCCGCGAGCTTTCCGGGCAGATCCTCGACAGCTTCAACGCCTATGGCCGGCACATCCGCCTGTCCTCGACGCTCGCCATCGGCGGCGTGCCGATGGGTCGCCAGGTCCGCTCGCTGATGCAGGGCGTGGAGGTTCTGGTCGCCACCCCCGGCCGCCTGCTCGACCTCGTGCAGAGCAACGGGCTGAAGCTCGGCAGCGTCGAATTCCTCGTGCTCGACGAGGCCGACCGCATGCTCGACATGGGCTTCATCAACGATATCCGCAAAATCGTCGCCAAGCTGCCGATCAAGCGGCAGACGCTGTTCTTCTCGGCCACCATGCCCAAGGACATCGCCGAGCTCGCCGACGCGATGCTGCGTGACCCGGTCCGCGTCGCCGTGACCCCGGTCTCCTCGACCGCCGAACGGATCAACCAGCGCATCATCCAGGTCGACTTCTCGGCCAAGCCGGCCTTCCTGACCAAGCTCCTGAAGGACGAGCCGATCAACCGCGCGCTGGTCTTCACCCGGACCAAGCACGGCGCCGACAAGGTCGTGAAGACGCTGGAGAAGGCCGGCATCGCCGCCAGCGCGATCCACGGCAACAAGTCGCAGAACCACCGCGAGCGCACGCTCGCCCAGTTCCGCTCCGGCCAGATCCGCACCCTGGTCGCGACCGACATCGCCGCCCGCGGCATCGACGTCGACGGCATCAGTCACGTCATCAATTTCGACCTGCCCAACGTGCCCGAGACCTATGTGCACCGGATCGGCCGCACCGCGCGCGCTGGCGCCGACGGCACCGCGATCTCGCTGGTGGCCGGCGGCGAGGAGCTCAGCTATCTGCGCGACATCGAACGGCTGATCCGCGTGGCCTTGCCGCGCGAGGATCTCCGCACCGATGCAGGCCGCGAGGCCGCGCGGGCTCCTGCTGCTGCGCAGCAACGGTCCGGCCGATCGGGTCGGCCCGGCCAGCGCCCGCAGGGCGAGGGACGGCACGGCGACGGACGCAAGGTCGACGGCAGACCTGTTGATGGCAGGCCGGGCGAAGCCCACAAGTCGTCGAAGGGGTCTCGCCGCCGGCGTCATTCCGGTGGTAAGATGAACACCTCACCCACCGACCGGTCCGAGCAGCGTCCCGCGCATAGCGCAGGCAAACCTGATGGGATACAAGGCGTTGCCTTTTTGCGCCGCGACAGCCGGCCGATGGGTCAACCGACTCGCAAACCCTATTCGCACTAGCCGTCCACGACCTGGAGAAATTCATGGCTAAGGAAGAGCTGATCCAGTTCGAAGGACTGGTCACCGAAATCCTCCCCGACGCCCGTTACCGCGTGCAGCTCGACGCGGGACACGAGATCGTTGCCTACACCGCCGGCAAGATGAAGAAGAACCGCATCAAGACGCTGGCCGGTGACCGCGTGACGGTCGAGATGTCGCCCTATGACCTCGAGAAGGGCCGACTGATCTTCCGCCACAAGGACGAGCGGCCTTCGACCCCGGGCGGACCGCCGCGGGGCGGACCGCAGCGCGGTGGCCAGTTCCGCCGCCGCTAAGTCCGGCCGGCGCGAAACTGAACTAAATTTCCGACCTGTGTGCTGATCCGCCGTTCCCCTCACGGCGGATCAAAAAAACGTGCACGTCAGGATTGTTTTGAAGCCCCATTTCCAATAAAATGAATTAATCGATTTTCGGCCGGACGACATTAGCATCCACCGGTACAGCCGGTTCAGACACGCTGACGACCCTTCCAAAAATTCGATCTAACTGCCTGCGCGAGCAGGTTCTGACATGGTGTTATCTGAGAAGGGACTACCCCCGTGAGCATGGGAACCGTGAAGTGGTTTAACGCGACCAAGGGCTATGGCTTCATTCAGCCCGACGATGGCGGCAGCGACGTGTTCGTTCACATCAGCGCCGTCGAGCGCGCCGGCCTCGGCTCGCTGCGCGAAGGCCAGAAGGTCTCGTACGAGATCGTCGCCGACCGCCGTTCCGGCAAGTCGGCTGCGGACAATCTCCGCGCTGCCGGCTGAGCCGCCCCGGGCCCTCGGCCCGGATCGAGCCAATACGAGAAACCACGGCGATACCGTCTGACAACAGGCGACACGCCAGACTCCAGAGGCCGGGCACAACGCACGGCCTTTTTTATTTGTGCGTTCCTGATTGAAGTTTTCGACGGCGGCCCGGAGCGGCGGATGACCTGCTCAATAGGTCGTGCAGGCCGTGGCCGGGCTGTAATAGACGCAGGTCGACTGACGCGGCCTCGTATAGGAGACGTCGCTCAGGTTGATCGAGCTCTTCAGCACGTAGCCGATGGTCGGCGTATAGGTATAGCTGACTTCGCTGAAGATCAGATAGGTGCCGGCGATCGCAAGCGTGGTGGGAATGCTGACGACGGATTTCTGGGCCCGCGGCGCCGATCCCTTGCTCCACTGCACATGCGCCACCAACGTGGTGGGATCGACATAGAGTTCGGTGATGGTCGCCGCCACCGGCGTGGTCGGATACGGCGTCATGATGCCGGTCGAGGCGGCGAAGAAATTGGTCATGTCGGAGTCGGCGACCGTGGTCGACTGCGAGGTAAGGTCCGACAGGGTGCGCGCCATCAGCGTCACCTTGCGATCGATCGCCACGGCTGACGAGAACTCGATCGTGCCGAAGAACATCACCAGCATCAGCGGCACGATCACCGCGAATTCGGTCGCGGCGAGCCCCTTGGCGTCGCCGACGAAGTCGCCGGCGGATCCGCGGCAGGCCTTCATGATTCTCGCGATCGACTGCATGGTCCGGTCCCGATCCATTGACTAGTACGGCTCGTTCTTGAACGCGGCGGTGGCAACCAGCAGCCGCTTGTTGCCGGCGAGATTGGAGATGTTGTAGCCGAGCCCGGTGACGAACAGCGGCCACTGGTAGAACAGCCTGACCACCACGATGTCGCCGGCGCTGCCGGCGCTGTAGCCCATGGTGGTATCGAAATTGCCGGCCGCATCGATGTGCGAGGGAAGCGTCACCGCGCCAAAGGACGAAAAGCTGGATACGTCCACATACAGCTTGCTGCAGTCGAACAGCGCCGGGATCTGGCTGCAGACATAGGTCTTGAACGTCGCCTGCGTGCAAGGCGCGGCGACGCCGCCCACTGCACAGGCCGTCACCGTGCCGGATTGCGCCTGCCCGGTCAGAACCACGCGCGCGGAGTTCTGCGTGACGGTCTCGAGCACCTGGCTCGCGAAGAACATCAGCGCCGTCTCGATGATCGCGAACAGCAGCGCGAAAAACATCGGCGCAACGAGCGCGAACTCGACGGCGGCGGAACCGCGGCGGTTGCCGCCGAACCGGCGCAGCGCGGCCCTGAGCGTGAACCTCTTGGATGCAGGCGATGGCATCGCGTCAAATTCCCCAGCAGCGATCATCTGCCTTGTTCAGTAGCGGAAACTGATTGTTTAAGTGTTTCAGGCGACCCGGAGCGCTCGGCCCCATCCGTTAAGGACGCGTTAACCGGCGGGGCCGGACGCCTACGGATACCCGGGCGCGCGAAAGTCCCGGGCGGGACGTGCCTCCTGCCCGGGTCGGCATGGCTGCCGGTCGGCGGGCGGCCCGCCCGCCTCAGTTGGTCTTGGCGGCGCCACCGGCATTGCCGCTAGCATTGCTGCTCAGCGTACCGGCCTGGTTCATCGTGGTGTTGAAGTAATTGTCGCTGTCGCCGAGCGTGACGCGACGCTGGCACAGCGGCATGCAGCTGTAGGATTCCCGCTCGACGCCCCGATAGACGGTGACGAGGCGGTCGCTCGGACCTTCAACCTGGATCTGGCGGTCGACCAGGATCTCGCCGACGCGATCGAGCGCGATGAAATTGGTGGCACCGTAGCCCTTGCCGGTCACGACGATCATGCCGCCCGGCTGGAGCGTGACGTCGGCGATCAGCGGATTGCCGACCACGATTGTCGCCACCTTGCCGGGCAGCCGGACCAGCTTGGCCTGGTCGACATTGACGGCAATGGTATCGGCGGGGGACTCGGCCAGGCCCGCGCTCGGCGAAGCCAGCACGGCGGCGGCAACCAGAAGACAGGCGCGCGCATGGCGGCGCAGCAACTCTTTACGCATACTCTCACTCCCGGGACGTCACAAACCGGCAAAAGCGAATCTCGATGCGGAGCCGGTGCCCGACCCGATTAACCTGCCCGTAATTCGTGAACGTTCCGCAAACCTGGTGACTATTGTTTGAACGGCCTGCCGTTTTCCGGACTCCGGCCGCAGACGGCTAGCGCCGGAACGGATAGGCCAGCTGCCCTGCGATTTCCTTGGGCATGGTCGCTTCGTCCTTGCCATACTCCTTGGGCAGCTGATCCATCGGCATGCGGAAGGTGCCGAACAGCACGTCCCAGATCGGGAAGGTCCCGGCGAAATTGGTGTCACCGCCCTCTTCCAGCGGCGTGTGGTGCCAGCGGTGGAAAACCGGCGTCGCCAGCACGTATCTGAAGGGACCGAAGGTCCAGTTCAGATTGGCGTGCACGAAGGCCGAATGGAAGGTGGTGAAGGGAGCGACCCAGACCATCGCATTGGGTGAAATGCCGGCCATCAGCAGCACCACGTCGACGCCGATCGTGCCGAGCAGGAGATTGACGGGATGGAAGCGCGCGGCCGAAATCCAGCTGATCTCCTCAGAGGAGTGATGGACGGCGTGGTATTTCCAGAACTCGCCGCCATGAAACAGCCGGTGCAGCCAGTACAGCATGAAGTCCGACAGCACCAGGAACAGCACGGCCTGCACCCACAGCGGCAATTGCGCCAGCGGGCCGTGACCGTCGTCGTAGAAGGCGATCAGCTCATCGGCGTCATGGATGTTGAAGACGAGGCTGGCGCCGACGATCAGGAAGCCGATCCGCATGGTGCGGGCGAACACCGGAACGAAGAACCAGTAGCAGATGTCGGTGACGATCTCCCGCTTGCGCCACCACGGCACGCCGGGATTGCAGGCCCAGAGATGCTCGAGCACGGTGAAGACCATGGCCAGAACGAACGTGATGGGGATCACCTTCGTGATGGTCTCGCCGAGCATCAGGGCGACTTGCATGGGCAGGCTCGACATCGTCGCCTCACTTCCGAATTCGCATTCCGGTCCATGCGTACTCCCTGAAATTTAAGGGAGGATGAAGTCGGCCTCGCGGCGGCGGCGGCCAGAATCGAAATGAATCCGTGTCCCCGCCTTAAGGTGAAATTCACTCTGGCCAAAAGCATCGGCCACGAAGCGGGTTTGAGCGATCGAATTAACCGCGCCGAAAGAGCTCGGCTTTCAAGGTCGGAGCGTCAAAGACAGCGCCGAACGAGGCGATCCAACCCAGATGGAGTTTTGTTCATGAAGAACCTGATTGCGCGTTTCGCGAAGGATGAATCCGGCGCCACCGCCATCGAATACGGCCTGATTGCCGCCGGCATCGCGCTGGCCATCATCACCGTCGTCAACAATCTCGGCAGCACGCTGAACACCAAGTTCGGTTCGATCAGCTCCTCGCTGAAGTAAGCGACCGACGAACACGGCAAAAGCCCCGGATTTCCGGGGCTTTTGTGTCCTTGCAAAGCGGCAAGTTCCTGTGGCGTATCACGAGTACCGAACCGATGCCGCGACGGCGGCGGGCGACGCCAGACGGGCGCAATCCAGTCAGCCGGTCTACTGGATCTGCCTTGCCCTGCTGCTTGCCACGATCGCGCTGGCCACGCGCATTGCCGCCATCCTGTGAGGGCACCGCGCCCCGCACTGCCGGCCATCATTGTCTGTTTGTTTAGCTCTGACGGCTAACCTGCCGCGACGCCCGACCCCGCGATAATCCTGGCCTCAAGACGCCGCCCATGATCCTCGACCTTGCGCGCCTCATGCTCTTTCCGGCCCTGATGGCCTTCGCCGCGGCGAGCGATCTGTTCACGATGACGATCTCGAACCGGGTCTCGCTGGCGCTGGTCGCCGGCTTTTTCACGCTCGCGCTCGCCAGCGGCATGCCGCTCCAGGACCTGCTGAGCCATGTCGGTGCCGGCGCGCTGATGCTCGTGATCGCCTTCGCCTGCTTTGCGATGGGCTGGGTCGGCGGCGGCGACGCCAAGGTCACGGCCTCGGTCGCACTCTGGTTCGGTTTCCCGCATCTGATGAATTTCCTGCTCTACGCTTCCCTCTTTGGCGGCGCCCTGACCCTGCTGCTGCTCCAGTTCCGACAATGGCCGTTGCCCTTCGGCCTCGCGGGCCAGGCCTGGCTGGCGCGGCTGCACGCCAAGGAGACCGGCATTCCCTACGGCATCGCGCTCGCCATGAGCGCGCTGATGGTCTACCCCGAGACCGAATGGGTGAAGGCGATCGACCTCGCCCACCTCGCACTGCGCTGAACGCCAACGGTTAAACCAGGCGTTAAGGCGATTTAGATACGCCTCATTAACCATGCTTTGACGAATAGCTGGTCAACTGCAGATCACAGCGGCGGCAGCGTCGCGGCGTTTTGTGGAAAGTGAAGCGTATGAATAGGGCACGCATTGTCGTCCTGACGGTCGCCATCTGCGCCGGCGGTGTGGCCGCCTATTTGGCGAGTGGCTCGGACAATTCTGCGCCGCCACCCGCCCCGGTCGCGCAGCTTCCGACCGTCGACGTTCTCGTCGCCAAGAACGACATCGGCCTCGGCCAGACGGTCAAGCCCGACGATGTCCAGTGGCAGACCTGGCCGGCCGCGACCGCCAGCACCATCTTCATCCGCCGCAACGAGCGCCCCGACGGCGTCACCCAGGTGACCGGTTCGATCGCGCGCGCCCCCTTCATCCAGGGCGAGCCGATCCGTGACCAGAAGCTGGTGAAAGCCGAGGGCTCCGGCTTCATGGCTGCGATCCTGCCGAGCGGCATGCGTGCCGTCTCCACCGAAATCTCGCCGGAAACCGGCGCGGGCGGCTTCATCCTGCCCAACGACCGCGTCGACGTGCTGCTGACACGCCGCCTCAAGAACCCGGACCAGAGCGCCGGGGCCCAGGACATCGTCACCTCCGAAATCATCATGGCCAATGTCCGCGTGCTGGCGATCGACCAGGCGCCCAAGGAGAAGGACGGCCAGAATTCGGTGGTCGGCAAGACCGTCACACTCGAACTCAATCCGGCGCAGACCGCGACGCTGTCGGCAGCCCGCCAGAGCGGCACCCTGTCGCTGGCGCTGCGCAGCATCGCCGACGTCAAGATGAGCGAGATCACTCTCGACGATTCCGCACAGAAGCGCGACGGCGTTTCGATCATTCGCTACGGCATCCAGAGCCAGACGGCCAAAGCACGATGAGGACAGCCGCCATGAAATGCAGGGCAAATCCGACGACGATGCGAACCGCCATGGTCCGCGCCCTGTCGTTCTCGGCCGCGCTTGCGCTGACGCTGAACCCGGCGATCACGCCCGCGGTGGCGGCCGACTACCGCCCGGCTGCGCCGGTCGCGGCCGACGGCCAGATGAACGCGCGCTTCCTGTCGCTCGGCGTCGGCAAGTCGATCGTGATCGACCTGCCGCGCGACATCAAGGACGTGCTGGTCGCCGATCCCAAGATCGCCAATGCGGTGGTTCGCTCGTCGCAGCGCGCCTACATCATCGGCGCCGCGATCGGCCAGACCAACATCGTGTTCTTCGATTCCGCCGGCCAGCAGATCGCGGCCTATGACATCGCGGTCAAGCGCGACCTCAACGGCATCCGCGCCGCGCTGAAGCAGGTGCTGCCGAACGCCGATATACAGGTCGACGGGCTCGGCGAGGGCGTCGTGCTGTCGGGTTCCGCAGCCAATCCGATCGAGGCACAGCAGGCCAACGAACTCGCCGCGCGGCTCGCCGGCGGCGCCGACAAGGTCGTGAACTCGATCGTGGTCCGCGGCCGCGACCAGGTCATGCTCAAGGTCACGGTCGCCGAGGTCGCGCGCAACATCGTCAAGCAGCTCGGCATCGACCTCTCCGCCTCGCTCAGCTCGGGCACGTCGGTGGTAAGCTTCACCAACTCGAACCCCTTCACCGCGCTCGGCCGCAACCTCGTCGACGGCAACAATCTCACCGCGAATTTCGGCTCGGTGCAGGCCACGCTGCGCGCAATGGAGACGGCCGGCGTGATCCGCACCCTGGCGGAGCCGAACCTGACCGCGATCTCCGGCGAATCCGCGACCTTCATCGCCGGCGGCGAGTTCCCGGTTCCCGCAGGCTATTCGTGCGACCCGACCACGCGTGTCTGTACCACCCAGATCAGCTTCAAGAAATTCGGCATCTCGCTCAACTTCACGCCCGTCGTGCTCAGCGAGGGCAAGATCAGCCTGCGCGTCATGACCGAGGTGTCGGAACTGTCGAACGAGAACGCGATCACGCTGTCGCAGGCGGTGACCTCGACGACGGTCAACTCGCTGACGGTGCCCTCGATCAAGACCCGCCGCGCCGAGACCTCGCTCGAGATTCCCTCCGGCGGCGCGATGGCGATGGCCGGCCTGATCCAGCAGCAGACCAAGCAGGCCGTCAGCGGATTGCCGGGCCTGATGCAGCTGCCGGTGCTCGGCTCGCTGTTCCGCAGCCGCGACTTCGTCAACAATACCACCGAGCTGGTCGTGATCGTGACGCCCTATGTCGTGCGTGCGGTCGCGCCGAAGGACCTGTCCCGTCCGGATGACGGCTTCGCCGCGCCCGCCGATCCGCAGGCCGAACTGCTCGGCAACATCAATCGCATCTACGGCGTGCCCGGCCGGACCGAACCGGGCCGGAATTACCGCGGCACCTACGGCTTCATCACCGATTGAGCGGAACGGGGAAATCGTTATGACCACAAGACCACCCCAGACCAGGAGACGCGCCATCGGCTTCGGTGGCGCGATCGTCGGTATCGCGCTCGCGCTCGGCGGCTGCAAGCACGACCAGGTCGCCACCGCTTCCATCCCGGACGACTACAGGCAGCGTCACCCGATCGCGATCGAGGAGCAGAACCGCTCCATCGTCGTCTTCGTCGGCCACGCCCGCGGCGGACTGACCGCCGCCCAGCGCGCCGACGTGATGGGCCTCGCCTCGACCTGGCTTCAGGAGGGCACCGGCGCCATCCATATCGACGTGCCCTCGGGCACGCCCAATGCGCGCCCGGCCGCAGAGACGATGCGGGAAATCCAGGCGATGCTGACTGCGGCGGGTATCCCGCAGCGTGGCGTCATCGCGCGTCCCTATCAGCCCGAGGACAAGCGCTTCCTGCCGCCGATCCGGCTGACCTATTCGAAGATCGCCGCCGTCGCCGGCCCCTGCGGGCTGTGGCCGGACGACATCGGACCGTCGATGAAGAACAAGGGCTGGTTCGAGAACAAGGACTACTACAATTACGGCTGCGCCTATCAGCGCAACATGGCTGCGATGATCGACAACCCGTCCGATCTGGAGCAGCCGCGGCCGGAAACGCCGTCCTACACCACACGCCGCACCGCCATCTTCGAGAAGTACCGCAAGGGCGTTACGACGGCGGTCGCCTATCCCGAGGCCGAACGGGCCAAACTCAGCGACACCGGCAAATGATCAGCTACGCTCGCCAGACCCAGGAAGAACAGGCCGACGCCTCGCCGCCGGCCGAGGAGCACATCGCGCCTGCGCCGCGCGTGTCGGTACAGGCCTTCTGCGAGACCGTGGAAACCGCCGCCGCCGTGCAGGCGGCTGGCGAGGATCGCCGGCTCGGCAAGGCCCATCTCAAGATCCAGATGGGCGGCATGGCGGCCGCGATCGAGGCCTATCGCTCGGCGCCGACGCCGAACGTGATCGTCCTCGAGAGCGACGGACGCAACGATCTCCTGAACGGGCTCGACCAGCTCGCGACGGTCTGCGACGCCGGCACCCGCGTGGTCGTGATCGGCCGCATCAACGACGTCACGCTATATCGGGAGCTGGTACGCCGCGGCGTCAGCGACTATGTGCTCGCGCCGGTCGGCGCGATCGACGTGGTGCGTTCGATCTGCAACCTGTTTTCGGCGCCGGAAGCCAAGGCGGTCGGCCGCATCATCGCGGTGGTCGGCGCCAAGGGCGGCGTCGGCTCCTCCACCATCTCCCACAACGTGGCCTGGGCGATCGCCCGCGACCTCGCGATGGACGCGGTGGTGGCCGATCTCGACCTCGCCTTCGGCACCGCCGGTCTCGACTACAACCAGGACCCGCCGCAGGGCATCGCCGACGCCGTGTTCTCGCCGGATCGGGTCGACACGGCCTTCATGGACCGCCTGCTGTCGAAATGCACCGACCATCTCAGCCTGCTGGCCGCACCGGCGACGCTGGACCGGGTCTACGATTTCGGCAGCGAGGCCTTCGACGCCGTGTTCGACACGCTGCGGGCGACCATGCCGTGCATCGTGCTGGACATCCCGCACCAATGGTCGGGCTGGACCAAGCGCGCCCTGATCGGGGCCGACGACATCCTGATCGTCGCCGCGCCGGATCTCGCCAATCTCCGGAACACCAAGAACCTGTTCGACCTCCTGAAGGCCGCGCGGCCCAACGACCGGCCGCCGCTCTACTGCCTGAACCAGGTCGGGGTGCCGAAACGGCCGGAAATCGCCGCCGCCGAATTCGCCAAGGCGATCGAGAGCCAGCCCGTGGTCTCGATCCCGTTCGAGCCGCAGATCTTCGGGTCGGCGGCCAATAACGGCCAGATGATCGCCGAGATCTCGGCCAACCACAAATCGATCGACATGTTTCTCCAGATCGCCCAGCGCCTGACCGGCCGAAGCGAGACGAAGAAACAAAAGTCGTCGCTGCTTTCACCCCTGATTGAGAAGTTGCGCGGAAAATAGCCGCCGCATGGAGTCGTTAAGTGTTCGGTAAGCGTAGCGGAACAGACACCGACCTGCGGGCTCCCAAGCCCGGCGCCGTGTCGCCAGAGCCAGCCCCGGCTCCGGCGCCTGCAGCGTCGCGCGCGCCGCCGCCGCCGGCCATCGCCTCGCCGCCGCTCGCGCCGGCCCGGCCCGCGCCGGCCATGGAGGCCCGCCGCTCCGACAATTACTACGAGGTCAAGGCGACCATCTTCGGCGCCCTGATCGAGGCCATCGACCTCGCCCAGCTCGCCAAGCTGGATTCCGAATCCGCGCGCGAGGAAATCCGCGACATCGTCAACGAGATCATCGCGATCAAGAACATCGTGATGTCGATCGCCGAGCAGGAAGAGCTGCTCGACGACATCTGCAACGACGTCCTCGGCTACGGCCCGCTCGAACCGCTGCTGGCGCGCGACGACATCGCCGACATCATGGTGAACGGCGCCGGAACGGTGTTCATCGAAGTCAGCGGCAAGATCCAGAAGACCGGCATCCGCTTCCGCGACAATCAGCAGCTGCTCAACATCTGCCAGCGCATCGTCAGCCAGGTCGGCCGGCGTGTCGACGAATCGTCACCGATCTGCGACGCCCGTCTCGCCGACGGCTCCCGCGTCAACGCCATCGTGCCGCCGCTGGCGATCGACGGGCCCGCGCTGACCATCCGAAAATTCAAGAAGGACAAGCTGACGCTGGATCAGCTGGTCAAGTTCGGCGCGATCTCGCCGGAAGGCGCCGAGATCCTCCAGATCATCGGACGCGTCCGCTGCAACGTGCTGATCTCCGGCGGTACCGGCTCGGGCAAGACGACGCTGCTCAACTGTCTCACCAACTATATCGAGCATGACGAGCGCGTCATCACCTGCGAAGACGCCGCCGAGCTCCAGCTCCAGCAGCCGCATGTCGTCCGGCTCGAAACCCGCCCGCCCAACATCGAAGGCGAAGGTCAGGTCACGATGCGCGAACTGGTGCGCAACTGCCTGCGTATGCGCCCCGAACGCATCATCGTCGGCGAAGTCCGCGGACCCGAGGCGTTCGACCTGCTGCAGGCCATGAATACCGGCCACGACGGCTCGATGGGCACGCTGCACGCCAACAACCCCCGCGAAGCGCTCTCCCGCTGCGAATCCATGATCACGATGGGCGGCTTCTCGCTGCCCTCGCGGACCATCCGCGAGATGATCTGCGCCTCGATCGACGTCATCGTCCAGGCCGCGCGCCTGCGCGACGGCTCGCGCCGCATCACGCACATCACCGAGGTGATGGGCATGGAAGGCGACACCATCATCACCCAGGACATCTTCCTCTACGACATGATCGGCGAGGACGCGAACGGCAAGATCATCGGCCGTCACCGCTCGACCGGAATCGGCCGTCCGAAGTTCTGGGAACGCGCCCGCTATTACGGCGAGGAGAAGCGCCTCGCCGCCGCGCTGGACGCCGCGGAAGTGGCGCCGAAGTCGTGAGCGAGGCAGCACCGAGATGAACATGCAGGTTCTCGCCCTCGCCTTCCTCGCCACCGCCGCCGTCGGCGGCATCGCCTGGGTGTTCCTCTATCCAATGCTCTCCGGCGAGCGGAAGGCGGAGAGCCGGCGCGCCTCGATCGCGCGCGCCGAACCGCCCGCCGCGAGACAGGCCGAAAAGAGCCAGCGCTCGCGGCGCGAGCAGGTGGAGTCCTCGCTCAAGGATCTCGAGGCGCGGCGCGCGCAGGAGAAAAGCGTTCCGCTCAACGTCCGCCTGTCGCAGGCGGGGCTCGACTGGACCACCCAGAAATTCTGGATCGTGTCCGCAATCGTGGCTGGCGTGTTCTTCTTTGCCGCGCTGTTCGCTGGCGGCGGCCTGATCGGGGCGGCGGGTCTCGCCTTTGCCGGCGGTTTCGGCCTGCCGCGCTGGGCGCTCGGGTTCCTGAAGAAGCGGCGCGAGAACAAGTTCCTGGCGGCGCTGCCGGACGCGGTCGACGTCATCGTGCGCGGCATCAAGGCCGGCCTGCCGTTGTTCGAATCGATCAAGGTCGTCGCAGCCGACGCGCCCGAGCCGCTGCGCAGCGAGTTCCTTGCCATCATCGAAACGCAGGCGATCGGCATGCCGCTCGGCGAAGCCTGCGCGCGGCTTTACGACCGGATGCCTCTGCCGGAAGCCAATTTCTTCGGCATCGTAGTTTCGATCCAGCAGAAATCGGGCGGCAATCTCTCCGAAGCCCTGGGCAACCTCTCCAAGGTGCTCCGCGACCGCAAGAAGATGAAGGAAAAGATCCAGGCGATGTCGATGGAAGCCAAGGCCTCCGCCGGCATCATCGGCTCGCTGCCGCCGATCGTGATGTTCCTCGTCTATCTCACGACCCCGCACTACATCTCGCTGCTTTGGACCCACCCCACCGGCCAGCTCATGCTGGTCGGCTGCGTCGTCTGGATGTCGATCGGCATCATGGTGATGAAGAAGATGATCAACTTCGATTTCTGACGGTGCCGCATGGTCGAATTCCTCGTCTCGAAACTGCATGACGTCCGCTTCATGACCATGCTGCTGGCGGCCATCGCCGCCAGTGCGACCGTCTATACGCTGGTGATGCCGCTGTTCGCGGGCGAAGGCCTTTCCAAGCGCATGAAGGCGGTGGCGAGCGAGCGCGAGCGGATCCGCCAGCGCGAGCGCGAGCGGCTCAACAAGAGCGAGAAGGTCTCGCTGCGCCAGACGCCGAAACAGCTGGTCTCCAGGGTCGTCGAGGATTTCAACCTGACGAAATGGCTCGCGCAGGAGGCGGCGCGGGACAAGCTGATCATGGCCGGCTATCGCGGCCAGGCTCCCTACATCACCTTCCTTTTCGCCCGCATGGTCGCCCCGCTGGTACTGTTCGTGGGCTCCGTCGTCTATGTATTCCTGATCGCCCATCTCGAGCAGTCCATGCCGATCAAGATCGGCATCTGCGTCGGCGCCGCCTATCTCGGCCTCCAGGCCCCGATGCTGTTCCTGAGGAACGCCATCTCCAAGCGCCAGCTCTCGATCAAGCGCGCCTTTCCCGATGCGCTCGATCTGCTGCTGATCTGCATCGAGTCCGGCATGTCGGTGGAAATGGCGTTCCGCAAGGTCGCGACCGAGATCGTCGGCCAGTCGATCGCGCTGTCGGAGGAGTTCACGCTGACCACGGCCGAACTGTCCTATCTGCAGGATCGCAAGGTGGCCTACGAGAACCTGGCGCGCCGCACGGGACTCGAAGGCGTCAAGTCGGTCTGTCTGGCGCTTCAGCAGGCGGAACGCTACGGCACCCCGCTCGGCCAATCGCTGCGTGTCATGGCCCAGGAAAACCGCGACATGCGCATGAACGAGGCCGAGAAGAAGGCCGCCGCGCTGCCGCCGAAGCTGACGGTGCCGATGATCCTGTTCTTCCTGCCGGTGCTGTTCGTCGTCATTCTCGGACCGACCGGCATCAAGATCTCCGAGCTGCACTGACGAAGGCGCCGGCCGCTCAGGGCCGGCGACGACTCTCGTTGCTCTCGTATGTCGGCTTGATCAATTGGGCTGGCTGAGCGAGGCCACCGGGGTCCGCTTCGAGGCTCCGCGCGGGGCGTCGCTGCGGTTCAGCATGTCCTTGAGATAGGCCACGTTGGCGGCCGCCTGATCGGGCGGCAGATCCGCCTTGACGATGGTCTCGGCCTCGGCGAAGCGGCCCTGGAGTCCGACCACCAGGCCGAGATTCTGCCGGACGCGGGAACTCGCGCGCGGCGAGGCATAGGCCTGCCGCAACACCTCCTCGGCCTTCGGCAGATCCTTCGAGAGCATGTAGGACATACCGAGATTGGAAAGCACGCCGGGATCGCCGGGCGCAATCTTCAGCGCACTCGCATAGTAGGAGCGCGCCTCCTCGTGGCGGCCCATCTGGTCGAGTGCGGTGCCCTGCACCGAGAGCAGGCGCCAATCCGGATTGTCGGGCGAATGCGCCTTGGACAGCACGTCGAAGGCCTGCTGGAAATTGCCGTTATCGGCAAGCGCGCGGCCGTACTGCGACAGCAGCGGTTTGTTGCCGGGATTGGCGATGGTCGCCTGCTCGAGCACGGCGGCGGCCTGAGCCCGCTGGCCGTTGGCGCGAAGCGCCTGGCCATAGGCCAGCGCCGCTTCGGCATCCTTGGGATTGGCGCGATAGCGCTCGCCATAGACTTCGACGGCGCGCGCGGGATCGGCCGGTGCCGCCTCGGCGCGCGGTCCGACCGAACCGGTGACATCCGAAAGCTTCGACATCGCCGTGCAGCCACCGAGACTGATGGCCACGATCGCGGCAAGCGAGGCGGACGCAAGAAGCCGGGCGGGACTGAAACCTTGACGCATGACGCAGTGACTCTCGAGCCGATTGATCGAGCCGAACGCGCCAGCAATAGACCGTTAACCCTAACGGCCGGTTAATGGCGCGGGCACGGTCAGGACGGCACGTCCGGCGGCGGCTCTCCGCCAAGGCCGAGTTCGAGGCCGAGCCGCTTCGTCTGCGCATCGAGGTCCCGCAGCATCTGGAGACGACGTTGCGCGTCATCGGCGACGTCGAGATCTGCGCGCGGCACGCGCGGCATTTCCCGGCGGAAGTCCTGGCGATTGACCAGAGGCCTTGCGCGTAACTCGTCGAGCCGGGCGCGGTCGAGCCCCAGCGCGTCGGCAGCCTGCGCGACCAGGCGACCGAGCAACGCTGTCACGGTCGCGAGCGCCGCAACATCGGACTCGCGCTCCGACCGCGCGGCCCTGCGTTCGAGATCAGCCCAGGCCAAGGAGGTGATCAGAAAGGTGAACAACGCATCGGCCAGATCCGATCCGCCGCCGGCATAGAACGCCCGGCGTGTCAGGAGCCGGCGCGCCGCCGCGGCGACCTCACCCGGCTTCAGGGTCGCCACGGGGGCCAGGTCGATCGTCAACTGAACGGCCGGATCGCGCGAGAAGTCCCGCTGGGCCGGAAGCCTGATGACGCCACGCGGCAGGTTCGAATCCAGCCAGCCGAACGCGCCCTCGTTGCGGGGCCGGGAATGGCGCATGATCGCAAAGCCGTGCGTAGCGCGCCCGGCATCGGACATCGGGCCGAAATGGATGATGTTGAAGCCGGCATCGTCTCCGGCCTGTCCGGTCGACGACGGACAGGACAAGAGATAGATCGTCCGCCAGAAGGCTTCCTCGCCTTCGCTCCGCGCCGCGCGCGGATCGGGGATCGAATAGCGCGTCAGCCCCTCGACATGCCGGTGTCCATGCAGAACGAGATCGACGCCGAGCGAGGTGGCGGCCTCGAGGAAGGTCGCCGGCGCCGCGAGATACATCATCGGCTCGTCAGGCACACCGAGAAAGCGTTTGGCCTCGCCGGTCGCCTGCGGCAGCGGATGATGGTGCAGCGCCAGCACGCGGACGAGATTCTCGGCCGGCTCGGCGTGATCCGCGCGCCCCGCAGTTCCAAGACTGCCTGCCAGTTCGACGCTCAGACGCGCGGAATCGGCGATGATCGCCCGGTAGGCGCCCTGGTCGAGATGGCCACCCTCCGGCATCGTCAGGCAGGCACGGTTCGAATCCAGCAGCAGCAGATCGAGGCCGGCTTGGCGGTAGTAGAGGTTCTTCGAGGTGCGCGGCAGGTGCAGGTAGTCATAGGCGTCGTGGCGGCCGGTGCGCTGCCCCGCTCGCCTGACGTCGCGGTTGCCGGCAATCGCCTGGATGTCGGTGAACAAGCCGGTCTGCCTGAAGGCAGTCATCACGGCGAGCGCCTCATCGAGAGCACGCGGCGTCGGGTCCTGGACCAGATCGCCCGTGATCAGCAGGATCCGATCCGGGACTCCGGCAAAGGCGGCCATGCTCTCGCGGAGTGCAGCGGTGAGAACCTCGATCGTTGCCAGCAGGCGGCCCGACCCGTCCAGATGCAAATCGGAAATCTGCGCAATGACGAACGATCTATCCATATTGCGCCGCTCATTCGCAATGCTGCGCCAAACAATAAAAACATGTCAACGAACGGGTTCAGCGGGGTCCCCGTCCGGGACGAAAAGGCCGGACAAAACACAGGTCACGTCGCTTGCAACTTCGCTGGATTCGCAAACGCCCGATACAATCTGAAATGACTTTGAATAATGCCACAACCAAGGCGCTAGTAAAGCCCCGTGCCGCGCACGACCGGTGAACCGCGATGATCATCGCAGTCGCGGGCGCGACGACGGCCCGGGAAGCCATTCAGTATTCAATGGCGAGGCGCTTGCGGATTTCATCAACACGCTTGTCGAGCGCATCGAAGCGCGCATGAACCGACCGGTCGTGAAGATAAAGGACGTAGCCTCCGGCCAGGACGGCAAAGATCCAGTGGTGATGTTCGACATAGCCGAACACAGCCTCGACCATCTGACCGACGAATGTGATCACGCCCCACACAAGCTCCATTGCCGTCTCCTCCCCGCGTGCCTTCGGCGGCCGGCGATGGCCGTGCGCCTGGCCGCCTTTGCTTCAGGCTAGCACGGCCGTTCCACCGCGCGTAGCGCGCACCGGCGGGCAAAGCCGATTGCGGACCCGGCCAAACTCTGCGAAGTCTCGCTGGTTCGCATGACCCGCCTGATCGACGACCCGGACCTGCCAATGCCTTCTGTGTTCGCGACCTCCCCGACCGCCACTCCGATCACCTTCGTCACCAAATCGACCTGGGACACCGTGCGCGAGAACCTGCCGCCGGCGCAGCGCCAGTTCGCCACGGCAAGCGGCTTCACCGCCAAGCCGGGTGGCTATCTTGCGCTGCCGGACCCCGATGGCGCGGTCGCGCAAATCCTGTTCGGACTCGAGGACGACGGCGCCAGATCCCGCGACCTGTTCCGGCCCGGCGCGCTGCCGGGCCTGCTGCCGCCAGGCACCTATCGCTTCGCCAATGCACCGCACGATGCACAGCTGGCGGCACTGGCCTTTGCCCTTGGACGTTACCGCTTTGCCCGCTACCGCAAGGCCGAGAGCCCCGATATCCGTCTGGTGCCGCCGGAGGGCGTGGATGCCGCCGAGGTCGACCGCTTGGCGGAGGCCGTGACGCTGGCGCGCGACCTGATCAATACGCCGTCCAACGATATGGGCCCGGACGAGCTGGCTGCCGCCGCGCAAGACCTCGCCGCCGAGTTCGGCGCCAGCTTCACCTGCACCATGGGCGAGGAGCTCAAGGCCAATTTCCCGCTGATCCACGCGGTCGGCATGGCCTCGAGCCGCGCGCCGCGACTGATCGACATCGGCTGGGGCGACCCTTCCCATCCGAAGGTAACTCTAGTCGGAAAGGGCGTCTGCTTCGACACCGGCGGGCTCGACCTGAAGCCGTCGAGCGGCATGCTGATCATGAAGAAGGACATGGGCGGTGCCGCCAACGTACTGGCGCTGGCGCGGATGGTGATGGATGCAAAGCTGGGAGTGCGGCTGCGCGTGCTGATCCCTGCCGTGGAGAACGCCGTCTCCGGCAACGCCTTCCGCCCGCTCGACATCTTCACCTCGCGCAAGGGCATCACGGTCGAGATCGGCAACACCGACGCGGAAGGCCGCCTCGTGCTCGCCGACGCGCTGGCGCTCGCCGACGAGGAGAAGCCGGACCTGCTGATCGATCTGGGCACGCTGACCGGCGCGGCCCGCGTCGCGCTGGGTCCGGACCTGCCGCCCTTCTACACCCAGGACGAGACGCTGGCGGCCGATTTGGCGCGCTGCGCGGCACAGCAGAACGATCCGTTGTGGCGACTGCCGCTGTGGGCGCCCTATGACGCCTGGCTGGACTCCAAGACGGCAACCATCACCAACGCGCCGTCGGGCGGGTTTGCCGGCTCGATCACCTGCGCGCTGTTCCTGCAGCGCTTCGTCGAGCACGCCAGGAGCTGGCTGCATGTCGATATCTACGGCTGGACGCCGTCGGCCAAGCCGGCGCGGCCCGAGGGCGGCGAATGCCAGGCCGCCCGCGCCATCTATAAGGTGCTGAGCGAGCGCTATGGCTGATCCGGCATACGATCCGAGGCTGACGCCGGCGCGGGGCGACCTCGCCGCGACATATCTCGAAGGCAAGGTGCAGGCGGACCGCTTTGTCAGCGGTACCGCGTTCGAGGTAGTCGAGGCGATCGCACCGCTGCGTGAGCAGCCCTCGTCGCAGGCCATGCTGATGACGCAGGCGCTGCGGGGCGAACGCGTCACGATCTACGATCGCAATGGCGAGGGCTGGGCCTGGGGCCAGCTCGCCGGCGACGGCTATGTCGGCTGGATCCCCGACGCCGCACTCGGAAAGCCCACGGCAGCGCCGACCCACACGGTAACCGCACTGCGAACTTTCGCCTTTCCCGGACCCTCGATCAAACTTCCGCCAGCCGACACGCTGGTGCTGGGATCGGCTGTGACGGTGATCCGCGAGGAGGGCAGCTTCGCGGTGACGGGCGACGGCCTCTTCCTGCCCAGGATGCACCTCGCCCCGCGAGATCATCGCGAGCCGGATTTCGTTGCGGTCGCCGAACGCTTCGTCGGGACGCCCTATCTCTGGGGCGGCAAGAGCAGCCTCGGGATCGATTGTTCCGGCCTCGTGCAGGTGTCGCTGATCTCAGCCGGCATCGGCTGCCCGCGCGACAGCGACATGCAGCGGGATGGGCTCGGCCGCCTGCTCGAACCGAACGAGCGCCATCGGCTGCAGCGCGGCGACCTGATCTTCTGGAAGGGCCATGTCGCCATCGTCCGCGACGCCAGCGCGATGGTCCACGCCAACGCCCATCACATGGCGACGGTGGTCGAGCCGATCGAACCGGCGATCGCGCGGATCAAGGCTGCCGGCAGCGAGATCGTTGCGATCAAGCGGCTCTGACGAAGCCTACGTCGCCACCGCCCCGTTGCCCGCCGTCTCCAGCCGGAACGCCGCCGCGAATAGCGCGCGCGTATAGTCCGTCTTCGGTTGCTTGAAAAGTTCGGCAGCCGGCCCCTCCTCGACGACCTTGCCGCCGCGCATCACGATGAGATGGCTGGCGAGCGAGGCAACGACGCGCAGGTCGTGCGAGATGAACATGTAGGTGAGATCGCGCTTGCGCTGCAGTTCGCGCAGGAGATCCACCATCTGGGCCTGGAGCAGCATGTCGAGCGCGCTGGTCGGCTCGTCCAGCACGACGAAATCCGGCTCGAGCACCACCGCGCGCGCGATCGAGATGCGCTGGCGCTGGCCGCCGGAGAATTCGTGGGGATAGCGGTAGCGGGTGTCCGGCTTCAGCCCGACATCCTCCAGCGCCTTGATGACCTTCACCTCGCGCTCCTCGCGTGACAGCTTCGGCTGATGCACGGTGAGGCCTTCCGCAATGATGTCGGCGACCGACATGCGCGGGCTGAGCGAGCCGAACGGGTCCTGGAACACGATCTGCATGTCGCGCCGGAACGGCCGCATTTCCTTGAAGCGGAGGCCCTGGATGTCCTTGCCGAGAAAGACGATGCGCCCGTCCGAGGAGATCAGCCGCAAAAGCGCGAGGCCGAGCGTGGTCTTGCCCGAGCCGGATTCGCCCACCACTCCCAGTGTTTCGCCCTTGCGCACGGCGACGCTGACACCGTCGACCGCCTTGATGTGGCCGACGGTCTTGCGCATCAGGCCGCGCCTGATCGGAAACCAGACCTTCAGGTCGTCGGCGGACATCACCACCGGCGCATTCGGCTGCGGCGGCGCCGGGTCGGGCTTCGGCTCGGCCGCGAGCAGGTCGCGCGTATAGGGATGGTTCGGGGTCCTGAACACCTGCTCAACCGGGCCCTGCTCGACAATCACCCCGCCCTTCATGACGCAGACACTGTCGGCGATGCGGCGCACGATGCCGAGATCGTGGGTGATGAACAGCAGGCTCATGCCGAGCCGCGACCGGATTTCGGCGAGCAGCGCCAGGATCTGCGCCTGCACGGTGACGTCGAGCGCCGTGGTCGGCTCGTCCGCAATCAAGAGGTCCGGCTCGTTGGCGAGCGCCATCGCGATCATCACGCGCTGGCGCTGGCCGCCCGAGAGCTGGTGTGGATAGCTCTTCAGCCGCGTTTCGGGCTCGGGAATGCCGACCTGGGTCAGGAGTTCCAGCGTCCGCTTGCGTGCGTCCGCATTGCTGGTTGGATTGTGCAGCTGGATGATCTCGCCGATCTGCGCCTCGATCGTGTGCAGCGGATTGAGCGAGGTCATCGGCTCCTGGAAGATGATGGAGATGTCGCTGCCGCGAATCTCCCGCATCTGCTGCTCGGACTGGTCGATCAGTTCGCGGCCCTTGAAGCGGATGCTGCCGGAGGGGTGCGAGGCGTTCGGATAGGGCAGCAGCTTCAGGATCGACAGTGCGCTGACAGACTTGCCGGAGCCGGATTCGCCGACCAGCGCGAGGCACTCGCCCCGCTTGATCTGGAACGAGACCTTGTCGACCGCGAGCGTCGTCGATCCGCCCTGGTGGAAGGCCACCGAGAGGTCGCGGACGCTGAGCAGAGGCTGGTTGATCGCGTCCATGTGCCTACCTGAACGTCTTGCGCGGATCGAAGGCGTCGCGCACCGCTTCGCCGATGAAGATCAGCAGCGACAGCATGATCGCGACCGAGAAGAAGCCGGAGAAGCCGAGCCAGGGCGCCTGCACGTTGGACTTGCCTTGCGACAGGAGCTCGCCGAGCGAGGGCGACCCTGGCGGCAGGCCGAAGCCGAGGAAGTCCAGCGCGGTCAGGGTCATCACCGAGGACGAGACGATGAAGGGCAGGAAGGTCATGGTCGCCACCATCGCGTTCGGCAAGAGGTGCCGGAACATGATCACCGCGTTGGAGACGCCGAGCGCGCGCGCCGCCTGGATGTACTCGAAATTGCGGCCGCGCAGGAATTCCGCCCGGACCAACCCGACCAGAGAGACCCAGGAGAACAGCAGCAGGATGCCGAGCAGCACGAAGAAGCCGGGCACCAGTACCGAGGACAGGATCAGCAGCAGATAGAGCGAGGGGATCGCCGTCCAGATCTCGATGAAGCGCTGGAACACGAGATCGACCCAGCCGCCGAAATAGCCCTGCACCGCGCCGGCCGCGATGCCGATCACCGAGGAGACGATGGTCAGGCACAGGCCGAACAGCACCGAGATGCGGAAGCCGTAGATCAGCCGCGCCACCACGTCGCGGCCCTGATCGTCGGTGCCGAGCCAGTTATATTCGAGGTCGCGGCAGCTCTTCAGCCCCTTCTTCTCGACCACCGGCTTGCACTGCGCCTCCGTCAGCATCCAGGTCGGCGGCGACGGCGCCGGCGTCGGCAGGTCGAGATTGTGGGTGTCGTAGGAATAGCGGATCAGGGGCCAGACGATGCTGCCGCCCTTCTCCTTGATTAGCTTCTGCAAATAGGGATCGCGGTAGTCGGCCGCGGTCTCGAAATCGCCGCCGAAGGTCGTCTCCGAATAGGTGACGAAGGCGGGCCAATAGAGATGGCCGTCATACTTGATCAGGAACGGCCGGTCGTTGGCGATCAGCTCGGCGAACAGCGAGACGATGAACAGCAGCATGAACAGCCAGAACGACCAGTAGCCGCGCCGGTTGGCCTTGAAGTTCTGCCAGCGCCGCCTGTTCAGCGGCGACGGCACGAACGGCTTGCGGGTGATCGGCACGGCATCGCCGAGAGGCGACTTCGCGGTGGTCTCGATCGGCGTGGGGGCGGCGAGCGACATCAGACCTCCCGCGCCTCGAAATCGATCCGTGGATCGATCCACATATAGGCGAGATCGGAAATCAGGTTCACCACGAGGCCGACGAGGGAGAAGATGAAGAGCGTGCCGAACACCACGGGATAGTCGCGATTGAGCACGCTCTCGAAGCTGAGCAGGCCGAGCCCGTCCAGCGAGAAGATGGTCTCGATCAGCAGCGAGCCCGAGAAGAAGGCATGGATGAAGGTCGAGGGAAAGCCGGCGATCACGATCAGCATGGCGTTGCGGAAGACGTGGCCGTAGAGCACCCGGTTCTCGCTGCAGCCCTTGGCGCGCGCGGTCATGACGTATTGCTTGCGGATCTCGTCGAGGAACGAGTTCTTGGTCAGGAACGTCATGGTGGTGAAAGCGCCGAGCCCCATCGCGATCAGCGGCAGCGTCAGGTGCCAGAAATAGTCGATGATCTTCCAGTACCAGGGGAACTGCGACCAGCCGTCCGAGGTCAATCCGCGCAGCGGGAACCAGTTGAAGAACGAGCCGCCGGCGAACAGGATGATGAGCAGGATCGCGAACAGGAAGCCGGGAATCGCATAGCCGAGCACCAGCACGGTCGAGGTCCAGGTGTCGAAGCGCGTGCCGTCCCTCACCGCCTTGCGGATGCCGAGCGGGATCGAGATCAGGTAGGTCAGCAGCGTCAGCCAGATGCCGAGCGAGATCGAGACCGGCAGCTTCTCCCGGATCAGCTGCACCACGCTGACGTCGCGGAAATAGCTCTTGCCGAAATCGAAGCGGGCGAAATTCCACACCATCAGCGCGAAGCGCTCCGGCGCCGGCTTGTCGAAGCCGAACTGCGCCTCCAGTTTCTTGATGAAGTCGGGGTCGAGCCCCTGCGCGCCGCGATATTTCGAACTGATGGCATCGCCTCCCGCCCCGATCTGGCCGGGCGCGCGCTGCGCGAAATCATTGCCGCCGGAGATGCGCGAGGTGCCACCGGTATCGGCGCCGGACAGCTGCGCGATGACGCGCTCGACCGGACCGCCCGGCGCGAACTGCACCACGACGAAGGACACGAAGAGGATCCCGAGCAGAGTCGGGATCATCAGGAGGATGCGGCGGGCGATATAGGCGCTCATGGTCTACTTTGCCTGCTCGATCCTGGCCGCCTTGGCGCGGTCATACCACCAGATCTCGGGCGCGCCGACGCCATTGGCATAGCGCGGCAGCTTCGCCGGACGGCCGAACTGGTCCCAATAAGCGAGCCGGTGCGTCTTGTTGTACCATTGCGGCACCCAGTAACGGCCGGCGCGGAAAAGCCGGTCGAAGGCGCGGCAGGCGATGGTCAATTCCTCGCGGCTGTCGGCCGCCATGATCTTCTCGATCATTGCGTCGATGGCCGGACTGGCGACGCCGGCGAGATTGTAGGACCCCTTGGTCGCCGCGACCTGCGAGGAGAAGAACGCGCGCATCGCATCACCGGGCGTCGCCGACATGCTGAAGCGCTGGATCGTCATGTCGAAATCGAACTCTTCCTGGCGCGCCTTGTACTGTACGGCATCGACGAGCCGGATGCTGGCCTCGATGCCGAGCGTGCCGAGATTCTTGATGTAGGGCGCGTGATGCGGCTGGAACGACGGCTCGTCCAGCAGGAATTCGATCCTGAAGATCTCGCCATTCGGCAACACGCGCTTGCCGTCCTTGATCGGCACGCCGGCCTCGGTCAGCAATTGCTGCGCCTTGCGGAGCAGACCGCGGTCCTGGCCCGAGCCGTCCGTCACCGGCGGGCTGAAGGGCGCCGCGAACACCTCGTCGGGCACCTGACCGCGGAACGGCTCGAGCAGCTTCAGCTCCTCGGGGGGAGGCGGGCCGTCGCTCGCCATCAGGTCCGAGTTCTGGAACGGCGAGACCGTCCGGGCATAGGCACCGTACATGATGGTCTTGTTGGTCCATTCGAAGTCGAACGCGTTGATCAGCGCCTCGCGCACCCGCGGATCCCTGAACTTGTCGCGCCGCGTATTGATGAACCAGCCCTGTGCGCCCGACGGCGTCAGGTCCGGCACGACTTCCATCCTGACGCGGCCATCCTTCACGGCGGCGAAATCATACCGTGTCGCCCAGATGCGCGAGGTGAACTCCTCCCGGTAGAGATAGTTCTTGCCGGTGAAGCCCTCGAAGGCGACGTCGCGGTCGCGGTAGAACTCGTAGCGCACCACGTCGAAATTGTAGCTGCCGCGGCAGACCGGCAGATCCGCCGCCCACCAGTCCTTCACCCGCTCGAATTCGATGTAGCGGTTGACCTCGAATTTTCCGACCTTGTACGGCCCGGAGCCGAGCGGAATGTCGAGCGACGATTCATCGAAGGCGCGGCTGGCGTAATAGGCTTTCGAGAAGATCGGTAGGCTCGCGACATAGAGCGGCACGTCACGCGCGCGCCCCTTGGCGAAAGTGACGACGAGTGTGGCGTCGTCCAGCGCCTCCGCACCGATGAAGTCGCGCAGCTGCACGATGATCAGCGGATGCCCCTTGGTCTTCAGCGCATTCAGCGAAAACGCGGCATCATGGGCGGTGAGCCTCGAGCCGTCGTGAAATTTCGCCTCGGGCCGCATCGTGAAGCGATAGGTGAGCTTGTCCGGCGAGATCTGCACCGACCTCGCGGCGAGCCCGTACATCGCGTCGGGCTCGTCGCCGGCGCGCACCATCAGCGGCACGAAGGTCATGTCCATGCCTTGCGCCCCGTCGCCCTTGAGAATGTAGGCGTTGAGCGAGTTGAAGGTCTGATAGGACTGGTTGTAGGCGCGCACCGAGGGGATCAGCGAGAAGGCGCCGCCCTTCGGCGCATCCAGATTGACGTAGTCGAAATGGTGGAAGTCGGCGGGGTATTTGAGGTCGCCGAACGCCGACATGCCGTGGGCTTCGGCCGGAGCATCGGCAGCCTGCGCTCCGCGCGGGAGCGCTACGCCGATCACCCCGCCGGCACCGAGGGCCAATACATGGCGGCGTGACACCTGCATCTTGCGGGTCATGTCCGTCACGACTTCTTCGCGATCTTGGCCGCCTTGTCGGCGTCGTACCACCAGACGAAGGGGAAGCCGGACTGGCCGTATTTCGGCAGTTCGGCCGGGCGGCCGAAGCGGTCCCAGCGCGCGGTGCGCACCTTGGTGTAGGTCCATTGCGGCACCACATAGTGATTCCACAACAGCACGCGGTCGAGCGCCTTGGTCGCGGCGACGAGATCGTCACGATCCCGGGCGAAAATCACACGATCAATCAATTTGTCGATCGCCGGGTTCTTGATTCCCGTTATGTTGTCAGACCCGGCCATGTCGGCCGCTTTGGAGCCCCAACGCTCTCGCTGCTCGTTACCGGGAGATTGCGACTCCCCCCAGGACTTCGTGACGATATCAAAGTCCCATTCCCGCAATCTGTTTTCATATTGCGTCGGGTCGACCGTCCGCACGGAGACGGCGATGCCAAGCCGCTCGAGCGATGGCTTGTAGAACAGCGTGACACGCTCGAAGCTCGGATCCTGGTTCAGCAGCTCCAGCGCGAACTGGTTGCCGGTCTTGACGTCGATCAGCTTGCGGTCGCGTACCTCGTAGCCGGCCTCCTTGAACAGGCGCAGTGCCTCGCGCAGATTTTCGCGCACGGCTTCCGGGCTGCCACCGACCGGATTGCTGTAGGCAGTGGTGAAGACCTCCGCCGGCACCTCGGCACGGACAGTCTCGAGGATCTCGAGCTCCTTGCCCTGCGGCAGGCCTGTCGCCATCAGTTCGTCGATGCCGTCGAAATAGCTGACGATGCGTTTGTACTGTCCATAGAAGATCTGCTTGTTCATCTCCTCGAAGTCGAACGCATAGTTGAGCGCACGGCGCACGCGGGGATCGGCGAACTTGGCGCGGCGCAGGTTCGGCACGAACGCCTGCATTACGCCCGAGCTGCGATTCGCGAATTCCTCGAGAATGACGCGCTTTTCGGTCACGGCCGGGAAGTCGTAGGCGGTTGCCCAGTTCTTGGCGCTGTTCTCGGTGCGCCAGTCGACCTGATCGGCCTTGAAGGCCTCGATCGCCACCGTCGCGTCGCGGAAATATTCGTAGCGTAGCTCGTCGAAATTGTTGCGGCCGACATTGGCGGCGAGGTCGCGCCCCCAATAGTCCTTCACGCGCTCCAGCGCGATCGAGCGTCCGGCGACGAACTCCTTGACCTTGTAGGGCCCCGATCCCAGCGGGACTTCGAGGGTGGTGGCGGACACATCGCGCTTGCGGCCCTGCGCGTCGGTGCCCTCCCACCAGTGCTTCGGCAGCACCGTGAGCTGGCCGACGATCTGCGGCAGTTCACGATTGCCCGGCGCGTCGAACACGAACCTGACCTCGCGCTCGCCCACCTTCTCGGCCCGCACAACGTGGCTGTAATAGGCCGAGTACATCGGGTGGTGCTTCTTGAAGGAGTCGAGCGAGAAGATCACGTCCTCCACGCTCACCGGCTTGCCGTCATGCCATTTGGCCTGAGGCCGCAAGCGGTAGGTGACGGAGGAGAAATCGTCGGGATGGCTGACGGCTTCGGCCAGCGCGCCGTATTCGGTCGAGACTTCGTCCAGCGCCGGGGTCAGCAGCGATTCATAGATGAAGGCCACCGCGCCGGCGACCTGCCCCTTCACGCCCGACACGACGATGTTGAAATTGTCGAAGGTGCCGACCGCGATCTGGCGCGCGACGCCGCCCTTGGGCGCGTCGGGATTGACGTAATCGAACCGCTTGAAATCGGCGGGGTACTTCACCTTCCCGAACAACGAGAGCGCATGGCGCCAGGCGGGATCAGCGGCGGATTGCGCCTCGGCCGCGCCGATGACCGGAACGCCCGCCACGGAACCGAGGGCGGGAAGCGCTGCGGCGGCAGTGCCGGTGAGCAGGAGATCGCGTCGGGTAATGGCCAAATCTACATCCTCAGGGCTTGAAGGAGGTTACCCCTTTAGGCCGCAATATACGGCAAGGTTTCGACCGAATATGTTGCTTTTTCCTCATCTTGGAAGCCCGGGACGGCCCTTCGCTGCGGCGAAACGCCCCGCTGGGCGGACCGGCTCGTCAGCAAAGCAAAACGGCCAGGCTTTTCAGCCTGGCCGCATCGTCCAAGATGGATGGGCGAAACCTTTATTTCGCGGCCGTGGGCAGCGGCTTCGGGCTGTCGGCGAGGCTGTTGAGGTAGGCGATCACGTCGGCGCGTTCGCTGTCCTTCTGGATGCCGGCGAAGCCCATCGCGGTGCCCGGGATGTTACCCTTCGGGTTGGCGATGAACTTGTTGAGTTCGTCGATGCTCCAATCGCCGCCCTTGGCCTTGAGCGCGGCCGAATAGTTGAACCCGGCCTCCGAGCCGCGGGCGCGGCCGACGATGCCGTAAAGGTTCGGGCCGACGCGGTTCGGGCCGCCCTTCTCGAAGGTGTGGCAGGCGCCGCACTTCTTGGCGGCGGACGCGCCCTTCTCGACCGAGGCGGTCTGAAGCAGCTTCTCGATCGGCTCGGCGGCTGCCGCAGCGGCCCCTGCGCCGGCCTTGTCGCCGGCCTCTTCCTTCACGGCGATCTCGAAGCCCGGCTTCTCCGGCATCTTGGGGGAGAACAGCGCCTGGGCGGCAAAGCTCGTCACCAGCAGGAGGAGACAAGTGCCAAGCACGGCACCCATGATCTTGTTCAGTTCAAACGAGTCCATTTCCGGCCAGGCCCCACACCGCTGAGAAGGATCGAGCGGCCAAGCGGCCGCCAGGACGAGCGTCGGGAGAATCACACATGACCTTGTCTTTCCCCCGAATTTTGCCATTGAGATATCGGTTTGCCCGGGGTCTGGCAACCCGTATAAGCGACCGGGCTTCCGCCCCATCCCCATTCCATTTCTCGACGCGGAAATCGCCCCGTTTCCAGGCTCTTGAACCGATGACCGATCCCCGCATCCTGGTGCTGATCCCGGCCCGCATGGCCGCCACCCGCCTGCCCGGCAAGCCGCTCGCCGACATCGCGGGCCTGCCGATGATCGTGCACGTCCTGCGCCGCGCGGAAGCCGCCGGAATCGGCCGGGTCGCGGTCGCGACGGACACCGACGAGATCGCGGCCGTGGTCTCGGCCCATGGCGGCGAGGCCGTGATGACCCGCTCCGACCACCCCTCCGGCTCGGACCGCATCCACGAGGCGATGCAGAAGATCGACCCCGAGGGCAAGGCCGAGATCGTGGTCAATCTGCAGGGCGATTTCCCGACCATCACGATCGACAATATCCGCGAGGTGTTGCCGCCGCTGCAGGACCCCGCCGTGGACATCGCCACGCTGGCCTCGCAGATCCATACCGAGGAGGAAGACCTCGCCCCCAGCGTGGTCAAGGCGATCGGAACCTCGCTCGGCGGCCGGCGGATGCGAGCCCTCTACTTCACCCGGGCGACGGCACCGACCGGCGACGGACCGCGATACCACCATATCGGCCTCTACGCCTACCGGCGCGCCGCGCTGGAGCGGTTCGTGTCGCTGCCGCCCTCACCGCTGGAATTGCAGGAGAAGCTCGAGCAGCTCCGCGCGCTGGAGGCCGGAATGCGGATCGACTTCACCATCGTCGACACCGTGCCCCGCGGGGTCGATACGCCGGCGGACCTCGAGACCGCCCGCAGCCTCCTTTCCAAATCCTGAGCCGCTGATACAAGGCCCGTCATGAGCAAGATGAAGATCGCATTCCAGGGCGAGCCCGGGGCCAATTCCCACATCGCCATCGTCGAGGCCTATCCCGACGCCGAACCCTTGCCGTGCCCCACTTTCGAGGACGCGCTGGCGGCGATCTCCTCCGGCGAGGCCGATCTCGGCATGATCCCGATCGAGAATTCGGTCGCGGGGCGCGTCGCCGACATTCATCATCTCCTGCCCGGCTCCGGTCTCTTCATCATCGGCGAATGGTTTCTGCCGATCAGGCACCAGCTGATGGCCATCAAGGGAGCCCGGCTGGACGACATCAGGAGCGTGGAGAGCCATGTCCAGGCGCTCGGCCAATGCCGGCGCACCATCCGCAAGCTCGGAATCAAGCCGATCGTGCATGCCGACACTGCCGGCAGCGCCCGCGACATTTCCGAGCGCCAGGACAAGACCGTCGCCGCGATCGCCTCGCGCCTTGCCGCCAAGATCTACGGCCTCGACATCCTCGCCGAGGACATCGAGGACGAGACCCACAACACCACGCGTTTCGTGGTGCTGGCCCGCGAGCCGAAATGGGCGGCGCAGGGCTCGGGTCCGCTGGTCACGACGTTCGTCTTCCGCGTCCGCAACCTGCCAGCGGCGCTCTACAAGGCGCTCGGCGGCTTTGCCACCAACGGCGTCAACATGACCAAGCTCGAGAGCTACATGGTCGACGGAAATTTCTTCGCGACCCAGTTCTATGCCGACGTCGACGGCCACCCCGACGACAAGGGCCTCGCCTTCGCCATCGAGGAGCTGAAATTCTTCTCGCGCGAATTCCGTATCGTCGGCGTGTATCCGGCCCATGCGTTCCGCGCCACGTTCAGCGAGGCGCAGGCTTAGCTGCAAGCCAGAAGGCAAGGCAAGGACCGTGGCCCGCGTCGCCTCGTATCGCTGCCCACCTCGTCAGCGTGTCGGCAGAAGCTGCCTTGCGAGATCCGCCGTCGTGAAGATCGAGGATTGCCGTCGCAAATCGATCCCCCGCCGGCAATCCGGGCAGATCGTGTGCACGACGAGCGCCATCTCACCGGCCTTGAGCGCGTTCTCCGGCTCGCGCCACACAACGTCCTTTCGGCCCCGCAACCGGTTGCAACTGCTGCAGCGGAGATGACGCGCCTTGGTCCGCGGCACGTCGCGGACATGAACCTGAAATGGCAGGGCCGAAACAGCCAGCTCGCGATGAACGACGCGCAGCACCCGCCCATCCTCCATCTCGGCGAACATTTCCATCAATCGCTTGGTGTCCGGCGCATCACAGCGATAGCACTGGCGCGATAGCGCGCCCCCTCCGCGCGCCCTGCCCAGAAAATCCTTCAGAAATCTTCGCGTGAAATGCCCGGACACGTGATCGTAGACACTGCTGCCGACGATCCCCTGGCCTGCCGAAGCCCAATTGTCGCCGCCGATCGCGATGATCCGGTCGTCCGGATCGAGGCGGTACCATATATCCGCGGTCTCGGCTCCGCCTGCATCTTCGACCGCCGGCATGGTCAACGCTCCGGGAATGACAGGACGAGGGTGCAGAGCTTGCCGACGGCATCAGCCACATCGTGGAGGCCTTCAACATCGACCGGCTTGCGAATATAGCCTGCCGCAAAATTGCGATAGGCGCTGTCGACGTCCTCCTTGTCGTCCGAGCCAGAGAACATGATGACGGGGATGCGAAGCAGGTCCGGATCGGCCTTCAGGGTCTGAAGCAGTTCGATCCCGGACAGACCCGGCATCTTGACGTCGACAAGCATCAGATGGGGCCGCGCTTCCGTCTCTGACCGGAGATAGTCGAGCGCGGCCGTACCGCTGAAGGCGAACTGCAAGTTGAGCGGATAGCCCGACTTCGCAAATGCAATCTTGATCGAGGCCCGGTCGGCAGGCGAATCATCGACGATGAGGATGTCTGCACGATTCATCACGATGCGATCAAGGAGGCTCTTGGCCTGACTTTGGGCAGCCGAATGACGAACGACGTACCCTCGTCCTGCTTGTCCACAATGTCAATCGTGCCGTTATGGAGCTCGCAGACACGTTTACAGATGGCCAGCCCCATGCCGTACCCGCTGTACTGGGTATCCGTGTGCAGCCTGCTGAACATCTTGAACACTTCCTGACGATGCGCGGGATCGATCCCGATCCCGTTGTCGCTCACGGAAATCACCGCATCATCGCCGTCGACGACTGCCGAGATCGCAATCCTGGGCAGCGCATCCTTCCGGCAGTATTTGATCGAATTGGCGAGAAGGTTCTGAAACAGCCGCGTCAACAGGATGCGGTCGCCTTCCACGAACGGAAGGTCACCGCATTCCAGGATGGCATTGGCCGACGAAATCTCCATCCGCAGGAACTCCACGGCCTGCTCGACGCAGTCGCGCAGGCCGACCTCGGAGAATTTGGCCGCGCCGGCCCCGATCCTGGCATATTCGAGCAGGCGCTCGATCATGCCCGACATGTTCGCCGCACTCGACTGGATGATGTGAAGATATTCCTGCACCGTGGGGGACGCATTCCCCTCGAGCTCGGAGAGCAGGAACTTGGCGAACTGATTGAGATGTCGCAGCGGCGCGCGGAGATCGTGCGCGACCACGCTGGCAAATTGCTCGAGCTCCCGGTTGGATATCGCGAATTTGCGCGTACGCTCCTGCAACTCGCTGAATGTGCGGACCCGATCGCGATTCTCGATGATGCGGATCACCGAATAGGTCGTGTCGTCTTCGAGGACGGTCGTCGCCACCAGATCTGCCGTAAACAGACGGGCGTTCTTGTCGATGAGCTGGACGTTGATGCGGGTGGAACTCGCCCCGACACTGACCGTCGACAGGAAGCTGATCCAGGAGGAATCGCTCAGTTCCGGCGTCAGCTGGGAAAAGCGGTACTCCTCCTCCGGCGAAGCGCCGACACCGAACCTGACCCAGGCGGCGCTGTTGGCGAACTTGACGATGCCGGTCTCGGGCAACACCACCATGACCGGGTCACCCGCGTAAGCGGCCGCGGCGGAGAGAATGCGCTCGCAGCCAGCGAGGGCGGCAAACGCACCGTCGCGCAGGCGCGCGATGCTGATCACCGAGAGCACCACGCCCTTCTGATCCGGATAGCCGGCGGCGCGCAACAGCCAGGCGCGCGCGCTCTGATCCTGGGCTTCAGCCTCCTCGGTCTGGCCGTCGCGCATCACCCGGTGCAGAAATCCCTCCAGATCGAAATCGATGAAGGGGGACCGAAAGGTGCGGATCGGACGCCCGACGTCGGTGTCCGTGAACTGGAACAGTTCGACAATCAGCCGCGTGAAGCGCCGGATGTTGAGCGATTCATCGAAGAAAAGGACACCGACCTCGGTTGCGTGCAACAAGGCGTCAAAATCGCGGGTCAGCCGCACGAGCTCCGCATTCTGCCGGAAATGCTCGGCGTTGACGGAGTGAAGCTCTTCGTTCAGGGAACTCAGCTCTTCATTGGTCGACTGCAATTCCTCATTCGAGGACATCAGCTCCTCGTTGGTGGCCTGCAGCTCCTCGTTCGCCGTTTCGATCTCCTCGATGGTTGACTGGAGCGCCTCGCGCGTCCGCATGATCTCGAGTTCCAGCGCCTCGGTGCGCGCGTCCGAGAAGTTCATGTCTTCCGCCACGGGGGGCGCGACCAGCTGCAGGTCGGGCTGCTTGAAGATCACCAGCGCGAATGTCGGCTCGCCATCGACGATGAGGGGCTTGATGCGGACGTCGACCACGAGTCCCTTCGCGGGGAATTCGTTCAGCTCGATTCGCGAGAAGGTGAGCTCCACCTTGTCGCGCATGACCCTGTCGATGCCGGCGGCAAGCGGGATCTTCAGTGCGCCGTCACACATTCCGGTGACATCCAGGCGGGCGATGCCCTCCGGCGTGCGCAGGAACCGGCCGGCATCGCCGAAGGTGTGCAGCAATTCGCGGTCGCTCGAGACCAGCAGCGACGGCGGCGCGAAGTCCTTGAGCATCGCGGCATAGGCCGGCTGCAGAAGAGCTTCGCGGGACTTCGGCGATCGACGGGACGAGGCGGTCTGAAAGCCATGGATCAGACGATCGTGGCCTTCGATCGCACGCAGGAAAGGAGGCGTCCGGGTCTGGGCACGGGTGCGGCGGAATATGCGACGCCGCACGTCCATGAGTTCGAACGAGTCCCGCTGGCCGCCGACCGTCTCGCTGCTGCCGAGGAAGAGATAGCCCTTCTCGAGCAGACCGAAGGCAAACGATGCGAGGACGCGCTGCTGAGCCTCGACCGAGAAATAGATCAGCAGATTGCGGCAGGACACCATGTCGAGCCGGGTGAAGGGCGGATCCATCAGAACGTCGTGCGACGCGAACACGATGTTCTTGCGCAGCTTGGCATCCACCTGCCAGGTTCCGGACGGGGTGCGCGTGAAGAACTTGCGCCGGCGCTCCTCCGAGACGCTCTGCATGCGCTCCGAGGCGTATTCGCCGCGCGCGGCTTCCGCCAGCAGACCCTTGTGAACGTCGGTCGCGAAGATCTGGAACTCCACCGGCGTCGGGAAATCAGTGGCCGCCTCTGCCAGGATCATGGCCAGAGAGTAGGCCTCCTCGCCGCTCGCGCACCCGGCCACCCAGAGGCGGACGCTGCGTCGCTCCGACGCGGCGCGGTGGATCAGCTGCGGGGCGAGCTGCCGCGCCAGCCAGGCGAAGGCCCCCTCGTCGCGAAAGAAGTCGGTGACCCCGATCAGCAGCGTTTCGCTGAGCTCGCGGGCCTCGTTCTCGTCGGTGCTGACCAGTTCGGCATACCCGGCCAGTGTCTCGATCTCGCGCTCCTGCATGCGCCGCTGGACACGGCGCTCGAACGTGGACTGGGTATATTGCGCCGCGTCGAGATGTGAGGCGCCGACCACCGCGAAAAGGATTTTCTGAAGCGCTGCAGCATCGCCCGAGGATTTGCGTGCCGCGTGGAGCCTCGGCAGAAACACGCTCTCGACCACGATTCCCGCCAGCGCCTCCGGCGTATCGACGCCACTGACGCTATTGGTCGCAATCGCCGCGATCGGCATCGAGTCGAACTTGGCCGATTCCGGCGACTGGGCGAATACCAGGCCACCGGCAGCATGAACCGCGACGACGCCCTGGGAGCCGTCGGATCCCGAACCCGACAGGATGACCGCGACGGCCTTCTTGCCCCAGGATTCCGCCATCGACGTGAACAGCACGTCGATGGACGACACGCGGGCCGACGAGTTCATCGAGGGCCGGGCCACGACCCTGAACTTCCTGCCGACGACCGCGATCTCCGTGCCGGGCTGGATGACATAGACGGTATTCGCGTGCAGTTCGGAATCTTCCTCGATCGGCCGCACCAGCATGGTGGTATGCCGCGCCAGCAGTTCGTCGAGCACGCTCTTGAAGTCGCGCGCCAGATGCATGACGACGACGAAGGCGCCGCCGGAATCGGTCGGAGAATTGTCGAAGTACTTTTCCAGTGCTTCGAGGCCACCGGCCGAAGCGCCCAGTCCCACGACGAAACGCGGCTCTTCCAATTTCTGGGTCATGGCCGATCCGATGGCCGGATGCGAGAATGGCCGGGATCGTACATCAGCCGCGTGCAGGACCGTGGCCGCATGATGCCGCAACGGATTTTATTTTACGCACTCATCTCCGGGCAAACCGTAATTATCCGGATTGCGGTCGTCAGACCTTCGGCGCAGCAATGATGCCACCACATTGTTGCAGTGAGTCGTTTCTTTAGAAACTTCATTTCTCACACGGCAGGCCTTGCCGGATGGCACATTGTGAAGCCCACTCGTCGCGCCGGTTTCTGAACGTCCTTCTCGTCGAGGACGACGATATCGATGCGCGCATCATCGGCATGGTCGCGGATCTCGTCGAGAATTTCGAGCTCGACGTGACCCGCGTCAACTCCATCATCGACGCCAAATCCGCTTTGAAATCCACGAAATTCGACGTCTGCCTGCTGGACTTCTGGCTCGGCCGGGAATCTTCGCTGCGATTTTTATCCGCGCTCGAGGAAATGGACACCCGAATGGGCACCGTCGTCCTGTCCAACATCTCGCCGCAGGAAGCGACCAATTTCAGGCTTGCGACCCGCCGAAACTTCTTCCTGCCGAAAGCGGAATGCACCCCCCATCAGCTCTCGAGCGCGATCGGCGCCGTCGCCCCCAGCGACTCGTGATGGACGCCGCGATTGCTGCACCGCGTCGTCGATTTTCGGCAGGCAGTGTCCGGGGAAGCCGGAGCGGCTATGCTGCGGACCGCCGGCCGAGATCGAACGCCGACGCAAGGAGGCCGTAGGATTTCTTTCGCGCCTCGTGCTCGTAGACGGCCGTGATCACCATCAATTCATCCGGCTTGCTGGCGTCGATCAGTGGCTGCAGCTTTCTTTGCACCGTGGCAGGGTTGCCGACGAACAGGCGTGAACGGTTGCGCTGGATCGAGGTCCGCTCGGCGTCCGTGTAAGGATAGGCCAACGCCTCCTCGACGCTCGGCAGCGGCAGATATTGACCGCGGTCGCGACGCAGGCGGTTGAGATCGAAGGAAGCGGCGAGCCTTTCGGCCTCCTCGTCGGTGTCCGCTGTAATGACGGCGACGGCAAGGATCGCGTGCGGGTTCCCGCGCCACGCCGACGGCTGGAAACGATTGCGGTAGTGGACCATCGCATCGACGGCATCGTGGGAGGCGAAATGGTGGGCGAACGCGAAGCCCATGCCGACCTCGGCCGCCAGTTCCGACGAATAATCGCTGGAGCCAAGCAGCCAGATCGGCGGCAGCGGCGTGTCATCGGGCATCGCAACGACATTGTTGTACGGATGCCCGGCGGGGAATTCGCGGGTCTGCCACAGGATCAGTTCGTGCAGCCGCTCCAGGAAATCATCGCCCTCGCGGCGATCGAGTCGGCTGCGCAGGGCATAGGCCGTCGCACCATCCGTGCCGGGCGCACGGCCCAGCCCGAGATCGATGCGACCGGGAAACAGCGCCTCCAGCATCTTGAAGCGCTCGGCCACGACCAGCGGCGCATGGTTGGGCAACATCACGCCGCCGGAGCCGACGCGAAGGTGCTTGGTCACCGCCGCGATCTGGCCGATCATCACGTCGGGCGCGGGGCTCGCCACGGAGGCGAGGTTGTGATGCTCGGCGAGCCAATAGCGGACATAGCCGAGGCCGTCGACATGGCGCGCCAGGTCGATGCTGTTGCGCAGCGCGGCCGCGGGTTTCGTGCCTGTGGTGACAACGGAGAGGTCGAGGACTGAGAGCGGGATCATGGCGCAACAAGGTAATGGAGCCCGACGCCCCGGCAATGGGCAGGACACGCAGGCCTGCCGTGTGCAGGCAGCGGCCGAGCCGGAAATCGGTGCAGGCTATCATTGGGACGAATTCGGTACTGCCCCTGCTGCATCGCAACTGCCCACTATCGGAGAGCGGAGGCTCGCGCGTCGAAACGAGAGACAAAACTCTGAATTAATTTGATTATTAAAAATTATCGGATCGGCCCACTACACTCCTTCCAGCATCATTAACTCGCATTATACGCCCGATAGTGGGCAGATTCCCATATGCGGTGGGCTGTCGGCCTTTGCCTCTTTGCCCTATCTTAGCCTCTCGCATTTAGACCTGACGGCCGGCTGCCGAACCTGGAGCGAGTGGTGACATGACCGACGTGACGACGCCTCACCAGAGTGACGGGCAAGACGGACACCTCTCCGTGAAACGGCCGGCGATCTCCTTCGAGTTCTTTCCGCCGAAGAGCGAGGAGATGGAGAGGAATCTCTGGGAGACCATCAACCGGCTTGCCCCGCTGGAGCCGAAATTCGTCTCGGTGACCTACGGCGCCGGCGGCACGACCCGCGAGCGCACCCATGCGACCATCGCGCGTATCCTGAAGGAGACCGCGCTGCTGCCGGCCGCGCACCTGACCTGCGTCGGCGCCTCGCGCGGCGAGATCGACGAGATCGTCGACCGTTATCACGAGGTCGGCGTCCGCCACATCGTCGCGCTGCGCGGCGATCCGCCCGGCGGCATCGGCACGCCCTATCGCACCCATGCCGAGGGCTACCAGACCTCGCCCGAACTGGTCGCCGGCATCAAGAGACGCCACCCGGACATCGATATCTCGGTCTCGGCCTATCCGGAGAAGCATCCGGAGAGCCGCGACTTCGAGGCCGACATCGACATCCTCAAAGCCAAGGTCGATGCCGGCGCCACGCGCGCCATCACCCAGGTGTTCTTCGACAACGACCTCTACTTCCGCTACCTCGATCGCGTCCGCGCCCGCGGCATCGACATCCCGATCGTTCCGGGCATCATGCCGTTGCACAATTTCAAGCAGGCGCGCGCATTCGTGACCCGCAATGGCACCAGCGTGCCGGACTGGCTGGCGGAGAAATTCGAGGGCCTCGACGACGATGCCGACACGCGCAAGCTGGTGGCCGCGACCGTGGCCGCCGGCCAGGTGCAGAAGCTCGCCAAGCACGGCGTCGACACCTTCCATTTCTACACCATGAACCGCGCCGACCTCGTGTTCGCGATCAGCCATTTGCTCGGCATCCGCGCCAAGACCGCGCAGAAGGCGGCGTAAGGACCATATGACCCTACCTCCCTCTCCCCAGCGGACCGCCCTGCTCGAAGCCGCCCGCGCGCGCATCCTCGTGCTCGACGGCGCCATGGGCACGATGATCCAGGCGCTGCAATTCGACGAGGCCGCCTTCCGCGGCGAGCGCTTCAAGGATTTCCACCGCGACCTGCGCGGCAACAACGACCTGTTGATCCTGACCCAGCCGCAGGCGATCGAGGACATCCACGCCGCCTATTTGCGCGCCGGCGCCGACATCGTCGCCACCAACACCTTCTCCACCACCTCGATCGCACAGGCCGATTACGATCTCACCGACATCGTCTACGAGATGGCGCGCGAAGGCGCCCGCCTCGCCGGCAATGCCGCGCGGCGCGTCGCAGCCGAGGACGGCAAGCCGCGCTTCGTCGCCGGCGCCATCGGCCCGACCAACCGCACCGCCTCGATCTCGCCCGACGTCGCCAATCCCGGCTACCGCGCCGTGACCTTCGACGATCTGCGCAAATCGTATGGCGAGCAGATCAACGGACTGCTCGACGGCGGCGTCGATCTCCTCCTGGTCGAGACCATTTTCGACACGCTGAACGCCAAGGCGGCGCTCTACGCGATCGCCGAAATCACCGAAGCGCGCGGCATCGACGTGCCGGTGATGGTCTCCGGCACCATCACCGACAAGTCCGGCCGCCTGCTCTCGGGCCAGATGCCCGAGGCGTTCTGGAACTCGGTGCGGCATGCCAAGCCCATTACCATCGGCTTCAACTGCGCGCTCGGCGCCGAGGATCTGCGCGCGCATATCGCCGATATCGGCCGTGTCGCCGACACGCTGGTCTGCGCCTATCCGAATGCCGGCCTGCCCAACGAATTCGGCCAGTATGACGAGACGCCGGAGTACATGGCGCGCCTCGTCGGCGAATTCGCCCGCGACGGCCTCGTCAACATCGTCGGCGGCTGCTGCGGCACCACGCCGGAACACATCGCGGCGATCGCGGCCGCGGTCGCTCCGCACAGGCCGCGCATCGTGCCTGACATCGAACCGCGGCTGCGGCTCTCCGGCCTCGAGCCGTTCGTGCTGACCGAGGTCATTCCGTTCGTCAATGTCGGCGAGCGCACCAACGTCACCGGCTCGGCGCGCTTTCGCAAGCTGATCACGGCCGGAGACTATACCGCCGCGCTGCAGGTGGCACGCGAGCAGGTCGAGAACGGCGCGCAGATTATCGACGTCAACATGGACGAGGGCCTGCTCGATTCCGAGGCCGCCATGGTGACGTTCCTCAACCTCGTCGCCGCCGAGCCCGACATCGCGCGGGTTCCGGTGATGGTGGATTCCTCGAAATTCTCGGTGATCGAGGCCGGCCTGAAATGCGTGCAGGGCAAGCCGGTCGTCAACTCGATCTCGATGAAGGAGGGCGAGGAGAAGTTCATCTTCGAAGCCGGCATCGCCCGCCGCCATGGCGCCGCCGTCGTGGTGATGGCGTTCGACGAAATCGGCCAGGCCGACACGTTCGCGCGCAAGACCGAGATCTGCAAGCGCGCCTATGACATCCTGGTCAACCGCGTCGGCTTCCCGCCGGAGGACATCATCTTCGATCCCAACATCTTCGCGATCGCCACGGGAATCGAGGAGCACAACAATTACGGCGTCGACTTCATCGAGGCGACGCGCTGGATCCGCACGAACCTGCCCGGCGCGCATGTTTCGGGCGGCGTCTCCAACCTGTCGTTCTCGTTCCGCGGCAACGAGCCGGTGCGCGAGGCGATGCATTCGGTGTTCCTGTATCATGCCATCAAGGCCGGCATGGACATGGGCATCGTCAATGCCGGGCAGATGATCGTCTATGACGACATCGATCCCGAACTGCGCCAGACCTGCGAGGACGTCGTCCTCAACCGCGACCCTGGCGCATCCGAGCGCCTGCTGGCGCTCGCGGAGAAGTTCCGCGGCAAGAAGACCGAGTCCAAGGAGGCCGACCTCGCCTGGCGCGAATGGCCGGTGGAAAAGCGGCTGTCCCATGCGCTGGTGCACGGCATCACCGAGTTCATCGACGTCGACACCGAGGAAGCCCGCAAGGTGTCCTCGCGCCCGCTCGACGTGATCGAGGGGCCGCTGATGGCCGGCATGAACGTGGTCGGCGACCTCTTCGGCGACGGCAAGATGTTTTTGCCGCAGGTGGTGAAGTCCGCGCGCGTCATGAAGCAGGCGGTGGCCTATCTCATGCCGTTCATGGAAGAGGAGAAGGCGCGCAATCTCGCCGCCGGCATCGGCACCGAGGGCTCCTCGTCGGCCGGCAAGATCGTGCTCGCGACCGTCAAGGGCGACGTCCACGACATCGGCAAGAACATCGTCGGCATCGTGCTCCAGTGCAACAATTTCGAGGTGATCGATCTCGGCGTGATGGTGCCGGCCGCCAAGATCGTCGAGACCGTGAAGGCCGAGAAGGCCGACATCGTCGGCCTGTCGGGCCTGATCACGCCCTCGCTCGACGAGATGGCGTTCTTCGCGAGCGAGCTGCAGCGCGAGGGGTTGAACCTGCCGCTGCTGATCGGCGGCGCCACCACGAGCCGGGTCCACACCGCGGTGAAGATCGATCCGAACTACAAGGCCGGGCCCGTGGTGCATGTCAACGACGCCAGCCGCGCGGTCGGCGTCGCCTCGGCGCTGCTGTCGCCCGAGCGGCGCGAGGCCTATGCCGCCGAGGTGCGCGCCGAATACGCCAATATCTCCGAGGCGCATCTGCGCGCGCAGGCCGACAAGAAGCGGCTGAAGCTGGCGGACGCCCGCAGGAACCGCGTCGCGGTGGATTTCAAGGCGCACCCGCCGGTGAAGCCGAGCTTCCTCGGCATCCGGACCTTCGACGATTACGATCTCGCCGAACTCGTGCCCTATATCGACTGGACGCCGTTCTTCCAGACCTGGGAGCTCGCCGGCCGTTTCCCCGCCATCCTCGACGACGCCAAGGTCGGCGAGGTCGCGCGTTCGCTCTACGACGATGCGCAAAAGATGCTCGACACCATCGTGAAGGAGAAGTGGTTCACGGCGCGCGCGACGATCGGCTTCTGGCCGGCGAACGCGCAAGGCGACGACATCGTGCTCTATGCCGACGACAGCCGCAGGACGCCGATCGCGACGCTGCACACGCTGCGCCAGCAGCTCGAGAAGCGCGAGGGCCGCTTCAACGCCGCGCTCGCCGACTTCGTCGCGCCGGTCGAGACAGGCGTGGGCGACTATGTCGGCGGCTTCGTCGTCACCGCGGGGATCGGCGAGGACGTCATCGCCGATCGCTTCAGAAGCGCGAACGACGACTATTCCTCGATCCTGTGCAAGGCGCTGGCCGACCGCCTCGCCGAAGCCTTCGCCGAACGCATGCATGCGCGCGTGCGCCGCGAGTTCTGGGCCTATGCGCCGGACGAGGCGCTCTCGCCGGAGGATCTGATCCTGGAGAAGTACCAGGGCATCCGCCCCGCGCCCGGCTATCCCGCGCAGCCCGATCACACCGAGAAGGCGACGCTGTTCGAGCTGCTGGATGCCGAGGCGACCGCCGGCGTGAAGCTGACCGAGAGCTTTGCGATGTGGCCGGGCTCATCCGTGTCCGGTCTCTATTTCGCGAGCCCCGAGAGCTTCTATTTCGGCGTCGGCAAGATCGAGCGCGACCAGGTCGAGGACTATGCCGCGCGCAAGGGCATGACGGTCAGCGAAGCCGAGCGCTGGCTGGCGCCGGTGCTGAACTACATCCCGTCGCAGCCGGGCGCGGCCGACACCTCGTTCAAGGCGACGCCCGCCAACGACGCGATGCCGGCCGACCTCGCCTCGCACCCGCCGGGCTGTGCCTGCGCGGTGCACCTCGTCTGGCAGAAGAAGCGCGCGGGGGCGGTGTAGCCGCAGATCGAAAAGGCAAAGCGCGAAAACAACCCCATGCAAAGTAGGATGGGGTTGAAAGATCTGATGAATTCGGTCTTTGCGAAATCCGCTTGTTCCGTCGGGCAAAACAGGCGTAGGATGGCAGGATCGGAAGCTGTGTGCCTCCGTCATTCCGGGGCGCGCGACGCGCGAACCCGGAAGCCATCGTGCCTCACACCTTCAATGGCGCGAGCGGCACGAGCGGTCCACATCCTCCCCTGGAGGGAGAGGATTGGTTCGCATGCAGCGCAGCGGAATGCGGACCAAGGTGGGGTGACGGTCTCTCCACCGTGGCGCGGCTCGTGTTGAGAGATCACCCCACCCCGCTCGCGCTACGCGCGATCGACCCTCCCCCTCCAGGGGAGGATAAGGCCGCTCACCCCTTCGGCGGCGCCAGGGGCTGCACGATTTCCTGGAACGGCCCCAGCGCCTCGCAAGTCGCCGCGTGGGCGGCGAGCGCGGGATAGCGCGCGGCATCGAACAGATGCGGATGCGCCTCGCGGGTGAAGCGCAAAGCGCAGGCCACGATGACGTCGCTATGGCCGATGCGCGCGCCGAGGAAGTAGGGCGTCGTCACCTTGGCCCGTTCGGCTTCCAGCACCTTGAGCACGTCGTTGATCTGCGCCTCGCAGCGCGCCACCCACAGCGCCAGCTGCTCCTTGCGCAGCACGCGCTCATAGACGAGGCTCACCGCCTTGTCGCCGAGGCCGGAAGCGAGCGCGCAGATGCGCAAGTGCCGGCGACGCTCGGCGCCGCTGCGCGGCAGCATCGCCTTGTCCGGCCCGGCGAGTTCGTCGAGATGATCGAGGATGAAGGCGCTCTCGATCAGCGCCTCGCCATCGTCGAGCACCAGCGTCGGCACCCGCCGCAGCGGATTGTACGGCGCGATCGTCTCGGCATCGCCGAAGGTCGACCACGGCCTGTGCTCGAAGGGAATACCGTACAGCCGCAGCGCGATCGCGACGCGGCGAACGAAGGGGGAGTCGTATTGGCCGATCAGGAACATGGGTGTCTGCCTCAGGCGCGATGCGCGCACGCATTTTCGCTCGTCCTGGCCGGGCTTGACCCGGCCATCCATCAAGCCCGAGATTAGGAAGGGATGGATGCCCGGATCAAGTCCGGACATGACGGTCCCAAGCGGGAGACCACGCATGACGCGACACTTTGCGACCGTTGGCGCCCTTCTGCTCGCCGCGACACTCGTCGCCCAAGCGCAGGACCGCCCGACCGGCTTCCAGACCCCGTCGAAGAACATCGCCTGCCAGGTCTTCACGGATAACGGCCAGGGTGTGCTCCGCTGCGACATCATGGCCATCGAGACGCGCCCGCGCCGCCCGGCCGATTGCGACCTCGACTACGGCCACGCTTTCGAGATGAGCGTGAAAGGCAACGCCGCCCGGATCTGCGCCGGCGACACCGTGGTGGACCCATCGCTGCCGGTGCTGGCCTATGGCGAGGTGTGGCAGCGCGCGGGGTTCACCTGCCGGTCGGAGCAGGCGGGACTGACGTGCTTCAACGCGATGCAGCGGGGGTTTTCGCTGGCGCGGGCGAAGCAGGAGGTGTTTTGAGGTTGTAGACCGTGTGAAATCACTTACCACTTACTCGCACTGGTTGTAATTTGAGGTTGTCGATTCGAATGGGATTTATGAACCAGAGGGATTCCAACTATGAGACTATTTCCCCCATCGCTAGAGATTGGAGAGGAGGAAGGGTTCTCGAAAGAAAAGGACATCTTTGGTCGTGCTGGCATTGGAAGTAGTTTGCTGAATGTCGTATGCCGCGTCTCGGACCCTCTCGTTATCGCCATTGATAGTGAATGGGGAACTGGAAAGACAACCTTTCTAAAGATGTGGGCTGGAGAGCTGAGAAAGCAACGAATTCCGGTCGTATTCTTTGACGCATTCGAGCATGACTACGTAGACGACGCCTTTACCGCCATTGCAGGCGAGATCATTTCATTGGCGAAGGAACGGCGAGAACTGAACGAGGATGCAGCAAAACAATTCGTAGCGTCTTCGTTTGGCGCAGCCAAAATCTTGCTGCGGAGCACTGCAAAGATTGGAGTGAAGCTAGCAACGGCAGGCGCGCTCGACGCAGCAGACTTTGGCAAGGCAGCGAGCGACATTGCGAAAGAACTTAGCGATCTCGAAGACAAATATATCGGAGAGCTGCTGACTACGCAAAAGCAGGAAAAACAGGCAATTCAAGCCTTCCGAGACGCACTTGAAGCACTACCTGCCCTACTGAGCCCGCAAAAAGGTGCAGATCAAGAACAGCCAAACAAGCCGCTTGTAGTCATAGTGGACGAATTAGATCGCTGCCGTCCTCTCTTTGCTTTGCAAATTCTTGAGAGGATGAAACACTTCTTCACGGTTCCTGGTGTTCATTTCGTATTGGGCACCCACTTAGGGCAGCTTCGTAACTCTGTGTCAGCGGTGTATGGACCAGGGATCGAATCTTCAAAATACCTACAAAAGTTTATTGGCCTCACCCTACATTTAACAGAGGGTGAGACACAGCCGCATCGACGGACGAGCGCGATTTACATCGACCATCTTATGACACTGATGCTGCCTGAGCAGCGACAGAACAGACTTTTCGAATATACTCGCCACTATCTTCATCATCTAGCCCATCGCTCTCGTCTTAGCTTGCGAGAAATCGAGAAGATTGTAAGTGGCCTGGCCGTTTCCTTAGCATACCGTCCGAAAAACGCTTATTGCCCTGATGGCATCCTAGTTGGACTGTGTGTCTTGAAGGTCGTGAGCCCCGATCTTTATATTCGAGCGAAAGCGGGGGGCCAAATCTTTAGTTCGATTCTGGAGCCGCTAGCGCTAGGCATCGATCCTGATGAGCGGAATCAGCACGAGGTCGAACATTTTTACAAGATCTGGAGATACTATACTGACCGAGATATAGCGTATGACAACCCAGAGTATCACGGTTTTGGCGAACGACTGTGGGAAGTCAATTTGGACCGGTGGGATATCGTACCATTCGTGGCACACAATTTTGTCGATCGCCTGATCGTCTCCTAATGCCGTCAAAGAATGTTCCCTGCTCTTCTACCTCACGAGCGTTGTAGCCCAATGGAGCGAACCGCAATACGTAGACGCTCTCGCGGGTTGCACTTCGCTTGATAGTGCTACGGCGCCAGCGCAGGTATGTGCCTATTAGATGGCCGACGGCGGTGCTATCTTCTCATTGCGAGCGCAGCGGCTTATCTGCAGAAGCCTTTGGCGAAGGCGGAAGCAACTAAAGAATTCCTCCGCGGAAACAGTCTGGATTGCTTCGTCGCAAGTGCTCCTCGCAATGACGGCGGAGAGACGATCGCTCAGCTTTCGATGATCGGCACATGCTTCGCCGCATCGCGCGGCGCGGTGCCGTCGAGGCGGGGATCGTCTGCGATCTCGATCTGGCGGCGGAAGGGGCGGAAGCCGGAGCGCTGGTAGAAGGCGAGGGCCGAAGGGTGATCGAGGGTGCAGGTGTGGACCCAGAGGCGGCGAATGTTGCGCGACCATGCGCGCTCCAGCGCGCGGTTCATCAGGAAACGGGCGGCGCCGGTGCCAATCAGTTTGGCGGTGACGCCGAAATAGACCAGCTCGCACTGACCGGGATCGCGGAAGTCGAGTTCGAGCAGGCCTTCGTCACGGCCGTCGGCGGCCAGCGCGTAGACTTCGACGCCCGGCGCCTGGATGATCGCGGCGAGCTCGGCGTCGGTCATGCGCGCGCGGGAGAACCACAGCCACTCCTCGCCGACGCGGCGGAAGATGTCGCGGTACCAATCGAGCGCAGGTGTATCGATCTCGCGCAGCGACCACGCGCCCGGCGGATCGGCGCGACGCGGCGGCGGCGCGGTCATCTCCAGATGGGTGACGACTGCAGCGATCTTGCCGGCGGGGATGTCGGTATAGCCGTCGGGGAGGATCATGGGTGCTTGCCTCACTGCATCATAGGCCAGTCGTATCCATCGCGGCATCCTCCGTCATTGCGAGCGCAGCGAAGCAATCCAGAAACTTTCCGCGGGGGCAGTCTGGATTGCTTCGTCGCTTCGCTCCTCGCAATGACGGTGGTCGCGGCGACGAGTCCCGTTCACAACTCCTGCTGCGGCGTATGGGTCCCGGCCTTCGCCGGGACGACCCGCGGAGAGAGGCGTGTTTATCCCTCCGCCTCTACGAGGTGGAGAGAGCCGCGCCTATCCCTCCCCCTCTTCGCTCGCCAGCACGCCCTTCACCGCCCTCGCCCAGCCCGCCAGCTTCCGCTCGCGCGTCGCCTCGCTCATCGCCGGCTTGAAGCGGTGTTCGAGGCGCCAATTGTCGGCGAACTTCGTGGGCTCGGGATAGACGCCGGCCTCTAAGCCCGCGAGATAGGCGGCGCCGAGTGCGGTGGTTTCCTGGATGACGGGGCGGTCGACCGGCGCGTCGAGCAGGTCGGCGAGGCGCTGCATGGTCCAGTCCGAGGCGGTCATGCCGCCGTCGACGCGGAGCACGACGGATGCGGTTTCCGAGTTGGGCCAATCCGCGCGCATCGCCGCCCAGAGGTCGAAGGTCTGGTAGCAGACGCTTTCCAGCGCGGCATGGGCGAGCTCGGCCGGGCCGGTGTTGCGGGTGAGGCCGAACAGCGCGCCGCGCACCCTGGGATTCCAGTAGGGCGCGCCCAGGCCGACGAAGGCGGGGACGAGATAGACGCTCTGCAGCGAGTCCGACTGATCGGCCAGCGGTCCGGTTTCAGCGGCGTGCTTGATGATGCCGAGACCGTCGCGCAGCCATTGCACCGCGCTGCCGGCGACGAAGATCGAGCCTTCCAGCGCATAGGTGCGCTTGCCCTGCAGCTGATAGGCGACGGTGGTGAGCAGCTTGTTCTTCGACACGACCGGCGTGGTGCCGGTGTTGAGCAGCGCGAAGCAGCCGGTGCCGTAGGTCGATTTCATCATGCCGGGCCGGAAGCAGGCCTGGCCGATGGTCGCGGCCTGCTGGTCGCCGGCGATGCCTGATATCGCGATCGGGCCGCCGAACAGGTCCGGCGTGCTCTCACCGAAGCGCGCGGAGGAATCCTTCACCTCCGGCAGCATCGAGCGCGGCACGCCGATGATCTCCAGCAGTTCGTCGTCCCACTGACCGGTGTGGATGTTGAACAGCAGCGTGCGCGAGGCGTTGGTGGCGTCGGTGGCGTGCACCTTGCCGCCGGTGAGGCGCCAGAGCAGATAGCAATCGACGGTGCCGAACAGCAATTCGCCGCGCGCGGCGCGGGCGCGCGCGCCCGGGACGTGGTCGAGGATCCAGGCGACTTTCGTTCCCGAGAAATAGGGATCGACGATCAGGCCGGTCTTCTCGGAGATGAGAGGCTCGCGGCCGTCGGCCTTGAGCCTTGCGCAGATGTCGGCGGTGCGGCGGTCCTGCCAGACGATGGCGCGGTGCACCGCCTGGCCGGTGGCGCGGTCCCACACCACGGTGGTCTCGCGCTGGTTGGTGATGCCGATGGCCGCGATGTCCTTCGCCGTGACACCGGCATGCTCCATCGCCTCGCGGCAGACCATCACGGTCGAGGTCCAGATGTCCTCCGGCTCGTGCTCGACCCAGCCCGAGGCCGGAAAATGCTGCGGAAACTCGGCCTGCGCCTTCGCCGCGATCGAGATGTCGCCGCGAAACAGGATCGCGCGCGAGGAGGTGGTGCCCTGGTCGATGGCGAGGACGAAAGACATGGCGGGGTCCCTTGGCGTGTTCCCGGGGGGTTCGTTGGTTGCGGCAGAGAAAACGGGATTGCCGCAGAGAGGTCAAGGCGGAGGCTCTTACCCTCCCCTGGAGGGGGAGGGTCGGATCACATGCAGCGAAGCGGAATGTGATCCGGGGTGGGGTGAAGGTCTCTCCTCAGCCGGCAGTGCCCGTGCGGAGAGATCACCCCGCCCCGCCCGCGCTACGCGCGGTCGAGCCTCCCCCCCCAGGGGAGGGTAAGTGGGCACGGGCCGGCGGTTACGTCGGTGGGCCTCCACCTCGCCCGGGTTTCACCCGCATAGGGCCAGCCTCCCCCGATCCGTAGAGCTCGACGTAGATCCGTTCGAGCACAGCGGTCAGATCGCTCGTGATCTCCGAGTTCCAGAACCGGACGACTCGATATCCTTCTTTCTCAAGCCAACCTTGGCGCTCACGGTCCCGCTCAGCGGTGTCCTCATCGTTGTGGTGGCCGCCGTCAAGCTCGATGATGAGGCGTCTGGCGGGCAAGAGGAAATCGACGATATAGGGGCCGATCGGCGCCTGGCGTCGAAAGTGGCTGCCTTCGAGCGGCAGGTCCTTGATGGCGCGCCAGAGCATCCGCTCGTGGGGCGTCGTGTTGGCCCTGAGCCTTTTCGCGGCGGCGCGTCGGATCGGTGTCGAGACCATTGCTGCGGCTTCATGGACTCCCGACGGAAGATTATGGGAGCCGTCGCGGCATGACAATCATTGGTTGCTTCCGGCCACCGACGCAGCACTAGGACCGCCGCCGCCGAAATGCTAGATTCGGGTCGGGCAGACGGGGCGGCATGACGTTTACTTCGTATCAGTTCGGCGCGTTCGTCGCGGTGGTGTTCGGCGTTTATTATTGGCCTCCGCTGCGGCGATTCCAGGTGCAGCTGCTGGTGCTGGCGAGCGTGTTCTTCTATGGGTTCGGGCAGCCTGACCTGTTGCCGCTGCTGCTGGTCGCGGTGCTCGGCACGCATGTGTGCCTGGTGCTGGCGTTCGAGAACCGCACGCTGTGGATGCCGGTCGGCATCGGGTTCAATCTCGGCCTGCTGGCGTTCTTCAAGTACAAATTCCTGTTCGTCGACGCCGCCGCGTCGCATCTGACCGGCGTTGCGCCGGTGGATTTTCTGCTGCGCCTGCCGCTGCCGATCGGCATCTCGTTCTTCGTGTTCCACAATATCAGCCTGCTGGTCGACCTCACGCGCGAGGGCCGCCGCGTGAGCCTGCGGGACGTGTTCCTCTACATCATCTTCTTTCCGCAGCTGGTGTCGGGGCCGATCACGCGCGCCGCGCAATTCATGCCGCAGATCGTGCCGAAGCGGATCGGCGACGTCGACTTCGTCGAAGCCGCGAAATGGATCGTGGTCGGCTATTTCTTCAAGCTCTACGTCGCCAACAATCTCAACGAGATGACGTCCTGGATGGACTTCCCGCTGCACGCGACGCTGCGGACGCAGGATCGCTGGCTGCTGGTGTTTCTCTACAGCTACCAGATCTATGCCGACTTCTTCGGCTATTCGGCGATCGCGCTCGGGCTGGGCCTTCTGTTCGGCTATCGCCTGCCGGTGAATTTCAACCTGCCCTATATCGCGACCTCGTTCTCGGAGTTCTGGACGCGCTGGCACATCTCGCTGTCGACCTGGCTCAGGACCTATCTCTACATCCCGCTCGGCGGTAACCGGCATGGGCCCGTCCGCACCGCGCTCAATCTGATGATCGTGATGACGCTCGGCGGCCTCTGGCACGGCGCCGGCCTCGCCTATGCGCTGTGGGGCCTGGCGCACGGCCTGCTGCTGGTGATCGAGCGGCCCTTCCTGACGCGGCTTGCGGACGCCGGCCCCGCGCTGCGTCTTGTGCGGATGGGCGTGGTGTTTGTCTGCGTCACCATGCTCTGGATCTTCTTCAAGCTGCCGAATGTCGACCATGCGCTGAGCTATCTCCACGGCATGTTCGTGCCGGTCGAGGTGCCCAATCCGCCAAAGCTGTTCACGAATCTGGCGCTGCTCTATGCGTTGCCGGTGCTGCTGCAGCATGCCGGCCTGGGCCGGCTGATCGAGGGACGCATGCCGGTCTGGCAACCCTATCTCTATGGTGCGCTCGCGGCGCTGGCTTTTCTCGAAGCCGGGCCGGACAGCGCCTTCATCTATTTCCAGTTCTGACGATGCCGCCGATATCGCCCCCGACGTGGCTGACGAGATGCGCGGGCGCCGCCGCGCTGCTGCTGCTCGCCTGCGGCCTCGCCACCGCGCATTTCGGCAGCGCGCTGCAGCAGCCCGCGGTGACCACGCGCGACGGCAGCCTCGTCACGCTCAACCGCTATATGCGCGAGGAGGTGCCCGACATCGTGCTGGTCGGCAGTTCCGTGACGTGGCGGCTGAAGGAGGAGTATTTCACGCTGCCCCGCGTCCGCAACCTGGCGCTGGCCGGCGGCTCCCCGGTGACGGGGCTGGCGATCGTGGCGGCACAGCCGCGCCTGCCGAAGCTCGTCCTGATCGAGAGCAACATTCTGACGCGCGAGACCGACGCCGCGCTGGTCGCGCGCTTCTCCGGCGGCAGCGCGGCGCAGGCGCTGTGGCTGCGACCGGTGCGCAGCCTGGTGGCCGCGCTGGAAACCTGGACCCATGCGCCGCCGAACCAGACGCAGGCCCGCGCCGAACAGCAGCGGCTGCTCGGCCAGCCGCCCGATACGTTCGACAACAGGGTGTATCGCGACCGCGCCGTGGCGCAGATGAACGAGGGCGATGCGGCCGCGCCGGTGCGCGCCAACGTCCTGCGCATCCGGCAGCTGATCGAGGAGATCGAGCGGCGGGGCAGCCGGGTGCGGCTGATCCACATTCCGTTCGAGCCGGAGATCGAACGGTCGCGGCTGGTCGCGAGCAGCCAGCAGATCGTGCGCGCGGCATTTCCGGACGATGCGACATGGCTGACGATCGATCCGCCCCACGGCGAGCTGCGCTGGGCCGATGGCGTGCATCTCGACGAGCGATCGGCGCTGCTGGTGGTGCGGGCGATCGAGGCGTCGCTGGGGGCGGCGGCAGGTCGTTGAACCAGCGCGCGGAGAGATACCGCTCACCCGTCTCGCCGCTGTCACGGCGCGCCACCCTCTCCCGCAAGTGGGAAATAAGGCTACACCGCCGCGGTCGTGACGCCGCCGTCGATGACGATGG
>CAYREH010000035.1:0-66320 GCA_964423245.1 uncultured Bradyrhizobium sp. | reverse complement strand
GTGAGAGCCCTCACCCGCCGCGCACGGGACGATGCTTCGCATCGCCCGGGGCGCGTCGGCCTCTCCCGCAAGCGGGAGAGGCGAAGCAAGCCCACGATCCCGGTAAAATCCGTATGCGATCGCGCTGCGTTCGCAAGGGAGCGTAGGCCCCTCCCAATGCCCATCCTACGGCTTCAGCGTCTCCAGGAATTGCACCGGCTCGCCTTGCGCGGGCGTCACCAGTTCGCCCTGCCACATCACGCGGCGGCCGCGGACGAAGGTGCCGACCGGCCAGCCGGTGACGCGGACGCCATCGTAAGGCGTCCAGCCGGCCTTGGAGGCCACCCATTTGTTGGTGATGGTCTCGCTGCGCTTGAGGTCGACGATGGTGAAGTCGGCATCGTAGCCGGCGGCGATGCGGCCCTTGCAGGCGATGTTGTAGAGGCGCGCGGGGCCGGCGCTGCTGAGATCGACGAAACGCGTCAGCGACAGGCGGCCGGCATTGACGTGGTCGAGCATCAAGGGCACCAGCGTCTGCACGCCGGTCATGCCGGAAGGCGAAGCCGGATAGGTCTTCTGCTTTTCCTCCAGCGTATGCGGCGCGTGGTCGGAGCCGAGCACGTCGATGATGCCCTGCTCGATGCCGCGCCAGATGCCGGCGCGGTGATCGGCGCCGCGCACCGGCGGATTCATCTGCGCCAGCGTGCCGAGCCGCTCATAGCATTCGGGCGCGACCAGCGTGAGATGATGCGGCGTCGCCTCGCAGGAGGCGACGTCCTTGTGGTCGCGCAGATACTCGATCTCTTCCTTGGTGGAGATGTGCAGCACATGGATGCGCTTGCCGGTCTCGCGGGCGAGACTGACGAGACGCTGCGTCGCCATCAGCGCCGCCGCCTCGTCGCGCCACACCGGATGCGAGCGCGGATCGCCCTCGACGCGCAGCGGCTTGCGCTCGTTGAGGCGATACTCGTCCTCGGCGTGGAACGCCGCACGGCGGCGGATCACCTGCAGGATGCGGCGCAGACTGTCGTCGTCCTCCACCAGCAGCGCGCCGGTGGACGAGCCGATGAACACCTTGACACCGGCACAGCCCGGCGCACGCTCCAGCACGGGAAGCTCCTGCACGTTCTCGCGGGTGCCGCCGATGAAGAAGGCGAAATCGCAATGCATGCGGTGATGCGCGCGCTTCACCTTGTCGGTGAAAGTGGCTTCGGTCACGGTCAGCGGAGACGTGTTCGGCATCTCGAACACGGCGGTGACGCCGCCCATCACGGCGCTGCGCGATCCGGTCTCGAGGTCTTCCTTCTGCTCGAGCCCCGGCTCGCGGAAATGCACCTGCGTGTCGATGACGCCGGGCAGGATGTGGAGGCCCTTGCAGTCGATCACCTCCGCGGCGGAGGCCTGCGACAGCGAGCCGAGTTCGGCGATCCGGCCGCCGGCGATGCCGATGTCGCGGATACCCTCGCCGTCCTGGTTGACCACGGTGCCGCCCTTGAGGATCACATCGAAACGCTGGGTCATGGCTGGAAGGCCTCTCTCATCGCTTGATCTCATCCCTTGGGCGCAGGGCCCGAGGTCTTGTCGTTTGTGCGTTGCGGGCTTACGTTCCGGAACACCATGTCGCAAGAGATTTTCGCATGAAAGCAGCCTTTCTTCCCGACCGGGGCGTGGTCAAGGTTTCAGGCGAGGATGCGCGCAGTTTCCTCAACGGCCTCATCACGACGGATCTCGACAGGCTGAAGCCCGGCCTGGGGCGATTCGGCGCATTGCTGACGCCGCAGGGCAAGATCATCGCCGATTTCCTGATCACGGAAGCGCCCGCCGGCCATGGCGGCGGGTTCCTGATCGACTGCCCGAAGGCGCTGGCGGACACGCTGGCCACCAAGCTGAATTTCTACAAGCTGCGCGCCAAGGCGATTGTGGAAAACCTCTCCGACAGTCTCGGCGTGCTCGCGGCCTGGGATGGATCGCCCGCGGTCCAGCCCGATCTCGCCTTCGCCGACCCTCGGAACGCGCAGCTCGGCTGTCGCATCCTGATCCCCGAAGACCTCAAGCAGAAACTGTCCGATCTGATCGGCGCCGAACTGGTCGATGCCGAAGAGTACGACGCGCACCGCATCGCGCTCGGCGCGCCGCGCGGCGGGCTCGACTTCATGTACAGCGATGCGTTCCCGCACGAGACCAACATGGACCGGCTCGCCGGAGTCGATTTCGACAAGGGCTGCTATGTCGGCCAGGAGGTGGTCTCGCGCATGCAGCATCGCGGCACCGTCCGTACCCGCGCCGTGCAGGTGCTGCTCGACGATCTCTCGCCGGAACCCGGCGCCAGCGTTCTCGCCGGCGACAAGCAGGTCGGCACGATGGGCTCGTCCGCGCGAGGCAAGGGGATCGCGCTGCTGCGGCTCGACCGCGTCGCCGACGCGCTCGATGCCGGTCAGCCGCTCACCGCCGGCGGACTTGCGCTCAAGCTCGCGGACCCCGATGCCGTGCGCATTCCGAGCAAGCAGCCGATCGCATGAGCCGCGCCGCTCGCCTGCATCCCGACGGCAAGACGCGCTGCCCCTGGCCGGGGGAAGATCCGCTCTATGTTGCCTATCACGACACCGAATGGGGCGTGCCGGAATATGACGACCGGGCGCTCTACGAGAAGCTGATGCTCGACGGATTCCAGGCCGGCCTGTCCTGGATCACGATCCTGCGCAAGCGTGACAATTTCCGAAAGGCTTTCGACGATTTCCAGCCGGAGAAGATCGCGCGCTACAATGCGAAGAAGGTGGAGGCGCTGATGAACGACGCGGGCATCGTGCGCAACCGCGCCAAGATCGACGGCGCCATCCTGAGCGCGAAATCCTATCTCGACATCATGGAGAAGGGGCCGGGATTCTCGAAGCTGCTGTGGGACTTCCTCGACGGCAAGCCCAAGGTCAATCAGTTCAAGACCACCGCGAGCGTGCCGGCCTCGACGCCGCTCTCGGTGCAGATGTCGAAGGAGCTCGCCGGGCGCGGCTTCAAATTCGTCGGCCCGACCATCGTCTACGCCTTCATGCAGGCGACCGGCATGGTCAACGATCATCTCGTCGACTGCCACTGCCATGCGAGCTGCGGCAGGACGCAGCGCAAGCCGCGCCTCAAGACCAAATGACGACGAAGAAGTCCGCGCGCGAGGCCGCCTCCCGCGCCTGGCAGCGCATGCTGTCGGGGCGGCGGCTCGACCTGCTCGATCCCTCCCCGCTCGACATCGAGATCGCCGACATCGCGCACGGCCTGGCGCGCGTCGCCCGCTGGAACGGGCAGACCACCGGCGCGCACATCTTCTCGGTGGCGCAGCACACGCTGCTGGTGGAGACAGTGTTGCGACACGAGATGCCGCGCGCCGACCAGCGCCTGCGCCTCGCCGCCCTGCTGCACGATGCGCCCGAATACGTGATCGGAGACATGATCTCGCCGTTCAAGGCGGTGCTCGACGGCCATTACAAGGCGGTCGAGAAGCGCCTGCTCGGCGCCATCCATATCCGCTTCGGCCTGCCGCCGGAGCTGCCGGAAGAGATCACGCTCGCCATCAAGGCCGCGGATCGCGGCGCGGCCTATCTGGAGGCGACCGAACTCGCCGGCTTCGGCGTCAGCGAGGCCAAACGCCTGTTCGGCAAGGATCCCGGCCTCTCCGACAGCGTCCGGCGCGACTATCTGACGCCCTGGACGGCCGCGCGGGCCGAAAAGCAGTTTCTGGAGCGGTTCGGCGCGGTGTTCGCGTGAATTCGCAAGGTGGGCAACGCGCGGCGTGCCCACCGGACGGTGCGGTGCGCGAGCTGGTGGGCACGGCGCGATGCGCCTTTGCCCACCCTCCGGCGCCCGCTATAGTCGCGACAGAAAGGACCGCCATGATCCACGTCTGTTCCCTCGCCGCGCTGCCCGAAACCGTCCGCCTCACCGGGGCGAGCCACGTGCTGACGGTGATGGCCAATGTCGAGCAGGTGGCGCGGCCGGTCTCGGTGCTGCCGGCCAACCATCTCAAGGTGTCGATGGACGACATCACCGAGGAGATGGACGGCTTCGTCGCGCCCTCCGAGGCGCATATCGAGCAGGTGCTGAACTTCGTGCGCGGCTGGGATCGCAACGCGCCGATGGTGGTGCATTGCTATGCCGGCATCAGCCGCTCGACCGCGAGCGCCTTCGCGGCCGTCTGCGCGCTCAACCCGGAGCGCGACGAGATCGAGATCGCGAGGAAGATCCGCGCGGCCTCGCCGATCGCCTCGCCCAACCGGCGCATCGTCGGCCTCGCCGACCGCGCGCTGGGGCGCAACGGCCGCATGCTGCGCGCGCTCGACGAGATGGGCCCGGGCGCGATGATGGTGGAGGGCCGTCCCTTCGTGATCGATCTGGACTGAGCGCATCTGCCGTCGCTGCGCCGCCGCTTCGCATGCAGGGTCGCTCGAGGCTTGAACCATTGCCGGCCCGGAACACACTCATGGACTTGCAAGGCCCTTCGGAGCCGATCCCCGGCCGTCCCTGCAGACGCCCCCCGCCCGCACGGGCGCGCCGGTCGAACCATCCAGCGTGATCTCGACACAGACAGGCGGGCCACCGGCCGCGCCCTGTCGCGGCCGTCAGGACTTGCTGTGGACGGGCCCGCGGCGGACTTGCGCGCAGCTTGCGCGCTCGACAAGACCAATCTGCGTGATCGGCCTCCGCGCGCCGATTGGCTGGAGGCTGCATGTTCTACGGTATGTTCAACGACTTCGCGGTGATCGTTGCGATCGTCGCCTTCCTGGTCGCGATCAAGGCGCTCAGTCAGGCGGGCGAACTGCGCCGGCGGCTGAATGCGCTGGAGGCCCTGTTGTCCGCGCAGCGGCAGGCCCAGCCGCAGATGCCCGTCCAGCCCCGGCGCGACATGCCAGCGCCGACGATCCCGGTGCCGCCGCCGCTTCCGCCCGAGGCCGAGACCGCGCCGCCGCTCGCGGCCGACCGCGTGTCGCCACCGCCGTCCGAACCCGCCTCCACGACCGAGGCGCCGCCGCCGCGGCCCGCAGCGCCGGCCGGCTTCGAGGAGCGGCTCGGCACCCGCTGGGTGGTGTGGATCGGCGGTCTTGCGCTCGCGCTCGGCGGCTTCTTCATGGTGCGCTATTCGATCGAGGCGGGCCTGCTCGGACCGGGCGTGCGCGTCGTCCTCGGCGGCCTGTTCGCGGCAGCACTGCTCGCGGCCGGCGAATGGACGCGGCGCAAGGAGAGCGTCTCCAGCATCGCGGCGTTGCCGATCGCCAATATTCCCGCGATCCTCACCGCGGCCGGAACGGCGGTCGCCTTTGCGACGGTGTATGCCGCCTACGCGCTCTACGGCTTCCTGGTGCCGGCGACCGCCTTCGTCCTGCTCGGCCTCGTTGCACTCGGCACCCTCGCCGCCGCGCTCCTGCACGGGCCGGCGCTCGCCGGCCTCGGCGTGGTCGGCGCCTTCGTGACGCCGCTGCTGGTCTCGAGCGACAAGCCGGACTATTGGGCGCTCTTCATCTATCTCGCCATCGTCACCGCCGCGAGCTTCGGCCTCGCCCGCATCCGGCTGTGGCGCTGGCTCGCCGTGACCACCATCGCCTTCGCCCTGCTGTGGATGCTGCCCGGCCTCGCCGCCACGGAGATCCAGGTCGCGCCGCATGCGTTCCATGCCGTCGCGGGCTTCGTGCTCGCCGCGCTGCTGGTCGTCTGCGGCTTCATGTTCGGGCCGGAGATCGGCGACGGAGAGATCGAGCCGATCTCGTCGGGTTCACTCGGCGCCTATCTGTTCGGTGCGATGCTGGTCGTGCTGGCGAGCGCGCATGCCGATCTGGCGCTCTTCGCCTTCACGCTGCTCGTCGCCGCCGCGCTGTTGGTGGCCTGGCGTGCGTCCGCCGCCACCGGCGCGCTGGGTGCGGCCGCGGCCACCGTCTTCATCGTGTTCGCCGAATGGGCGGTGCGCGCCAATCCCGACATGCTGGTGCTGCCGGGCGGCGCCATGCCCGGCATCGCCCCGAGCGCGACCGACGGCGCAGTCGCGCAGCATCTGGTGATGGCCGCGATCTTCGCCGCCGGCTTCGGCCTTGCGGGCTTCCTTACCCAGGGGAGATCGCAGTCGGCGATCATTCCGGTGGTGTGGTCTGCGGCGGCGGTCGCGACACCGATCGCGATCCTGGTCGCGCTCTATGCCCGCATCGCCCATCTCGACCGCTCGATCCCGTTCGCCATTCTCGCGGTGTTGCTCGCCGCCGCCTTCGGCGCGGCCACCGAAGTCCTCAGCCGCCGCGAGACCCGGCCGGGCCTTGCGATCGCGACGGCGCTGTTCGCGACCGGCACGCTCGGCGCGCTGGCGCTGGCGCTGACCTTCGCGCTGGAGAAGGGCTGGCTCACCATCGCGCTGGCGCTGATGTCGCTCGGCACCGCCTGGATCTCGATGCAGCGGCCGATCCCGTTCCTGCGCTGGCTGGCCGCGATCTTCGCCGCCATCGTCGCCGCGCGCATCGCCTATGATCCCAGGATCGTCGGCGATGCCGTCGGCACGACGCCGATCTTCAACTGGCTGCTGTGGGGCTACGGCCTGCCGGCCGCTTCGTTCTGGGGCGCGAGTCTGTTCCTGCGCCAGCGCGGCGACGATGTGCCGCTGCGCATGGTGGAGGCGGCCGCGATCCTGTTCACCGCGCTGCTCGCCTTCATGGAGGTCCGCCATGTCGCGACCGGCGGCAACATGACCGCAATGCCGTCCCTGCTCGAATGCGCGCTGCAGCTCTGCGTGACGCTGGCAATGGCGATCGGGCTGGAACGGTTGCGGATGCGCAGCCGCAGCATCGTGCACAATGTCGGCGCCGTCATCCTCACGGGACTCGCGGGCCTGATCGGCGTGTTCGGCCTGCTGCTGCTGGAAAATCCACTGCTCTGGCGGATCGATGTCGGCGGCGCGGTGTTCAACCTGCTGCTGCTCGGCTACGCGCTGCCGGCGGTGCTGATGCTGCTGCTCGCCTATGCCGCCGCTGCCGGCGGGCGTCCCAAGGCCTATGCCAACACGATCGCGGGCGGCGCGCTCGTGTTCGCCCTCGCCTATGTCACGCTGGAAATCCGGCGCTTCTACCACGGATCGGTCCTGTGGGGCGGAACGACCAGCGGCGCGGAGCAATACACCTACTCGATCGGCTGGCTGGCCTTCGGCGTGGTCCTGCTCGGGGTCGGCATCGCCGTCAATTCGGAACGAGCGCGGCTTGCCTCCGCCGTCGTGATCGCCCTGACGATCCTGAAAGCCTTCGTCATCGACATGTCCACGCTGACCGGTGTCTACCGCGCGCTGTCCTTCATGGGCCTCGGCATCGTGCTGGTGGCCATCGGCTGGCTCTACCAGCGCATCCTGTTCCGGCGGCAGGGCCCGCCGCCGGCGCCGCAATCGAGCCCGTGAGGATCAGGCCGCGCGGACCGATTCCAGGAACTGCGCGACCTCGACCTTGAGCCGGGTGCCGTCGCTCGCCAGCGACTGCGCGGCCGACAGCACCTGGGCCGAGGCCGAGCCGGTCTCGACAGCACCGCGTTGCACGTCGATGATGTTGGACGAGACCTGCTGCGCGCCGAGCGAGGCCTGCTGGACGTTGCGCGAAATCTCCTGCGTCGCCGCGCCCTGCTCCTCCACGGCGGCCGCAATGGCCGAGGACACTTCCGAGAGCCGCTCGATGGTGCCGCCGATCTCCTTGATCGCGCTGACCGACTCCTGCGTGGCCGCCTGGATGCCGGCGATCTGCGCGCCGATCTCACCCGTCGCCTTTGCGGTCTGGCTCGCCAACGCCTTGACCTCGGAGGCGACCACGGCAAAACCGCGACCGGCCTCGCCGGCGCGTGCCGCCTCGATGGTGGCGTTCAGCGCCAGAAGATTTGTCTGCGCCGCAATGGTGTTGATCAGTTCGACGACGTCGCCGATCCGCGCGGCCGCCTGCGACAGTGCGGTCACGCGGTCATTGGTGCGCGCCGCCTGGCCCACAGCCTCCGTCGCCATCTGCGCCGATTCCTGCACGCGGCGGCTGATCTCGGTGATCGAGGAGGACAGCTCCTCGGACGCGGACGCGACCGACTGGACGTTGGTGGAGGCTTCTTCCGATGCTGCTGCCACGATCCCGGCAAGCTCCTGGCCGCGCTGCGCCGTCCCGCTCAGCGTGGTTGCGGACGCCTCGAGTTCGGTGGAGGCCGACGACACGGTCTCGACGACCTCGCCGATCATGGTTTCGAACTTGCGGGTGATGGCGTCGACGCGGCGCCCCCGTTCGAGCTTGGCCTCGGCATCGCGCGCCGCGACTTCGTCGGCCGCCTTCTTGGCGATCAGCGCCTCCTTGAATATCTGGAGCGCATCCGCCATCGCGCCGATCTCGGTCTTCTCGCCGCGATGCAGCACCTCGGCCGAGAGGTCGCCCTCGCCGAGCGCCTGCATCGGGCGGATGATGGAGGCAATCCCCCGCGAGACGTCGCGGACCAGGAGAAGGGCGGCGACGGCCGCGATCAGGACCGTTGTCACGATGATGCCGAGCAGCAGCCTGAACATGAAAGCGTAGCTTTCGGCGGCCTGCTTCGTCTCCGCTTCCGCCCCGCGGTTGTTCAGTTCGATGTCCTTCTGCAGCAACGGATCGGCCGCGGCTGCCATCTTCGAGGTCCGGTTCTTGAGAATTTCGTTGGCATCCTCCGGGAAGCGGCCGATGCTCTTCCGCGACAGCGCCATGACCTCCTGCACGCTGTTCAGATATTCGCTCCAGGCCGTGGTCCACTGACCGTAGAGCGCGCGCTCTTCGGGCGAGGAGATCAGCGCTTCATACGCCATTCGCGATTTGTCGATCCTATCGCGCAGCGAGGTGAGACGCTTCTCGGCGATGTCCTTGCCCTCGGCGGTGTCGAGCATCAGGTGCTGGCGAAGGGACGAACGCAGTTCGTTGATGTCGGCCCGGAGCGAGCCCAGCAGGCGGATGCTCGGCAACCAGTTCTCGGCGATCTCGACGGTATGGGCGTTGATGGCGCGCATCGTCATGACTGCCAACGCGCCGACGCCGGAAAGCGACAGCACGAGGACGCACAAGACGGTCAAGATCTTGAAACGGATCGATAGTCGGGACATCGCAACCTCGCTGATCAGGGCGCGCGCAATCGACTGCGCCGCCGTCGCGAGCACGAGGCGCTGGACCGATTGACATTGCTGGCTGGTTCTGATGTCGAGCTTGCGCCGCGAGTTCCAAGGTTGGGTTAACAGCGCGTTCCGTAAGACTACGGCCTCTGGTTGCATGCAAGATAACTGCACTAAAAAGGTGCATTCGCGCCGGCCTTGACGCATGTGCAAACGCAAGGCGGGCCGCACAATGGCGGCCGGCCCGAATCTCGACGAGTCATATCGCGCGGGGCGTGAGGATCAGGCCGCGCGGACCGATTCCAGGAACTGCGCGACCTCGACCTTGAGGCGGGTGCTGTCGCTCGCCAGGGACTGCGCGGCAGACAGCACCTGGGTGGACGCGGAACCGGTCTCGGCGGCGCCACGCTGCACGTCGGAGATGTTGGCCGAGACCTCCTGAGTGCCGACCGATGCCTGCTGAACGTTGCGCGAGATCTCCTGCGTCGCCGCGCCCTGCTCCTCGACGGCGGCCGCGATCGCTGCCGAGACCTCCGAGAGCCGCTCGATGGTGCCGCCAATCTCCTTGATCGAAATCACCGACTCCTGCGTCGCCGCCTGGATGCCGGAGACCTGCGAACCGATCTCGCCGGTGGCCTTGGCGGTCTGTTCGGCCAGCGCCTTGACCTCCGAGGCCACCACCGCGAAGCCGCGGCCGGCCTCGCCGGCGCGCGCCGCCTCGATGGTCGCGTTGAGAGCCAGCAGGTTGGTCTGGCCCGCGATCGTATTGATGAGTTCGACCACGTCGCCGATGCGGGAGGCCGCCTGCGACAACGCATTGACCCGATCGTTGGTGCGCGCCGCCTGCTCGACGGCTTCCGCCGCCATGCGCGCCGAATCCTGCACGCGCCGGCTGATCTCGGTGATCGACGAGGAGAGCTCCTCGGAAGCCGACGCCACCGACTGAACGTTGGTGGAAGCCTCCTCGGACGCGGCAGCGACTGCGCCGGCGAGCTCCTGCCCGCGCTGGGCGGTCCGGCTCAGAGTGGTCGCGGACGCCTCGAGTTCCGTCGAAGCCGACGACACCGTACCGACGACCTCGCCGATCATGGCTTCGAACTTGCGCGTGATGGCGTCGACGCGGCGGCCGCGCTCGATCTTGGCTTCGGCATCACGTGCCGCAGCCTCGTCGGCAGCCTTCTTGGCGATCAAGGCCTCCTTGAAGATCTGCAGTGCATCCGCCATCGAGCCGATCTCGGTCTTCTCGCCGCGATGCAGCACCTCGGCCGAGAGGTCGCCCTCGCCGAGCGCCTGCATCGGCCGGATGATCGAGGCGATTCCCTGCGAGACGTCGCGGACCAGGAAATAGGCGGCGGCGATGGCGAGCAGGACCGCGGCCACGATGATGCCGACCAGAACGCGGAAGATGAAGGCGTAGCTCTCCGCGGCAACCTTGGTTTCCGCCTCCGCGCCCTTGTTGTTGAGCTCGATGTCCTGCCGCAGCAGCGGATCCGCCGCCTGGGCCATCTTGGCGACCCGAGTCTGCAGCAACTCGTTGGCCTCGACCGGGAACTTGCCGACGCTCTTGCGCGACAGCGCCATCACTTCCTGAACGCCGTTCAGATAGTCGGCCCAGGCCTTGGTCCACTGATCGTACAACCCACGCTCCTCCCCAGAACTGATCAGCGGCTCGTAGACCTTGCGCGTCTGCTCGATGCGCTCGCGCAGCGAGGCCAGGCGCTTTTCGGCGGCGTCCTTGCCCTCGGCGGTGTCCTGCATCAGGTGCAGGCGGAGCGCGACGCGCAGCTCGTTGACGTCGGCACGGATGGATCCGAGCGCACGGACGCTCGGCAGCCAGCTCTCGGCGATTTCGACCGTGTGCGCATTGATACTCCGCATCGTCGTGATCGCCATGGCGCCGATGCCCGCAAGAGACAGTACGAGGATCGAGAGGACGGCGAGTATCTTGAATCGGATCGACAACTTCGACATCTGAAAAATCCCGGTCTCACACACACGCGCTCGTGCCGCGACCGTCGCGAAATGCGACGCGCGGGGTTCATTCCAAAAATGCTGGCTGCTTCTTTGTCCCGAAGGATTGCACCGATGGTGACAATCAGACGTTAAACCTGACGCCCGCAAAACTACGGTCACACGCAAATGTTATCGGGAACGCAACCATTTGGTGCATACACCGGACGATCTCGTTTTCGAATAGGTCGATTCCAGTTTCAAATCGCCCCTGCGAACGACGTCACAACGAAAAGGCCGCCGCGCAGCATGCGCGGCGGCCTTCGGTCTGCGAGGAGACAATCAGGCTGCGCGGACGGTGCCCAGGAACCTGCCGACCTCGGTCTTGAGACGATCGCTGTCGCCCGACAGCGACTTCGCCGCCGCCAGCACCTGGGACGACGCCGAGCCTGTTTCGCTGGCGCCGCGCTGCACGTCGGAAATGTTGGAGGAGACCTGCTGGGTACCCTGCGAGGCCTGCTGCACGTTGCGCGCAATCTCCTGGGTTGCAGCCCCCTGTTCTTCGACCGCCGCCGCGATCGTCGAGGAAATCTCAGACAGCTTCTCGATGGTGTTGCTGATCTCCTTGATCGCCCCGACGGAATGCTCGGTCGCGGCCTGGATGCCCGCAATCTGCTGGCCGATCTCGCCGGTCGCCTTCGCGGTCTGCTCCGCCAGCGCCTTCACTTCGGATGCCACCACCGCAAAACCGCGACCGGCTTCGCCGGCACGGGCCGCCTCGATCGTGGCGTTCAGCGCCAGCAGATTGGTCTGGCCCGCGATCGTGTTGATCAGTTCGACGACGTCGCCGATCCGCGTCGCCGCCATGGAGAGTTCACTGACCCGGTCGGTCGTCGTGCGTGCCTGGCTGACGGCTTCGCCCGCCACCCGCGCCGATTCCTGCACCTGCCGGCTGATTTCGGTGATCGATGACGACAGTTCCTCCGTCGCGGAGGCCACCGACTGCACGTTGGTCGAAGCCTCTTCCGAGGCGGACGCCACGACGGTGGCGAGCTGCTGCGCGTGTTCGGCAGTCGATGTCAGCGAGCTTGCGGAGGCTTCGAGCTCTGTCGAGGCCGAATTGACCGTCTCGATCACCTCGCCGACGGCGCTCTCGAACTCGTCGGCCAGACGCATCATGTCCTGGCGGCGCTGGGCGGCGCTGCGCTGCTCGAGTTCCTTCTGTTCCGCCTCCATGCGCAGCTTGGCGAGGCCGTTCTCGCGGAACACCTCGGCCGTCCGCGCCACTTCGGCGATCTCGTCCCTGCGATCGAGGCCCGCGATCTCGACCTGGTAGCGGCCCGCGGCCAGATCCTGGAGCACGCCGACGATGGTCCGGATCGGCCGCGCGATGCCATATTGTCCGATCACGAAACCGACCACGCCGCCGACGATCACGCCGAGCGCCGCCAGGATGATCAGCAGGCGCGACGTCGATTCGTACTGCTCGCGCGCCTCTTTGCTCTTCTCGTCGACACGGGCGTTGAGCCGGTCGGCCAGTTCGCGCATCCTGCCCTGCAAGGCCTCGGCTGCCGTCCTGCTCTTCATCGCGGTATCGCGCAACTTGTCGGCGCTCTCGGTCAGCCTGGCTGATTTCTCCGCATCGATCGCGGCGAGCGTTGCATCCATCTGGCTCCTGTAGGCCGAGAAGGCCTCGCGCACGCCGGGCAGCATCGCCTTGGCCTTCTCGTCCGGGGTCTGGCTGACCTCGTCGAAGCGCTCCTGATACTGCTTGAGCTGCGCGTTGATGACGTCCCGCGCCGCCAGCCGATTGTCGTCGCGCGGATCGAGCGCGCTGCGGAACTCGGCGCGGTTGAGCGCGATGACGTTCTGGTTGGCCCGCGCGGCGAGCAGCGCACGCTTCGCGGAGGTCGACATGATGTCGGCCTTCTCGCTCAGCTCCCCGAGGGCGGAGACGCCGATCCAGGCGATGGCGGCGGCGATCCCGCACAACAGGAAGACGATCCCGAGGATCTTGCTCAGGATACGAAAGCGACCGAGGAATTTCATGAGGGGGACCTTACCGACGAAATCGTGCACCAATGCAGCGGAACACCACAAAGTTGCACAGAAATGATTTCGATCGGTTTAAGCCCCCCTTGGTGAAACTACGGAGATCAGGCCGCACGCACCGTGTCGAGGAACCTGCCGACCTCGACCTTGAGCCGGTCGCTGTCGCCGGACAGCATCTGTGCGGCGGAGAGCACCTGGGAGGACGCCGATCCGGTCTCCGTCGCCCCCCGCTGCACATCGCTGATGTTCGAGGAGACCTGCTGGGTGCCCTGCGAGGCCTGCGCGACGTTGCGGGAGATTTCCTGGGTGGCTGCGCCCTGCTCCTCCACAGCCGCCGCGATCGTCGAGGAGATTTCGGACAGTTTCTCGATGGTGTCGCTGATGTCCTTGATCGCGCTGACCGACTCCTGCGTCGCGGACTGGATGCCCGAAATCTGCTGACCGATCTCGCCGGTCGCCTTCGCGGTCTGCTCCGCGAGCGCCTTCACCTCGGAGGCGACGACCGCGAATCCACGACCGGCTTCGCCGGCACGCGCCGCCTCGATGGTGGCGTTGAGCGCGAGCAGATTGGTCTGGCCGGCGATGGTGTTGATCAGCTCGACGACGTCGCCGATGCGGGTCGCCGCCCGCGACAGTTCGCTGACGCGATCGGTGGTGGTGCGGGCCTGGGCGACTGCGTCGTGCGCCACGCGCGCCGATTCCTGCACCTGTCGGCTGATCTCGGTGATCGAGGACGACAGTTCCTCCGTCGCGGAGGCCACCGACTGCACGTTGGTGGAGGCCTCTTCCGACGCCGAGGCCACGACCGTCGCGAGCTGTTGGGCGCGCTCTGCCGTGGACGTCAGCGTGGTCGCGGAGGCCTCGAGTTCGTTCGAGGCCGACGACACCGTGTGCACGATCTCCCCGACCGCAGCTTCGAAGCTGTCGGCCAGCCTGTACATCTCGGCCTTGCGCTGCTCGGCCGCAATCTGGTCCTGCCGCATCTTGGCCTCGGCCTCGGCGCGCGCCTTCTGCTCGGACACGATCTTGAACTTCTCGACCGCGCCCGCGACTTCGCCGACCTCGTCCTTGCGGCCGAGGCCCGGCAGCACCACGGAGAAATCTCCACCTGCGAGCCTTTCCATTGCCGCGCTCAGGGCGCGCATCGGCCGCGCGATGCTGAACACCGAGAAGATGCAGGCGCCGATGAGGATCAGAGCGACCAGCACGCCCGTGACGAGCGAACTGCGGGCAACCGACTCAGCCTGCGCGTCCGCTTCCGCGCGCGCTGCCGTGCTTCGCTGCTTGGCCTTCTCTGTGGTCTCGTTGGTCAGCTGCGTGATCTCTTCGTTGATGGGTGCCAGCGTTTCCTTGCGAAAGCGATCCACATCCGCCGCAAGTTTCGCGAGCTGCGCCGTGGCTTCGCCGTCCTTCCTGGCCTCGATCGCGAGTTGTTGTTTGCGCATGGATTCGATCTGCTGCTGGCCCTTGCCGAAGTTGCCGACCAGCACGGTCAGGCGCTCAATCCGTTGATGAGTATCCTGCGCCCGGGCAAGCCTGGCCATATCGCCTGCGAATTTCAGCGCCGCCGCTTGTCGATCGTTGAAATAGGTGACTCCCTTCTGCATCTCCGCCGTCGAGCCGGCCATCAGGATATCGCGAATGCCGATCTGCATCCCACGGACCGATGCCTTCAGTTCCGCGGACGCCAGCGCGATCGTCTGCTGGTCCGATGCGGCGATGGTCAGCTTCTGAACTTCGGCATCGCCCCTCATCTGCATGACGATCATCAGCGCGACGAGACCGAGCGTGAGCACGGAGGTAATGGCGAGCTTGGTACCGATGCGCAGGTTTTGAATGAATGACATTGAGATTTCCCGAGATACACATTTGCCGCGGCAAGCCGCGTGAACAGCCCGGGAAGGCTAACCGCCAAAGTCCACGTTAAGGTTAAGCCAGGCACGCCCGGGCTGCGTAGTTATACGGGAATCGCTGCTCAGGACGACGCAGTCGCGCAGCTCCTGCTTGCAGTAACACCAAGCACGCGCGGGGCGATCAAAAATCGCGATGCGCGAGCTGCCCGCCTACTGTGTCGAGCGGCGCAGCTCCAGCGGGGCATCGGCCTTGGCCGGCTCCGACTTGGCTTCGGTCTTGACCGGCTCGAGCCGGCTGCTCTCGACCCGCGGCGTCTCGACCCGCGCGGCGACTTCGGTGTTCGGCGCGCCGACCGACCCGGTGTGTTCGGACGTCCGCAGCGACCGCGGCCGCGCCACGGCGCGGGCCATCAGCATCTGGTTGCCGCCCTGATGGCGGAAATCGCAATAGGCGAAGCCCATGCCGGAGACCGAGCCGCGGAAGCTGCGATCGTCGGTCTTTTCCAGGTTGAAGCAGGGCTCGAACGGAATGCCCTTGATCGAGGCGCAGACGTTCTGGCCGCGGATCTGGAGCGTGTTGCCGGGCAGGCGAAGGTGACGGACGGGGCCCGAGCCCGAGAACTGCACCGCGCCGGCGGCGCCGAGATCGTCGAGGATCCGACCCGCGCCGCGAGTGCCGTCGAAGCACGTGAAGGCGAACACCTTGCCTGCGACGAAGCGGCGGGCCTCGTCGGCATTCATGCTGCCTGCAACGGCCGGCGCAACCATCGCTGCCGCCGTGACAGCCCCCAACACACTACGCGCAAGCATGCTCAACTCCGAACCCAACCCGCAGCGGGCGATGCCTTATCTCTTTACCCGCTGCTTACCATACTAACCATGGCAACATTGGAGCAGCTTGGTTGGTAAAGTCTGAACGCCGTTAGACAATTTTTACCACGATGCGGCCGCGGACCTGACCCGCCAGGATCCTGGCGCCCCAGTCCGGAACCTCGGCGAGCGGAATTTCCGTTGTCATTTCAGACAGTTTTGACCGATCAAGGTCGGTGGCGAGACGCTGCCAGGCCGCCTTCCGGGGCGGAAGCGGGCACATCACGGAATCGATGCCGAGAAGGCACACCCCGCGCAAAATGAAGGGGGCGACGGAGGACGGCAGATCCATGCCGGCCGCCAGGCCACAGGCTGCGATGGCCCCGCCATACTTCGTCATCGACAGCAGATTCGCCAGCGTGGTCGAGCCGACGCTGTCCACGCCGCCCGCCCAGCGCTCCTTGGCGAGCGGCTTGGCCGGCCCCGACAATTCGGCGCGGTCGATGATCTCGGCGGCGCCGAGCTGCTTGAGGTAGTCGGCTTCCGTGACGCGGCCGGTCGAGGCGATGACGTGGTAGCCGAGCCGCGACAGCACGGCGGTGGCGACGGAGCCGACGCCGCCGGCAGCGCCGGTCACGACGACGGGCCCGCTCTGCGGCGTCAGGCCGTGCTTCTCCAGCGCCAGCACCGACAGCATCGCGGTGAAACCGGCGGTGCCGATCGCCATGGCGTCGCGCGCGGAGAGGCCCTCCGGGAGGGCGACCAGCCAGTCGCCCTTCACCCGCGCCTTTTCGGCATAGGCGCCGAGATGGGTCTCGCCCATGCCCCAGCCGGTGCAGACCACCTTGTCGCCGGCCTTCCATTGCGGATGCGAGGACTGCTCGACGGTTCCGGCGAAGTCGATGCCCGCGATCATCGGGAAACGGCGCACCACCGGCGCCTTGCCGGTGAGCGCAAGCCCGTCCTTGTAGTTCAGCGTCGACCATTCGACGCGGACGGTGACGTCGCCCTCCATCAGCTCGGCGTCGTCGAACTGCGCCAGTTGCGCGATGGTGCCCTTGTCCGCCTTGTCGATCCGGATCGCCTTGAACGTCGCCACAGCCTGAACTCCCTGACTTGTTTGACCGGGATGTTTAGCCGATCAGGCCGGCTGCGCAACCGCCCGCGCGACGGGTTTCTCCACGATCGGAAGGTTGATCAGCGCCGAGAGGACACCGAACACGATCGAGAGCCACCAGATCGGTGTGTAGGAGCCGAACCTCTCGAACACGAAGCCACCGAGCCAGACGCCGAGGAAGCCGCCGACCTGATGGCTGACGAAGGCGAAGCCGTACAGCGTCGCCAGCCAGCGCGTGCCGAACATCAGCGCCACCAGCGCCGAGGTCGGCGGCACCGTCGACAGCCAGGTCAGGCCGGAGACCGCGCCGAACGCGATCGCCGAGAACGGCGTGATCGGGAACGAAATGAAGGCGAGCGTCGCCAGGGCGCGGGTGAAATAGATCGCCGACAGGATGTAGCGCTTGGGCAGATAGTTCTGGATGTAGCCGACGCTGAGCGAGCCGATGATGTTGAAGAGACCGATCGCCGCGATGACCCAGCCGCCGGTTTGCGTCGAGATGCCGCGATCGACCAGGAACGCCGGCAGATGCACGGTGATGAAGGCGAGCTGGAAGCCGCAGGTGAAGAAGCCGAGCACCAGCAGCACATAGGAACGATGGCCGAAGGCCTCGGCCAGCGCCCTGGTGAAGGTCTGCTCGTCGGCCGGCGCCGCGCTCGCCGTACTCTCGACCGGCGGCGTGGACAGCGCCAGCGACAGCGGGATGATCAGCAGCATCAGGAAGCCGAACACGGAGAGCGCCTGCTGCCAGCCGAAATTGTCGATCAGCGCGACGCCGATCGGGGCGAACAGGAACTGTCCGAACGAGCCCGCCGCGGTGCCGGCGCCGAGCGCGAGGCCGCGCTTCTCCGGCGGCAGCAGCTTGGTGAAGGCAGAGAGCACGAGATTGAACGAGCAGCCGGCAAGACCGAAGCCCATCATGACGCCGGCGCCGAGATTCAGCGAAAGCGGCGTCACGGAGTAGCGCATCAGGAGGAGACCGCCCGCATAGAGCAACGCACCGACGCACATCACCCGGAACAGGCCGAAGCGATCGGCCACCGCGCCGGCGAAAGGCTGCCCGAGCCCCCACAGCAAATTCTGCACGGCGATGGCAAGGCCGAACACGTCGCGGCCCCAGGCGAATTCGTGGCTCATCGGCTGCACGAAGAAACCGAGCGCCGAGCGCGGGCCGAAGCCGAGCATGCCGATCGCACAGCCGCAGAGAATGACGATCGCCGGTGTGCGCCAGGACACGCTCCCCGAGGCGGAACCGGGATGACCCGTCTGGACCGACATTCGACACTCCCCTGCGCTGCGGACCGAGCGGCCGCTACACAGACCTGTTTAATGCAGATGCATGAAGATGTCCAAACCTCACCATGGCAAGGCAGACCTGCAGAATTGGCGAGGACAATCGGTGCATGTGGCCGCACTCGTCGCCGCGGTCGCGAGCGCGGCGACCAGGGGAACAGGGACGGCCGCCCGAAGCCGCGGCCAAACGCCTATCGGCTGGTGGCCAGCTCGGCGGAGCTCTTGGCTTCCTGCGCCAGTTCGGCGGAGAGCGCCGCGGTCTTCGCAGGCGTGCCCCAGCTCGGCTCCTCGCTGCCATCGCCCCAGGCGCGCGGCCGATAGAAGGTGTGCACGCCGAATCTGTACATCTTCTTCATCTCGGCGACCCAGGACGGACGCACCCAATACGCATGGTAGTGGGTCGACTTGCCGACCTCGGGCAGCCAGATCTGGCCGTCGAGCGTTGCCTTGGCGATCTTCTTCGCGCGCTCCCACATCTCGGGCTCGCGGATCACGTCGGGATTGTTGTCGCAGGCGAAGGTGAACTGGCAGGCCAGATGCCGGTACTTGTTCTGATAGACGACGCCGCACACCGTGTCGGGATATTTGCCGGAGAAGACCCGGTTCATGACGACCTGTGCCACCGCCATCTGGCCGCGCACCGCCTCGCCACGGGACTCGAAGTAGATCGCTTCGGCGAGACATTTCTCCGACTTGGCGCGCGACTTGTCGTCGAGCGCCAGCCGCTCCGCCGGCGACCTGACGCGCTGGTCGTCGGCGTTGACCTCGCCCTTCGGCGCCACGCTCTCGCCGCTCTCGGGCGCGCCGGCCAGACCTTCGGCCGGCGGCGTCAGCGAGGCCAGCTTCATGTCGGGGTCCGGCATCACGATGAGCGGCTCGGCGCCGGGCTGCCAGCTTTCCATCGTCTCGAGACTGCCGCCCAGCGAGGAGCTGCCGAAGAACAGGCTCGACGTCTTCACGCGGAACGGATCACGCGGCGGCGCGGCCGGCACGGTGGCCTGCTTCAGTGCCTCCAGCGGTGCGACGGCGAGCGAGCGCGCGGCCTCGCTGGCGCGCGGCGGATGGGCATATTGCGGCAGCGGCGGCGCGTGCAGCGCCTCCTGCAGCTCGGGATCGAGCGCGGCGCCCGGCTCGGGCGCCAGCGCGGCGGACTTGGCCCCGAACACGGAACTGTTCGACGTCGCGGGATCCTGCGTTGCGGGCGCCGCGGCCGGAGCGACGGCGTCCGGAGAGGCCGGGGAGACGACCGCAAGGCGATCCCCCTTCAGCGAACGGTCGACCTTGGGAAAATCGGCGGCCTGGTAGCGCGGCGGCGACTGCAAGGCCGGATTGCGGCCGATCGCGCCGGTGATGTCGCGGCCGTCCAGGCTCGCGAGACGAACCATCGCGCTCTGCGGCACCGAGGTGCCGATCGGCCGGGAGAAACTGTAGGTGGCGAGCTGGATCGAGGACGCGGCGGAGAACACCTGCTTCTGCCAACGCTCGGCGACGCCGGGCTGACGCGCCAGCAGGGAGGCAATGTCCTGATATCCGGTCTCTCTCGGCATCAATGCGAAGATGCAGAGACCGATTCCGAAGGACGCGAACCGCGCGCCCTTCGGACGGTTACGCAACACATACATCGATACGCTCACGCTACGCTTACGCCAGTACGATCGAACGTCAGTACATCCGTGCAATTCGATCCTTTCCATAAGTATCCAATTTAGGTTGCCGGCTCGTTAATCGGCGTTGCACGCGCGGCACACGCAAGCGAGCGACGTATTCTTCGCCATTCGACCTCGCGCGTTGGTAAAGGCGGGCTGATTGGAATTGGTAAGCGCGCGGTGAACGCGAATGGTGAAGGAACCCTTGCACGGGCGTGCCATTTCGGGACGGTAGTCCAGCGGCGCAGCCGACATGGGTATCGGCAATGACGGTGTCGAAGACGACGCGCGCAAACCGAGGCGCTCAAAGAAAAGAGGCGGAGCTTTCGCCCCGCCTCTTTCAACGCATGTGTCGTTTCCGCTTACGCCTGGCTCGCGACCTGCTTGCCGAGCGCGGCCTGCGCGGCGGCAAGGCGTGCGATCGGCACGCGGTAGGGCGAGCAGGAGACGTAGTCGAGGCCGATGTGGTGGCAGAAGGCGACCGAGGCCGGATCGCCACCGTGCTCGCCGCAGATGCCGACCTTGAGCGAGGGCCGCGTCTTGCGGCCACGGGCGACGCCGATCTTGACGAGTTCACCCACGCCCACCTGGTCGAGCGCGATGAAAGGATCGACCGCGAGGATGCCCTTGGCGACGTAGGCGCCGAGGAAGCTCGCCGCGTCGTCGCGGCTGATGCCGTAGGTGGTCTGCGTCAGGTCGTTGGTGCCGAACGAGAAGAACTCGGCGCTCTCCGCGATCTCGCCCGCGAGCAGGCAGGCGCGCGGCAGCTCGATCATGGTGCCGACCTGATAGGCGAGCTTGGTGTTGGATTCGCGCATCACCGCCTGCGCGGTGGCATCGATGCGCGCCTTGACGAGATCGAGCTCGGTCTTGGTCGCGATCAGCGGCACCATCACCTCGAGGCCGACGGCCTTGCCGGTGCGCTTCTGCGCCTCGACGGCCGCCTCGAAGATCGCGCGCGCCTGCATCTCCGCGATCTCGGGATAGGCGATCGCGATGCGGCAGCCGCGGAAACCGAGCATCGGATTGAACTCCGAGAGCTCGCGGGCGCGGTCCGCGAGACGCCGCGGGTCGGTGTTCATGGCGCGCGCAACTTCCTCGACCTCGGCATGGGTGTGCGGCAGGAACTCGTGCAGCGGCGGGTCGAGCAGACGGATCGTGACGGGCAGGCCCTTCATGATCTCGAACAGCTCGACGAAGTCGGCGCGCTGCATCGGCAGCAGCTTGGCGAGCGCTGCGCGGCGCGACTGCTCGTCCTCCGAGAGGATCATTTCGCGCACGGTGCGGATGCGCGTCTCCTCGAAGAACATGTGCTCGGTGCGGCAGAGGCCGATGCCTTCCGCGCCGAACTTGATGGCGGTGCGCGCATCCTCGGGCGTGTCGCCGTTGACGCGCACGCCGATCTTGCGGACCTCGTCGGCCCAGGCCATCAGCGTGCCGAACTCGCCCGACAGCTCGGGCTCGATCATCGGCATGCGGCCGGCGAGCACCTGGCCGAGCGAGCCGTCGATGGTGATGACGTCGCCGGTCTTGAAGCTGCGCGAGCCGATGCTCATCGTGCCGCGGCCGTAATCGACGCGGATGGTACCACAGCCGGAGACGCAGGGCTTGCCCATGCCGCGCGCCACCACGGCGGCGTGCGATGTCATGCCGCCGCGCGTGGTGAGGATGCCCTCGGCGGCGTGCATGCCGTGGATGTCCTCGGGGCTGGTCTCGATGCGGACCAGGATCACCTTGCGGCCGTCGGCCTGCAGCTTGGCGGCCTCGTCCGAGGAGAACACGATCTCGCCGGAGGCGGCGCCGGGCGAGGCCGGCAGACCGGTCGCGATGACGTCGCGCTTGGCGGAGGGATCGATGGTCGGATGCAGCAGCTGGTCGAGCGAGGCAGGATCGATCCGCATCACCGCTTCCTTCTTGCTGATCAGGCCCTCATTGGCGAGCTCGACCGCGATGCGCAGCGCCGCCTTGGCGGTGCGCTTGCCGCCGCGGGTCTGCAGCATCCACAGCTTGCCCTGCTCGACCGTGAACTCCATGTCCTGCATGTCACGGTAGTGCTTCTCGAGCAGCGTGTAGATGCGGGTCAGCTCCTTGAAGGCCTCCGGCATCGCCGCTTCCATCGAGGCCTTGTCGGAGCCGGATTCCTTCCGCGCCTCCTCGGTGATGTCCTGCGGCGTGCGGATGCCCGCCACCACGTCCTCGCCCTGCGCGTTGATCAGGAACTCGCCGTACAGCTTGCTCTCGCCGGTCGAGGGGTTGCGGGTGAAGGCGACGCCCGTCGCCGAGGTCTCGCCCATGTTGCCGAACACCATGGCCTGCACGTTGACCGCGGTGCCCCAGGATTCCGGAATGTCGTGCAGCTTGCGATAGGTCACCGCGCGCGCGTTCATCCAGGATGAGAACACCGCGCCGATCGCGCCCCAGAGCTGGTCGTGCGGATCCTGCGGGAAGTCCTTGCCGGTCTCGCGCGCGACCGCGTCCTTGTACTTGCCGACCAGTTCGACCCAGTCATCGGCGGACAGATCGGTGTCGAGCGTGTAGCCCTGGCTGTCCTTGAAGGTGTCGAGGATCTCCTCGAAATGATGATGCTCGAAGCCGAGCACCACGTCGGAATACATCGTGATGAAGCGGCGATAGCTGTCATAGGCGAAGCGGCGATCACCCGACAGTCCGGCCAGCGCTTCGACGGTCTGGTCGTTGAGGCCGAGGTTGAGCACGGTGTCCATCATGCCCGGCATCGAGGCGCGGGCGCCGGAGCGCACCGACACCAGCAGCGGGTTCCTGGTGTCGCCGAAGATCTTGCCGGTCAGCTTGCCGACATGCTCCAGCGCCTTCTCGACCTGCGCCTGCAATTCCTTCGGATAGGTCTTGTCGTGGGCGTAGAAGTAGGTGCAGACCGAGGTCGGGATGGTGAAGCCCGGAGGCACCGGCAGGCCGAGATTGGCCATCTCGGCGAGATTGGCGCCCTTGCCGCCGAGCAGGTCGCGCATCTCGGAGCGTCCCTCGGCCTTGCCGTCACCGAATGTGTAGACCCACTTTCCCGCCTTGATCGGCGCAGGCTTGGTTTGTGCAGGCTTGCTGGCCGCCTTCGTGGCAGGCCTCACCGCAGACTTCACCGCAGCCTTGGGCGCAGCGGGCTTGGCAGCCGTTCTCGCCGCAGGCTTGACCGGCGCCTTTGCGACCGGCTTCGGAGCACTCTTGGCCAGCGCCTTGCGGGCTGCCGGAGCGGCCTTCGCCTTGGCGGAAGGCTTTGATTTCGCGGCGGTTTTCTTAGGCTTCGAGGCGGCTTTGGCCATAGCTTGCACACAACCTGCGAGAGGAATGGGAAATCGCGCGCCTTACACCACTTTGGGCAGGCCCGCGCAAGTCGAAGAGTTCCGGAAAATGAGGCCTAGAGATGGAGCCACTTCAGCAATCCCAGGCCGATTGCACCGTTGATGATGAGAAAGATCGCGACGATCAGGTTCAGCAGACGCGGCATGATCAGGATCAGCACACCCGCCAGCAGGGACAGCAGCGGCGAGATGTGGGCGACGGTGATGTGCATGAAATGTCTTTCCGTGACGTGAGGCGAATCGCGCGCGGATCATAGCGGACCGTGTTCCGCCGGTAGAGACGCGCGAGCCCGGTCCCGAGTTCCATCCTCCGCGAAAACTGCCCGAAATTGCCGCCGATGCGGCAGCGCGCGGCCGGAACATTGCCCGGACGGATGAATTGGCAAGCCGTCGCGCTTCTGGCGCATCCAGCATCGAAGGAGATGTCCATGCGGAACAGGATTCTTGCCCTTGCCGCCGTCGCGGTGGCGCTCGGTTCGCCGATCGCGGCGCAGGCGCAGTCCGGGATCACGGTGGGACGCGCGCCCGTCGTCGTCGAGACCGGCCCCACGATCGCCGTCGAGCAGCGCCCCGCCTTCCGCGACTATGTCGTGGAACAGCGCGTGCCGGCCTTCAGCATTCCCGATCGCATCGTGGTCGGCGCGACCCTGCCCGAGACCGGCGTCACCTATTATGACGTGCCGCAGCGCTTCGGCGCCACCACCTATCGCTACACCGTCGTGAACGGCGCGACCGTGCTGGTCGAGCCCCGCTCGCGCCGCATCGTCGAGGTCGTGGACTAAATCAGTTCAACTCGATGTCCGGCGCGTCGGATCAGACCGGCCCGCGCAAGATAACGGACATCAGGCCCCGCCCGGACCTTCCCCCGCCGGGCGGGGCTTTTTTGATCTTCGTCTCTCCTGTCCCGGACAAGCGAAGCGCAGATCCGGGACCCGGAAGCTCCAAGCACGCGGCCAGCATGGGCCCCGGCTCTGCAGCGCACCGCGAAGACGCGCTGCGCTGCGTCCGGGGCACGAGCGAAGCTCTACCCGCGCCTCTAATCCTGGATCTTCGAGAAATCCGCCACCGCACGCGTGGCGCTGCGGATCTCGCCCAGCAGCTTCAGGCGGTTCTCGCGCACCTTCGGATCGTCGTCGTTGACGCGCACCTTGTCGAAGAACGCATCGACCGGCGGACGCAACTTGGCCATCGCGCTCATCGCCGTCGCAAAGTCCTCCTTCGCAACGGCGGCGCCGGCTTCCGCCGTCACCTCGCCGATCGCCTTCGCCAGCGCACGCTCCTCATCGAGCGAAAACAGCGCGGCATCCGGCGCGCCGTCGAACGTCCGCTTGTCCTTCTTTTCCTCGATGCCGAGGATGTTGCTGGCACGCTTGGTGCCGGCGAGCAGGTTCCTGCCGTCCTCGGTCTCCAGGAATTTGCCGAGCGCCTCGACGCGGCGGACGATCATCAAGAGATCGTCCTGTCCGCCGAGCGCGAACACGGCATCGACGAGATCGTGCCGCGCGCCCTGCTCGCGGAGCTGGACCTTGAGGCGGTCGGCGAAGAAGGCGAGCAGGTCGGCCGGCAGCTTCTGCGCGTCTGCGGGCTTCACGGACTGGCCGGCGAGCGCGGACGCCGCGACCTTCACGAGCGACAGACGCAGCGTGTTCTCGGCGATCAGCCGGATCACACCCAGCGCCGCGCGCCGCAGAGCATAGGGGTCCTTGCTGCCCGTCGGCTTCTCGTCGATCGCCCAGAAGCCGACCAGCGTGTCGATCTTGTCGGCGAGCGCAACGGCGATGCTGACCGGATCGGTCGGCACGCGGTCGCCCGGGCCTTGCGGCTTGTAATGCTCCTCGCAGGCGGCGGCGACGGCAGCGTCCTCGCCCTGCGCGAGCGCGTAGTACTTGCCCATCAGGCCTTGCACCTCGGGGAATTCGCCGACGACTTCCGTCAGCAGATCGGCCTTGGCGAGATGCGCGGCGCGCCTTGTCGTCTCGACATCGGCGCCGACCAGCGGCGCGATCTCGGCCGCGAGACGTTCGATGCGCTTGATCCGCTCCGCCTGCGTGCCGAGCTTCTCGTGGAACACGATCTGCTCGAATTTCGGCAGGCGGTCCTCGAGCTTCGTCTTAAGGTCGGTCTCGTAGAAGAACTTCGCGTCCGACAGACGCGCGCGGATGACGCGCTCGTTGCCGGCGATGATGGTCGCCCCGCCGTCGGTTGCCTCGATGTTGGCGACCAGGATGAACTTGCTCGCGAGCTTGCCCGTCTTGGGATCGCGCACCACGAAGCACTTCTGGTTGTTGCGGATGGTGGCGCGGATGACTTCCGCGGGCACTGCGAGAAACTCCGGATCGAACGATCCCATCAGCACGACCGGCCATTCGACGAGGCCCGCGACCTCGTCGAGCAGGGTCTGGTCCTCGACCAGTTCGAAGCCTTGCGCGAACGCCAACTGCCTGGCGTCGGTGAGGATCGCGTCCTTGCGCCTGTCGGGGTCGAGCACGACCTTCGCCGCGAGCAGCTTGGCGTCGTAGTCCTCGAAGCGGCGCACATTGATGGCCGAAGGCGCAAGGAAGCGATGGCCGTAGGTGGTCTGGCCGCTCTCGATGCCGTCGACCGCAAACGCCACCACATCGGGCTCTTCGGTCTCGATGCCGAAGGTGGCGGTGATCGCGTGCAGCGGACGCACCCAGTTGAGCGCGCCGGGCTTGCCGGAGCGCGCGCCCCAGCGCATCGATTTCGGCCAGGGGAAGGTGCGGATGATCACGGGCAGGATTTCCGCCAGCACATCGATGGCGGCGCGGCCGGGCTTCTCGATCAGTCCGATATAGAAATCGCCCTTGGGGTCGCGCTGGATCTTGGCCTCCTCAAGCGAAGCAAGGCCCGTCGCTTTCAGAAAACCCTGCACGGCCGCCTCGGGCGCACCGACCTTCGGGCCGCGGCGTTCGGTCTTCAAATCAGGCTGGCGTGCGGGGATGCCGTGCACGGTCAGCGCCAGGCGGCGCGGCGTGGCGAAGGCTTTCGCGCCCTCATAGACGAGGCCCTCGGCAACCAACTTGTCGGTGACGAGACGGCGCAGATCCTCGGCCGCCTTGGCCTGCATGCGCGCGGGGATCTCTTCCGAGAACAGTTCGAGCAGAAGATCGGGCATCAGGCCGCTCCACCGGCTTCGGTGTGGATCCAGGCCTCGCCGCAGGCTTTCGCCAGTTCACGCACGCGCAGGATATAGCTTTGCCGCTCGGTCACCGAGATCACCCCGCGGGCATCGAGCAGGTTGAAGACGTGGCTCGCCTTGATGCACTGGTCATAGGCCGGCAGCGCCATCAAATGCGCCTCGCGCTTGTCGTTCGTCCAGCCCGCGTCGAGGTACTTCCTGCAGGCCGCCTCCGCCATCCTGAACTGCTCGAACAGCATCGCGGTGTCGGCGACCTCGAAATTGTGCTTCGAATATTCCCGCTCGGCCTGCAGGAAGACGTCGCCATAGGTGACCTTGGCATCGCCCTCGCGGCCGTTGAAGTTGAGATCGTAGACGCGGTCGACGCCTTGCACATACATCGCGAGGCGCTCCAGCCCGTAGGTGAGCTCGCCCGCGACCGGCGCGCATTCGAAGCCCGCGACCTGCTGGAAGTAGGTGAACTGGGAGACTTCCATGCCGTCGCACCAGCATTCCCACCCCAAACCCCAGGCACCCAGCGTCGGACTCTCCCAGTCGTCCTCGACGAAGCGGATGTCGTGCACGGCGGAATCGATGCCGATCGCGGCGAGCGACTTCAGGTACAGCTCCTGAAGGTTCGGCGGCGACGGCTTCATGATCACCTGGAACTGGTAATAATGCTGCATCCGGTTCGGATTCTCGCCGTAGCGGCCGTCCTTGGGCCGGCGCGAGGGCTGCACATAGGCGGCATTCCAGGGCTTGGGCCCGAGCGCGCGCAGCGTGGTCGCCGGATGGAAGGTGCCCGCGCCCATCTCCATGTCGTAGGGCTGCAGGATCACGCAGCCCTGCTCCGCCCAGAAACGCTGGAGCGCGAGGATGAAGCCCTGGAACGAGCGTTCCGGGCGCATATGGGCGGGCAATGAGGCGTCCATCGTCAGATCAGGTCCTGGCGGGGGGTCTTTGAATCGCGCGGGACCGTATCGACGGCGGGGATGGGAATCAAGGCGAAGGGGGCAGAAGGCAGCCCCGTCCTCCGTCATGGCCGGGCTTGTCCCGGCCATCCACGCCATGCCTCACGACGAACGTGGATGCCCGGGACAAGCCCGGGCATGACGAGCAGTTTGGCTAACCAGGCCGGTAAGCCCCGGTCACGGGGTCACGCTTCAAGGTCGGAATATCCCCGGCATGAGCGGCCTCGGCGACGCGCGACAGGCGCATCTCCTCCAGCTCCTGGTTGACCCGGACGGCGGTCTTGTAGGCCCAGCGGACCACGGCAAGCCCGCCCAGGACGCCCGCGAAAGCGACGAACGGCGGCATCGGTCGATCCTTGTTCAATGCTCAGCCCCCACGGCCATATTCGCGCAGTTCCGCTCGCGCCGCAATTGGCGCCTTTCCGAATTGTTACGGACGAAATGGCGCAGCAGGGGCCGGGCTAGAACCCGAATTTTGCCCAGATCGCGCGGGTCTCGACCGCGGAAATCAGCTCATCGGGAAGGCCCGTCACGGCTTCAACCGCCGAAAGCTGCCCCGCGCCCGGCGATTTGCGCCCGAGAAGCCCGGACAACAGCCCGCTCGGCTGCGCGATCACGGGCGTGACAACCTTCTCGCCGTAGCGGGCACGAAGAGTTGAGCGGAGATCGCCGATGCTGTCGGCCAGCCCCAGCGCCACCGCGCTATGGCCCGCCCAGTACTCGCCGGTGAACAGGGTGTCGTCGGCGCCCTTGAGACGCGCGCCGCGGCTGTCCTTCACCAGCGCGATGAAGATCTGGTGGATCTCGCGCTGGATCGCCTTGAGCTTGGCGACGTCTTCGGGGTTTTCCGGCAGGAATGGATCGAGCATCGCCTTGTGGGTGCCGGCCGTGTAGAGCCGCCGCTCGATGCCGAGCCGCTTGATCGCCTCCTGGAATCCGAAGCTGCCGCCGACCACGCCGATCGAGCCGAGGATCGAGGAGGGATCGCAGATGATCTCGTCGCCCGCGCAGGCGATCATGTAGCCGCCGGACGCCGCAACGTCCTCGACGAACACCAGCACCGGCAGCTTCTTCTCGGCCGCGAGCTGCTTGATGCGCAGATAGATCTGGCGCGACTGCACGGGCGAGCCGCCGGGTGAATTGATCACCAGCGCGACCGCCTTGGCGTGGCGGACCGAAAACGCCCGCTCCAGCACCTTCGCGACGCCGGCCAGCGTCATGCCCGGCCGCAGCGGCGTCACCGCGCCGATCACGCCGGACAGCCGGACCACCGGCACCACCGCCGTGCCGGGCCGGAAGCGCGCCGGCAGATATTGCATCAGTCTGTCGACCAGGCCGGTGTTACCGTGGTCATTCGATTGTTCGGCCATGCCGCTACCTCTGGTTAACCAATTTTTATCACGCGACTGTCATTGGAAGTGCCTGGAACGTGTTTTGCAGTTCTCCCCGCGGGAAGCTGCAATGAAGCGGCGGAGGAAATGCCATGAAGATTTATCTGCTGTTGCTGCTGATCGGCGCGCTTTTGACGGCGATCCGCTTCACGTCCGCGCAAGACCAGCAGACGGAATCGCTTCCGCAGTAAGCCGTCACCGCTCCGCCAGCGGCAAGACCGCTCTCCCCTCCAGGATCTCCTTCACCTCTTTTTCAGGCACATCCGCCCCGTCGTTAAGCATGAGCCCCGGCAGAAGCCGCGTCGGGGCCCGGCCGCCCTTGATCGCGCGGACCAGCAGGCGGATCGCCGGGCGCCCGGCGTCTGCATGAACCGGCAGGATCGACAGGCTGCCGAAGCCGCGTGACAGCGCTGCCAGAACCTCCGAAATACCGTCCGCACGCCAGATCAGGGTCAACGCACCATTCGACCGAAGGATGCGTCGTGCCGCATGCACCCAGGCCTGCAACGTTTCCCCCGAGGCGACATGGGCGATATGACGCGCCGGATCCGGTGATCCACGGTGGCGTGCCGCGTCGTTAAAGGGTGGATTGGTCAGCACTGCGTCGACGCTGTCGGGCCCAAGACCATGGGCCTCGAACATATGGGCTTCGGACGTGACATCGAGAACAATCGTCTCGGCGGGAATGGCGTTCGCTGCCGCATTGGCGCGCGCGAGCGCAGCGAGTTCCGGATCGATTTCGACGAGACCGAGCCTGATCCCGGCGACCCGCCGCGCCAGCGCAAGGCCGGCCGTGCCGACGCCGGCACCGAGATCGACCACGCGGTCGCCGGCCTGCGCCTGCGTCGCCGCGGCGAGCAGGATGGCATCGTGCCCGGCACGATGGCCGTCGCGCTTCTGCTTGAGCAGCAATCGCCCGCCGAGAAAGGCATCCTCGGTGAGATCGGCGGCGGTCTCAATCATCGCCGCGCAGTTCGTGACTGAGGCCGGCATCGGTCAGCAATTGCCGGGCCTCGCGCGCATCGTCCTCGTGCACCAGGATCCGCCGCGGCAAGATGCCGAGCGAGCCCTCGATGATGCTCATGTTCTGGTCCAGCACCAGATGATGGATATTGGCGCCGTCGAGCAGCGCGCCGATCGCCGACACAAGCACCATATCGTTGGTCCGAACCAGTTCTCGCAAAACGAGCCTCCTGCCTGACGGGGGTCAGCGGCAAATGTCAATGGTCGTGCAGGTCTTGCCGCATCCGCGTCCAGTTTCTATTGTCTTTCCATCAGAATAGCCCTTCCGGGGCAAATATTGGAGACCGGCGTGGCCGTCATCGTACCTTTCGAAACTCCGGGCGCGTCGATCGATGAGCTGGTTGCCCTTGTCGCCGGCGACATGGAGCGCGTCAACGCCACGATCCTGTCGCGGACCGGGTCCGACGTGACCATGATCCCGGAAGTCGCCAACCACCTGATCTCTTCCGGCGGCAAGCGCCTGCGCCCGATGCTGACGCTCGCCATGGCCAATCTCGCCGGCTACACTGGCGACGGCCACATCAAGCTCGCCGCCTCGGTCGAGTTCATGCACACGGCCACCCTGCTCCATGACGACGTGGTCGACGAGAGCGAGATGCGCCGCGGCAAGCTGTCGGCGCGCATGCTCTGGGGCAACGAGGCGAGCGTGCTGGTCGGCGACTTCCTGCTCGGCCAGGCCTTCCGCATGATGGTCGAGGTCGGCTCGCTGCGCGCGCTCGACATCCTGTCGGCGGCGGCGGCGACCATCGCCGAGGGCGAGGTGATGCAGCTTGCGGCGGCCAAGAACACCGCCACCACCGAGGACGAATATCTCGCCGTGATCCGCGGCAAGACCGCCGAACTGTTCGCCGCCGCCTGCGAGGTCGGCCCGGTGATCGCCAACCGCCCCAAGGCGGAGCAGACCGCCTGTCGCTCGGTCGGCATGAACCTCGGCATCGCCTTCCAGCTCGTCGACGACGTGCTCGATTACGGCGGCAAGAGCGCCAAGCTCGGCAAGAACACCGGCGACGATTTCCGCGAGGGCAAGATCACGCTGCCCGTGGTGCTCGCCTTCCGCCGCGGCAACGACACCGAGCGTGCCTTCTGGATCAAGGCGCTCGAGCGCGGCGAAATCGGCGACACCGATCTCGACCACGCCATCGGCCTGATGAACAAGCACCGCGCGCTGGAAGACACGCTGAGCCGCGCCCAGCACTACGGCGCCATGGCCGTCGACGCGCTGGCGCTGTTCCCGCCCTCGCCGATGAAGAGCGCGCTGGAACAGGTCGTGGCGTTCTGCCTGGCGCGGTCGCACTAGGACTCGCCTCTCCAGCTTGCCAGGCCGGGACGGCGCCAACGAGATAGCGCCGCTACTGCATCAACGCCGTCATTGCGAGCCACCGGGTCCGCGCGAAGCGCGGCCCGATGACAGGCTCCGCGACACAATCCAGCCTGCATCTGCGCAGAGATTCTGGATTGCTTCGCGGCGCTCGCAATGCCGAGGATGGCGCACAACCGTCGTCCAGCAACTCCCCTTTCAAATCACAGCGACGACTTCGCGATCTCGTATCCCGATTTAGCCGTCCACCTTGCAGTCCCAAGTTACTTGCATTTTGAAAGTTACTACCCTACGTTCCCGCCCATGCAGCCAAAATCTGTCTCCATCCAGGAATGTCCGGTCGGCCGCGCCGTGGAGACGGTCGGCGAATGGTGGAGCATCCTGATCCTGCGCGACGCGTTTCAGGGCGCGACCAGGTTCGACGAATTCTCGCAGAGCCTCGGGATCGCACCGAACATCCTGTCGCGGCGCCTCGCCCATCTCACCGAGCGCGGCATGTTCGTTCGCCGCCGCTACCAGGAACGGCCTTCGCGCTACGAATATGTGCTGACCGACAAGGCACGGGATTTCTTTCCCGTGATCGTCGCGCTGCTGGCCTGGGGCAACAAGCATCTCGCGCCGAAAGGAGAATCCATCCTGCTCGCGGACCGGCGCAATGCGCGTCCATTCGATCCGATCGTGGTCGATGCCACCGACCTCAAGCCGATCACGCTGGGCAACACAATCGCCGTCCCCGGGCGTCGCGCCAGCCGCGGAATGCGCGCGCGGCTTGCCTCGCTCAGGGCCATGAACCCAGCTGTCGCGCCGGCCGGAGACTGACATGCGTCGTATCGTCGTAACGGGAATGGGTGCGGTGTCCCCGCTGGGCTGCGGTGTCGAACTGGTGTGGCGACGGCTGCTGGCCGGCCGGAGCGGATTGCGGCCGCTGCCCGAATGGTCGCAGGCGTTGCCGGCGCGCATCGCAGGCCTCGTGCCCGACAAGGCGGACGATCCGGACGGCGGCTTCGACCCAGCGCAGGCGGCCGCGGCGAAGGATCAGCGCAAGATGGACCGCTTCATCCTGTTCGCGCTGCTTGCCGCCGAAGAGGCGATCGCGCAGGCCCGATGGACTCCGCAAGAGACGTTGGCGCAGGAGCGGACCGCCACGATCATTGCATCGGGGATCGGCGGCTTCCCGGCGCTGGTCGAGGCGGTGCGGACCACCGACCAGCGCGGCGTACGCCGGCTGTCGCCATTCACCATCCCCTCCTTCCTCGCCAATCTCGCGGCCGGCCACGTCTCGATCAGGCACGGTTACAAGGGACCGCTGGGCACCCCGGTCACGGCCTGCGCCGCCGGCGTCCAGGCGATCGGCGACGCCGCCCGCCTGATCCGCGGCGGCGATGCCGACATCGCGATCTGCGGCGGGTCGGAAGCCTGCATCGATCTCGTCAGCCTCGGCGGTTTCGCGGCGGCGCGCGCATTGTCCAGCGGCTTCAACAACGAACCCTCACGCGCTTCGCGCCCGTTCGATCGCGACCGCGACGGCTTCGTCATGGGCGAGGGCGCGGGCATCCTGGTGATCGAGGAGCTGGAGCATGCGCTGGCGCGCGGCGCGGCGCCGATCGCTGAAGTCGTCGGGTATGGCACGACCGCCGATGCCTATCACATGACGTCGGGGCCGCCCGACGGCGATGGCGCCCGCCGCGCCATGGAGCTGGCGCTCCGGCAGGCCCGGCTCGCGCCCGCCGACCTGCAGCACCTCAATGCCCATGCGACCTCGACGCCCGCCGGCGATACAAGCGAACTCGGCGCCATTGCCGCCCTGTTCGGCCGACATCGCAACATCGCGGTCAGCGCGACGAAATCGGCCACCGGTCACCTGCTGGGCGCAGCCGGTGGTCTGGAGGCGATCTTCACCGTGCTCGCGCTACGCGACCAGATCGCGCCGCCGACGCTCAATCTCGACAATGCGGATCCCGCCGCCGACGGCATCGACATCGTTGCGGGCGCGGCGCGGCCGGTCCCGATGCAGCATGCGATCTCCAACGGTTTCGGCTTCGGCGGGGTGAATGCCAGCGTGATCTTCCGCCGGATGGATTAACCAAGCGGCCTTGCAATCGCGGCGCGCTCGGTTACGACAACGGGATGCAAGACGCGAATTTCTGGCTGTTCCTGGCCGCGGCGGCTCTGGTCGCCTCGGTCGCGCTCAACACGCTTGTCGACGCCGTCGTGGTGCTGATGGCCGCGGCCACGCGCGCGCATTTGACGGCGCGGCCGCATCTCATGCGGCACCTGCCCCAGGGCTCGGGCGTCTTCATCGCCGGGCTTGGACTTTCACTCGCACTGGCCCGGCGACCGGCGAATGGATAGCGCTGCGATGCAAGGTCCCCAGAGCCATTTCTACACGTCGCACGGCTTGCGCCTGCACTATGCCGATTGGGGCAACGAGAGCGCGCCGCCGCTCGTGCTGGTTCACGGCGGACGCGACCATTGCCGCAGCTGGGACGTCATCGCCCGCGCCTTGCGGCCGCATTACCATGTGATCGCGCCCGACCTGCGCGGCCATGGCGATTCCGACTGGACCAAAGGCGGCAGTTATGCGCTGACAGAATATGTCTACGATCTCGCGCAGCTGATCCGCAGCATCGCGGCGCCTCAGGTGACCCTCATCGGTCATTCCATGGGCGGCATGGTCAGCCTGATCTTTTCAGGGTCGTTCCCCGAGCAGGTCGAAAAGCTCGTCGTCCTGGACGGCGTGACGATGTTGCCGGATGCGCAAAAGCCGCCGGCGCATGAGCGCATCAGCAAATGGATCGGCCAGCTCGACAGGCTGCACGACCGAACCCCACGGCGCTATGCGACGCTCGGCGATGCGGCGGGGCAGATGATGCTGCACAACAGGCGATTGTCGCGCGACCTCGCGCTGCATCTCGCCACGCACGGCGCGCGGCAGAACGAAGACGGCACCTTCAGCTGGAAGTTCGATCCCTATCAGCGCGCCAGCGCGCCGCATCGGCTCTGGCCCGACGATCACGTCGAACTCTGGTCGCGCATCACATGCCCGACCTTGCTGCTGAATGCCGGCGAAAGCTTTCTCGCCAAGGCCGAGGGCCTTGAGCGCCATTTCATCAATGCACGCGTGCAGATGATTGCGGATGCCGGGCATTGGCTGCAGCACGACAAGCCGCAGGAGGTGCTGGCTGCGATCCGGACGTTCCTCGGACTGTCCGAGGACGGCGCGGCCTAGAGCATTTTCGGTTCTGATTGAATCAGAACCGAAGCTCTAGATTCTTGTTCTGACGCGTTTTCTTTACGCGAACCGGTGTCCACTTCGCTCGAAAACGCTCTAGCTCAGCGTTCCCGCATGCACCCACCAGCCGGGATGATCGCGGCGGATCCTCTCGGCCGCGGCGTGCGCCTCGGTTGGCGAGCCGTAGATTGCAAAACACGTCGCGCCCGAGCCGGACATGCGCGCGAGCTTGACGCCGGCGGAGCCGCGCAACGCGTCGAGCACCTCGCCGATGACAGGCTCGATCCGCATTGCCGGCGCTTCCAGATCGTTGGCGACGGTCTCGAGAACCGCGACCCAGTCGGCGGTCGAACCGCCCTCCTCCGGCCAAGCCGAGGCCTCGAGAACGTCGGTGGCGCCGACCAGAAGCTCGCCATTGCGCAGGCCGAGCTCCTGGAAAACGTCCTTGGTCGCAACCGGCACGCGCGGATTGACCATGACGCAGGGCATCACCGGCAGCTTCAGGGGCAGCAATTGCTCGCCGACGCCGGTCATGTCGCAGGCGCGCGAGAGCAGGCACACCGGCACATCCGCGCCGGTCGCGAGCGCGACCTGCTGCAGGCGGGGATCGTCGAGAGACAGGTTGTTGAGGCGCGCCAGGAGCCGCAGCGCTGCCGCGGCGTCCGCGGAACCGCCACCGATGCCGGCCGCGACGGGCAGCACCTTGTCCAGCGCGAAGGACCCGAGCTTCAGGTTCGGCACCGCTTCGGCGAGCAATCGGGCGGCCTTGAACACGAGGTTGTCCGAGGTCTCGCCGCAGGCGGCAGCCAGCGGCCCCGTCGTGGTGAGCGACAGCTCGCTGCCCGGCTCGAGCGTGAGCCGGTCGGCACAGTCGGCGAATGCGACCACGCTTTCGAGATCGTGATAGCCGTCGGCACGACGGCCGACGACGCGAAGGCTCAGATTGACCTTCGCCCGTCCCTCTTCAATCAACGCCGGCATTGGCGTGCAACCCCCGAACGCAAACTCAACCGCCCTTGCCGTCGTCCTTCTTCTTTTCCGCCTCAGCGGCCGAAGAGTTCGAATTGTCGTCGGTGAGACCGTTGGCGATCTTGGCCTCGATCTTTGGAAGCTCTTCCGGCTCGGGCTTGAGATCGCGGGCGTGCGCCCACTGGAACTTGGCTTCCAGCGTGCGGCCGACGCGCCAATAGGCGTCACCGAGGTGATCGTTGATGGTGGGATCCTCGGGCTTGAGATCGATCGCGCGCTCGAGGTTCTTCACCGCCTCCTCGTAATTGCCGATGCGGTAATAGGCCCAGCCGAGCGAGTCGACGATGTAGCCGTCGTCGGGCCGCTGCTCGACGGCACGCTTGATCATCTTCATGCCTTCGTCGAGATTGATGCCCTGGTCGACCCAGGAATAGCCGAGATAGTTGAGGACATGAGGCTGGTCGGGCTGGAGCTCGAGCGCCTTCTTCATGTCCGCCTCGGCCTTGCTCCACTGCTTGGAACGCTCGAGGCAGATGCCGCGGTAATAGTACCAGACGCTGTTGGCCTTGTCGTTGCCGGCCGGCAGCACTTCGATGCCGCGCGAATAGGTCGCGCCGCAATCGCCGAACTTCTTGCGGCCGCGCTCGATGTTGCCGAGCGCCATGATGGCTTCGAGATCCTTGGGATCCTCCGAGGTGACGCCCTTGAGGATCTTGATCGCCTCGTCGGTGCGGTCGGCGGTATCCAGATCGATCGCGAGCTGGATCTGTGCGTTGCGCTTGAGCGGCGAGGTCGCGGGCACGCGCTCATAGACCTTGATCGCCATCTTCGGCCGCTTCACCGATTCGTAGAGGTCGGCCAGCGACAGCAGCGCCAGCGGATGGCTGGGCTGGAGATAGAGCGCGAGCTGGAGATAGACCAGCGCCAGATCCTCGCCGCCGCGGCGGGTCAAGGTGGCGCCGATGCCGTAGAGCGCCTCCGCGGCGCCGGCCTGGGCCGAATCCACCAGCGGCGGCAGCTTCTTGCCGGCGCGGGTCTCGCGCATTCCGTCCACGATCAGCGGATGGCGGGCGAGCTTCTTGTCGAAGGCCTCATAGACGGTGGTGGCGGCGGCCGAATCCTTGTTGCGCGACAGCCAGCGCGCATAGGCCTCGGTGACGCGCAGCATGGAATCATCGAGCTTGTAGGCGCGCTCGAAGCGCGTGCCGGCGTCCTTCTCCCGGCCGGCGAGCTCGAGGATCATGCCGGTGTGCAGATCCTTGAACAGCGGATACCATTCCGGACCGGCGAGCTTGTCGATGGTGGCGACGCCGCTCTTGGCATCGCCCGCGCCATAGGCGGCCCAGCCCGACAGCAGCGTGGCGACCAGATCGGTGATCGGACCGCGAATCGACTGGCTGATATTGGTCTGCGCGGCGGCGTATTTCTTCTGCTTGAGGTCATGCACGCCGACGACGAGGCGCGCGACGCGGTTGGTCTTGTCGATGGTGAGGATGCGCTCGGCAAGCTTGACCGCCTCATCGATGTCGCCGTCGGCGACCGAGGAGATGAAGGCGCGGTCGAGCAGCTCGTTGTTCTTGGGATCGGTGCGCAGCGCCGAGCGGTAGAATGCGGCGGCGGACGCGGCATCGCGCTCGACGCTGGCATGGCGCGCGGCGAGATAGCTGCCTGAGGTGGTGAGCGACTTCAGATCGTTCCGGGTCGGAAACTGCGCCGCCGTGTCGGACGGATGATCCGGCGTCTGCGCCAGGACCGCGCCGGGGACCGTCGCGATCGCGGTGCCCATGAGGGCGATGGCGGCGACAGTCCAGCGGTGGAAACGATTTGAAAACATCAGGGCTCGCCTTGAGTTGGTGGTGCCTGGGCTTGCAGCAATGGGCCGTCTCGCATGCGAACACGCCGGCGGCATCGGACCCGGGACCGTCAAGCCCGGACAATGCCGCTTTTGGCGTCTCACCGCAAGGATTCGGACCGGGCGGATGGCTTCGCCCGCGTCCCAAACCGGCCGAGAGAGCCCCCAAGACGCCGCCAACATGGCCGTATCGTGGCCACTCCAGCTGCCGCGCGGCCAGTTGTCACGCGAACGTGCGTCACATTCCCTTGGCCACCCTTTGGCTACATCGCCTCGTAGTTCGGGCCGCCGCCGCCCTCCGGGGGAACCCAGGTGATGTTGCCGTTGGGATCCTTCACGTCGCAGGTCTTGCAGTGGACGCAGTTCTGGGCGTTGATCTGGAAGCGCGGACCCGAGCTTTCCTCGACCCACTCATAGACGCCGGCCGGGCAATAGCGGTTGGAGGGGCCCGCGAAGACGTCGTGCTCCGACGTCTTCTGCAGGTTCAGATCGGCGACCCTGAGATGGACCGGCTGGTCCTCCTCGTGGTTGGTGTTGGACAGGAACACCGAGGACAGCTTGTCGAAGGAGATCTTGCCGTCCGGCTTCGGATAGCTCTTCGGCGCATGCTGCTTGGCGGGATCGAGCGTGGCGCGGTCGGGCTTGGCATGCGACTGCGTGCCGAACAGCGAGGCGCCGAACAGCGTGTTGCACCACATGTCGAAGCCGCCGAGCGCGACGCCGAGCACGGTGCCGAACTTCGACCACAGCGGCTTGACGTTGCGAACCAGGAACAGGTCCTTGCCGACGGACGAGGAACGCCAGGCGTTCTCGTAATCGACGATCTCGTCATTGGCGCGGCCCGCGGCGAGCGCCGCCGCGACATGTTCGGCCGCCAGCATGCCGGTGCCCATCGCATTGTGCACGCCCTTGATGCGGGGCACGTTGACGAAACCGGCTGCACAGCCGACCAGCGCACCGCCGGGGAAGCTCAGCTTCGGCACCGACTGGTAACCGCCCTCGGTGATGGCGCGGGCCCCATAGGCGAGCCGCTTGGCGCCCTCGAAAGTGCCGCGGATCGTCGGATGGGTCTTGAAGCGCTGGAACTCGTCGAACGGCGACAGGTACGGATCATCATAGTTGAGATGCACGACGAAGCCGACGGCGACGAGGTTGTCGTCGTAGTGATAGAGGAAGGAGCCGCCGCCGGTCTTGAGGTCGAGCGGCCAGCCGAACGAATGCTGGATCAGGCCCTTCTGGTGCTTGGCCGGATCGATCTGCCAGACCTCCTTGAGGCCGATGCCGAACTTCGCCGGCTCGCTGTTGGCGTCGAGCGCGAACTTGTTGATGAGCTGCTTGGTCAGGCTGCCGCGGGCGCCTTCGGCGAACAGCGTGTACTTGCCGAGCAATTCCATGCCGCGGGTAAAGGAATCCTTCGGCTTGCCGTCGCGGCCGACGCCCATGTCGCCGGTGGCGATGCCGCGGACCTTGCCCTCCTCGTCATAGAGTACTTCGGCGGCGGCGAAGCCCGGATAGATCTCGACGCCGAGCGCCTCGGCCTTCCGTGCCAGCCAGCGGCAGACATTGCCGAGCGAGCCGATGTAGCAGTGATGATTGTCCATCAGCGGCGGCATCATGAAGCCGGGCAGCTTGATCGCGCCGCCGGCCGTCATCCAGTAGAAGCGGTCGTCCTTGACCTGCGTCTTCAGCGGACAATCGGCATCCTCCCGCCAGTCGGGAACCAGCTTGTCGAGGCCGGCCGGGTCGATCACGGCGCCGGAGAGAATGTGCGCGCCGACCTCGGAGCCCTTCTCGACGACGACGACGTTGAGATCGGCGTTGAGTTGCTTCAGCCGGATCGCCGCGGCGAGGCCGGACGGGCCGGCACCGACGATGACGACGTCGAATTCCATGGATTCGCGCGGGGGCAGTTCTTCGGTGCTCATCTGATCTCCGGCCTCGGACGGTTCCTTGTCATTTGGGCTCCCTTGTTTCCGATTTTTCCGGGTAGGACAACCACGGAAATGCGTTCCGCCGGGATGCAAGGCGCCCTAAACTGAACTAATGGTCTGGCCACCCAAATGATCCCCGAGCCCGCACCCACCGTCCGAGAGCTGGTCGCCTTCTATCTGGAGGCCGGGGTCGACTGCGCCATCGCTGAGGAACCGATCGACCGCCTGGCGGAAATGGATGCCCCGCCGCCCGCCCCGCGCGCCGCGCCGCCGCCGGAGGCCCCGCGGCCGGTCGCTGCCCCCGCCGTAATCCGCGGCGAGACCGCGCCGGCGCCGGACGTCGCGATCGCCTCGGCCCGCGAGGCCGCGCGCACCGCGCCGACGCTGGAGGCGCTGCGCGAGTTGATGGAGAGCTTCGAGGGCTGCGCACTGAAGCACACGGCGACGCGGCTGGTGTTCGCCGACGGCAATCCGCATGCACGCATCATGTTCGTCGGCGAGGCCCCGGGCCGCGACGAGGACATCGAAGGCCTGCCCTTCGTCGGGCGCAGCGGCAAGCTGCTCGACCTGATGATCGGCGCGATCGGCCTCAACCGCACCACCGCCTACATCACCAACGTGATCCCGTGGCGGCCGCCCGGCAATCGCACGCCGACGCCGCAGGAAACGCAGGTGTGCCTGCCCTTCATCCAGCGCCACATCGAGCTCGTGAACCCCGACGTGCTGGTGACGCTCGGCAATCCCTCGACGCAGACGCTGCTGTCGACCCGCGACGGCATCATGCGCACGCGCGGGCGCTGGTTCGATTACGACACCGGGACGCGCACCATCCGCGCGCTGCCGACCTTCCATCCGGCCTATCTGCTGCGCTCGCCGGCCTACAAGCGGCTGGCCTGGCAGGATCTGCGATCGATCGCGAAGGCGCTGGCGGGCGCCTGAAGAAGCGCCAGACCGACCTCACGTCCCCTTCGGCCGCACGATGGCCCAGCCGACGCGCAACAGCTGCTGGCGGCCCGTCACCAGCCATTCGAAGGCGCGCGGCACCTCCGGCACGATGCCCGGGAAGCGCGCCAGTATCTCCGGCGGCGGCGTGCCGGCGGTATCCGAGGCGCGCCACACCACGACGCCGCCGCTCTCGTAGAATTTGGTTGAGGACATCCATGGCGTCCGCTTCGGATCGGCATCGATGAACAGGTGCGGCCGGCCGGAATGCAGCGTGATCAGGCTCGCCAGCTGGGTCTCGCCGGCGACCGCACGGAGGCGATGGTTGGTACGGCGGGAAAAGCTCTCGTCGAAGAAGTCCGCGATCGCACGGGCCGGCATCGAGGTGGCGATCTCGTTGCTGCCGGTCCAGGGCAGGAACAGCACGGCGAGCACGACGCCGAGGGCGGGCGCCACCACGGCGGCGGCCCAGACCATGCGCAGCATCCGCGCGCGGCGCATCGCGATGAGATCACCGGCCGCCACGATCACGGCGAGGCCCGACATCAGCATCACGACGCCGGCACCGCCGACCACGGCGTCGAGGCCGAGCAGACTGGAGATCAACACGGCTCCGAGCGACGGCGCCAGCGCGAAAAAATAGACGAAGCGGCGCGCGAGCGGTTCGACCGGCGGCCGGTAGATGATCGGCGCCTCCTCGCCCTCGGCGTCGAACAGGCCGGTGTTGAGCACCGTCAGGACCGGGATGGCCGCGGCGCCCAGCAGCAGCCCGCCGAGCAGCCAGGCACCGTGGATCGCCCGGGTATTCAGCTCCGCAATCTGCGGCAATGCGGGCAGGACCAGCGTTTCGGCGCGCATCACCCAGACGGCATAGGGCAAGGCCAGCACGGCGACGACGATCAGCGCGAACAACGGATCGAGCGCGCGCAGCGTGCGCCGGCCGCCGGCCGTCGCGAGCGCGAAGACCACAAGCAGCAGAAGGAGAAAGATCGCCGCCGGCGTGGTCAGCAGCAACAGGCCGGCCTCGATCGACCATGCGAACCAGGCATTGCCGCGGCGCTGCCCGATGATCTGCCAGGAATGCAGCAGCAGCAGCGCCCAGAGCGGCCGCGCCAGTACCAGCGGTCCGAATTCCAGCGCCGGCGAGGAAAAGGCCAGCAGGGTCATGGTGAGCAGCACGGCGAGCACCGCCTGCTGCGTGCCGACCACGGCGCGGGACAGGTAATAGAGCGTGATCAGCGTGGCGATCTGGCACAGTTCGGCCAGCACATAGACGCCGAACATGTGGCCGCCCGCGGCGCGATAGGCGATGTCGGCGAGCCAGGTCGCGAGCGGCGGCCCGAGATCGGTGCCGACCTGGTATTCCCGTCCGAAGGCGAGCAGGGTCGCGAGGCTGCCCGGCGGGCTGCGATAGAACACCATCGCCACGAACAGCCACATCGCGGCCTGCAGCAGCACGGCGATCCATACGATCAGCCGCGGCCGGGCGCGAATGAGCTCGATGACCAGGGAGGTAAACCGCATGCAACGCCCGAAAGATGCAGCCAACCCGTGCAGCCGGCCCTATTCGCTCACTGTTGTTTTGATAAAGGGCGGGGTGCGTCGTGGCAACGACGGTTTGCTCGTCATGCCCGGGCTTGACCCGGGCATCCACGTTCTTCGTACCGCGGGTCAGAGATGGATGGCGGGTCAAGCCCGGCCATCACGATGAAAAAGCCGGAGGTCAAGCTAAAGGCCTGCCGACGCGTCGATGTCGCCGTTGACCGCCATCTGCCGTTCGATCTCCGTCACCGAGAATAGATCCTGCGCCGGCTCGACTGTCCATGGCATGTGCTTGGCGCGCGCGGCGGCGACGGGAGCGAAGAAGGTGCGATGATGCACGGTGGGACCGAGACGGTTCAGCGCCTCCAGATGCTCAGGGACGGCGTAGCCCTTGTGCTGCTCGAAACCGTAGCCTGGGTAATCCTGCGCCAGCGCGCACATCAGGCGGTCGCGGGTCACCTTGGCGACGATCGAGGCGGCGGCGATCGACAGCACCATGCCGTCGCCGCCGATCACGGCCTCGCAGTCGCAGGCTGTGTCGAGCCGGTCGCGTCCGTCGACGAAGACGTGGCGTGGCGCTTCCGGCAGCGCCACCACCGCGCGCTTGAGCGCCCACAGCGATGCGCGCAGGATGTTGTCGCGGTCGATCCGGGCCCGCGAGGCGACGGCGACCGAGACTTGCGCCGTGGCACAGATCTTCTCGAACAGCTTTTCGCGCTGTTCGGCGGTCAGCCGCTTGGAATCATCGATGCCGCGGGGAATGCGGTCCGGATCGAGAATCACGGCGGCCGCCACCACCGGGCCTGCGAGTGGCCCGCGCCCGGCCTCGTCGCAGCCGGCGATCGGCCAGATGCCGCGCTTGATCAGCGCGCGCTCGCGGCGGAAGCTCGGCGGGGCAATGGCGATGATGCCCTTCCTGCCGACGCGCTTGCCCGCGCCCGCCTTGCCAACGGATGACTTCGCCGCGGCCGGTTTGCCGGGCCTTGCTGTCGCGGCTGTCCTCGCGGCGCCCTTCCCGGCCGGCTTGCTGGCGGATTTGTCTCGAATCATGGCCGGGATCGTGCGCAGCCGACGGCAGCTGCGCAACCCGGAACTGCGGAATTCCCCGCTATCCCGCGCTCAGAACAGGCTGAGCTGATCGCCGTTCTGCTTCGGCCGGGCGAAATGGTCCGTGGTCAGCTTCGCGCGGCGCTTGTTCAGGCGGAGCCGGTCGCAGGCGATCTCGAAGCGGCGGCCGATGGTCCAGGCCATCGGGCCGGTGCCCTTCATCCGCTCGCCCCATTTCGCGTCGTAGTCGCGGCCGCCGCGCATGTCGCGGATCAGGGTGAAGACGTGGCGGTAGCGGTCGGGATAGTTCGCCATCAGCCATTCGCGGAACAGGTCGCGGACCTCCAGCGGCAGCCGCAGCAGGATGTAGGAGGCTTCCTTGACGCCGGCATGGGCGGCCGCATCGAGGATGCGCTCGATCTCGGCATCGTTCAGCGCGGGGATCACCGGCGCCACCATCACGGTGGTGGGAATGCCGGCCTCGGAGAGCTGCTTCAGGGCCTCCAGGCGCTTCGGCGGCGTCGCGGCGCGCGGCTCCATGGTGCGCGCCAGCTTCGGATCGAGCGAGGTGACCGAGATCGCGACCTTGGCGAGGTTGCGCCTCGCCATCCGCGCGAGGATATCGATGTCACGCACGACCAGTGCCGATTTGGTGACGATGCCGACCGGATGGCCGGTGCGCTCCAGCACCTCCAGGATGCCGCGCATGATCTTCCGCTCGCGCTCGATCGGCTGATAGGGATCGGTGTTGGTGCCGATCGCGATCATGCGCGGCTCGTAGCCGGCGGCGGCGAGTTCCTTCTCCAGCAGCGCGGGCGCATCGGGCTTCACGAACAGTTTCGATTCGAAGTCGAGCCCCGGCGACAGGCCGAGATAGGCGTGGGTCGGCCGCGCGAAGCAATAGACGCAGCCATGCTCGCAGCCGCGATAGGGGTTGATCGAACGGTCGAAGCCGATGTCCGGGGATTCGTTGCGGGTGATCACCTTGCGCGAAGTGTCGACCGCGACGCTGGTCTTGAACGGCGGCAGCTCTTCCAGGCTCTGCCAGCCGTCGTCGAAGGCGACCCTCGCCTCCGCCTCGAAACGGCCGCTGGCATTGGACTGGGCGCCCCGCCCGCGCCTGCGCGCGCGGTCGATGGCAACGCCCAGTTCTGGGAAATCAGAAGGCGCACCCGCCGGCTCGGAGGGCGCCGTGACCGGCGGGTGCTTGAGAGCATGAGAGGATGCTTGGCTCATGGACTCAAGATAGCGCGCGTTAGGAACAAATCAAGAACAATCACGCATGGGACGAAAAACAACCCCATGCAAAGTAAACCGCCCATTGTTCAGGCGGGGCTTTTTGACCTCACGCAACACGACCGTCACGGCGATCCCGTTTGATGCCGACGGATCGATCGTGCCGGAGCCAGGTTGGTGACGGGCGCTGGGTGAAGGTGGCAGGAACATGACAAATCAACAAAAATCAGGCGCGGCGAGCCACGAATTCGAGCTTCTCGACCGCTATTGGCGCGCCGCCAACTATTTGTCCGTCGGGCAGATCTATCTTCTGGACAATCCGCTGCTCCGCGAGCCCCTGAAGCCCGAGCACGTCAAGTCGCGCCTGCTCGGCCATTGGGGCACGACGCCGGGGCTGAACTTCATTTACGCCCATCTCAATCGCGTCATCCGCGCGCAGGACGTCAGCGTGCTCTATGTCTGCGGCCCCGGCCATGGCGGGCCCGGCATGGTCGCCAACACCTATCTCGAAGGCAGTTACAGCGAAATCTATCCGGATATCGGCCGCGATGCGGAGGGATTGCGCAAGCTGTTCCGGCAATTCTCCTTCCCCGGCGGCATCCCCAGCCACGCGGCGCCCGAAACGCCGGGCTCGATCCACGAGGGCGGCGAACTCGGCTACGCACTGGTGCACGCCTATGGCGCGGCGTTCGACAATCCGGACCTGATCGTGGCCTGCGTCGTCGGCGACGGCGAGGCCGAGACCGGGCCTCTCGCGGCATCCTGGCACTCCAACAAGTTCCTCAACCCGGCCCATGACGGCGCGGTGCTGCCGATCCTGCATCTCAACGGCTACAAGATCGCCAACCCCACCGTGCTCGGCCGGATGCGCGACGAGGAGATCCGGGACCAGTTCCGTGGTTTCGGCCATGAGCCGATATTCGTCGCGGGCGACGATCCCGGATTGATGCATCAGGCCATGGCCGCCGCGTTCGACACCGCGTTCGCCAGCATCAAATCGATCCAGCAGCAGGCGCGCGACGGGCGCGCCCATGTCGAACGGCCGCGCTGGCCGATGATCGTGCTGCGCAGCCCGAAGGGCTGGACCGGGCCCAAGGAGGTCGACGGCAAGAAGGTCGAGGGCTTCTGGCGCGCGCACCAGGTGCCGGTTGCAGGCTGCCGCGAGAATCCGGCGCATCTGAAGATCCTCGAAGACTGGATGCGCAGCTACGAACCCGACAGGCTGTTCGACGCGAACGGCGCGCTGGTCCCCGAACTGCAGGCGCTGGCGCCTGCGGGCTCGCGGCGCATGGGCGCCAATCCGCATGCCAATGGCGGGCTCCTCAAGAAGGAATTGAAGCTGCCGGACTTTCGCAGCTTTGCCATCGATGCGCCCCGGCCCGGCGCCGTGATCGCGGAAGCCACGCGCGAACTCGGCAAATTCCTGCGCGACGTCATCCGTCTCAACGCCGCAGAGCGCAATTTCCGCATCATGGGGCCGGACGAGACCGCCTCGAACCGGCTCGATGCGGTGTTCGAGGTCACCGAACGGGTCTGGATGGAAAGCATCGAACCCTACGACGTCCACCTCGCACAGGACGGCCGCGTGATGGAGGTGCTCAGCGAGCATCTCTGCCAGGGCTGGCTGGAGGGCTATTTGCTCACCGGGCGGCACGGCTTCTTCTCCTGCTATGAGGCCTTCATCCACATCGTGGATTCGATGTTCAACCAGCATGCCAAATGGCTGAAGGTGACGCGGCATCTGCCGTGGCGGCGGCCGATCGCCTCACTCAATTATCTTCTCACCTCCCATGTCTGGCGGCAGGATCACAACGGCTTCAGCCACCAGGATCCCGGCTTCGTCGACCTCGTCGCCAACAAGAAGGCCGACATCGTCCGCATCTACTTTCCGCCCGACGCCAACACGCTGTTGTGGATCGGCGACCACTGCCTGCGCACCTATGACCGCATCAACGTCATCGTGGCCGGCAAGCAACCGGCGCCGCAATGGCTGTCGATGCGGGACGCCGCCACGCATTGCGACGCCGGCATCGGCATCTGGACCTGGGCCGGCACGGAAGGCCCGGGCGGCGAACCCGACGTGGTGATGGCCTGCGCCGGCGACGTGCCGACGCTGGAGACGCTCGCGGCCGTCGACCTGCTGCGCAGGGCGCTGCCCGAGTTGAATATCCGCGTCGTCAACGTCGTCGACCTGATGACGCTGCAGCCGAAGGATCAGCATCCGCACGGCCTGTCGGACCGCGATTTCGACAGCCTGTTCACGGCCGACAAGCCGGTGATCTTCGCCTATCACGGCTATCCGCATTTGATTCACCGGCTGACCTACAGCCGCACCAACCATGCCGGGATGCATGTCCGCGGCTTCATCGAGGAAGGCACCACGACGACGCCGTTCGACATGGTCGTGCTGAACGAGCTCGACCGCTATCATCTCGCGATCGAGGCAATCGAGCGCGTGCCGGGGCTTGCCGCGCGCGCGGCTCATGTGAAGCAGCGATTCCGCGACAAGCTGATCGAGCATACCCATTACGTGCGCGAGCATGGCGAGGACATGCCCGAGATTCGCGACTGGGTCTGGCCCAACAGCTCCGGCGGCGACACGCCGGCCGAAGCCGGCGATTGACGGCGCATCATGCCGGACACGGTTCTCGTCCTCAACGCGGGTTCGTCGAGCATCAAGTTCGGCCTGTTCGACATTGCAGACGCCGAGCCTGCCCTGCTCTGCAAGGGCCTGCTCGACGATCACGAGACGAGACCCCGCCTCGTGGTGAAAGGTCCCGCGGGTGAAAGCCTGCACGAGACGCTGGCGACCACCTCGGAGACGGACGGCGGCCATCTGTTCGCCGACGTGCTCGGCTTCATCGAGGACCGCTTCAGCGATCATCGCCTGCGCGCCGCAGGCCACCGCATCGTGCATGGCGGGCCAAATTATTCCGGTCCTGTCGAACTGACGAACGCCGTCCAGGCGCAACTGGAGGCGCTGACGCCGCTGGCCCCCCTGCACCAGCCGCGCTGCCTCGCACCGGTCCGCGCCCTGGCAGCGCTCCGGCCCGCCCTGGTGCAGATCGCCTGTTTCGACACCGCCTTCCACCACGGCCTTTCGCCGCCCGCGAGCCGCTTCGCGATTCCCCGGCGCTTCGAGGCGGGCGGCGTGCGCCGCTACGGCTTTCACGGCCTGTCGTTCGAATACGTCGCCCGGCGGCTCGCCGATATCGCGCCGGACGTTTCAGCGCGAAACACCGTGATCGCGCATCTCGGCAACGGCGCCAGCCTTTGCGCCCTGCGCGACGGCCGCAGCCTCGACACCACGATGGGCCTGACGCCACTCGACGGACTCGTGATGGGCACACGCTGCGGCACGATCGATCCCGGCGTGCTGCTCTATCTGCAACAGCACGAGAACATGACCGTCGACGAGGTCCAGCACCTGCTCTACCACGAGTCCGGCCTGCTCGGCGTCTCCGGCATCTCGGCGGACATGCGCGCGCTGCTCGCGAGCGAGGCGCCCGCGGCACGGGAGGCGGTCGATCTCTTCACCTTGCGCGCGGCGCAGGCGGTCGCGGCGATGGCGACGACGCTGGGCGGGCTCGATTGCCTGGTCTTCACGGGCGGCATCGGTCAGCATGCGCCGGATGTCAGGCGCGGGATCTGCGAGCACCTCGGCTGGCTCGGGCTGCGCATCGATGCCGAGGCGAACCGGGCGGCGCGAGAGCGGATCAACGCCGCCGGTAGCGCCGTTGAATTGTTCGTGATCCCGACCAACGAAGAGATCACGATCGCACGTCACTGCACGGGCGTGCTGCGCAAGGCCGGCCAGTTGTGACAGATTGATGAATGATCTAGCGCAACGGCCGCACCGCCGTCTTGCGGCATGATCCGCGCATCGAACCTTGCGCGGACCGATCATGAAAACGCAGATCATCGAAGAACTCGGACAGGACGACATCCTGTTGCCGGCGCTGGTGGCAGAGGGTCTCTCCGCCAATGACCGCATCAAGGTACGGATGAGCGCGCTGCAGGCCGCGGCCCACCACGCGCGGGAGCCGGAGCGATCGCCGACCGATCTCAGCCTCGAAAGCAAGGCAGCGGGGATTCCGCCGGGTGCGATCGCGACGCTGATCGGCGGTGCCCACATGGTCGGGCAGGACAGGCTCGCGGCGCCGAATCTCGCAAAGCTGATCAAGGAGATTCAGGATGACGCGGCGGCCATGATCCGGGCCGTGGTTGCCGGCACGCCGGAAGAAGGCAGCAAGGCCAATGCACGGCTCGAGACGATCCGCAGCGCAGGCCTGCTCGACGCCACGAGCGAGATCGAGATCGCACGGATCGCGCGGCTCACCGGCGTGGCGGAAACCGGCGGCGACAGCCTGCACCGACTGGTGATGGACCTGCACAAGCAGCTCAACAGGCTGGCGGCCAGTTGCGCCGAGGAAGCACTGGACGGCGCCCATGTCTTTGGATTGCACGCCGAGGACCGCAGCGCGGTCGTTGCCTTCATGAACGGCCTGAACGGCACGCGCGGCCTCAAGTTCAACCATCCCGGCCTCGACACAATGGCGACGCGCGCTGGCGGGCGGCTCCTGATTCAGAACGACATCGGCACCACCGACGCCCATGTCGTCGTGATCGCGGTGAACAGGAATGCGGTCACCGTGACCTATACGGACGTGCACCTGGCCCGTGCGAAGTTCTTCATTTCGATGTTCGAGAAATTCAAGGCGACATGGAGCGGGCTCGACCGTCACACCGCGGCGGGCCTCGGCGAGGAGCAGGCCTTCTATCTCGTCACCGGACAATACCAGGCCGGCAACGCCGCTGATCGCGACGAATTTCTCGCGGCGATCGGCGCTGCACTGGTCTTCATGATCGACTGGAACAAGGCCCGCAAGCTGCTACGGAGCTGGGTCGCAAAGGACGACGCAACCCGCATCCTGGAATGGGCGGCCCGCCACCGCATCGGCCACCGCGGCTTTCTCGAACTCGGCGGCAACGAGCTGCTGGGATCGGCGGTCAGGAATGCCGCACCGTCACGGATCGGGTTCGGCGAACGGCTGGATCAGGCGCTGGGCCGAAGCGCGGCGGTCGACTTCCTCAAGGCGGCATTGCGCGCCTCGACCGAGGCCCTGCTGGCGGGACGCTCGGTCAGGACGGTGCGTGACCAGATCGAAGCCGATCTGGTGCGGCATCTCGATCGCGTCGATGGTACGCTGCTTGCCGCGGTGCTGCGACAGGCCGGACTCGCCCACGACCTCGTCGGCGCGATCGCCCGCCATATCGCCGCGCTCGGCTCCGGCCAGCCCGTCGACGGCAAGCCGCTGGCGCAGCGTTGCGCCGCGATCGAGCAGAAGGCCGATCGCATCGCGCTGGAGAGCCGCAAGGAGGTCGATCGCCTCGGCGCCCGGCCCGTGATCGGCCAGTTGATCGACCGCGCCGAGGAAGCGATCGACGAACTCGAACAGGCAGCCTTCGTCGCCTCGCTGCTTCCCGAGCGGATCGATCCTTCGTTGCTGACGCTGCTGGCCGAGCTTTGCGTGGTGGCCCTGCGGGCGACCGAGATCGCCGCCAGCGGCGTCGCGGCGGCGATCGACGTCCCGGAAGGCCATCGGGTCGATTCAGAGGACGCGCTCGCCGCCGTGACCCGCCTGATCGACGCCGAACATGACGCCGACGTCAGGGAGAGAGCCACCACCACGCTGGTGTTCCGGGGCGCTTTCGACGTCGCGACCTCGCTGTCGGTCATCGAACTCGCCCGCGCCATCGAACGCGCCACCGACCGTTTCGCGGCGTTCGGTCACCTGCTCCGCCGTCACATCATGATCGATCTCGCAGCCTGAGGAACCCACCATGCATATCGTGCGTATCGGCACTGATGCGACCGAATTGCGGCCGGCCGACGAGATCGGCGCCAAGGCCGCCAACCTCGCCCGGATGGCGGCGCTCGGCCTGCCGGTGCCGCCGGCCTTCGTGCTGCCGGTCAAGCTGTGCGCCGACATCATTGCCGATCGCGCCCACGCCGCCGAGCGCCTGCGCGACGGACTCAAGGAAGGCATCGCCTTCCTGGAGAGCGCGACCGGCAAACGCTACGGCGACCGCAGGCGGCCGCTCCTGGTCTCGGTGCGGTCCGGCGCGGCGCGCTCGATGCCGGGCATGCTCGACACCGTCCTCGACGTCGGCTGCACCGGCGATGTCGTGCACGGGCTGATCCGCTCAACTGGCAGGCCGCGACTCGCATGGGATTGCCGGCGTCGTTTTCTGGAGAGCTTCGGCGAGACCGTGCTCGGGCTAGATGCCTCGCTCTTCTCCGCACGCATCACCGAGCTCTGCAGCGCCGAGGCGGTGGCCAATGACCGGGAGCTGGACGGCGAGGCGCTCGAGCGGCTCGCCGCTGCGGAGCAGGCGCTGGTGGAAGACCGTGCCGAGGGCTGGCTCGACGATGCATTCGCGCAACTCGAGGCCGCCGCGCAGGCCGTCTACCGCTCCTGGACGAGCGAACGCGCGCAGACCTATCGCAAGCTCCAGCAGCTCGAGGAGCTCGAAGGCACAGCCGTCACGGTGCAGGCCATGGTGTTCGGCAATGGCGGCCTCGCCTCCGGTGCCGGCGTGGCGTTCTCGCGCGATCCGTCCACCGGAGCACCGGCCCCGATGATCGATCTGGTCCTGGACGCGCAGGGCGAGGACGTCGTGTCCGGCCGCCGCACGCCCGACACGGACGACGCCGTCGCCCGGGCGCTGCCCGGAATCCGCAGCGAACTTGGCGAGGTCCTGAAGCGGCTCGAACGCGAATTCGGCGACGTGCAGGATGTCGAGTTCACGGTGGAGAACGGCAAGCTCTGGATGCTGCAGACCCGCACGGCCAAGCGGACACCGCGCGCCGCGGTGCGGATCGCCATCGACCTCGTGCACGAGGGACTGATCCCGACCGACGAGGCGCTGCTGCGCCTTGCCGGGATCGACCTGGCCGCGCTCGCCGACATCACGCTGGTCGATCCTGGCATGCCGGCGGCGACCGGCATCGGCGCGTCCGGCGGCATCGGCATCGGTCGCGCGGCATTCGATTCCGAAGGCGCCCGGCGGCTGGCGGCCGATGGCGAACCGGTGATCCTGCTGCGTCCCGACACCAGTACCGGCGACGTCGCCGGCTTCGCGGTGGCGTCCGGGATCGTGACATCGGTGGGCGCGCGGACCTCGCATGCGGCCCTCGTGGCACGGCAGATGGGCAAGCCCTGCGTGGTCGGCTGCGGCGACCTGAAGATCGAACAGGCCGCGCGCCGGGCGCGGCTCGGCAAGGCGACCTTGTCGGAGGGCGACTGGATCACCATCGAAGGCGATGCCGGCCGGATCTATCCCGGCCGCTGCGCGACGGCCGAGCGGCGGCCTGATGCCGCGCTCGCCGAAATCGCAGGATGGCAGGCGCAGGCAGGCGCGCGACAGCCTTCCCGCGCCGGGGCGCCTCAGTGAATACCTGACAGGATCTGGAAACAGCCTATCGCGACCTCGATCACGATCAGCACGACCACGGCGATCTCGAGGCGGAGCGAGCGCTGGGTGTCGATGATGTCGGTCAGCGCGTTGGCGGTCTCCGACACCGCAGCAAGCTTGCGCTCGAGCGTGTCGAGCCGCTCCTTCAGTTCGTACTCGTCCTCGAGCCGCGCGTAGAGCCGGTCGAGTTCGGGCTTCTCCCAGAGCACGTCGGGCTTCTCGGCCACGGCGACGCGACCGGCGACGCGCTGCTGCACGAGCAGCGCATTGCCGATCAGCTGCAGGATGCCCCTGCGCCGCGGCGGCGTCCGCCCTTGTTCGGCGAGCCGGCGCGCGAACGGCTCGATGACATCGAACACCGCGGCGACGCGCCGCTCGTCGCGCGCCAGCGACGTGCTCTTGGCGAGCGCGTCGGCAATCAGCAGTAGCCGGTCGTCGGAGAATTTGGCGAGGCAGATCGGCCCGCCGGGCTGGATCGCTTCGGCGTTCTCGTCATGGCACAATTGCGCCTGTGCAATCTCCTCCTCGAACGGGCTGAGTTCGCCGGTCACCCGGGACTTCAGTCCGTCGATCAGCACCTTCTCTTCCGAGGGCAGCAATCCGATCAGCACGACCACCCCGTAGCGGAAGATCACGGCAAGCCCGGCATGGACCCGGAACGCGGCGGGCGTGGACGACACCAGCGGGCCGAGTTCGAGCCCCGAGGCGTTGATGCGCTCGCCGAGCATCACGGCCCGGATTCGCAAGGTGGGTTGGGCACCCGGCCTGGCGGGAGCCGGCGCGGCGTCGGCGGGATGTTCGACATTCATCGGATGATCTCGCTCTGCGTGGCGCCGGTTGCCCATTTTTCCCAATGTGAAAGCTGTGGCACACTGGAATCATCGAGTTTCTCTTGCAGACACTAGCCCAGGCGGCAGACCTCCGTGAGACATCACAATTTACCGAAACAATCGGAAACATAGCGTCCCCGGCCACGACACATTCTGCTGCGATGGGTCCGGGCGGTTTACCATCGCAGGCCGAACCGCTGCCAAAACGTTGCGCTAAGAAGCGCTGCGTGTTTATGACAACATTATAAATATAGCAAAAACCACGTTTCTTCCGAAATGCAGGCACTGAAGCCTCGATCATGCTGAGCGTCATCATCCCGACCGAAGGCGTCGAGCAGACGGCGGTGGCTACTCTTGCCGCGCTGGTGCCGGGCGCCGCTGCCGGCATCATTCGCGAGGTGCTTCTGGTCGACGGCACCCGCAACGGCGTCATCGAACGGGTGGCCGACGTCGCGGGCTGCCGCTTCATCGGCTTCGAGGGATCGTCGCAGGGCGCGGCCCTGGCGGCCGGCGCGCTCCAGGCGCGGTCCCCCTGGCTGATGTTCCTTCCCGCCGGCGCCATGCTCGAGACGGGCTGGATCGAGGAGACCACCCAGTTCATCCAGGCCGTATCGGCCAGCGGACGGGATCGTGCGGCGGTGTTTCGCTATGCGCGTTCGCCTTATTCCGAGACGGGGCTGCGCGACCTGCTGCGTGCCATCGCGCGGAAAATCGCCGGCCCGCTGGGGGATCAGGGCCTGCTGATTGCCAGGGATCATTATGACCGGATCGGCGGCTATCCCCCGCAGGCCCGGCGCGCCGAGGCACGGCTGTTGCGGCGCCTCGGCCGCTCGTCGCGCACGATGCTGCGGAGCCGGATCATCATGGCGTGCTGAGCAAAATCGATACTTGCCAAAGTCAAATAATTAGTTGACGATGGCAAATATCGAGGTGATCCATGCTGTCCAGTGCCTTCCCGCCCGTCGCTGACGACCAGGTTCAGGCCGTCCGCGCCTTCAACCGCTTCTACACCCGCAAGCTCGGCGTGCTCGACCAGCAGCTGATGAAGAGCCCGTTCTCGCTCAGCGAGGCGCGGGTGCTCTACGAGATCGCCCAGGGCGGCGAGCAGTCGGCCAAGGAGATCGGCCTGTTGCTGGGCCTCGACCCCGGCTACCTCAGCCGCATCGTGCAGAACTTCGAGGACAGCGGCCTGATCCTGCGCAAGCCGCTGCCGGCCGACCGCCGGCAATACCAGCTGACGCTGACCGCGAAAGGACGCCAGGCCTTCGGCCGGCTCGAACGCATGTCGCAGGACGATGTCGGGGCGATGCTCCAGCCGATGCGAAGCGAGGATCGCAGGACGCTGACAGAGGCGATGGCGACGATCGAACGCCTGCTCTCCCTGGCGGGCGCGCCTGCGCCGCTTGCCACCCTGCGCGCGCCGCGGCCCGGCGACATGGGGTGGATCGTGCAGAGCCACGGCGCGCTCTATGCCCGCGAATACGGCTTCAACGCGGACTTCGAGGCCCTGGTTGCCGACATCGTCGCGAGCTTTTTCAAGGCTCACGATCCCGCGCGCGAGCGCTGCTGGATCGCCGACATCGACGGGCGGCCGGTCGGCTCGGTGTTCGTGGTCGATGCGGGCGCGCATGTCGCCAAGCTGCGCCTGCTGCTGCTCGACCCCAGCGCGCGCGGACAGGGGCTTGGTCAGCGGCTCGTATCCGAGTGCATCACCTTCGCGCGCGCCTGCGGCTACCGTCGCATGACGCTGTGGACGCAAAGCATTCTCTTCGCCGCGCGAAAGATCTACCAGGATGCCGGATTCCACCTGGTCTCGACCGAGCCGCACCGCGGCTTCGGCGAGCCTCTGGTCGGCGAGACCTGGGAACGCGATCTCTGACGACCGCAAGAGCCAAGCCCATGCCCCATGTCAGCGGAGACCTGGTCGAACTCTACAAGCGCCGCGCACACAGGCTGCGGGCCGAGACCTGCCGCAGCCTGTGGCTGACCATCTGGAGCGCGCTCCGCTTCAGGAATTGAGCAAGCGCGCCGATCGCGGAAGGATCGGCGGCTATACCGTGGCGCCTTGCGCCTTGGGACGGCGCAGGTGCTCGTCCAGACGCGGCATGATCTCGACGAAATTGCAGGGGCGGGTGCGGTAGTCGAGCTGGGCGGCGAGGATACCGTCCCAGCCGTCGCGGCAGGCGCCGGGCGAGCCCGGCAGGCAGAAGATGTAGGTCGCGCCCGTCACGCCCGCGGTGGCGCGGCTCTGGATCGTCGAGGTGCCGATCTTGGCGTGGCTCAGCATGTGGAAGGCGATCGAGAAGCCGTCCATGCGCTTTTCGAACAAGGGCTCGATCGCCTCCGGCGTGACGTCGCGCCCGGTGAAGCCGGTGCCGCCGGTTGTGATGACGACGTCGACGCCGCTGTCTGCGATCCAGCGCCGGATCACGGCGCGAATCGCCTCGATATCGTCGGTGACGATCTCGCGCGCGGCCAGACGATGACCGGCCGCAGTCAGACGATCGACCAGCGTCTGCCCCGATCTGTCGTCGGCCAGCGCGCGCGTGTCGGACACGGTGAGCACCGCGATGTTGAGCGGCACGAACTGCTTTGATTCGTCGATCGAGGCCATTGCTGTTTCCTCATGTGTCCCGGACGCGGTGCAGCGCGCGAGCGCTGCTCCATAGAGGCACGAGATCGTCGCTACAATGCCCCGGCGCCGAACGTGTTGCAGGCCTGGACCGTGCCCTGCTGATAGCCGATCATGAACCAGTGCTTGCGCTGCGCCGCCGAGCCGTGGGTGAAGCTGTCGGGCACCACGCGCCCGGTGGCCTGGCGCTGCAAGGTGTCGTCGCCGATCGCGCTCGCCGTGGTCAGCGCCGCGTCGATGTCGCCGGGCTCGAGGAAGTTCGGCCGCTTCTTGGCTTCGCGATTGACCCAGACGCCGGACAGGCAGTCGGCCTGCAGCTCGACCTTGACCTGGAGCGCATTGGCCTCGGCCTTGCTGCCGGCCTGCTGCTGCAGCCGCGTCACGCGCGGAATGATGCCGAGCAGGTTCTGGATGTGGTGGCCGGCCTCGTGCGCGATGATGTAGGCGGTGGTGAAATCGCACGCCGACTTGCCGGAGCAGCCGCGGAACCGCGTCTCGACCTCGCGGAAGAAGCCGGTGTCGAGGAAGATGGTGCGGTCCGGCGGGCAGTAGAACGGCCCCATCGCCGACTGCGCCATGCCGCAACGGCCGCCATTGGTAGCATTCCTGAACAGCACGATCTTGGGTCCGGTGTAGGTCTGGCCGCTGGCCTGGAAGATCTCGGTCCAGCGATCGTCGATCTCGCCGAGGATGCCGGAGATCATGCTGCCCATCTCGTCGGTGGGCGCGCCGCGCTTGCCGGAGGAGGCCTGGCGATCGGTCTGGTAGCTCGGCGCCTGGCCGCCGCCGGTGAGAATCTCGGCGCCGCCGATCAGGATACGGGGATCGATGCCGAAGGCGTAGCCGATCAGGCCGAGCACGATGATGGTGCCGATGCCGAGACCGCCGCCGCCCATCGGCAGGCCGAAGCCGCCGCCACCGCCGCCCATGCCGCCACCTTCGTCGCGACGATCCTCGATGTCGTCGCTGCGGCGGAAATCATCATAGCGCATGGCGGCTTTCCCTATGTCCTCGATGGTCTCAACTGGGCGCAGGAGCGCGAAAGCTCAACGCGCCACACACGTAAAATTTCCGTTGCTTTTATCAATATCGTGACCGGCAAAAATTGCCTAGTGCGGCGGCAGGCCGATGCCAGCAATTTTTTCCCTGAAGCGTGCAATTTTTTCCGAGAGAATTTTGACGGCGTCAGCGACGCTTCGCAGCGACGACACGCGAAATCGCCTGCAAAACACGGGAAAAGAGCGCGCCGAACGACGCGCAGCGCGCGTGATGCGTCCTGCTCACGAAAGCGGCGGGTTAAGTCGTTTTTTACTTTGCCACTGCAAAGTAACGGCCAGTCGGTTGTTTGGTCCCGCGTCGCCGACAGCGTCGCCTGAGTCAGAGTTCTTGAGTCATGGTTGTGTCGCGTCGCGGGGCGTCTGCAAAGGCGCCCCGCACAAATTTCGAGTCTCCTTCGCATCGCATCATCCTGGGCGATTGCGTCGCCGAGATGTCGAAGCTCCAGGCTGGTTCGGTCGACCTCGTGTTCGCCGATCCGCCCTACAATCTCCAGCTCAAGGGCGATCTCAAGCGCCCCGACGAGTCCCATGTCGACGCCGTCGACGACGACTGGGACAAGTTCGAATCGTTTTCCGCCTATGACGATTTCACCCGCGCCTGGCTGCTGGCGGCCCGCCGCGCGATGAAGCCGTCGGCGACGATCTGGGTGATCGGCTCCTACCACAACATCTTCCGCGTCGGCGCGATCATGCAGGACCTCGGCTTCTGGCTGCTGAACGACATCGTCTGGCGCAAGTCGAACCCGATGCCGAATTTCCGCGGCCGCCGCTTCACCAACGCGCACGAGACCATGATCTGGGCCGCGCGCGACGAGAAGGCCAAGGGCTACACCTTCAACTACGAAGCGCTGAAGGCCGCCAACGAGGACGTGCAGGTCCGCTCCGACTGGCTGATTCCGCTGTGCACCGGCGAGGAGCGCCTCAAGGGCGCCGACGGCAAGAAGGTGCATCCGACGCAGAAGCCGGAAGGCCTGCTCGCGCGCGTGCTGCTGTCGTCGTCGAAGCCCGGCGATCTCGTGATCGATCCCTTCAACGGCACCGGCACCACCGGCGCCGTCGCCAAGCGCCTCGGCCGCTCCTATATCGGCTTCGAGCGCGACAAGACCTATGCCAAGGCGGCGGAAGCGCGCATCGCCGCGATCGAACCGCTGCCGGAAGCGAGCCTCGCCCCGTTCATGACCGCACGCGAGGCGCCGCGCGTGGCGTTCGCCGAGCTGATCGAGCGCGGCATGATCATGCCCGGCACGAAGCTGTTCGACGCCAAGAAGAAGCTCGGAGCGCTGGTGCGCGCCGACGGCGCCATCATGCTCGGCGACAAGGTCGGCTCGATCCACCGCATCGGCGCGGTGGCGCAGGGCGCGCAGGCCTGCAACGGCTGGACCTTCTGGCATGTCGAGACCAAGACGGGTCTCAAGCTGATCGACGAACTCCGCGCCGAGATCCGCGCCGGCAAGGCGGGGTAGTCGCATCCACTTGCTGCCCGGGCAAAGGCGCATCCGCGCCGTGCCTGCCGGGCCCCGATCCTTCGAACAGCTGCGGTGGGCACGCTTCGCCTTTCCCACCCTGCCGCGCCTGTGCTGCGCGGCTTCTACGATCTGCCATCCTCCGATGTTACGTCACTCGGTCTGCGCTGCGCGCAGATACCGCATGGCAATCTCTCCCGTTGCGTCACCCGATGGGTTTCAGGCAAGACAAGCCGCCCGCGGCGATGATGCTGCCTTCACGCGCGGCCGCCGGCACAGGGAGATCAGCCATGCTCAAATTCTATTTCAACGGATCACCGAACCCGACCAAGGTCGCACTCTTCCTCGAGGAATCCGGCCTCGCCTACGAGCCGGTGGCGGTCGACACCCGCAAGGGCGAACAGTTCGCGCCGGACTATCTCAGGATCAATCCGAACGGCAAGGTGCCGGCGATCGACGACAACGGCACCATCGTGTTCGATTCCAACGCGATCCTGCTCTATCTCGCCGAGAAGACCGGGAAGTTCCTGCCCTCGCAGCGCGGCGAACTGCTGTCCTGGCTGATGTTCGTGGCGACCGGCGTCGGACCCTATTCGGGCCAGGCGGTGCACTTCAGGCATTTCGCGCCGAAGGACCAGAACCACGACTACGCCCACAACCGCTACCAGTACGAGACCGACCGCCACTACAAGATCCTCGACGGTCACCTCAAGGGCCGCCGCTACATGGTGGGCGACGCCTATTCGATCGTCGACATGGCGCTGTGGGGCTGGGCGCGGATGCTGCCGTTCAAGCTCGGCGACGACGCCTTCGCGCGCTATCCTGATGTCAAGCGGCTGGTGGATGAGATCTCGGCGCGCCCCGCGGCGGCGCGCGCGATCGCGCTGAAGGACAAGTTCACCTTCAAGGCCGAGATGGACGACGAGGCGCGCGCCAACATGTTCAAGCACATGACCACAAAGGTGGCCTGATCGGCGCTGCCTGCGAGGCCACGCGGCATGCGCGTGGCCTCCGGCTCGTGAGGCTCAGGCGGCCTGGACGGTCGAGAGGAACTTCGCGACCTCGACCTTGAGACGGTTGCTGTCGGCCGAGAGCGAGCGTGCCGCCGAGAGCACCTGCGAAGACGCCGAGCCGGTGTCCGAGGCGCCGCGCTGCACGTCGCCGATATTGGCCGAGACGCGCTGGGTGCCTTGCGCGGCCTGCTGCACGTTGCGGGAAATTTCCTGCGTCGCCGCGCCCTGCTCTTCCACCGCGGCTGCAACCGTCGACGAAATCTCCGACAGCCGCGCAATGGTGTCGCTGATCTCGCGGATCGAGCCGACCGATTCCTCGGTCGCGGCCTGGATGCCGGAGACCTGCTGGGCGATCTCGCCGGTGGCCTTCGCGGTCTGCTCGGCCAGCGCCTTGACTTCGGAGGCAACGACCGCGAAGCCGCGCCCCGCCTCGCCCGCGCGTGCCGCCTCGATGGTGGCGTTGAGGGCGAGAAGGTTGGTCTGGCCGGCGATGGTGCTGATCAGTTCGACTACATCGCCGATGCGGGCGGCGGCCTTGGAGAGTTCGCTGACCCGGTTGTTGGTCCGGCTCGCCTGGGACACGGCATCGCTGGCGATCCGGGCCGATTCCTGCACCTGCCGCGCGATCTCCGTCACCGACGAGGACAGTTCTTCGGTCGCGGAAGCCACTGCCTGGACGTTGGCCGACGCCTCCTGCGAGGCCGACTGGACCTCGGTCGACAGATCCTGGGCGCGCGTGGCGGTCGCCGTCAGCGTGCCGGCGGAGGCTTCGAGTTCGGTCGAGGCCGACGAGACGGTGTCGACGATCTCGCCGATCGCCTGCTCGAACTGGTCGGCGAGCCTGACCATGTCGGCCTTGCGGCTCTCGGCCTGCCGCGCCTCGATCTGGCTCTGCTCGGCGCGCAGGCGTTCGGTCTCGATCATGTTGTCCTTGAACACGCCGATCGCCTTGGCCATGTCGCCGATCTCGTCGGCCCTGCCGCGCCCGGGAATCTCGACCTCCAGATTGCCGCCGGCGAGCTGCCCCATCGCGCGCGTCATCGCGCCGAGCGGCACGACGATGCTGCGGGCGATCAGGAACGCGACGATGGATCCGAACAGGATGGCGATGCCCGCTGCGATTTCCTGGATCGTGGTGGTGCCCTCGATGACCGTCTCGGCCTGGCTGCGCGAGGCCTTGTAATCCTGCTTCAGCGTGGCTTCGGCGGTCTTCAGCTTGGCGATGCTCTCGACGATGAGCGGCGCGAGATCCTTCTGATAGATCTCGTCGGCCTGGAGCATGGCAGAGGAGGTGGTGTCGAAGGCGGACTGGTAGATGCCGAGCGCCGTCTTCACCGACGCCAGCGTGGCCTTGAGATCCGTCGCCTGCGGGCTCTTCTCCAGCGCCGACAGCCGCTGGGCGGCCCGGTCCACGCTCGCCCGGAAAGTGGCCGGTCCCTTGGCGTCGCGCAGCGCGAGGAAGCGCCAGTTCGCGATCCGGACCAGGAGAATGCGGGATTCCAGATCCGTGACGAGGGACGCCGTGTCTTCATCCACGGCCGAGCGCGCGGCATCGACCAGCTTCGCCATCTTGGTCGTCAGCTCTTCGCCGCTCGGGAGCAGCGTCGCCTTGCCGGTCCTGACCTCGTTGACGGCATCGCCGAGCTTGTCGCGCAGGCTGCGCATCCTGGCGATGTCGGCGATCAGGTCGTTGTAGAGCCTGCGCCGCTCCTCGGACTGCGTGCCCCTGGCACCGGTCCTGAGCAGTTCGGTCGCCGCGGTCTCGCGCTCAGCCGCCTCCTTCATCGCGGTCTCGCTGCCGTCGTGGACATAGCTCAGATTGGCGCGCTGGATCGCCTGGAGATGGGTCGAGACCTCCAGGGTCCGCGCCGTGCTGTCCGACAACGCCGAGAGCCTCCCGACCTGGTCCTGCACGGACCGCAAATTCAAGACGGCAACACCCGCCATCACGAGACCGACCGCAACCAGAGCCATGAAGCCGACATAGAGACGGCCCTTGATCCGCAAACGAAGACTCGGCATTCCCACTTCCATCCAGATGCATGTGAATTCGGGCAGCCGGACGAATCCGGCGATCGTCCGCGGCCAGCCCCGACAGCCGCGCGTCGCCTCCCGGCAACCCACGCTGCACCGCGACACAATGCGGCACACTTGTTAATTGAACCTTCCAGATTTTCGCGCAGATTGTCGATGACGCGCGAAATGCCTGCTGATTTTATGGACAGCAGATGACGGTCCGCCGCGCAGACCGCTGCAACAGAACCAGACCTTACGCGGGCCTGGCTTGCTGCATTTTCCCGAGCGCGTTCTCGACCACTTCCAGCGTGTAGGGCTTCTGGATCACCGGGGCGGAGGCGAGTTCGACCGGGATCGGCGCGCGCTCGCCATAGCCGGTGGCGAACATGAAGGGCACGCCGAGTTCCTTCAGCTTCAGCGCGACGCGGATGCTGCTCTCGCTGCCGAGATTGAGGTCGAGCAGCGCAAAGCTCGGCCGCATCCGCTCGATCGCGCGCAGCGCCTGATCGACCGAGGCCGCGGTATCGACATGGCGGGCGCCGAGATCGAGCAGGATGACCTCCGCCGCCATGGCGATGATCAGATTGTCCTCGACGATGAGGGCCGCGTCGGAAAGACGGGGTCGGCTGGCCTGCTGTTCCTCTGCGCGCATGGCGGCTCCTGCGATCGACGGCATCAGCTCGACGAAATTGGGGGGAATGACGAAGGTGGCCTGCACGCCGAGCAGATCGAAGCGAATCTCGGCCTCGCCCTTCAGGTCGAACGGCACCGAGCGCTCGATGATCGTGGTGCCGAAACCGCGGCGGGTCGGTGGCTGCACCGGCGGACCGCCGCTCTCCTTCCATTCGATGACGAGGCTGGCGGCGGCATCGAACTTCCAGACCACTTCGACCTGGCCGGTGGAATCGGCCAGCGCGCCGTATTTGGCGGAGTTGGTCATCATCTCGTGGACGACGAGCGCCAGGGTGGCGAAGGCCTTCGGGTCGAGCGAGACGTCCGGGCCACCCATCTTGATGCGCCCGGCGCGGGCGCCGAGATAGGCGCCGGCCTCGGACTCGACCAGCGAGCGCAGCGCCACCGGCGCCCAGTTCAGATTGGTGATCTGGTCGTGGGCCCGGGCGAGCGCCTGGATGCGGCCGCCGAGCACGGCCGCGAATTCCTCCACGGTGGTCGCGGTATCCTTGCTCTGCGCCACCAGTGCGCGGACCAGGCTCAGGATGTTGCGGACGCGATGATTGAGCTCGGCGATCATCAGCTCCTGCCGCTCCTGCGCGCCGCGGCGCTCGCGGGCGGCGAGGTCGGAGAGCTGCAGAATGACCTCGAGCAGGGTCACGCGCAGGCTCTCGGCGATGCGGATGTCGGCCGCCGACCATGGCTTCGACTGGCCGGCCACGGTTTCCTGCCAGAGCTCGAAGCTCTTGCGCGGCGTCAGGCGCGGGCCGTTCGGGCCCTCGTCATACACCTTGTCGGGCGCGCCGGCCCAGTTGACCGACCGCAGCACCTCGCGGCGGAAGAAGATCAGGCAGTCCCGCGGGGTGCGGGAGATCGGAATGGCGAGAAAGCCGGCGGCACGGTCGCGGAAGGACTGCCCGGCGGCGTAGACCTTGGCGATCTCGGCGCTGGCGAAGATCCGGCCCGGCGAGGTGCGGTTGATGAAGGCGACGAGGTCCTTGACCTCGTCCTCGGTCGGCGTCTCGCCCTGCAGCGCGATGCTGCTGTCCGACCACACCGCGACGCCGTCGCAATCGATCATGCGGCGATAGTCGCCGAGAAAATCCACGATCGCGCGCCGGCTGTGCTCATGGCTGGCTGCCGCCTCGATCAACCGCTCCTGGACCTGATGGGCCCGCGCCTCATAGGCGACGTCGCCCTCGCGCTCGCGGCCTTCCACGATCCAGGAGAACATCTGACCGAACAGTTCGGAGGCTGTCCGCTTCTCGAACGAGATGTGGCGCGGCGAGTAATGGTGGCAGGCGAACAGCCCCCACAGCTTGCCCTCGCGCAGGATCGACACCGACATCGAGGCGGCCACGCCCATGTTGCGCAGATATTCGATGTGGATCGGCGAGACCGAGCGAAGCACGCTCATCGACAGGTCGAGCAGCCCCGCATTGTGCGTGGCCGTCGAGACCAGCGCCGCGGACGTCATGTTGATGTCGGCGATGATGCGCAGCCAGTTGCGCTGATAGAGGACGCGGGCCTGCCGCGGGATGTCCGATGCCGGATAATGCAGCCCGAGAAACCGCTCGAGCCGGGATTCGGCGGCCTCGGCGATCACCTCGCCCGAACCGTCCGGATGAAACTGATAGACCATCACCCGGTCGAACCCGGTCAGCACTTTCAGCTGGCGCGCCGCCTCGCGGGCCAGTTCGGTCATGCCCCGCGTCTTGCGGATCCGCTCCAGCATCAGGCGGACGATCTCGCCGGAATTGACGCCGTCCTCGGTGATGCTGGGCTCCGCCTCGATGACGAGATAGGCGCCGGAGAAATGGATCGCGACGTCGTAGAGCGGCCTGCCGGGCTGGAGTTCGACGCCGAATACGCGCTCGGTGGCATCGGGTCCGCTGAGATTGTCGACGCGCGCGCGGATCATCGCCGTCGCACTCTCCGAGATGACCGCCGACAGCGGCTGCTGGAGCAAATCGGCGACATCAAGCCCGAGGAAGCTGCCGACATTGTCCGACGCCATGCAGATCGTGAAATCGGACAGTACCGTGAGCAGGAAGCCGAACGGCTGAACGCTGCCGGGAATGTGGATCGGCTCGCGATCGCAATTGGTGAGATTGACGGCCTCGTTCATGCGCGGTCCGCCGCCCGTTCGAATGCGGCAAAGGCGGCGCGGGCGGAGTCGACCGCCTCGTCCTCGTCGCATGACGGCTCGCGCGCGAGCCGTGACAGGAAGCTCTGCCAGAGCCTCTGGCCTGCACCGTGGCGCAGATAGGCGGTAGCCTCCGCGATGCGCGGATCGCCGGCATCGGCCGCAATCTTCAAAAGGAATGTCGCCCCGAGCCGCGAGCCCTCCAGCACATACATCGTGCCCATGACGCCGCTGCGCGTCAGCGGCTTGACCGGAACGGACACGTCCACGGCGCTGCCAAGCCGGTCGAGATCGGCCAGGATCGCCGCGCTGCGCGCCCGCTCAGGCCAATCCGGAAACAGCCACGTCACCCCGGCGTCCATGAGCGCAGCTTCTAGCGGCAGCAAGGCTCCCGCGCTGGCCCGCAGAAAACGGCGATAGCCGGAAAACTCGGTGAGATCGAACGACGAGAGCTGCGCATCGAGGTCCCGGTGGGCCGCCGACGTCGCATCTCTCAGTCGTTCGCGAAAGCAGAAGGGGCGCAGGCCCGCACGGATCGTCAAGTCCAAGGCCCCAGCCAGCATGAAATTCCCAAAAGGCGCGCGGTGCCGGGGCGCGATTGCCCTGGAGCCTACAAAACGCCGAGCGCGCGAGAAAGTTCCGGGAAGTTCCGCTGACGAGGGCCGATCGGTTCCTCAATTCCGGCGGCGGGGTTTTGGACAGTTCATAATCGATATCCGAGCGGGACATGCCGCAATCCCGGAGTTCCCGCTCGGTCATGGCGACAAGCTGACACCGGGTCCGGGACCGTTCGCGACCCGCCCGGATGCTCGTCCACAGCGCGCGCCAGGGACGCGAGAGACCCGATCGACCGGTGCGCACGATCCGCCTCGATCCCGCAGGCTCACGCGTCGCGCTCCGCCCGTGGAAACGGACCCAGCGCCTTTTCGGTCAGCACCGAGTCGCAATATTCCCGGATCTCCTTGATCTTGCCGTCCGCGAGACGAAACACCAGGCAGTAGTCATTGTCATAGCGCTGACCCTCACGGGTCACGTTGTCGCCCGTCGCCTCGACCACGACGAGATCGCCGTCGGCGATGAACCGGTGTGCGACGGTGCGGGTCCGGTCGCGCAGGCGGCTGCGCACATAGCCGTGCAGATCCTCAAGGATCGCCTGCTTGCCGACGAAGGTGCGGGACCAGGAGTACTGGCCGGTCACGATCCATCGGGCATCCTCCGCAAGGCTTGCGGTGAACAGAGCACGGTCGCGTGCGGCGGGGTCAGGGCTGGCCGCCGCGGCAAAGATGTCCTGCAGCAGTTTCCTGTTGGCACTCGCGGTCATGACGAAAAACTCCGTTGAGGTGAGAACGAAGCAGATCATCGCGGCATGCAGCTCATTCTTCAAATCGATATTTGATATGCTATTTATTCGTCCCATGAATTTGAATTCGCTCGACCTCAACCTCCTCACCGCGCTCGACGCCCTGCTGCGCGAGGCGAATGTCAGCCGCGCCGCGCTGCGGATCGGCCTGTCGCAGCCCGCCGCCAGCCATGCGCTGCAACGCCTGCGCGACATCTTCGGCGACCCGCTTCTGGTGCGGACCGGCGCGCGGATGGAGTTGACGCCGCGGGCGCTCGCCCTGCGCACGCCGCTGGCGCAGGCGCTCGATCAGGTCCGCGGACTGTTCGTGCCCGATGCATTCGATGCCGCGCGCAGCGAACGGCAGTTCCGCCTGATGATGCCGGATCTGGCGGTCGAACTTCTGATGCCGCCGCTGATGGAGAAGGTCACGCGAGCCGCACCGAACGTCCGCATCGACGTGGTGCCGTGGCGGGGACCTGCGATCTTCCATGCCGAGTTCGCGCGCACGATCGATCTCGTGATCTCCATCGGCAACACCTTCAAGGGCTTTCACCGGCAGCTGCTCTACACAGACAGCGATGCGCTGGCGGTCCGGCGCGGCCACCCCGTCGGCAACAGACTGAAGCGGCGCGACGCGTTCCTTGCCGCGCGCCATGTCGGCGTGATCATTCGCGGCAACAATGAAGATTTGATCGACACCTGGCTCCACAGCAAAGGGATCGAACGGCACATTTCGCTGGTGGTCTCAGGCTATCTCGAAGCGCTGCACGTCGCCGCACGCACCGACCTCGTCGCCTTCGTGCCGCGACGCCTGATCGCGGCGCTGTCAAGGCAGCTCGGCCTCGTCGCGGTGACGCCGCCGCTCGATCCCGGCATCGACGAACAGTTCATGTTTCATCCGACGCGGGCGCAGATGGACCCGGGGTCGATCTGGCTGCGGCGATTGATGCTGGAGACCGGACGGGAGCTGGAGAAGGAAAGACGGCGCGTTGGCTAGAATGAAGCTTCAACAAACGCCGCCTCGTCCCGGCCAAAGCCGGGGCGGGGCGGGTATCCAACTACCCCTTCTGCGCCGCCCTCACCTTTGGCCCCCCCCGGCGGGCCGGCAAGGCGGGCGGGGAGCGGGAGAGGGAAGGACGGGGGGTTGGCAAGAATGAAGCTTCACCAGCCGCCGCCTCGTCCCGGCAAAAGCCGGGACGAGGCGGATATCCAACTACGCCTTCTGCGCAGCCATCACTTTGGCCACCGCCGGGCGGTCCGACATGCGCTTGAAATGGTCGGCGATCTTCGGCGTGGCTTTGATGTCGACGCTGTCGCCTTCGAGCCAATGCGAGAGCGTGTGGAGATAGGGATCACAGATCGTGAACTGATCGCCCATCACCCACGGTCCCTTGAACATGGTCTGCTCGATCAGGGCAAAGCAGGCGGCCATTGTCTTCGGGACCATCGTCTTCATGTCGGCAAACGAACTCTCCTGCGTCGCCCAGCGCGCACCACGCATCTTGTGGGCGTGGTTGATGTGCACGGTCGAGCAGAGATAGGAGTTGAACGACTGCACCTGGGCAAAGTCGAAGGGCTCATCGAGCGGCGCCAGCTTCGCCTTGGGGAAGGTCTGCGCGATGTAGGCCAGCATCGCCGGCGTCTCGGTGAGGACGCCCCGATCGGTCACCAGCGCCGGCACGCGGCCCTTCGGGTTGATGGCGAGATAGTCCGGGCTGTTCTGCTGGTTGTCCTTGAAGCTCAGCCGTTCAGCCGTGTAGTCGGCGCCTGCCTCTTCCAGGGTCATGTAGGTGGCGAGCGCGCAGGTACCGGTGGCGTAGTAGAGCTTGAGCATGACGGACCTCGTGTTAAAGCCGGAAAGTAGCGGCCGGCGGGCTCCAGGTCCAGTGCGCGGACGCCTTTGCAGTTGCCCACCCCTACGTGCCTGTGCCAAGACGCCTG
>CAYREH010000034.1:65815-69301 GCA_964423245.1 uncultured Bradyrhizobium sp. | reverse complement strand
ATCGCGTCTCCAGCCGCATTCCGTCATAGGCCGGCACCACGCCCTCGGGCAGCGATTGCCGGATCACCTCGTAATCCACCTCGGCCGTCATGTTGGTGATGACGGCGCGCTTCGGCTTGAAGCGTTCGATCCAGGACAGCGCGTCGTTGATGCTGAAATGGCTGACATGACTGTTGTAGCGCAGACCATCGACGATCCAGAGATCGAGGTTCTCCAGCGCGCCCCAGCTTTCACGCGGGATGTCGTTGAGATCAGGCGTATAGGCAGCATCGCCGATGCGGTAGCCGAGCGCCGGTATGTTGCCGTGCTGGACCAGGAACGCCGTGATCGTCACGGCCCCGCCCTTCCCGAGGATCGTCTGGTCCTCGCCGGCCTCAATCGAATGTCGGGTCAGGATCGGCGGATAGTCGCTGCCTTCCGGTGAGATAAAGCAATAGGAAAACCGCGAGAGGATGTCCTTGGCGGTCGACTGATTGAAATAGGTCGGAATTCGCCGGCGCATATGCATCACGACGGAGCGCAGATCGTCCATGCCATGGGTCTGGTCGGCATGTTCGTGGGTCAGAAACACCGCGTCGATATGGTCGACCTCGGTCGATAGCAATTGTTCGCGCAAATCCGGCGACGTATCGATCAGAATGCGCGTGATGCCATGGTCGGACTTGCGCTCGACCAGCAGTGAGCAGCGACGACGTCGGTTCTTGGGGTTGCCGGGATCACAGGCGCCCCAGCCGAGCGCCGGCCGCGGCACGCCGGCGGAAGAGCCACAGCCAAGGATCGTCAGCGTCAGCGTCATGCCGTTCCTATCCCTAAGCTTTCACCTTCGAGAAGAGGCGAAAGAAGTTTTCGGTCGTCTGGCGCGATATCTCCTCAAGCGAGACGCCGCGAGTCTCAGCAAGAACCTTGGCAACTTCGACCACATAAGCCGGCTCGTTGCGCTTGCCGCGGAACTTGCCGGGCGCAAGATAGGGCGAGTCTGTTTCAACCAGAATGCGGTCGGACGGCAGCTCAGCCGCGAGCGCGCGCAGGGCCTCCGACTTCTTGAAGGTCAGAATTCCCGTAAATCCGATATAGAGACCGAGAGACACCGCCTTCATCGCCAGATCGCGTCCGCCCGTGTAGCAATGCAGAACGGCTCCGAACGATCCCTTGGCGACTTCCTCATCGAGGATGCGGCCGCAGTCGGCGTCCGCCTCTCTTGTGTGGATCACCAGCGGCAGGCCCGTGGTGCGCGCGGCGGCAATGTGGGCCCGGAACCCCCTCGCCTGCGCTTCCGGAGAGCCGTTGTCGTAGAAATAGTCTAGCCCGGCCTCACCGAGCGCAACCACCTTGGGATGTTTGGTCAGCGCGACCAGTTCGTCTGGCGTGATTCCGTCTTCCTCGTCCGCATTGTGCGGATGGGTACCGACTGAACAATAGACATCGTCATATCGTCCGGCGATGGCCAGGAGCTGGTCGAGCTTTCGCACGCGGGTCGAGATCGTGACCATGCGCCCGATGCCGGAGGCGCGGGCGCGGGATACGATCCCGTCGAGATCCTCCGAAAAGTCCGGAAAATCCAGGTGGCAGTGACTGTCGACCAGCATCCGCGAAGGCCTCAGGCCGCCGGCTCGACGTAGCGAGGAAACGCAGGCGTCGGCGCCGGCAGCGTGGCACCTGCTGCGATACGGCTGCTGCCACCAAGCATGGCAAAGCTGCGCTCGCCCGGGGGGATGCCGAGGCTGTCGAGCAGCTTACCGCACGCCACCGGCATCACCGGCTGGGCCAGGATCGCGATCTGGCGCACAACCTCGGCGGTGACATAGAGCACCGTCTTTTGCCGGGCGGGATCAGTCTTGGCGAGCGCCCAGGGCGCCTCGCCGGCGAAATACCGGTTGGCCTCCGCCACCACGGCCCAGACGGCGTTCAGCCATTGGTGGATCTGCTGTGCCGCCATCGCCTCGCGCGAGGTCGCCAGCATGGCGTCCGCCATCGCCAGGATGGACTTGTCGTTGTCGCTGAACGCACCCGGCTCGGGCAGCACGCCGCCGAGCTGCTTGGCGATCATCGACAGCGAACGCTGCGCGAGATTGCCAAGATCGTTGGCAAGGTCAGCATTGATGCGCGCGACGATGGCCTCGTGGTTGTAGTTGCCATCCTGGCCGAACGGCACCTCGCGCAGGAAGAAATAACGCAGTTGGTCGACGCCGTACTGATCCGCAAGATTGAAGGGATCGACAACGTTGCCGACCGACTTTGACATCTTCTCGCCCCTGTTGAACAGGAAGCCATGGGCATAGACCCGCTTCTGCACAGGGATTCCTGCCGACATCAGGAAGGCCGGCCAGTACACTGCGTGGAAGCGGATGATGTCCTTGCCGATGATGTGAACGTCAGCCGGCCAGTAGCGCCAGTTCTTGTCGCTCTCGTCGGGAAAGCCGACGCCGGTGATGTAGTTGGTCAGAGCATCGACCCATACATACATCACGTGCTCTTCGTCGCCCGGCACCTTGACGCCCCAGTCGAACGTGGTGCGCGAGATCGAGAGGTCGCGCAGCCCGCCCCTCACGAAGCTGACCACCTCGTTCTTGCGGGAATCGGGGCCGATGAAGTCGGGATGGGACTCGTAGAGCTTGAGCAGCCTGTCCTGATAGGCCGACAGGCGGAAGAAGTAACTCTTCTCCTCGACCCATTCGACCGGGGTGCCCTGCGGCCCGAGGCGCACGCCATCGTCATTCAGGCGCGTCTCTTCCTCGGCGTAATAGGCCTCGTCGCGGACCGAGTACCAGCCGGAATAGGTATCGGAATAGATGTCGCCGTTGGCCTCCATGCGCCGCCAGATCTCCTGGCTCGAGCGATGGTGCTGCTCTTCGGTGGTTCGGATGAAGCGGTCGAACGAGACGTTCAGCCGTTCATCCATCTCCTTGAAGCGGTTGGCGTTGCGGGTGGCGAGCGCCGAGGGGGTGAGTCCCTCGTTCTGTGCGGTCTGGATCATCTTCAGACCGTGCTCGTCAGTGCCGGTCAGGAAGAACACGTCCTTGCCGTCAAGCCGCGCAAACCGCGCCAGAGTATCGGTCGCGATCGCCTCATAGGCGTGGCCGATATGCGGACTGCCATTGGGATAGGCGATGGCGGTCGTGATATAGAAGAGATTGTCGCGTGCGGGCGCTGTTGGAGAAGAGGCCTGCGGTGCTGCGACGGGCTTGGACAGCGCCTTGGGTTTTGAAACCTTAGGTTTTGAAACCTTGGGCTTGGAATCCTTCGGCGGCGTTTTGAAAGCGAGCGCCTCGGCAATCGGCGCGGGAGCGATCGCCCTCGCCTTCTTGGCCGCCTTCCTCCCAAGTGCGTTCACGGGCCTGCTGGCGACCTTCTTCTTCGAAGCTCTGCTGGCGACCACTCGCTTCTTTGCAGCCTTCTTGCGGACCTGTTTTTTGCCGATTGGCTTGGCGGACTTCTTCACGGCCTTTTTCGCGGCCGCCTTCTTGGTCTTCTTGACCTTCTTGGCGG
>CAYREH010000034.1:0-65715 GCA_964423245.1 uncultured Bradyrhizobium sp. | reverse complement strand
TTCTTCACGGCCTTTTTCGCGGCCGCCTTCTTGGTCTTCTTGACCTTCTTGGCGGTTTTCGGCCCACGCGCTTTCGGGGACCTCTTCGTCGCCTTCTTGGCGGCCTTCTTCGCAGCGCTCTTGCCGCTCTTGCGCTTGACGGTCTTCTTAGCTCGCGTTGCCACGACGAATTCCTTTACCGGCTTCTCGAAATTTGGAAACTGACCCGCGCCTAGCGCGTTGCGTCCGCCAGCCAGCCGAACACCGAGAAAACCAAGGGCTTTCGCTCCAGATTGTAGGTTTCGGTGTCGCGCGCGGCGCGGACGATCTTTTCCCATACCTCTGCAAGGCGCGCAAGGCGCGGCAGGTTCTGGTTTGCATTGGCTTCGTCCGCATGCAGACGCTCGGCGATCCAGCGATCGATTCCGTCGATGAAGGCCGCCAGCGCGACCCGGTCGCTGGTCCCGAGCGAATCGCCGAGCGTGTGCAATTCGCGTGGATCGACCTGTGGCAGGCGCGCCAGGAGCGCTTCGGTCCGCTGCTGCAGTTTCAAGGCATCACCACCGAGCAGCGTCAGCGCCCGTGCTACGCTGCCCTCGGACGCCTCGGCGGCCTCGCGGAGCGCCGGATCGTTCGGATCGAGGTCCGAGGTTGCTGCCGCCGCGCCGATCACGTCCTCGGTCGACAATGCCCGCAGCCGCAGTTTGCGGCAGCGCGACTGGATCGTCGCGAGCACGCGCGCGGGGGCATGGCTCACCAGCAGGAAGAGCGATTGCTGCGGCGGTTCCTCGAGGATCTTGAGCAGGGCATTGGCCGCGTTCGGGTTGAGTTCGTCCACGGTATCGACGATGCAGACCCGCCAGCCTTCGGCCGCCGCAGTCGAGCCGAAGAAACCAATCGTCTCGCGGGTCTCGTCGACGGTGATGACGGTCCGCATCACGCCGCGGTCGTTCGCTGTGCGCTCCAGTGTCAGCAGGCCGCCATGCGAGCTTGCCGCGACCTGCCGCGCGACGGGATGGTCCGCATAGAGCGCCAGGCTTTCGGCCTGCTGGACCGATGGTGCCAGCGGCTGGCTGTTGGCGAGCACGAAACGCGCCATGCGGTAAGCAAGAGTTGCCTTGCCGATCCCCTGTGGCCCGCCGATTAGCCAGGCATGCGGAATACGACCACTGCGGTAGGCCGCGAGCAGAGCCCCCTCTGCCTCCCGGTGGCCGAACAGCAGGCTCGTTTCGCGCGGATGCGGAATGGCCGTCTCGCGCTCGGCCTGACGCGGGCTCATGCGGACACGACCGAGGCGGGGGTCGGCAACAGCCGATCACGCAGCGCAGTCCAGACGCGCCCTGCGACGGTGTCCGGGTCGGAACCGGCATCGATCAGCACGCAGCGCCCGGGATTTTCCGCAGCGATCTTGCGATACGCTTCGCGAAGATCCTGATGGAAGCGAAGGTTCTCGCCCTCGAACCGGTCGGGCGCGCTGCTGCCCCGGCGTGCAGCGGCGCGCTGCAAGCCGATCTCCACCGGCAGGTCAAGGATGATGGTCAGGTCAGGCTCGAGATCGCCGATCGTTACGCGCTGCATCGCGTCGATCAGCCGCGTCGGGACGCTGCCGAGGCTGCCTTGATAGGCGCGCGTCGAATCGGCGAAGCGGTCACACAGCACCCAAGTGCCCTGGCTGAGGGCGGGTTCGATCACGGTACGCACATGATCGTCGCGGGCGGCGGCGAACAGCAGCGTCTCGGCCTCCGGCCCCAGCAGCTTCCCCATGCCCGAGAGCACCAGGTGGCGCATGATCTCGGCGCCCGGCGAACCGCCCGGCTCGCGCGTGACCAGCGTGCGGAGCCTGGCCGCGGTCAGCCGGTCGGCGAGCTTCTTGATCTGGGTGGACTTGCCCGTCCCCTCGCCGCCTTCAAAGGTGATGAAGCGCCCGCGCCCGGACCGCCGCTGTCCCGCACTCTCATTCATGATCAGAGCTTCTCGGCGCCCGCACGGAACATGCCGATCACGAGCTCGCTGGCGCCATCGATCGCACGCCGCACGGTCGAGCCGGTTCCAATCGAGTCCGCCGCATAGACCGGCGTCTCGACCGCGATGTTGCCGCTGCGCCAGACTCTGACGACACCGACCTGCTGGCCGGCCTGGACGGGCGCTCGCACGGGACCGCTATAGACGACACGAGCCATCAGCTTGTCGCTGCCGTTCTTGTGCACCATCACCTTCACGGGGGTCTTGGCCACCAGCTTGACCGAACGGCTCTCGCCCCCGAACACCTTGGCATAGCCCACCTGTTGGTCGGCCGCGATCAGGGTGCGCGTCTCGAAGTTGCGGAAGCCCCATTCCAGCATCTTTTTGGCTTCAGTGGCGCGGTCTTCAGGATCGTCCAGGCCGTTGACGACGACGATGAGCCGCGTGCCGTTCTGCACGGCCGAGCCGACCATGCCGTAGCCGCCTTCCTTGGTGTAGCCGGTCTTCAGACCGTCGGCGCCTTCCATGGAGTTGAGCAGCGGATTGCGGTTCTGCTGACGGATCTTGTTCCAGGTGAATTCCTTCTCGCCGAACAATTTGTAGAATTCGGGGAAGCCCAGGATGATGTGGCGGGCCAGGATGCCGAGTTCGCGCACCGTCATCTTGTTGGCCGGATCTGGCAGGCCGTTGGAGTTGCCGAAAGTCGACTTCGTCATGCCCAGTTCACGGGCGCGCTTGGTCATGAAGTCCGCGGCGAAGATCTTCTCGTTGCCCGCGATCCCCTCGGCCAGCGCGATGCAGGCGTCGTTGCCGCTCTGGATGATCGCTCCATGCAGGAGATCGTCGACCGACACCTTGCTGTTGATGGCCGCGAACATGGTGGAGCCGCCCGACGGGGCCCCGCCCTTGCGCCAGGCATTCTCGCTGATCCGGTATTCGTCGTTGAGCTTGATGTCGCCCTTCTTGACAGCGTTGAAGACCACTTCGGCCGTCATCAGCTTCATCATGCTGGAGGGCGCGCGGAGCTCGTCCGCATTCTTCTCGAACAGCACGCTGCCAGACGAAGCTTCGATCAGGATGGCTGTGGGGGCGTCACCGTCGAAGCCGTTATCTTCCGCCTTCTTGGCGCCCTGGACGCTCTGGTTGGCGGCGTGAAGCACCCCGCTCCAGCCGATGCTGACCGCCAGAATTGTCGCGATCAGCGCACAAGCCAGCGCGCCGGCGGTGAACCGGTTGCGACGGAACGATCGATGAGGAAATGCCATGGCCAAGCCCTGAGAGCGCCGTTCTAACAGCTGGAACCGGAGCGAACAACACGAGGGTTGCCGCCCATCCCTGAGATTGCACGATTCTGTTCGCGCCCCTATCGTGGCACCTCACGTTTTGCGACCAAACCCCTGAAAAAAGGCGGAAAAGCGATGTCGTCCACGCGCATGATCAAGACCAATGGGATCGATCTGTTCATCCGCGAGGCCGGCCAGGGGCCGCTGGTCGTGCTGTGCCATGGCTGGCCGGAATTATCGTATTCCTGGCGCCACCAGATCCCCGCTCTCGCGGATGCCGGCTTCCACGTCGTTGCTCCCGACATGCGCGGCTATGGCCAGAGCGCGGCGCCGCAGGACATCTCCGCCTATTCGATCTTCGATACGGTCGGCGATGTCGTCGGCCTGGTGCAGGCGCTGGGTGAGACCAACGCGATGGTGGTCGGTCACGATTGGGGCGCGCCGGTCGCCTGGCACGCCGCGCTGTTCCGGCCCGACATCTTCACCGCCGTGGCCGGCCTGAGCGTACCGCCCCCCTTCCGAGGTCGCGGCCGACCGCTCGACCTGCTGCGCCAGGGCGGCATCACCAATTTCTACTGGCAGTACTTCCAGACCCCCGGAATTGCCGAAGCCGAGTTCGAGCACGACGTGGCGCGTACCATGCGGATCTTGCTCGCCGGGCGCGGCCTGGCCGATCCCAGCGCGGCGATGTTCGTGCAGGAAGGCAATGGCTTTCTCGGCCACGCGCGCGGTGACGATCCACTGCCGGACTGGCTGACCGAGACCGAGCTCGGCTACTTCATCGAGAGCTTTCGCAAGTCGGGTTTCCGCGGCGGGCTGAACTGGTATCGCAACCTCGACCGCAATTGGGACCTGACGGCGCCCTGGCAGGATGCGCAGATCCATCAGCCATCGTTGTTCATCGCCGGCTCGAAAGACGCCGTCATCACAGGCCTGATTGGAGCCAAGCGGATCAACGAACTCGAGCGCGTGCTGCCCAACCTGAAGCGCAAGCTGATCATCGAGGGCGCCGGCCATTGGGTGCAACAGGAGCGGCCCGTGGAGGTCAACGCGGCCCTGGTCGCATTCCTGCGCGAGGCTGCCCGGCGCTGAAGTCTGTCGTCAGTACAGACCGCGACCGCTCAGGATGCTGCGGGCCTCCGCTGCGCCGTCCGCCCCATTGTCGGAGGCATAGCGGCCGTCTTCGTCGTACGAGACGGCGCGGGCATTCTGCAGCGCCCGGCCCCGGCCGCGGCTGGAAGCCGACATTTCCGAGGTGGCATTGAGCGAGGCCATGTCGGCCGAGCTATTGCCGAGATTGTAGGGCCGGCCTTCCGGCAGCGGGATGTCGCCGCGGATGGCGCCACGGCTCGAGGACGACAATTCGGGCACGAAGGGCTTGGCCGAGGCGACCCGCACCATCGAAGGCGACGGGGCAGGCACGCCGGTGCGCAGGGTTGCCATCAACTGGCGATCGTCGGAGCCTTCCAGTGGCGCGCGGCCGACATACTCGACCCGGACCTTGGCCACCCCATTGCCCTTGAACTCGAGCAGTTCGGCGGCCTTGTTGGAGACGTCGATGAGCCGGTTGCCGTGATAGGGACCGCGATCATTGACGCGCACGATCAGCGATTTGCCGTTCGAGATGTTGGTCACCCGCGCATAGGACGGCATCGGCAGGGTCGGATGTGCCGCGGTCAGCGAGGTCATGTCGAACACCTCGCCATTGGCGGTCAGGCGGCCGTGGAAGTCGTCGCCGTACCAGGACGCCATGCCCTCGGCCCGGTAGTTGACGTCCTCTTCCGGCACGTAGGTCTTGCCGGCCACCACATAGGGCTTGCCGACGCGATAGGTGCCACCGCCCTTGGGGACGGGATCACCGAGGGCGACCACACGGGGGCTCGAGGACACGCCGTATTTGGGATCGACGCGGCTGGCGAACTTGTTGGACGAGGCGCAATTGGCGAGCGCGAGGCAGGTGGCGACTGCCGCAACGCCGCGCACGGCACGCAAAACCGAATCTGACCGCCCGATCCCCATTCGCCCCAATACCATCTTGCCGGAGGCTGACCCAACCCGCTTCAACTACGGGCATTGCCGTCCGGTCCCCTGCTCCGGAGGCGGCCCACCACCGCTTACCGAAGCCTTGACGATATCGCACCGCGAACGCGGCGGAAATGGGGAGCCGGCGCCGCTCCCACCAACATGGTAAACGGAACGTTGGCCCTCACCGGATATCTACGGAGCGAGGACGGCGCGCCCCGCCCTGCGGGATGTGCCAGTCCTGGACAGGCTGTTGCGCCAAATCCTCACTCCACCCCCATTGTCTCGATGTGCCCTGGAATTCTTTTGACTGTGCAAGGCTGCCCGCGTTTTCTCGGCCGCAGGGGCGAACCTGGAATTTGACGATGATCGAGACGGTTTCGGCACTGATGGGTCTGGTGAGCGCAGGGATCTTCCTGGCCCACGCATTTGAAGGCTACCGCACGAGGGCCTGACGCCTCGCGGGCGGCACGGAATACTTTCGAGACGGCACGTTTCAAGACGGCACGTTCGGACAATTTTAATCGATCCGGCGCGAACATCGCAGGCGAGAGCGGCAGGTGTCACATGCGCAACCATGACCTCGTTTCCAACGGCTTTCTCGCACTGACCGCAGGCGGTCTGGTGTTGTTGTGCTCGAGCCTTTTCGCCCTCGCCTTCGCGTAATCCTCGCGAGTTGGCACGTCGGTCCTGCCGCGCCCCAAGCCTCCAGGCCGACCCTGCTCTCATTCAGTTGATTGAATTCTGCCGGTCACGCCGCGACTGATGGCTAGAGGCCATCACCAACGAGGGTGACTGAGATGCTCGCAGAGAAGTTCTTTCTGGTCCTGGAAACCCTGATCCGCGCCAGCCAGGCTTACCCGGACGGCGCTCCCCGAATTGTCAGCACGGCCCCCCACGTCCCGCTCAATCTGCCGCGCCGGAGCTGATTGGCTCCTGTGCCGGACCTGATTGGCGCGCGTGCCCAGTGCATGGGCGGAGGGCGGCTGGCCGGAGGTGCCGCGCGGGATCAGCTTCGCAAAAGCTCTGGCCGCCAAGAATTAACCATCGGTTAACCAGACTCGGCGCTGCATAGGGCCAGTGGCCATACGAGCTGACACATGAGCAGAGAGCTACGGGAATTCCGGCGTCTGGAGCGCGTCTGCCTCGAGCAGGCCGCCCTCTCCACCATGGACCTCACCCGGAGCGGGCTGCTCCAAGTGGCGCATGATTGCCGGGTCGCCGCCGAGGCCATCGAAGCGAGGGCCCCGCGCAGTCCCTTGGCCGGCGCCGTCCAGGCCCTGCGACAAGCGCTCAACGGGGCGCGATCCGCCAACTGGCACTGACGGGGTCCCGAGACGGGCGTGTTCAGTCCTTCCGGGCGGCGGCTTCGCGCGCCAGCCGCTCGGCCCTGAGCCGTTCGCGATTGGCATAGAAAGCCTTCTGCGCGGCCTCGTGATCGCGCATCGCCTTCTCGGCTTCGATCCGGCGCGCGGCATCGCGTGCCTGGCGTTGTTCGGTGGTCAGCGGCTTGCGTCGGTAGGAGATGTCTTCGGTCATGCCGACACAACGCCGCGGCGGCGGAAAGGTTCCACGCGCGTTCGTGCCTGGCGCCCGCCTTCACCGTCAAAACAACCCCATGCAAAGTAAAAGGCTCCCGTCGGCCCGCGAAAAACACGTGTTATTTCAAAGGGCCAAAACGGGCCGCTCACCCGTCAATTCACCACCTTGAGGGACCGGCGGCCTGCTGTAACCAGCCATCCAGCAGCATCTTGGGAACGATCAGGCCTGTGGCCATCGCGAGGAGGATCAGGGAGGCCCGCAGCAGGTTCCCCGCGAGCGCCGCAAGATCGGCCAGGGGGATGCTGGACGCGGCGCTCATCATCGCCAGGGCATCCGCCGCGGTCTGGAACATGAATACACCGGGGATCAGCGAGACCACGGCCGAGAAAGCGGTCGCTCCGAATGGTATCTGCAGGCGGCGGGACAGCAGGTCGCTGCAAAGCCCCGCGACGGCGCAACCCGCCAAAGCGCCAAGCTCGAGACTGGCGCCCGCGTCCAGCAAGGACCAGCGCAGCGCATGCGCCGCCATGCCGATGGCGACGGGCGCCGGCAGCATCCGCCAGGGCATGTTGAAGAAGGCGCCATAGGCGGCGACGGCGATGCCGGCGGCGCACAGATCGGACAGGAAGGGCACGGGACCGGTTGCCGCCGCTGCGGCAAACCGCGTCGGGCCCACGGAGAGCCCGGTCAGGAGACCGGCCGAGATGGCGACGACGATGAGGCTGGCGAATAGCAGGCGGGCCGCGCCGAGCGCCACGCGCGCCCTGACCAGATCGATCGCGCCGTTCAGGAAATGCGGCCCCGGCACCAGCACCATGCAGGGACAGGCGGCCACGAGCTGTTGCGACAGCGGCAGCTGAAGACGGCTCGACAGGCTGACGATGAGGCCGGCCAGCAATGCGGCGAGGAACGGCTGCAGAAACGGATTGCGGCTGAGGCCCGACAGATAACGACGAAGTCCTGCCCCAAGACCGGCGCTCAGCCCCGTCACCCCGATCGTGAGAAGATCGGCCGCGCCGAAGATCACGCTGAGGGCGGCAGCCCCCGCCGCGGCCATCGCGACAAAGCGAGACAGCGCGACGGGCGGCATGCGCGCCACGTCATCCAGGGCCGTGATCGCATCATCAGAGGCGATCGTTCGGTCGCACACCCGGTCCACCAGTTTTTCGGTCGCATTGACCCGGTTGATGTCGACGCCGACCGGATCGGCCGCTACCGCCGCACCAAACGCGCGGGGATCCGGCGACACCCGCAACTCGCCCCACCGCGCCAGGAACGCGACCGGCAGGTCGAGCGCATGACCGAGGCGATCGACCGTGCGCCGGATGCCCTGCGTCGTCTCGCCGTGAACGAACAGCAATTCGGCGACACGGATGATCAGCCTCAGCCGGTCCGCATGCGCCCTGTCCGCGTCCAAGCTCCTATCCGACGTCATCGACACGGATACACCCTCTCCGCGCCTAGGCGCCTCCGACCCCTTCACCGACCATCTTGCGGGGATCGACCACCGCATCGAAGGTCTTTTCGTCGACATGGCCCGATGCCAGCGCGGCCTCGCGCAAGGTGAGGCCTTCGGCATCCGCCTTCTCGGCGATATGGGCCGCATTCTGATAGCCGATCACGGGCGACAGGGCCGTCACCAGCATCAGGCTGTTGGCGACATAGCTGGCGATCTTCTTCTCGTCGAGTTCGGTCCCCTCCACCGAGTAGGTCCGGAACTTGGCACAGCCATCGGCGAGGATCGTCGCCGAGTGCAGGAAGGCGTTGATGATGATCGGCCGCATCGCATTCAGTTCGAAATTGCCCTGCGACCCCGCGAAGGCGACGGCGGTGTCGTTGCCGAGCACCTGAATGGCGATCATCACCATGGCCTCGCATTGCGTGGGATTGACCTTGCCGGGCATGATCGAGGACCCCGGCTCATTCTGCGGCAGCTTCAATTCGCCGAGACCGCAGCGCGGGCCCGAGGCCAGCCAGCGCATGTCGTTTGCGATCTTCATCAGCGCGACGGCCGCGCCGCGCAGCGCGGCATGGGCCCGCACCATGGCATCGAGCGAGCCCTGCGCCATGAACTTGTTCGGCGCCGTGACGAAAGGCTTTCCGGTCAGTTCGGCGATCTTCGCGGCCACGGCCACGCTGAAGCCCTTCGGCGCGTTCAGGCCCGTGCCGACCGCAGTGCCGCCCACGGCCAGTTCGTAAAGCCCCGCGCGCGAGTCCGCGATGGCCGCGATGCAGCCGCGGATCTGCGCGGCGTAGCCCGACCATTCCTGACCGACCGTGAGCGGGGTCGCATCCTCCAGATGGGTGCGGCCGGCCTTGACGACCGACATCCACCCCTTTGCCTTGCGCTCGATCACGCCCGCGAGCGCGTCGAGTTCGGGCAGCAGACGATCGTCGAGAACGGCGACCGCGGCGACATGCATGGCGGTCGGGAACGTGTCGTTCGAACTCTGTCCCATGTTGACGTCATCGTTCGGCCCGACCGGCTGCTGGCTTCCGAGCGTGCCGCCGAGCAACTGGATCGCGCGGTTGGACAGCACCTCGTTGACGTTCATATTGGACTGCGTGCCCGACCCGGTCTGCCAGACATAGAGCGGAAAATGTTCGTCGAGCTTGCCCGCGATCGCCTCGTCCGCGGCCCGCACGATCGCCGCCGCCTTCCACGCGGGCAGCCGGCCCGCCGCCTCGTTCACGAGCGCGCAGGCCTTCTTGACGATGCCATAGGCGTGATAGACGGGCTTCGGCATGCGATCCTCGCCGATCGAGAAATGCACCAGCGAGCGGGCGGTCTGGGCGCCGTAATAGCGCGAAGCCGGCACCTCGACCCGTCCCATGGAGTCGAATTCCGTGCGGGTCCCTTCCGTGGGCAATCCGATCGGAATGTCGCGCATGGCGGGCGGCGTTTGATCTGCGGTTCCAGACATCTGCAAATTTCCTTGCTTGAGATTGGGAGGCGGTGTGAAGGGCGCGCGCGGTGCCCTTCCCTCTCTGACGTCAGATGTTCTCGATCTTGAGCGCGGCGGCGGTCGCGGCCCGAGACTGGCGGCAGGCCTCGGCATCCCGGCTGAGGTCGATGCCGAACGTCGGGATGATCGCGCGCAATCGCGGCAGCCAGCCGCTTTCGGTCAATTCGGCATCGAAGCAGCGCTGCAGCACTTCGAGAGCGATGAAGGCGGCGGTCGAGGCCCCCGGTGAGGCGCCGAGCAGAGCGACAATGGATTTGTCCGCGGCCGAGACCACTTCGGTGCCGAATTCGAGCAGGCCTTCCTCGTGCTTGAACCAGCCGTGGCTGAGATGCGGCTTGATGGTCTGGACGCGCTGGCCCGCCACCGCCTTCCTCCAGTCCTGCTTGACGGCCCTGGGAAAGAACTGCCTGAGTATTTCGAACTGGTGGTCCGCGCTCTGCATCACCTGGCCGATGAGATATTCGGACAGCTGCAGATTGTCCCGCGCCACGTCAAGCAGCGGAATGATGTTGTCAAAGCGGAGCGAGGTGAACAGGTCCTCCAGCGAGCCATGCTTGAGGAAGCGGGTGGAGAAGCCGGCATAGGGCCCGAACAGCAAGGATTGCTTGCCGCCGATGATCCTCGTATCGAGATGAGGCACCGACATCGGCGGCGAACCCGATGCGGCCTTGCCGTAGACCTTGGCGTGGTGCCGTGCGCTGATCTCATCGACATCGCAGCGGAGCCAGATGCCGCTGACCGGAAATCCGCCATAGCCTTTGCCCTCGGGGATTCCGGACTTCTGCAACAGCGGCAGCGCTCCGCCGCCGGCGCCGATGAAGACGAATTTCGCCGAGACTGTCGCAAGTCCGCCATGGCGCGTGTCCTCGACAGAGACCTGCCAGCGGCCATCGGCCCCCCGCTCCAGTCCGACGACCTTGCTGTTGTAACGGACCGCAAAGCCCGGCTGCTTCGCCAGATGCTGAACGAGCAGATGGGTCAACGCGCCATAGTCGACGTCGGTGCCGGTGACGATCCGGGTCGCCGCGACTTTCTGGTCGGCCGCGCGCCCGTCCATGATCAGCGGAGCCCAGGCCGCGATCTGGGCGTGATCCTCGCTGTACTCCATGCCGTGGTAGCAATGGTGCGCAGCCATCTCCTTGTAGCGTGCCCGCAAGAAGGCCACGTTGGCTTCGCCCCAGACGAAGCTCATATGCGGGCACGGATGGATGAAGGCGCGCGGGTCCGGAATGGCGCCCTTGGTCACCAGGAACGACCAGAGCTGGCGCGAAATATCGAACTCGGTGTTGACCTCAAGGGCTTTCGAAATGTCGACGCTGCCGTCCGCCCGCTGCGGCGTGTAGTTCAGTTCGCAGTTCGCGGCGTGTCCGGTGCCGGCATTGTTCCAGCCGTCCGAGCTCTCCTGTCCGCAATCGTGCAGCGTCTCGAACATGCAGATCGACAGCGACGGCTCGAGCTCCTTCAGGAACGTGCCCAGTGTGGCACTCATGATGCCGGCCCCGATCAACACGATGTCCGGCCGGTCAATCGGATCGCTGCTCGTCATGATGGTCTCCGATGAGTTTGGAAGAGGCGGGTGGTCGCGGCGCCGGCGGCGTCAGGCCTGCGGTGTCTTGACGAAGGGAACGGCAATGTCGGGGCCGATGATGACATAGGCGCGGCGCCAGGGCTTGTCGTCCATCAGCCGCCAGCTATGGCCGGTCCCGCTGGTGTCTTCGGCCAGCAGCAGGTCGCCGGGCCGGATCAAGAAGGTCGCTCCGGTCGCCGTCCTGAATTCCAGGGTCCCGCTGAGCGTGATGACGAACTGCCGCGTCGGCGCGTTGTGGGGGGCGAATGCGCCTCCCGACCGGGTCTCGCGAAACGAAATGCTCGACGCCGCCACGGCCTTGCTCAGGACATCGCCGCGCTCGCCGCTCGCAAGGTCGACAAGGCCCTCCTCGAACAGCGAATTTCCATCCTCTCCGGTCCATATGCGAACACATCGAATCATCACCCAACGAAGCTCCCTTTGCGCGAGTCATTCGGCCAACGATATGGAGTTTGATCACAACCGCCGTCTTTCGAAAACGCCCGCTCCTGCAGCAACCAGCAAAACTTGGCTGACAGTTCGTCGCGCCGCGCCCATCTCTTGGGCATGCCGGAGAGAACATCGGACAGATAGGTTAGCCGATTCCGCCCGAGCGAATCGACGCCGGCGCTGGATTCCACCGAGGCGTCGGGTTGACCCTAGGCGCAGGCGGATGAACACGTGAGAAGCCGGAGTGACGATCGGGCGCATGGCACCGGCGATGGCCATCTCGTCAACGGGTTAGCCCTCTGAAACGGTCTGTCGCGCCCCAGACATGTTATCGAAAAATCACAGTCGCGCCCCGTTCATACGCTGCCGGGATAAAGTGCCATTGACGGAGTATTTCAGTCTGTATTCCTTCACGCTGAGATTGCATTTTGGGTGAGAAGACCGGAATGGGAAGGACGCGTGCGGTTTGGGGCAGCCTGCTCGCGGGGTTGCTGGTGAGTGTTCCGGGCCCCACCCTGGCGCAGCAATGCCAGATCACCGGAACCAACCAGACCTGCACCAATGACATCGCGCTGACGGGCGGCATTAACGGCCTTCTCGACACCGCGACGGCGACCGTCACCAACAACAGGGGCGCGAGCATCACCGGCGCGGACCCGGCCGGGGGCTTCGGCATCAGGGCGACGCAAGACGTCAGGTTGACCAACTTCGGCACCGTTTCAGCCACGGGCAACCAGTCCAATGGCGTCCAGGCTGCCCACGACGCCATCGTGGTGAATTCCGGTTCGATCACAGCCGATGGCGGAATCGCAGGCGCAATCGGCATCGGAATCAATGCGACCAACAATGCCATCGTGACCAATTCGGGCACCATCTCCGGCAGCTCACTCCAGTTGGGGATCGGCGTCGTCGGGTTTCAGAATGTCAATTTGACGAATTCCGGCACGATCTCGGCAGGTTCCGGCATTGGCGGCCAGTCCGAAACCATCCTCGCCGGTGTGAACGCCAGCGTGACGAATTCGGGGACGATCGCGAGCGCCGGTGGTGGCGCTCTTTCAGTGAGCATTCGGGGCGTCGGCGGCGTCGATGTGACGAACTCCGGCAACATCTCGGCGACCCTTGCAGGTCAAACCTACGGCGTCATGACCGACAACGGCACCGCGCGCGTCGTCAATTCCGGCAGCATTTCTGCGACGAACGGCACTCAAGTCTATGGCGTGGCAGCCCTCGCAGGCATGGTCGACGTCACGAACTCCGGTCTCATCTCCGCCAGCCAGGGCGATTTCGCCTTCGGCATTCTCGCCGGACAGGACGCCAGGGTGGTCAATTCCGGCACCATTCGGGTCCAGAGCGACCAGCAGACCATCGGAATCAATGCCGGCCGCAATGCCAACGTCGTCAACTCCGGCAACATCACCGCCTCGGTGAGCGGCACCGGATTCAGCTATGGCGTCGCGGCAGTCCAGGACGCCGCGGTGACGAACGCGGGCACCATCATATCTGCGGTCAGCGGGGCCGGCCGAGGCGTCGGCATCTTTGCCAACAGCAATGCGGCGATCGTGAACTCCGGCACCATCATCGGCAGCGCTGGTGCGGGCGGCCAGGGCATCGGCATCCAGGTGTTTGGCCCGGCCAACGTGACGAATTCGGGCATCATTTCCGGCAGCACCGCGGCGCTCGATTTGTCGGGCAGCGCCGACACGCTCACCGTCCTGCCCGGCTCCCGCATCATCGGGGCGATCAACCTTGGCGGCGGCGGCGATAGCGTCAATTTCCGCGGCGGCAACCACAATCTGACGTTCGATACGCTAGCCGGAGCGACCGTGACCGGCACCACGCCATTCGTCGTCTCCGGCAACCGCGCCGTTGCAATTGACGCCACGCCGTTTGCAGCGGCTGGACGCAACCTGAATGACTTCAGCCGGGCCGTGTTGGACGCCGTACCGGCGGTCTCCGGCAGCAGCGCGCCGGTGGGCGGCCCCCACGCCTTCGCGGCGCCGGATGCCTCGTCCCGAGTCGAGGACGCCTTCGCCGCGATCCCGGGCCTGTCGGCCTATTCCGGCCAGGGCCTGGCGTTCAAGAATCCGACCGTGGTCTATGGCGACGGCAGCGCCGTCTGGGCGCGCGGCTTCGCCGGCCAGCGCATCCAGCAACAGGACGGGGTGCTGCTGAGGACCGCGAACCTGTTCTACGGCGGCATGATCGGCGGCGACTGGCGGGCCCGGCCCGATTTGCGGCTTGGCGTTTTCCTTGGCGCCGGCCAGACCCGCAGCACTGTCGATTTCAATCAGGGCGCCAGCAATGCGGACCTCGTGTTCGGCGGCGCCTATGCGCGCTACGACATCGGTGCATCCTATGTTCATGCGGCGGTACAGGCCGGTGGCTCGCGCAACGCGGCGAGCCGCACCATCAACAACAACCTCGTCGCGGGCGGGCTGGAGACGGCGTCTGCGACCTATGACGGCTGGTATGTGAGCCCGGAGGCAACCTTCGGGCACCGCTGGGCGCTGGGGCAATTCGCAGGCGCGACCTACACGCTGACGCCCTCGTTCCGGCTGCGCTATCTCTACGGCTCCTATGCCGGCTACACCGAGACGGGCACGACCGCGCCCCTGACCGTGAGCGGCCAGACCGTGAGCACGCTCGAGGAGCGCGGCGAAGCCAGGCTGACGCGCAGCGTGACGTTCTCGCCAGGCGCGGTGCTGTCGACCAGCCTCACGGCCGGCGTGCTCGGGACCCAACGGGTCGGCGGCAACACCGTCAACGCGGCGCTGCTCGGCCAGGCGATCCCCTTCGCGACGCCGGGCCAGTCGAACGTCTGGGGCGGCTATGGCGGCCTTGGGCTGGACTGGCAGACCGGAAACGTGACGTTGTTCTCCGCCGCAGAATATCTCGCGCTCTCCGACCGCTCGACGGTCGTCAGCGGCCGCGCCGGATTGCGCGTGGCCTTCTGATCCACGCCAGCCCTTGATCCACTCCAGCCCCTGCCCTCCTCAGGGGTGCTGGCGCAACTCTGCGCACTGCCGCGACGAATAGCTTGATCGCCGAACCGCAACCTGATGTCGCCACGTGCGACCAAGTTGCGGAGCGGCCGAGCTTGTGTTGAACATTGTGGGCCGTGCGAGCGTTTCGCACCTCCCAAGCCACTCCTTCTCCAAGCGGCCACCAGCAAATGTCCTTTTCGGAACGCATCAAGCCCATCGACGCGCATCGCCCGCCAGCCTGGACCCTCCTGGGCATCGGCGCCATCGCTTACGAAGAGGCCAAGGACCGCGTCGTGCTCGAACTGAACGCCGAACAGCGTCACTGCCACTCGGTCGCGGGCCATCCGAGGGGCGGGATCGTCCAGGGCGGGATCGTCACCGGCTGGCTCGACGCCGCGATGGCGACGGCTTGCCTCCTGGGCGGAGAGCACGAGATCGCGGTTGCGAGTCTCGAAATCAAGGTCTCGTTTCTGTTGGCAGCCCATCCGGGCCTCTATCGTGCCTACGGCCGCGTGATCCGGCGCGGACGCAGCATCGGCTTCATGGAGGCCGAACTCCGGGACGCCCACGACGTCCTCATCGCAACGGCCAGTTCGACCGCCGCGCTCCGGCAGAGAACCGTGTCGAGATCATCCGGCGCGCAAACTGAATAGTCGAAAGTTCAGATCTCGTCGGCAGGAGGCTCCGGGGGCCCGGGCAACTTCGCCGCCGCGGCGTGGAGGCCGACGCCGCTGGTCCCGGTCATCAACATCGACACCACGAGGGCCACGATCGAATCCGCGGCGTCTCCGATGGCAAGGCCGCCCTGCCGGATGTTGGAGATGCAATTGCGTCTTGAATCGGGCGTGCCGGATTGTGGTCGGTAGGTCAGATAGGCGCCGAGACTGTCCGCCGCAGACAGTCCAGGCCGCTCGCCAATCAGCATGATCGCAACGCGGGCCTTCAGCAGTTCTCCAATCGGATCGCCGAGGGCCACGCGCGCCTGAGCCGCGAGGATCACGGCGGAGACCGAAATGGAGGCCGCCTCCAGACGCTTCAGGAGCGCCTGCGTCAGCGCAGCGCCATTGACGGTGACGGCGCTGGCCGACAATCCGTCGCCCAGCACGATGACGACGTCGCGCTCGTGCGGCAGCGTGGCCAGCAGAGGCACGCAATCAGCGGACAGCTTTCGTCCGAGATCCGGACGCCGGATGAACTGCTCGCGCGTGGTGGCCATGCTGTGCGCCTCGGCAATGTCCACATGGAGGTCACCGAGATCGCGGCGCAGCGCGGCCCGGTCGACTTCGGACCACACCGCCTGTCGCGCACGCGCGTGATCAAGCTGGAAGGACTGCACGGCGCGCGTGGGAAGCCCGGCGCCAAATCTGCCCAGGAGGATTCGCGCCTGCGTCATCTCGCGCAGATCGGGCAGTCGTCCGCCGGGACGGTCGCTTTCGATGTCACTCATTGACGGCTCCGAGCAGCGGCACATTGGCCATGCCGTTGATCAGCGCCGGCGGCGGTGGCAGCAGCCGCCCCGCCCGATCCGTGAGACCGACGTCAACGAGCCATTGCTGGAACTCCGGCGCGGGAGGCCGGCCCAGCGTCTCGCGACAATAGACAGCGTCGTGATGCGAGAGTGACTGGTAGTTCAGCATCACGTCGTCCGCGCCGGGCACCGTGATGACGAAATTGACGTTGGCGGCACACAGCAGCGTCAACAGCGTGTCCATGTCGTCCTGATCCGCGTCGGCATGGTTCGTGTAGCAGACGTCCACCCCCATCGGCAGGCCGAGCAGCTTGCCGCAGAAATGGTCCTCGAGGCCGGCCCTGATGATCTGCTTGCCGTCGAACAGATATTCGGGGCCTATGAAGCCGACGACGGTGTTCACCAGCAACGGCCGAAATTCGCGCGCGACCGCATAGGCCCGGGCCTCCATGGTCTGCTGATCGACACCGAAATGCGCGTCCGCCGAGAGCGCCGCCCCCTGCCCCGTCTCGAAATACATCAGGTTCGCTCCGGCCGGCGCCCGCCCCAGTGTCCGTGCAGCCTCGTGGGCTTCTTCGAGCATTGCCAGTGTGATGCCGAACCCTTCATTGGCCTTCTGCGATCCGGCAATCGACTGGAACACCAGATCGACCGGCGCACCGGCGGCGATGGCGGAGATCGCCGTGGTGACATGGCCGAGACAGCAGGTCTGCGTCGGAATGGACAGCCTCGTCCTGAGATCATCGAGCAACTCGACGATGCGGACATAGTCGGCCAGACCGTCGGTCGCCGGATTGACGCCGATCACGGCGTCGCCCGATCCCATCAGCAGGCCGTCGATCGCGGAGGCGAGAATGCCGCGGGAGTCGTCGGTCGGATGGTTGGGCTGATTGCGCGTCGAAAGCCGACCGGCCAGGCCCACGGTCGAACGAAACCGGGTGACGACCTCGCGCTTCGCCGCGACAGCGACCAGATCCTGAAGTCGCATGATCTTCGAGACGGCGGCGACCATCTCGGGGGTGAGCCCGAATGTGACGGCTTCAAGCTCGGCCTGTGTGGTTTCCGGCTTCAGCAGCCATTCGCGGAATTCACCCACGGTCTGCGAGGCGACCGCAGCGAAGGCCGCAGCATCATGGCGCGTGGCGATGAGCCGTGACACTTCGTCGTCATCGGACGGAATGAGCTCCTCGGCCAAGAAGGCCTTCAGCGGCAGGTCGGCCAACGCCATCTGCGCCGCGAGGCGTTCGACCGGACCATCGGCGGCGATGCCGGCGAGTTCGTCGCCCGACCGCTGCGGCGTTGCCTTGGCCATCAGGTCCCTGAGGTCGGAGAACCGATAGAGCGTCCGCCCGACGAGGCTGGTGTAAGCCATGACGATTCTATCCGCTGATGACGGCGAGCGCTTCGTCGTGCAGGGCCGCCGTCGCCGATGCGAGGACGTGCCCGCTCGAGTCCGCCGACAAAGGCGCGCCCTGCCAGTCGGTGATCCTGCCACCCGCCTCCTCCAGGATCGGGACCAGGGCCATGTAATCGTACGGCTGCAAACCGGATTCGAGCACGAGGTCGCAATGGCCCGAAGCAAGCATGCCGTAAATGTAGCAATCCCCTCCGAAGCGCCGCAGGCGGGCGGCCGTGGACAGCCGCTCGAAGCGCTCGCGATCCGCGCCGACGAAATTGTCGGGTGACGTCGTGTAGAAGCGTGCATCCGCCACGCGCCGGCAATCGCTGGCGCGCGCCGGGATCCCGCCATAGGTCGTCAGGCCCGGGCGTGCCATCCACCGCTCCCCCGTCACGGGGATGTCGATCAGGCCGCAAAACGGGCGGCGATGATGGGTCAACCCGATCAGGGTGCCGAACAGCGGGAAGCCGGTGATGAAGCTCTTGGTTCCGTCGATGGGATCGATCACCCAGTTGAAGGCATCCCCCTGCTTCACGCCCATCTCTTCGCCAAAGATGCCGTGCGAGGGAAAGCGCGCCGTGATGCGCTCGCGCAACCGCGCCTCGATGAGGCGATCGGCGATCGTCACGGGGCTGTCGTCGGACTTGGCCGCGACCTCCAGGGGGGTCCGGAAATAGGACAGCGCGATCGGCCGGACGTCGTCGGCAAGTTCGGCCGCGAATGCGAGATAGGCGTCGGCTTCCTCGGTCCCGATGCTCGAGAACGCCATCACAGGGCCTTGAGAAAAAGCGGCCAGCGCGGGTCGTAGATGATGGAACGTGCGCGCATGTGCTTCCATATTCCGTATTTGTAGAAGTCGAAATCGAGTGTGGAGACGCGGTTCTGCACCATCGCCCAGGTGCTCCATTTGATATCGGCGAGGGCCTTGTGGACGATGAAGCGGGCATGCGCGCGCAGATCGTAGCGTCCGAAATACTCCTCGATGATCTCCCGTTCGACCTCCTCGGAGAAAAAGTGTTCGCCGGCCCAGATCGCGAGGTCGTAGAGGCGGTCGTTGTTGGAGGCATATTCGAAGTCGATCAGCATGATCGACTTGTCCGCGCCGAGCAGGAAGTTGCCCGGCATCGGATCGTTGAAGCAGGGAACCAGATCGAGGCCGGCCGCCTCGAGCGCCGCCCGCGCCTGCCGATATTGCCAGGTCAGCCAGTCGTGATCTTCGGGCAGAAATCCCCCGAGCTGCCGGACCTGATCGTAGTGCTCATCGATCATGTCGAAGACCGTCTTGGTCAGCGGCAATTGCGGCGCCTTGTGAAACTGTCGATAGAGCCGGACAGTCTCGGCCCGGACCGCCGGATCGATGAAGTCCGCATGCGTGGACGGCCGCCGATCCGTGACGAACTCGGCGATCTCGATGCCCTCGTGATCGAGATAGTCGAACGTCCGCGGCCCGACGCCGATCGCCTCCGCCTGACGGCTCGCGGCGCGCGCGGCCTTGCGATCGATGAACATCTCGGTCCCGCGGCCGGGAATCTTGACGAAGAAATCGTGCGAAGAATCCGGTACTTCGACGCGGAAATTCGTGTTGCTGATGCCGCCGGACACCGGACGATAGCGGATCCGCCCCTTCCAGGCGTTGACCGTGACGATGGCGCTTTCGAGCTGTCGCTCGGCGTCGGACGCGGCCGTTCCCATCTCTTTCATCTGCATGTCCCCTAGAGCGTGCGCGCCAACTCTTCGAATCCCGGCTTGCCGAGCGACATGCGACACCGCAGGAAGCGCCAGGCGGCGTATTTGAGGAATTCGACGCCCTGCAAGGGTGAGCGGGAGGCGAGAAGCAGACTGCGCAAGCCCCAATAGAAATCGTCCGCCACGGCATAGAGGCGGCAACGGCTGAAGGCCGCCTCGCTGAACCGGCCGTCGTGCATTTCGAGCAGCGGCTTCATCTGGCTCTCGAACTGGTAGAGCTCGTTCATCTGCGCGCCGAGCTGGTAATAGGGATCGATGTCGGCCGCCATGTCGAAGTCGACCAGCGCCATTTCGCCATTCTGACCGAGCATCAGGTTCGAGGAATGCGGATCGCCATGCGCGGGACGGCGGTCGAGGCCGGCGGCGTTGATGGCGTCGGCCATTCGGGTCATCCATCCCCTCATCCAGTGGACGTCGTCGGGAAGAGGAACGCCGGTCGTCGGCAACAACGACCAGATCGCCGCGATGCCGTCGAAGACGGACCAGGGCCTTCCGAAGGAAGCACCCGCAGCAATGATCTTCTGCATCGCCACGAGGCGCGCGGCTGTGTCGGTCGCGATGAGATCGTCGATCCTGGCGACCCGCCAGCCCGCGCCGAGCCGCGCCATCAACAGCGTGCCGGCGGCGGCATCGCCTCCGATCACCGTCGGCGCCAGCCCGAGGCCGGCCACCTGCCGGGCGGCCGAGAGCGCGACAGCGTGGTCGACGAGTTCTTCCACCTCGGGCGCGCCGAGGCGGAGAAACAGCGTCATCTCGGTCCCGTCCGGCGCAACATGGAATGTCGTCGATTCCACCGCCTGGTACGACGGTGAGGCGACCGGAAACGCTGCGGTCTCATAGCGGAGCCGACCGACATCCCCAGGCAACAGGGCCGCGAGCGCGCGGTCGGCGCGATGCTCATCGGCCGTTTCGGCCTGACCGATCAGCTTCATGCGGCGGCCTCCTCCGGGGCGATCGCCGTCAAGCCGTCACGTGCAAGCGCGTAGAGCATGTCCGCGAGAATCTGCGTGCTCGCGGCGTGGTCTTCCGGACTGGTATACTCCGTCGGATGATGGATCACGCCGTCCTTCGAGCGGACCGCCATCACGATCGCGGGGCAGACCGCCGACATCGCGACGGCATCGTGTCCGCCGATCGTATCGAGATGGCGCGCGGTTTCGCCACGACGCGCCGCGACTCGCTCGGCGAGCGCGACCAGCCCCGGCGCGAAGCCGCCGGCGCGGCGCCGGTCGATCGAGCGCACCTCGTAGCCGACATCCGCCCGTTTCGCCGCGACCTCGATGCGGGCCTTCATCTTGTCCTCGGCCTGCGCGAGCGTGTCCGGCGAACCGGACCGAAGCTCGATGAAGAGCACGGCTTCCGCCGGGACCGTATTCGGCGAGTTCGGATACACTTCGAGCCGGCCGACCGAGGTGTGGAGCTCGAGGCCGTGTTCGTCTGCCAATTGCCTGAGATCGGCGATCAGATAGGCGGCGGCGAGCAAGGCGTCCCTGCGCTGCGCCATCGGGGTCGGCCCGGTGTGCGCCTGCTCCCCGAGGAAGGCGAGCCGGTACTTGGTCGCTCCCCAGAACCGCGTGAAGACGCCAAACCTCTCGCTCGCGCCGAACAGCTTGTCGTCACCCTCGATGTGCAGCTCGATCAGCGCATCGGGACGCTCGACCGCGTCGGTGCCGGCATAGCCGATCTCGGCAAGGGATTGGCGGACCGTCACGCCGTCGCCGTCCGCCCGGTCGAGCGCCCAATCGAGGTCGATCGCGCCCGCGAAGACGCTGCTGCCCAGAAGACTGGGCTGGAACCGGGCGCCCTCCTCGTTGGTCCAGTTCACGACCTGGAAATTGCAGGCGGCCAGACGCCCCTCCGCCTTCAGGCGTTCGGCGACCGCCAGCACGGCTTCGCAGGCCGAGACCACGCCCAGCGCGCCGTCGAACCGGCCGCCGTTCGGCTGGCTGTCGAGATGAGACCCCACCATGACGGTCGGTGCGTTGGCGCCGGCGAGCGACAGCTTTCCGAACTGATTCCCGATCGGATCGATCTTCTGCTCGAACCGATGCTCCGTGAACCAGGCGCCCAGCCAGTCGCGCGCCTGCCCGTCGGTCGTCGAGAGCGTCAGGCGCGTCATGGCCCCGTTCGGCTTGCCGCCGAAGGTCGACACCTGCTCCATCATCGCCTGCAGACGCGACGGATTGATCGGGGCATCGGGAAGGTCGGAGTCAGGCATGGATCACGTCCACTTTCAATTGACGGAACTGGTCGGCGAAATCGGCAGCCAGGGGCGCACCGGTAATGACGGCATCGAGGTCACCGAGCCCGAATGTATGGATCGAACCCAGCCGGCCGAACTTCGAACTGTCGGCCACGATGACGGATCGCTTGGCCTGGGCACGGGCGGCGCGGCGCATAATGGCCTCGTCCTCGCCATAGTCCATGAAGCCGCGCTCGACGTGAACAGCGCTGATCGCGATGATCGCAAGGTCGAAGAAGTGCTCCTTGATCGCGGCCACGGCTTCCGGACCGAACGTAGCCTGATAGACCGGCCGAAGCCGTCCGCCCAGGACGCGGACATTCACGGATCCCTGGTAAAAGAAGTGCGAGGCAACCGCGAGCGAGTTGGTGACGATGGTGAGATCCTTCCGCGCCTCGATGTATTTCAGACAGGCCAGCGCGGTCGTTCCCTCGTCGACGAAGATCTTCATGCCGTCCTTGACCAGCGCTCCCGCCGCCTCTCCGATCCGCATCTTCTCGCGGCCCCCGACCCGCAGACGTTCCGCGAACGGCTGGTCACTCTCCTGTTGGTCGAGGACGGCACCACCGTAGACACGTCGCGCAAACCCCTGCGTCTCCAGCTCGCGCAGGTCGCGTCGGATCGACTCGTTGCTGACCTTGAGCTGGTCGACCAGATCCTTGACGAGAACGCGCTGCTTCTGTCGCAGCATCGTCCTGATCATCTCGAGCCGGCTCTCCGTGAAGCTCATGGCGAGGCTCCTTCGGCCGCCGCCAGGGTTCGCGAAGCCGCGCCGGAAGCGAGATGACATGCCGCGAAATCCTGGTTTTCGCGCACCGTCAGGACCGGGTGCACCCCGTTGCAGACCTCCATCGCGTGCGGACAGCGCGACTTGAAGCTGCAGCCAGGCGGGATCGAGAGCGGACTGGGCGGCTCGCCCTCCAGCAGGCAGTCCTCCGGTTTGTAGCGCTTCTCTTCGAGCGTCGGCATCGCACTCAGCAGAGCCTTCGTATAGGGATGGCCCGGGTCGAAGAACAGACGTTCGTTGTCGGCAAGCTCGAAGACTTCCCCGAGATACATCACGGCCACCCGATTACAGACCTTCCTGACCATGGCCAGGTCGTGGGAGATGAAGATGTATGTCAGGTTGTACTCCCGCTGCAACTTCTCGAACAGGTCGAGCAGCTTGAACTGCTCGGCCTGGTCGAGGGCCGACAGCGTCTCGTCCATGATCAGGATGGTCGGCTCCAGGACAAGCGCACGGGCGACGTTGACGCGCTGGCGCTGGCCGGCGCTGAGCCCCAGCGGCAGTTCGTTGTAGAGGTCGGCGGCGAGCCCGACCTCAGCCATCACCTTCAGCACGCGCGCGCGCAGCTTCTCCCTGTCGCGCCAGCCATGGGTGCGCAAAGGTTCTTCCAGCATTCGGCCGATCGACGTTCGCGGCGGCAGTGAGCCGAACGGATCCTGGAGTACGAGCTGAAGCCTGGCGCGAAACGCCAGCAGCTCGCGTCCGCGCAGCGACGCGATGTCCTTGCCCTCGCAGAGGATCTGGCCCGAACTCGGCAGCTCAAGCCGTGACAACAACCGCATCAAGGTCGATTTGCCGCAGCCGGACTCTCCGACGATCGCGAAACTGTCGCCGCGGCGCACGTCAAACGTCACGTCGCGCACGGCGCGGACCAGATTGACGCCGCCGAGGCCGCTGCGCTTCTTCACGCGGTAGGTCTGGGAGGCGTCGCGCAGGCTCAGCACCACCTCGCGTTCGGCCGGGAGTGCGGGCAAGGCCGCCGTTTCTCGCCAGATCTTCGGGGTCTGTGATACCAGTTCGCGGGTGTAGGAATGGATCGGATCGGCGACCAGGGCTTCGGTCGCCTGCTCCTCGACGATTCGACCGCGATCGATCACGAGGGTTCGCGTGCTCGCCTCGCGCACCATCGGCAGCGAGGACGATATGAACAGCACCGCCGTGTCGAACTGGTCGGTCAGCTCCTTGATCAACCGGATGACCTGTGCCGCCACGGTGACATCGAGCGGCTGGGTGACGTTGTCGGCGACCAGGACGGCCGGATTCGTCACGAGCGCGTCGACAATGAGGGCGCGCTGCATCATGCCGCCCGAGAACTGGGAAGGATAGTCGTGGAATCTGCTGCGCGCGGACGGAATGCGGACGGCGTCGAGCAGCTCGATCACGCGATCCTCCGCCTGCCGACGCGTAAGACCCGACATCACCGTACGCATCTTCTCGACGATCTGGGCTCCAACAGGCAGCGTCGGATCCAGCGCCCCCATGGGATTCGCGCCGACATAGGAGATCCGCTGGCGCAACGCCCGCATGTCGGATTCCTTCATGGCGTAGATGTCGCGCCCCTCGAACAGCACCGTTCCGGCCCGGCGAACCAGTGGCGGCTCCAGCCAATTGACCGCGGCCCGCGACAGCACCGTCTTGCCGGCCGCGCTGGCGCCCACCACGCCCACGATCTCCTTCGGGGACAGCGAGAACGAGACGTCTTCGAGAATGACCTTCGCGGTGTCGGAATGACCGAGCGCAACCGTCATGTTGCGCAATTCGAGCAGAGCCGTCATCACTCGCCTCCCGCATGGACAGTGTCACGCGCCCGTTCGAGAGCGGCGCCCATCAGGTTGATGCAGGTCAGGGTCAGACCAAGGAACAGTCCGGGCATGGTCGCAATCCACCAGGCGTTCAGCAGATATTTGCGGCCGTCGGCGATGATGTTGCCGAAGGTCGGTGTGGGCGGCTGGACGCCGAGACCGAGGAAGCCGAGCGTCGATTCGAAGATCATCATGCGCGCCACGTCCAGCACCGAGGTAAACAGGACCGAGGGCAGCAGCAGCGGCAACAGGAGCGTGACGATGATGCGCAGATCGGTCGAGCCGCCGATCTTCGCCGCTCGTACGAACTCGCGCTGGCGCTCGGTCATGACCACGCTGCGCATGACCCGCGCATAGACCGGCCAGTTCGACATGCCAAGAACCAGGACGATGGAGGGAATCGTCGGGCGAGACACCCCGAGCACGGCGATCGCGAGGATGATCATCGGAATCGAGAGCTGTGCATCGGTCAGGCGCATGATGATCGCATCGACACGGCCGCCGAAGTACCCGGCAACGGTGCCGAGTGCGCAGCCAACGCACAGCATGACGATGACCGATGCCATCCCGATCAGAAAGGAGTAGCGCAGGCCCACCAGAGACCTGACCAGCATGTCGCGGCCGATCTGATCCGTCCCCAGCGGATGACCCCAGCTCCAGTTCGTTCCGACGAACAGCGGCGGAAGCAGCCGGGCCTTGACGTCCATCTTGGTCGGATCGATCCCGCTCAATTCGGGATAGAGCGCCGTTGCGAGCGCCAGTGCGAGGAAGATGGCCGCCCCTACCCGGAACCCCGGCGACGCGATCGCCTTGTCGAACACCCGCCGCGAGAGCGAGCGAGATGCCAGCGGGGACGACGCATGCGGAGACACGATTGACATCATCGACATCGGAAACCTTCGGAAGCGCGGCTCAGTATTCAAGCCTGGGGTCGATCGTCGTCGCGACCAGATCGACGATGATGTTGATCAGGACAAAGATTGCGCTGGTCACGATCGCGATCCCCTGGATCAGCGGAAAATCGCGCTGGAGCACGGCGTTGATCGTGAGCAGGCCGAGCCCCGGATAGTCGAAGATGTATTCGACGATGATCACGCCCCCGAGCAGGCTCGAGAACTGAATGCCGAGGAGGTTGAGCAGCGGCACCGAAGCGTTTCGCAGCACGTGGTTGGCGATGATCCGGGTCCTGCCGAGACCGCGCACGCGCCCGACCGAGACGTAGGGCTCCGTCATCTGCGACGACACGGCGCCGACCAGCGTCCGGATCAGCACCGGCGACATCTCGACGGCAAGAACGATCGCCGGAAGGATCGTATAGGCAAAGCCGTTGTAGCCGATGGCCGGCAGCCAGCCGAGCTTCACCGACAGCAGCAATGCCAGGACGATGCCAAGCCAGAAATTGGGCAGCGATATGAAGACCGACGAGATGTAGAATGCCAGCTTGTCGGGCCATCCGCCGGGGTTTAGCCCTCCGGCGATGCCGACAATGGCCGAGAAGACGAGCGCGATTGCGAGCGTGACGGCGGCGAGCTGCAACGTCATCGGCAGCGTTTCGAAGATCAGCGTCAGGACCTTGGCGCGTTCGCCGCGCGTGGTGTCGTTGAAGTTCGAACCGCCCGTGGCCGCCCCGTTCGCGGGGCGCACGAAGGACTGGCCCAGATCTCCGCGCAGCACGGACCCCATGTAGCGACCGAACTGCACGATGATCGGGTCGCGCAAGCCCATATCCTTGGCGATCTTCTCGATCAGCGCTTCGGGCGCCATGCCGCCGGCCATCAACCGGACGGGATCGCCGGGGACGACGCGCAGCAGCGTGAAGATCAGGAGCGACACGAGGCCGATGATGACCACGCCCTGCGCCAGACGCCGGATCAGAAAATTCAACGTGAACATTCGCAAACCCTATCGGGTGACGGGAGCCGCACCTCGTTCGAGGTGCGGCTCGGATCATGTCAGGCCGCGCTCTTCGCGGCGTCCATCGAACCGTCGGGATAGATGAACAGGCCTGCATAGTCCTTCTGCATCGCGTGGATCATCACGGATGTGAAGAGGGACAGCGCCGGCATCTTCGAGGCAATGAGCGGCATCGTCTCGGTTTGCAGGATCTTCTTGCGCTCTTCGAGCGTCGGAGCGCTGCGCTCCTTGTCGAGCGCGGCGTCGATCGCGGCATCCTCGATGCCGCAGATGCGGTGCGACGTCGAATGGAAGTGCGTGCGCAGGATCAGATCCGGCTCGGGCGAACCCGTCGACCAGCCGCAATCGACCATGTGGCCGGGGCCTCCGCCGGGCCGATGATACAGCCGCTCGTTCCAGGCCGCCGGCTCGAGCACCGTCAGGCTGACATTGAAGCCCTGTTCGTTGAGCATCGCCGTGAGGACTTCGCCGTATTCCTTCGTCTTCGGATAGAAGCCGACCGACGTGATGTATTCGAGCGGCGGCAAGCCCTTGCCCTTCGGAAAGCCCGCCTCGGCCAGCAACGCCTGGCACTTGGCAGGATCGAACTTCGGATAGTTCGGCAGGTCGAAATAGCCGAACTTCACCGGCGAGATGAAGTTGGCCGACGCATGGCCTGCACTACCGAGAACCTCGAGGATCACGTCGCGATTGATGGCGTGGCAGGCGGCCAGCCGGACGCGAACGTCGTTGAAGGGCGGCTTCGAGCAGCGGAACCAGAGATACTTGTTCTCGACCGACACCACCCGGTTGATGTGGATGCTGGGGTTGGCCTTGACCGTGTCGACCTGCTCGGGTTCGAGCCGCTCCACGATGGAAGCCTGGCCGTTCATCAGGGACAGCATGCGCGTCGTGGAATCGCCGACGAAGTTGAAGTTGATGCCGGCGATCACCGGCTTGCCCTTGAAGTAGCCTTCGTTTGCCACCATCACGGTCGAATTGCCGCGCTGCTCGACGAACTTGAAGGGGCCCGTGCCGTTGAGACGCTGGGACAGCACGCCGCCGGGACCCGCGGCAATGTCCTTCGCCGACATCATCGGCAGGAACGCTGCAAGGAACATGAAAAGGTGAGCCGGATAGCCGCCCTTGGACGTGTCGACGATCACCGTGTAGTCGTCGGGTGTGTCGATCTTCAGCGTTTCGGTCGGTCCCGGGTACCATTGCGCAGGACGGTCTGCGCGCGAGCCGTATTCGAAGGTCGCCTTGACATCCTCGGCCTTGAAGGGCTTGCCGTCGTGGAAGACGACGCCCGGACGAAGCTTGATCTGAAGCTTGTTGGGATCGAGCAGCTTGATCTCGGTGGCGAGCTCGTAGACGACTTCGTCGGGCTTATCGAGCTTCATCGGGGTGCGCGTCAGGAAGCCCATGACGAAGCCCTCGATGTTCTTCTGCGAGAGCGTGGTATGGGCCGTCGGGTCCCAGTTGCCGGTGATGTTTTCCGCCGACAGAAACGTCAGCGTCTTCCCGGATTGCGCGAAGGCCTTCGAGACGAAGAAGTCCGGATTGATCTGCATGTACCCTGCCGCCGCAGCGGCCGCGGCACCTTGCATGAAGTGACGGCGGCTAAGTTCTGAACGCATCGACATCCCCTGTTTTGAGAAACACACCAGCAATCGGTCAAAACGGTCATGCAGGTGGCGTGCCAAAGAAAAAATGTCGATTTTTCAATCGGAATTATCCTTCATTGATGTGGTATCTGACCGATTATGCGGCGGGAAGCTATTTGCCGGGCAAGTGGCCGCTCATTTACTGAACAGTGCCAGCCCCCGGATGGGGTCGGGTGGCAGGTGCGGGATGCCCGGTTTCGCGATGAGGCGCGATCGGGACCGGCTGCGCCGGGAGTGATCACGCTGATCGTTCGAGCAGCGCGCCAAGGTTCGCCTTGCGGCAAGAGCGGTCGTCACCCGAGCCGCCTCCTTGCGCGAAGAGCGACCTCGAACCGGATTTCCCGCACACTGCCGTCGACGGACGGTCAGTGGATGCCGCGGGTGAGGCCCGAAACGAAATGCCTGTTGAGGACAAGCGTGAGGACAAGAATCGGCAGCACCGAGAAGTGCGCGAGGGCCCCCATGGTTCCCCAGGTGATGTCGATGGCTCCGAAGGCGGAGATCATCGCAACTGCCAGCGGCCGGGTGCCCGAGTTCGTCAGGAATGCCGAAAACAGAAATCCGTTCCAGGCGAAGATCACGCAGAACAGACACGATGCCACCAGACCAGGTCGCACGACGGGCACGGCGATCCGCCAGAATCGGACCCAGTGCGAACAACCGTCCACCTGGGCCGCTTCTTCGATCTCCTTTGGAATCACGCGGAAATAGCCGTACATCATCCAGATCACGAAACAGGTGCTCTGCGCCGCGTCGATCAGGATCACGGCCCACCAGGTGCCCAGCAGGCCGACGTCGCGCATCAGGAGATAGAACGGGATCAGGATCGCCACCGGCGGCACCATTCGCACGGCCAGAAAGAAATAGGCAACGAGCGAAGCGTAGGGGCTGTCGATTCGCGCCAGCGCGTAGCCGCACGGTGTGCCCAGCGCAATCGCCACCACGGCAGTGCCGAGGCTGATCACGACAGTATTCAGAACCAACTGCGGCACGTCGAAGAAGGTGAACAGGCCACGAAAATTCGCCAGCGTCGGGTTGAACAGCAATTTTGGCGGCACGCCAAAGATGTCCGCCGGCGCCTTGTAGGCTGTGGTCAGCAGCCAAACCACCGGCAACAGGAAGATCAGCGCGATGAGCACTGGAAGCGCGCGCGCAGCGAAGGACCGCGTCATTGATCAGCCTCCGCGCGTCGGAGCTGGAGTCGCTCCGCGCGCCGCATCTGGGTGATGAAGATCGCTGCCAGGACGCCGATACAGATCAGCATGAAGGTCGAGATTGCCGACGCCGAGCCAATATCGAAAAATTCCAGGCCAACCTTCGCGGCCTGGAACATCAGGACGTTTGTGGCGTCGTTTGGTCCGCCCCCGGTCGCCGCCAGTACGCTGTCATAGATCTTGAAGGCATCCATGGTCCGCATGATCAGCGCCAGCATGATCGCCTGGCCCATCATCGGAATGATGACGCGCCGCAGCCGGCGCAAGCCGCGCGCCCCGTCGATATCCGCGGCTTCCATGACCTCGACCGGAATCGTCTTCAGACCAGCCAGCAAGATCAGCGCCATCAACGGCGTCCACTGCCAGACGTCGATCGCAACCAGCGTCGCCAGCGCCGTGTGTTCGCTGCCCAGCAGGCCGCGCGGGGTGGACAGTTCGAGGACGCGGGCCCAATAGCCGATCAGGCCGAAGTCGGGCTCGAGCAGCGCACGAAAGATCAGGCCGACCGCCAGCGGAGTAACGGTCACGGGTATTAGAATCAGCGCCAGGCAAATCCGGTTAAGCGTGCTATCGGCCCACAGCGCCAGCGCCACGGCGAAACCAAGCACCATTTCCGCCGTGACCGCGCAGACTGTGAAGACGAACGTATTGATGACGACGCGGCGGCTCGAGGCGTCGTTCCAGAGATCAAGGTAGTTGCCCAGGCCGACAAAGGCGCGTTGCGCCGGCCTGGTCAGATTGTAATCGAAGAAGCTGAAATAGATGCCCTGCATGATCGGCCACAGCGCCACCGCCGTGACATAGACCACAGCCGGAATTCCGAGCCAGATCAGAAATCGACGTCGCGAAACGTCTTCGTCGGTCTGCTGGCTCGGCTCTTCGGCTCGCATCGTCAGATCACCTTGTTCGGAGCGTCAAGCGACGTCGGGAAGCGTTCAGAACAGTTTCAAGGCCTTGGCTTGCGCCTCATCCAGTGCCGCCTTCGGATCGGCGTTGGCCGCCACCACCGCATTCACGGCAGTGCCGAGGACGTCCTGAAGCTGGGGATATTGCGGGATGCGCGGCCGGAAATCGGCGTCGGCATTGGTCAGCGCCACATCGATCACCTTGAGGAACTCATATTTTGCCTGCATCTCCGGGTTCTGAACCGTCGATTTGCGCGTGAAGACGCCGACGCCCATGTCGAGCATGTCCTTCTGCACCGCTGCACTGCCGGCCCACTTGATGAACTCCCAGCTCGCAGCCTGCTTCTTGTCGTCGATCGAGGCGTTGATCCCCAGCGCCCAACCGCCCATGCCGTAGACCTTCGGCATCCCGGCTTCGGTCGGGGCGAGCACGACCTTGGTCTTGCCGACGACCTTCGATATCTCCGGATTTTCGTAACTGGCGAGCGAGATGCTCCAGGTCTGGTGAGAGGCGATGATGCCCTGACGATAGGCCTCGTGACGCGCGGCCCAGTCATAATTGCTGGCGCCGGGCGGGGCCGACTTGTTGAACAGATCGCGATAGATCGTCAGGCTCTGAACGTTGGCGGCGCTGTTCAGTGTGGGCTTGCCGTCCGGACCGAGAATGGAACCGCCGATCTGGGCATTGTACTGCATCCAGTCTTGCGCCGCCGGCGCACCTTTGCGGCCGTTGCCGGCCCAGCCATAGATGTTCTTTGCGGGATCGGTGATCTTGGCGGCATCGGCGATCAGTTCGGACATGGTATCAGGGGTCTTTATGCCGGCCTGGTCGAACACATCCTTGCGATAGACCAACACGTTCGAATAAGCGGCGAACGGAAAGGCAACCTGCTTGCCCTTGTACTGGCCGAGCCCCTTCAACACGTTCGGATAAATATCCGCGAGATCGAGCTGTGCGGCGTCGCGCTTCATCAAATCGTTCAGGGCGACGGTGTAGCCGGCCTCGGCGAACTGCCCGGCCCAGACCACGTCCATGGTGACGACATCGTAATTCTTGCTCTTGCCGACGAAGTCTGCGGTCAGCTTGGAGAGCAGCTCGGGATAGCTGAGAATATCAACCTTGACCTCGATGCCCGTGAGCGCGGTGAATTTCGGCGCCAGCTTGACCAGGGCCGTAGCGAACGGGTCGTTCATCGAGGCGACGGTCAGTTTCGTTCCGGCGTAGGACTGCTGGGCAAAGGCGGCGGAAGACGCAAGAAGCGCGCCTACCAGCACAGAGCCGTACAGTTTTGGAAGCATGGGCCGTTTCATAGTCTCACTCCTGCCAAAAGAGATTGTGGAACGCGGTGGGCTTCAGTATCGAATCATGGTGCCGGCCGACCTCAGCTGGCGAGGGTTGCTCCGTGCGAGCCCGGAACAAACGCATGCAAATGGCGCGCCTCTGCCACCAGCACGATGTCGTCGCCGGTGCGGGCAGTCTGGTTTCCGGCAACCGCAGCCATGAGCTTCACGTCCGGATGCCCGTGCAGCGAACAGATCAACTGGCTCTCATTGCCAAGAAACTCGCAGACATCGACACGCGCGCGGATCCGCAGGCGCGACGACCCTGCCCGCTCCGGCTCGTCATCGACGATCGCCAAGGCATGCGGCCGCACCCCGAGAACGACTTCGCCCTTGACCAGTTGCGACGTTTTCTCGTGCAGGCCTGCAGGAACGGGAACAGTGAAGGCGGGCGAGGTGAAGCAAAGCACGTCACCCTGGCGTACGACCTCGACGGGCAGAAAATTCATCAGCGGGCTGCCGATGAACCCGGCGACGAACTGGTTGACCGGCCGGCTGAAGAGTTCCTCCGGTGAGCCCATCTGCTGGATACGGCCCTTGTCCATCACGACGATGCGATCGGCGAGCGTCATGGCTTCGATCTGGTCGTGGGTCACGTAGACCGTGGTCTTGCGCAACCGCTTGTGCAGCAATGCGATTTCCGTGCGCATGTTGGTACGCAGTTTGGCGTCCAGATTCGACAATGGTTCGTCGAACAGGAACACGCTGGGTTCCCGGACGATGGCTCGGCCCATGGCGACGCGCTGGCGCTGGCCACCGGACAGGTCGCGGGGTTTGCGCGTCAAAAGATGATCGATACCGAGGATGCGCGACGCGTCGGCGACGCGCGAGGCGATCGTGGCTGCGGGCGTGCCGGCGAGTTGCAGCGCGAAGCTCATATTCTCGCGCACACTCATATGCGGGTAGAGCGCGTAGTTCTGGAACACCATGGCGATATCGCGCCGCGCCGGAGGCAGCCGCGTCACATCGCGGCCGTTAATCTTGACGGTGCCGCTGCTGGGATGCTCCAGCCCGGCGATCATGCGCAAAGTGGTTGACTTGCCGCAACCGGACGCCCCCACGAGGACGACGAATTCGCCGGCGCTGGCCGACAGGTGCATATCCTGCACGACCTTGACATCTCCGAACTCCTTGGTGACGTGATCGAGCTCAAGGTAGGCGGGCGTCATCTGATCTGCCGACATGTGCTGCCGCTCAATCCATTCTCACGCCGCCGGTGACGTTGATCGCCTGCCCGGTCATGAAGCGTGACGCGTTGGAGGCGAGGAACGTCACGACGTCAGCGACATCTTCCGGTTCTTCGATCCGGCCGAGTGGCGTCAGAGCGATGTATTCCGCGAACACGGCTTCCGGCGTCATGCCGCGCAAGGATGCTTCCCACACGATCTCGCGATCCTGCATCGAGGTGCGGACGAAGCCGGGACAGACGGCATTGACCCGAATGCCGTGCGGCGCCATTTCGCGCGCCAAGGCCTGGGTCCAGCCCATCACCGCAAACTTGCTGGCGGAGTAGTGAGCCAGAAGCGGCGCGCCGACCTTCGCAGCCAGCGAGGCGGTATTGACGATGATGCCGGCCTTGCCGTGCTTCAGGAAGGAGCGACAGGCAATCTGGTTGGCAAGAAACACGCCGCGAGCATTGACGTCGAAGTTGAAGTCCCAATCCTCGTCGGTCAGGTCGATGGCGGCACGCATGGTCGAGACGCCTGCATTCGCCACAAGAACATCGAGGCCGCCCAACTCCTGGCTGGCAGCCTCCATCGCGGCGGTGATGGCCGCACGATCGCGCACGTCGACCGCCGTGGAGAACGATTTGGTGGGAAGGCTCTGCGCCAGCCGCGCGGCCGCAACTCCGTCGAGATCGAGAATGGCGAGTTTCTCGCCCTGCGCAGCGAACGCGCGCGCAATAGCTGCACCTATGCCGGAGGCGCCCCCTGTCACGACAACGACCCTGCCTGCACTGTCCAAAATTTAGCCTCCGGTAACTTCTGCCTCAAATTAGGCACACCGGAAATTCAAAATCAAACACTTTCGCGCAATACCGATCAAAAATATTCGAAATGAAACAAAAATGTTTGTTCTTGTGCGAGTCTGCGCTACCTTGAGTTCAAGAAAGAGCTGGAAGGGACTACGTGACCGAACCGCGAGACACAGTTGAAGGACTTGAAGGGCTGCAGCGTCACCCGCGCGGCCGGCCGCCTGCACGAGTGCGGCATGCCCTGATCATGAAGGCGTTCAACCGGGACGGCTTTGTCTCGGTCAGCGACATTGCTCGCGAGATCGGCGTGTCCCCAATGACGATCCGGCGCGATCTCGCCTTGCTCGACCGCGACGGCCAGATCGTCCGCACCCATGGCGGTGGCGTCGTGTCGGATTTCGACAGCCATGAACCCGTGTTCGACCAGCGCCTGGAGATTCGCGCCGATGAGAAGAGCGCCATCGCACGCGCCGCCGCCGGCCTGATCATGCCGATGGAATCCGTCGGCCTGGACGTCGGGACCTCGATCCTGGCCCTGGCCGACCAGATCAAGGGGCGCAACAATCTGCGCATCTTCACGAACAATCTTCGCGCCGCCATGGCGCTCGCCGGCTCGGGCAGTCCGGTCTACATCGCCGGCGGCGAGGTTCGGACGCCTGAGTTCTCCATCGTCGGCACTGCCGCCATTGAGCACCTCAAGAAGCACTATCTCGACCGCGCATTCATCGGCGTCTCGGGCCTGTGCGAACTGGGGATTTTCGATTTTTCGCCGGAAGACACTGAGGTCAAGCGGGCCTTCATCGAGATCAGTGATTGCGTGGTGGTGGTCTGCGACTCCTCGAAATTCGGCCGCCGTGGCGTGGCCCATGTCGGGGCCCTCGACGCCATCGATATTCTCGTGACCGACCAGCCGCCGCCGCCAGATCTCGCCAAGGCACTCGTCGATGCCGGCGTCCAGGTGATCGTGGCGCAAGCCGGAAACTAGAAGACACTTTGCCGACATCAGATTTGTGAGAACCGGAGCTCCCATGACGTCCACCTTGTTCGCGCGCGACCGCAAGACCGTTGTCGCCATGGCCCATATCGGCGCCCTTCCCGGCAGCCCGCTCTACGACATGGACGGGGGCATCGATCGCCTGGTCGAAGGCGTGCTGCGCGACGTCGAGAAGCTGCAGGCCGGTGGCGTCGATGCCATCATGTTCGGCAACGAGAACGACCGCCCCTACACATTCAAGGCGACGACGGAAAGCGTTGCGGCAATGACCGCCGTGGTCAGCGCCGTCAAGCCGAGCCTCACAGTCCCGTTCGGCGTCAATTTTCTCTGGGATCCCTACGCCACGGTGGCGATTGGCTGCGCCACCGGCGCCTCCTTTGCGCGCGAGATCTTTACGGGATTGTTCGCCTCCGACATGGGGCTTTGGCAGCCAAATGCCGGCGACGCCCTGCGGCTGCGCAAGAACCTCGGTCGCACGGACATGAAGCTGCTGTTCAACATCAATGCGGAATTCGCCTCGTCGCTGGATACACGCCCGATCGACCTTCGCGCCAAGAGCGCGGTGTTCTCCTCGCTGGCCGACGTGCTGCTGGTCTCCGGCCCGCTCACCGGACAGCCGGCCGAGACCTCGCATCTGCGCGATGTCCGCAAGGCCGTTCCGAATACGCCGCTGATGGCGAATACGGGCGTCAACATCAACAACGTCCGCGAGATTTTGGCCATCGCGGATGGCTGCGTGATCGGAACCCACTTCAAGGTCGATGGCGATACCTGGAATGCGGTCGACAGCAGTCGCGTCAACAAGTTCATGGACGTCGTGCGCTCCCTTCCGGTCGCAGCCTGAGGCTCCCATGTCCCTGGCGATCGGCCTCGATATCGGGACGACGTCCACCATTGCCGTCCTGATGGACAGCAAGGGAGCGATGAAGGCCGTCGCCTCGCGGCGGACGCAACTGTCGTCGCCGCGCCCCGGCCATGCCGAGCAGGACGCGGACGAGTGGTGGCGCAACAGCTGCGACGTGCTTGCGGAGATCATGGCCAAGCTGCCGGCCGGAGCCTCGCTCGCCGGCCTTTGCGTGACCGGCATGCTTCCAGCCGTCGTCCTGCTGGATTCCGAAGGCCGCGTGCTGCGGCCCAGCATTCAGCAAAGCGATGCACGGTGCGGCGAGCAGGTCGAGGAGATGCGGACCACGCTTGACGAGCAACACTTTCTCAAGCGGACCGGTCAGGGACTGACGCAGCAGCTGGTGGCCCCCAAACTGCGCTGGCTGGAAAAACATGAACCGAACGTGTTTTCCCGGATCAGCACGGTCTTCGGTTCTTACGACTACATCAACTGGCGACTGACCGGCACCCGCGTCGTGGAGCGCAACTGGGTGCTCGAAGCCGGGTTTGCCGATATCGGCGCGCCCCGCTGCTCCGATGATCTGGTCGGCCTGTCTGGTTTGCCCGCCAGCGTCGCACCTGATGTCATCGCCTCGCACAGCCTGCTCGGACACGTTTCGGACGAAGCGTCGCTGCAGACTGGCTTGCCCGCGGGACTCGCAGTGTTCGGCGGCGCCGCCGATCACATTGCCTCGGCGCTCGCCGCAGGCCTCACGCGGGTGGGCGACGTGCTGCTCAAGTTCGGTGGCGCCGGCGACATCATCGCCGTCACCACGCAGCCGGTTCCCGACAAGCGGCTGTTTCTCGACTATCATTTGATCCCCGGGCTTTATGCGCCGAACGGCTGCATGGCTTCCTCGGGGTCCGCGCTGCGCTGGCTGGCCGAACTGCTCACCGGCAATTCCGACGACGCGTCGCTGCAGGACCTGGATGCTGCCGCGGCGAAGATCGCCCCCGGCAGCGATGGGGTTCGCGCCCTGCCCTATTTTCTCGGCGAGAAGACGCCGATCCACAATCCGCATGCACGCGGCACCATCACCGGGCTCAGCCTCGGCCATGGCGCGCCGCACATCTGGCGCGCCATGCTGGAGGCCATTGCCTGCGGCTATCGTCACCATCTCGATGTGCTGACCGACATGGGGCAGCCCATCAACAGGCTGGTGGTGTCCGATGGCGGCAGCCGAAGCCGGGTATGGATGCAGATCGTCGCCGACGTGACGGGACGCCCGCTGCAGTTGCTGCGAAGTCCGGTGGGATCGGCTGCGGGTGCGGCCTGGGTCGCGCTGGTGGGCGCCGGCCTGATCGACTGGTCGGACATCGCGGCCGGCGCGGACATCTCCGACACGATATCGCCCGACCCCGACGCCGTGGCGCTCTGTGACCGCGTCTATGCCGACTACCGCGCCCTCTACGGCGCGCTCGCGCCGTACTTCGGGTAGGTCGCAATGACGGACATCCGTGCAGTGGCCTGGGATATTGACGGCACAATGGTGGATAGCGAACCGCTGCACCATCGCGCACTGGTTGCCGTCTCCCGACGTTACGGCGTCGACATCGCGCTGAACGATGATCGCTTCGTGGGCGTCGGGATGGACCATGTCTGGATCGCCCTGCGGGACCGATATCCATCCGAACTGACCCAAAGGCAGTGGATGGACGCGATCGTCGAGGCCTACCTTGCAGAGGCCGCAAGCCTGACAGTCTATGATGGCCTGATGCAGACGGTGATGGCGTTTCACCGCAACGGCGTTGTGCAGTGCTGCGTGTCCAATTCCGCCCGCGCGATCGTCGACGCCAACATCGCACGACTGGGGATCGCAGAGCTGATTGAATTCTCGATCAGCCGCGACGACGTCACACGCCCAAAGCCTGATCCGGAGCCTTACGCGCTGGCCTGCCAGCGCATGGGCATCGCGCCCGCGAACGTTCTCTGCTTCGAAGACAGCACATCCGGCAGCAGGTCGGCGATCGCCGCCGGATGTCGACTCCTGCGCTACGGCACTGATTTTTCAGCCTACGCGGATCTGCCGATGCATGCACTGCTGACGGATCGATTGTCACGGTCGCGGACCGAGGCGCAACCATGAGCCATAGCGACAGCATCTGGCCCTGCAGCCAGCCTGCGAACAGGTCGGCTATCGCCCTTGTGATCATCGACATGCAGATTGACTTCTGCATGCCCGGCGGCTGGATCGATCAGCTTGGCGAGGACGTCAGCAACACGCGCAGTGTGATTGCGCCAATCAGCCGGCAGCTCGACTTCGCACGCGCAGAGGGCCTGGTGATCGCTCACACCCGCGAGGGCCACCAGCCGGACTTGTCCGATCTGCACACCAACAAGCAGTGGCGCACCCGCGTGCACGGCCTGGGCATCGGCGATCGCGGCGCCACGGGCCGCATCCTCGTCCGCGGCGAGCCGGGTTGGGAGATCGTGCCGGAACTGGCTCCGCTGGCAGGCGAGATCGTCATCGACAAGCCCGGCAAATCCGCTTTTCACGCCACCGATCTCGAGCAGCAGCTCATCTCGCGCGGCGTGACCCATCTGGTCGTCACCGGCGTGACGTCCGATTGCTGCGTGCAGTCGACCATCAGAGATGCGTTCGAACGGGGCTTCGAATGCATCCTGCTCAAGGACTGCACGGCGGCGGTGGAGACCGCGAACCATGCGGCCACCATCGAGATCCTGGAAGCTTATGGCGGGCGCTGGTGCAGGGTCATGACGGCGGCGACATTCCGCGCAGGCCTGGGGGGCCTCAATGTCTGACGCCGCTTTTCCTCAGGTCGACGCTGCGCCCTACGCATGGCCGTTCGACGGCGCCTGGTCGAGCGCAGATACCGCGCTTCTGCTGCTCGGTTTTCAGCGGCAAACAGTCAAGCTGTACGATGCCCGTGCTGCGGTGGACCATGCTGCGGGTGTGCTCGCGCAGTGCCGTACCGCCGGACTGACGGTCGTGTTTTCGCGCCAGGGACGGAACGGCGTCCTTTCGCCGGTGGCGCAGCGCCGCGGCAAGGTCGCCGATCCGATCCCCCTGCGCCGTTCGACCGCATGGCAGCTCGTCCTGGAGCCGCTTGCCGACGAGATCATTGTCGATCACCGCGGCGACAATGCATTCTACCTGACCGGGCTGGCCGAAACGCTGCGCGATCGCAGCATCCGCAATATCCTCGTTGCCGGCGTGCCCACCGACGGGCTGGTGCACGCCTCCATGCGCGCCGCGAACGATGACGGTTTCGAATGCCTCGCCATTTCGGACGCCTGCCGCGGTACGACAATGGCTCGTCACGACGCCCAGCTGATCATCACCACGTTCGGCAACGGACTGTTCGGCGCGGTCGCCCCCGCTGCAACCGTGATCTCGGCACTCTCTGCATACGACAAGAAGGACCTGCTGCCATGAAGTCGCCCGTATGGACCCCTGCAACGGGAAGCCTCGACCTGTCGACCCTGTCGGCCGGCTACGCCGACGGCTCGCTCACGCCATCGATGGTGGTGGCGGCGATCTATGACCGGATCGAGAAGCGTGGCAACGACAGCGTCTGGATTCATCTTGTCCCTCGCGAGCAGGCCCTGCACGCGGCAAAGGCTCTCGAGCAGGCCGGCCCGACCGGTCAGCCGCTCTGGGGCATTCCGTTCAGCGTCAAGGACTGCAACGATATCGCCGGCCTGCCCACGACGAATGCGCTGCCCGAGCAATCGTATGTCGCCGATCACACCGGCCAGGCGCTGCAGCGATTGTTCGACCAGGGTGCCATCCTGATCGGGAAGACCAACATGGATCAGTTCGGCATCGGCCTGGTCGGCGTCCGCACGCCATATGGCGCCTGCTCATCCGTGTTCAACGAAGAATTCATATCCGGCGGATCGAGCTCCGGATCCGGCGTGGCGGTGGCCGCCGGGCTTTGCACGTTCTCGGTCGGCAACGATGCGGCCGGATCGGGCCGCGTTCCGGCGGCTTTCAACAACATCGTCGGCATCAAGCCGACGCCCGGCCTGATCAGCAATTCCTGCGTCAGTGGCGGAGGCTGCGTCAAGACCATCGAGACCGTGTCGGTGTTTTCGCTGACCGTCGAGGACGGGATGACCGTGCTGAAGCAGATGGCGGGCTATGATGCGAGCTATCCGTTCTCGAAGGCGGAGGCGGATGAGGTTCCGCTCGATATCGTCGCAGCACCCGCGTCGTTCCGATTCGGCATCCCCAAGGGTCCCGCGCTGCAATTCTTTGGCGACGCGGACGCCGAGCGGTTGTTCTCGGAAGCCGTCAAGCGGATGGAGCAGATGGGCGGCACGGCCGTCGAGATCGACTTCGCGGCATTCGATGAAGTCCAGCGTATCCTGTACGACGGGCCGTGGATCTCCGAGCGTGCGCTGAGCCTCGATCCGGTGCTGGCAAAGCACGGCGATCGGATACATCCCGTGACCAAGGCCATTCTCGAGCGCAGCGGAAAGTTTTCCGCCCTCGACACGTTTCGCGCGATACATCGGATCGCAGAGCTGAAGTGCGCTACGCGACCGGTGTGGGACGACATTGCCGTGCTGATGGTTCCGACAACGCCGACGATCTATCGCAAGAGCGAGGTTCTGGACGATCCCATTGCCCTTAACTCGAAGCTCGGCATCTACACCAACTTCGTCAATTTGATGGGACTTTGCGGCATCGCCGTTCCCGGCGGTTTCCGCACCGATGGCCTGCCGCTCGGCGTCACGTTCCTCGCGCCCGGTTTCGCCGAGGCCCGCGTCGCCGGGATCGCCGCGACCTTCCATCGCCTGACGGGCCTGCCACTCGGGGCGTCTCAGAACGCCTATCCGCCCGCGCGAGATCAGCACGTGGCGACGTCGGCGGACCGGCGCGAGATCGTTGTGGTGGGCGCACACCTGTCGGGCATGCCGCTCAACGGCGAACTGACGTCGCGCGGCGGCAAGCTCGTCCGTACCGGGCGTACCGCCCGCGATTATCAGCTGTTCGCCCTCGCCGGCACGACACCCGCCAAGCCAGGATTGATCCGGCGGCATGGCACCACGGGCCCGGGCATCGAAATTGAGGTCTGGTCGCTTCCCACAGCCGGTTTCGGGGATTTCGTGTCATCGATTCCATCGCCGCTATGCGTGGGCAAGGTTAGCCTCGATGACGGCTCGAGCATTTCTGGCTTCCTGTGCGAACCATCCGCCCTTGAAACAGCAAGAGATGTCACGCAATTCGGCGGATGGAAGAACTTTCTGCGCGCTTCGGCTTGATCGGCGGCAGCCCAACGAGGCTGCAGTCGCCCAATGGCATCCGACCGAAATCAAACTGTTGCCCGGGTCTGCCATTTTGACCCAGAGAGCCGTCAGAACGTCGAGACCGCCCACAAGTAGGCGCTTACGTGGGGCGCAGAAATTTGGGGAGATGGGCCAAGATGACATCACTGGCGGAAGGGGTGGGATTCGAACCCACGGTACCCTTGCGGGCACGCCGGTTTTCAAGACCGGTGCCTTAAACCACTCGGCCACCCTTCCAAGTTCGGCTCTCTGTCGCTTAACGCAGTCGACCACGCAAGGCAACGCGAAGTTAGGCTTCGTCCCGGCCGGCCCTGTCAGGCGAGCGTCAGCCTGCTGACTTATCCTGCGACCGACTCGGCCGGGCGTCGAACGCTGCCGCCCTGCCCGGCCCCCCGAACACCGGCGTCACCTCCCAGGGTAACGCTGGTTGCGAGGCCCGGTTTGGATCGCCTCCATTTCCGGGCCTCGTTTCGAGCCCGCAAAAGAAAACGCGGCGCCCCGGGGGAGCGCCGCGTCGAACCCTGCCTGGCCCGTGGCCTTAGTAACCGCAGGACGCGCACCCGGTCGCGACCGGGGCGTAATAGGAATAGCCGGGCGAAACCATCTCGACGCGCTGGCGCGTGGCGTATTGCGGGGGGATGCGCTCATACTGCACGCCGGGCGGCGCGACCATCACGGTCTGCGGCACCATCACGGTGCGATATTGCGCGGGCGTACGATGTGCGACGACGGCGCCGGGCGACACCATCACGGTCTCGTCGACGGTGCGGTATTGCGGCGGGACGTGCTGCTGCTGGTAGCAGGTCGTGCACGGCGGCGGCGCATAGCAATTGTAGCATCCGGCGGAGGCCGTGCCCGTCATGGCGAAGGCCGCGACGGCGGTGGAGAAAGCGACAGCGAGAGTGCGAGACATTGTTGTGGCGCCCCAGTTGCCCGAAATGGATTTGCGGAAGTCTCGGCACTATACGCGGCAAAATCCAGGGCTGCCGAACTTCGTTGCGGCATCCTTAATGCGAACGGCCGATTTTCGCCGGCCGTTCAGAACTTGTTGACCATCCGCGCCTGGGGGATCGGCGCAGCCCCTACTTCGCGCGCCGCTTCACTTCGCGCACCGCGCCGCGCGCGGCGCTGGTGGTGAGCGCCGCGTAGGCCTGCAGCGCGGTCGAGACGTTGCGCTTGCGGCCCACGGCCTGCCAGGCGGCATCGCCCTTCGCCTCTTCCGCCGCGCGACGCTTGGCGAGTTCCTCGTCCGAGACTTCGAGTGTGATGCTGCGGTTCGGAATGTCGATCGCGATCACGTCGCCGGTGCGCACGAGGCCGATATTGCCGCCTTCGGCCGCTTCCGGCGAGAGGTGGCCGATCGACAGGCCCGAGGAGCCACCGGAGAACCGGCCGTCGGTGACCAGCGCGCAAGCCTTGCCGAGACCCATCGATTTCAGATAGCTGGTCGGATACAGCATCTCCTGCATGCCGGGGCCGCCACGCGGGCCTTCGTAGATGATGACCACGACCTCGCCGGCAACGACCTTGCCGCCCAGAATGCCGTCCACGGCAGCGTCCTGGCTCTCGAACACGCGCGCCGGGCCGGAGAATTTCAGGATCGAGGCGTCGACGCCGGCGGTCTTCACGATGCAGCCGTCCTGCGCGAGGTTGCCGTAGAGCACGGCGAGGCCGCCGTCCTTGCTGAAGGCGTGCGCGAGATCGCGGACAACGCCCTTCTCGCGATCGGTGTCGAGTTCGTCGTAGCGGCGCTCCTGGCTGAAGGCGACCTGGGTCGGGATGCCGCCCGGCGAGGCGCGGTAGAAGGTGCGGACGGACTCGCCTTTCGAACGCTTGATGTCCCAGCGCTCCAGCGCGTCCTTCATGGTCGGCGCGTGCACGGTCGAGACCGACGTGTCGATCAGGCCGGCGCGATCGAGTTCGCCCAGAATGCCCATGATGCCGCCGGCACGATGCACGTCCTCGACATGCACGTCGGCCACCGACGGCGCCACCTTGCACAGCACGGGGACGCGCCGCGACAACCGGTCGATATCCTTCATGGTGAAGGCGACCTCGCCTTCATGGGCGGCGGCGAGCAGATGCAGGACGGTGTTGGTGGAGCCGCCCATCGCAATGTCGAGCGTCATCGCGTTCTCGAACGCCTTGAAGTTCGCGACGTTGCGCGGCAGCACGCTCGCATCGTCCTGCTCGTAATAGCGGCGGACCAGATCGACGATGGTGTGGCCGGCCTCGACGAACAGGCGCTTGCGGTCGGCATGGGTGGCGACCACGGTGCCGTTGCCGGGCAGCGCGAGGCCGAGCGCCTCGGTCAGGCAGTTCATGGAATTGGCGGTGAACATGCCCGAGCAGGAGCCGCAGGTCGGACAGGCCGAGCGCTCGATCACCTTGACGTCTTCGTCGCTGACCTTGGAATCGGCCGCGGCGACCATGGCGTCGATCAGGTCGACTGCCTTGGTCTTGCCCTGCAGCTTGACCTTGCCCGCCTCCATCGGCCCGCCCGAGACGAACACGGCGGGGATGTTGAGCCGCAGCGCGGCCATCAGCATGCCGGGCGTGATCTTGTCGCAATTGGAGATGCAGACGAGGCCGTCGGCGCAATGCGCGTTCGCCATGTATTCGACGCTGTCGGCGATCAGTTCGCGCGACGGCAGGCTGTAGAGCATGCCGTCATGCCCCATCGCGATGCCGTCGTCGACCGCGATGGTGTTGAACTCCTTGGCCACGCCGCCGGCCTGCTCGATTTCACGGGCGACCAACTGACCGAGATCCTTGAGATGGACATGGCCGGGCACGAACTGGGTGAAGGAGTTGACGACCGCGATGATCGGCTTGCCGAAATCGCCGTCCTTCATGCCGGTCGCGCGCCAGAGGCCGCGGGCGCCAGCCATGTTGCGGCCGTGGGTGGTGGTGCGGGAGCGATAGGCTGGCATGGCGGTTTCCGTCCTGAGGGTTTGGGCCGGGCGGGAGAATATGCAGCCGCCGCGGGCCTTTCGGGCCGGATAGCGCACGGACAGGGCCGGCGCAACGGGAACTTGGGCCGGCAGGGCTCCCCTGCTCCCGGCGCGTGGGCGGGTCCGTGCCCCGGACGCAGCGCAGCGTCTCTTCGATGGTGCGCTGCAGAGCGGGGCCCAGAACTTGCGGCGGCATGGGTCCCGGTTCTGCGGAGCGGCCCGTGGTGCCGCACCGCGCCCGGGACATGAGACTTCCGAGACCTATTGCAGGGTCGGATCGAGCCGGTCGCGCAGCCAGTCGCCGATCACGGAGACCGCGAGGGTGGTGATCACGATGGTGGTCGCGGGCGCCAGCATGATCCAGGGCGCCCGGGTCAGATATTCCCGTCCGTAGCCGACCATATTGCCGAGGCTGGTCATCGGCGGCTGCACGCCGAGGCCGAGGAAGGACAGGCCGGACTCCATCAGGATCACCTCGGGAAAGACCAGCGTGGTCGAGACGATCAGGGTCGAGGCGATGTTGGGCAGGATATGCCTGAGGTAGATCCGCGTCGGCGTCGCCCCCAGTTGGCGGACGGCGGCGGCGTAACCCTGCGCATTGGCCGAGATGGCGAGCCCCCGCGCAATGCGGGCATAGCGCTCCCAGCCGAACAGGCCCATCAGCCCGATCAGAAGCGGCAGCGAATTGCCGAAGAAGGCGAGCACGGCCAGCGCCATGATCAGGAACGGCATGCTGGCCTGGAAATCGGTCAGCATCAGCACGAACTGCTCGACGACGCCGCGGAAATGCGCGGCGAGGAAGCCGAGCGTGGTGCCGACGATGGCCGAGATCGCGGTCGCGCCGAAGGCGATCAGCAGCGAGATGCGGATCGAGACCAGCAGGCGGGACAGCACGTCGCGGCCGAGTTCGTCGGTGCCGAGCCAGTGCGCGGCATTGCCAGGGGCCGCCAGACGGTTGCGCAGGTCGAGCTGGGTGAAGCCGTAAGGCGCGATCTTCTCGGCCAAGGCGGCAATCACCAGCATCGCGACGATCCAGCCGATCGCGAGCATCACCGTCACGGGAATGGCCGGCAGGCTGATGCGACGGCGGACGGCGGTGTCCTTGAGCGTTGCGTCCGTCATGCATGCGCTCCCCTGGCGCGGAGCCGCGGATCGAGGAAGCCGTAGAGGAAGTCGACGATCAGGTTCGATATGACCATGGTCATGGCGACCAGCAGCAGGATGCATTGCACCACCGCGAGGTCGCGGTTGGCGACGGCGACCACGAGCAGCCGCCCGACGCCCGGCCAGGCGAACACGCTCTCGACCACGACCGCGCCGGCAATCAGCGAGCCGACCATGAAACCGAGAATCGTGACGGTGGGGATCGCCGCATTCGGCAGCGCATGCGAGGTCACCACCTTCCGCCACGGCACGCCCTTGGCGGACGCGGTGCGGATATAGGGCTGGCCGAGCACTTCCAGCATCGCGCTGCGGGTGAAGCGCGCCAGCACCGCCGCGCCGCCGAGGCTGAGCGTGGCGATGGGCAGAATGGCGTGACGCCAGCTGTCCTGCCCGCCGGACGGCAGCCAGCCGAGCTGGACGGCGAACACCAGCACCAAGAGCAGCGCCAGCACGAAGCTCGGCACGGTGAAGCCGGCGACCGCGGTCATCATCACGACGCGGTCGATCGCCGAGCCCCGGTGCAGCGCCGCGTACATGCCGGCGGGCACGCCCAGCGCGATCTTGAAGGCGAAGGCCGGCAGGGTCAGCGCCAGCGTCGCGGGAATGCGCTCCAGTACCAGTTGGATCGCAGGTCGCCCGTCGCGCATGGAACGGCCGAGCTCGCCCTGGGCGATGGCACTGAAATAGTCGAGGTACTGGATCCAGATGGGCGCATCGAGCCCCCACGCCTTTCGGAAGGCGGCGATGACTTCCGGCGGCGCCTCGGGCCCCATGATCATCAGCGCGGGATCGCCGGACAGCCGCAGCACGACGAAGGCGAAGGTGACGACGAGCACGATGGTGAGCGCGGCGCGTCCGAGGCGAAGGGCGAAATAGCGTCCCATCAGGCCGCGTCCCGCGTTTCCACCCGCGGCCCTGTCACGAGATGGCAGGCCACCTGACGGTCTGAGCCGGCGAGTGCCAGCACCGGCGTCTCCGTCGCGCAGCGCGCGATCGCGCGCGGGCAGCGTGGATGGAAGGCGCAGCCGGAGGGCCGCGCAGCCGGGTTCGGCGGATCGCCCGCCAGCACGATCCGCCCGGCGCTGCGACGGCCGGGCGCCGGCGAGGCCGAGACCAGCGCCTGGGTGTAGGGGTGCTCGGGACGCGCGAACAGATCGTCGGCACTGCCGATCTCGACGATGCGGCCGAGATACATCACGGCGACGACGTTGCTGATCTGCCTGACGACGCGCAGGTCGTGGCTGATGAACAGCAGCGTCAGTCCCAGTTGCGCCTGCAGATCGGCGAGCAGGTTCACCACCTGGGCCTGGATCGAGACGTCGAGCGCGGAGACCGGCTCGTCGCAAACCAGGAAATCGGGTCCGGTCGCGAGCGCTCGCGCCAGCACGACGCGCTGGCGCTGTCCGCCCGACAGCGCGCCCGGATAGCGCGCGCCATGCGCGGGGTTGAGATCGACCGCGCGCAGCAATTCGCGCACCCGGTCCTCGCGCTCGGCTGGCGTGCCGACGCCGTGAATGTCCAGGGGTTCGCGGATCTGGGCTGCTGCCGGCAGGCGCCTGTCGAGCGCGCCGAGCGGATCCTGGAAGATCATCTGCATGCGGGCCCGCTGGGCGCGCCATGCGGCTGTTCCCGGCGCAGCCATCGCTCTGCCATCGAACCGCACCTCACCCCGATCGGGCGGCTCGAGGCCGAGCACGATGCGGCCGGTGGTCGACTTGCCCGATCCGGATTCACCGACGAGGCCCAGCGTCTCGCCCCTGCGGATCGAGAGCGACACGCCGTCGACGGCGTTTACGGCCGTGCCGCGCCCGAACAGGCCGGAGCGCGTCCCGTAGCTGCGCGAGATCGTGGAGACCTCGACGAGTGGCGCGGTCATTCGGCGGCGATCCCGAGCAGCGCGCGTTGCAAGGCCTCCGCCCGGATGCAGGCGACGGCCCGATCGTCCGCAACCGGCACGAGGGGCGGCGACGCGGCGACGCAGGCTTCCGCGGCAACCTGGCAACGCGGCGCGAACGCGCATCCAGCAGGCATGCGGGCGGGATCCGGAACCGTGCCGGGGATGGCCGTGAGACGCCGGCGCGGTCCGTCGAGCGGCGGCAAGGCGCCGATCAGGCCTTGGGCGTAGGGGTGCAAGGGATCGCCGAAGAGCTGGTTGGCCGGCGCCTGTTCGACGATGCGGCCCGCATACATTACGGCAACGCGGTCGCAGTTTTCGGCGACGACCCCGAGATCGTGGCTGATCAGCACCATGGCCATGTTCCGCTCGCGGCGGATCGCGGAGAGCAATTCCAGGATCTGCGCCTGGATCGTGGCATCGAGCGCCGTGGTCGGCTCGTCGGCGATGAGGAGATCTGGGTTTCCGGCGAGTGCCATCGCGATCATGATGCGCTGGACCTGACCGCCGGAGAATTCGTGCGGATAGGCCTCGAGGCGCCGGCCTGCGTCTGGAATGCCGACGAGATCGAGCAGCCGGCGCGCCTCCGCCTTGATCGCATCGCCGGAGAGATCGCGATGCAGCGCCAGGGCCTCGCAGAGCTGCCTGCGGATCGTCAGCACCGGATTGAGCGCGCTGGCCGGGTCCTGGAAGATCATCGCGACGCGCCCGCCCCTGATGCGGTCGAGTTCGGCCGCGGGAGCGCCGAGGATCTCACGTCCGTCGAGCCGCACCGAGCCGGAGACGCGCGCCTGCCGCGGCAGCAGACCGAGCGCGGCCAGCCATGTGACCGACTTGCCGGACCCGGATTCACCGACCAGGCCGAGCGCCTCGCCGGTCCCGAGCGACAAATCGACGCCGCGCAGGACCTGCACACCGTTGAAGGCGACGCTGAGCCCCTCGATGCTGACCAGCGACACGGCCTAGGCCTCGAAATTGCCGGCGCGGAAGTCCATCGCGAATGCCGGCGAGGCCTTCCACTTGATCGATTTCGGCTTGGCCGTGAAGGTCGCGTTCTGGTGCAGCACCGTATAGGCGGGATCCTCGCGCTCGGCGATCTCCAGCATGCGCCGGAACGCCTTCTTGCGCGCCGCGCGATCGGTCGACGTCTCCAGGAATTCCGACAGCTTGTTCAGCTCGGCATTGGTCCATTCGCCGATCTGCTGCTGCTGGCCGTTCGGGCCATGCTGCGCCACCAGCGAGGAAACGGGATCGTTGAAGGCGGCCGAGTTCGACCAGTCGCGCACGGCGCGGGTCGGCGCGCGCTCCATGATCTGAGACCAGTTCTCCTTGGTCTCGATCTGGACGTTGAGGCCGACGGACTTCCACATCTCGACCAGGATCTGCGCGGTGGCGACCTGGTTGGTGTAGTAATTGTTGAGCAGGCGGTAGGGAATCGGATCGCCCTTGTAGCCGGCCTGCTTCAGCAGATCCTGCGCGAGCTTCGGATCATACTCCGGCACGCTCCAGTCGGCGTTGAACATGTCGCCGTAGAATTCCCATTGCAGGCCCTTCGGCACGCGGGTGCGGCCGGCCCACAGGCTCTCGACGATGGCCTGGCGATCGATGGCGTGGGTGAAGGCGCGGCGCACCAGCGGATTGGCGAGCTGGGCATGGTTTTTGTCGAACACGGTGAGGCGGTGATTGAGGATGGTCCCGCCCTGCACTTCGAACGCAGCGTTCTTCTCGATGCCGGCGATCTGGTCCGGCGGGATGTCGCAGGCGAACTGGTATTCACCCGACAGCAGGCCGTTGATGCGGCTCGCGACTTCAGGCACTTCGAGAAAGCGGATGCGCTTGAGCGGCGGGCGGCCGCCCCAATACTCGTCATGCGCCTCGAGGGTCAGCGACACGTCCGGCTTGAGTTCGACAACCTTGTAGGGCCCGGTGGTGACAGGCTTGCGCGCCCAGTCGAGATAGCTCGCAGCCTCTTCCCACGCTCGGCGGTTCATGATGTCCGAGCCGTAGCGCGACAGCCGTCCCTCGATGGTGACGTCGGGCGTCGCGTTGTAGAAGCGCACGGTGTACTTGTCGACGGCGTCGACGCGGACGAGGTCCGGCCAGATCCGGCGTGCCACGGCGGGCACGTCAGGCGGCAATTCCTTGCCGGGACGCGGCGACGGGATCTTCTCGAAGGCCTGGATGGTCGAGCGGCTCTTCGCTTCCGTCTCACCGAACATACGCTGGCGGCTGAAGGTGAAGACGACGTCCTCGGCGGTCAGTTCGTCGCCATTGTGGAACTTGACGCCCTGGCGCAGCTTCACCTCGACGGTCTGGTCGTCGATGCGGCGCCATTCGGTGGCGAGCCCCGGGACGGCTTCGAGGCTGCCGCGCCAGTTCTTCGAGATCAGTCCTTCCCAGATCGACGAGAAGAACACGCGCTCACCGACATTGGACTGCTCGCGCAGCACGTCGAGCACGTTGGAATTCGTAACCTTCTGCACGGCGATGGTGACCGACGGACGATTGTCGGCCTGCGCGATCGCAAAGCGCGGCAGCAGCAGCGTTCCGGCGGCGACGCCGCCGGATTTCAGCACGGTGCGACGGGTGAGTTTGCTCATGGCGACAGCCTGGCTTTCGTGATGTCGGTTATTCGGCAAGACCGAGCGCGGCGAGATGCGCCGCGCCGGCGCGGACGTCGTCGTGGTTGCGCAGTTCGAGGATGAGGCGCGGGTTGGAGGTGAGCCGCCCCAGTGCGCGGAAGACGGAGACCCAGGGGATATTGCCCTCGCCCGGCGCCCAGTGGCGATCAGCAAAGCCGTCGGAATCCTGCAGATGCACATGGGTCAGCATGTCGCCGGCGGTCTCGACGTAATAGTCGACCGGCGGGGCACCGGTGGAGACATGGGCGTAGTTGGCGTGGCCAGTGTCGAGCGAGACGCGAACGCTGCTGCTTTCGAGCGCCTTGGCGAGACGCACGCGGTCGCGCGGATCCTTGTCCTCGATGTTCTCGATCACGATCTCGCAGCCGATGGCTTCGGCCCGCGCGATGACGCTGGCGAGCGTCGCCTTCACGCGCTCGACCAGATTGCCGCGATTGTCGGGATAGAGATCGAGGTTGTTATAGTCCCAGGTCGTGAACGGCGAATGGATCACCATCTGCGTCGCGCCGAGAAATTCAGCGGCATCGAGCCCCTGCAGCAGACGCTTGGTCACGGCCTGGCGGATCAAGGGATCGTGACTATCGATCTTGAATCCCCAGAACGGGCCGTGGATGCCGCGACGGCCGGTGTGACCGGACAGCATCTGCTTGATCTCGCCGGCTGCGCTGCGCCAGTCGCCGTCGAGCAGATCGGCACGGAAGAAATCCTGGATTTCGAGATCTCGCTGTCGTTCCAGCAGCCAGTCGCGGTGGGCAGGGATCGATTTGATGGACAATGCTGCGCCCAGCACCGGCTTCGACATCGCGTGCTCCTTGGTGGTCAATTATGACCAATGCAGCGCTAGACGAATTCGATGACAGTCCAGTGAAACGCGAATGTTCCGGCACCACGCAGCTGGGGACAAGGTTGTCCGAGGCGTGCCTGCATTTCAGGCGGAGCCCTGCGCCAAGCCATCGGTCACAGATCGCAAGCAAGCACAATCATGCCCGTAGTGATCCGGAATGGCATCTCAGTATGGTGTCAAGTACATCGCGCGCATCGATCGGCGGCCTTGCAAAGGCATCACCTTCCGGTCGCGCGGCATGCGGTTGGGGAACCACGCGCGGGGGCGTTTGGGCGGGGGCGAGATGACGAGGTCCGGACTCCTAGGCACTCCGGACCTCGCATTTTCTTCAAGCGGATAGCGAACGAGATCCGCGGCCCTTATTCGGCCCTCGGCTCGTCACTCCGACAGCGGCCATCGACAGCATGGCATGTTGCGCATGATCCCGCCCTTCACATCATCTGCAAGGGCAGATGCGAAGGCCCGCCGCTTGCGAACGATCCAGCAGACGTTGGATCAGGTCGGACTCACATCGCGTCTTTCAGGGTGAGCCGCGCCATGAACGACACGCTGGTCTTGCCGACCAGCGCCATGCCCTCGACCTCCGCACCGCCAGGGAAATAATCGCCGGAGAAGCCACAGGTCACCTCGCGGCCGCCAAAGGCGAGCGGCTTGCCGACGGCCTCGGTGTGCTGGTTCACCGTCATGTCGCCGCGCCACTTTCCGCTGCGGAAGGAGTAGCTGCCGGTGTAATAGAAATAGCTGTCGCCGCCCATGATGCGACCGTCGCAGAGCACGACCACGCCCCTGGCCTGGCCGCGCTTGCCGTCGCGCATCTCGATCTCGAAGATATAGAGGCCGTTGACGACCCTGGCGCCTTCATCGCCTTCCGATCCGTCTCCGGCCGACATCCAACCTCCTCCTCGATGATCGATCGCAGCCGCGATCAGCGCGGGACGTTCCGTTCAAGATCCTCGAGCCACGCGGCGGCGCTGGAATCCGACGGCGCCCGCCAGTCGCCGCGCGGCGACAGCGAGCCTCCGGCCGACACCTTCGGCCCGTTCGGCATAGCCGAGCGCTTGAACTGGCTGAAGGCAAAGAAACGCCGCAGGAAGACCTCGAGCCAGTGACGGATCTCGGCGAGATCGTAGGCCTTTCGACGGTCGTTCGGAAAGGCCGGCGGCCATGCGCCCCTGCCCACATCCCTCCAGGCGTGCTGCGCCATGAAGGCGATCTTGGACGGCCGCATGCCGTATCTGAGGATGTAGAACAGATTGAAATCCTGCAACTCGTAGGGGCCGACGGAGGCTTCCGTGCTCTGCGGCTTCTCGCCCGGCGCGACCGGAACCAGCTCCGGCGATATTTCGGCCGACAGGATCGAGGCAAGCGTGCGGTTGACCTCGTCGCCGAATTGCCCGGAGCGGATCACCCATCGGATGAGGTGCTGGATCAACGTCTTCGGCACGCCGGCGTTGACGTTGTAATGCGCCATCTGGTCGCCGACGCCATAGGTGCACCAGCCGAGCGCAAGCTCCGAGAGATCGCCGGTGCCGATGACGATGCCGCCGTGATGGTTGGCGAGGCGGAACAGGTAATCGGTGCGCAGGCCCGCCTGCACGTTCTCGAAGGTGACGTCGTAGACCGCATCGCCCTTGCCGAAGGGATGCCCGATGTCCTTGAGCATCTGCGTCGCGGTGGGGCGGATGTCGAGCTCCTGCCCGGTCGTGTCCAACGCCTTCATCAGCGCCAGCGCATAGGTCTTGCTCTCGCTGCCGGTGGCGAAGCCCGGCATCGTGTAGGCGAGGATGCTGCTGCGCGGCAGGCCGAGCAGATCGACGGCCTTGGCGGCGACGATCAGGGCGTGGGTCGAATCCAGCCCGCCGGAGACGCCGATCACGACACGCTTGGTGCCGGTGGCGCGCATCCGCTGCACGAGCCCGGCGACCTGAATGTTATAGGCCTCGTAGCAGTCCTGCTCGAGCAGGTTCTCGTCGCTCGGCACGAACGGAAAGCGCTCGATCTTGCGCAGCAAGCCGATGTCGGCTGACGGCGGCTTCACGGCGAAGCCGATCCTGCGGAAGAAAACCTCGCGCTGCCGGCGGTTGTCGTCGAACGTTCCCATCATGGCGCGTTCCTGCCGCAGCAGATCGAGATCGACATCGGCCAGCGTGATCTGGCCACCCTGGCGGAACCGCTCGCCCTCGGCCAGCAGCGCGCCATTCTCGTAGATCGAGGTCTGGCCATCCCAGGCGAGGTCCGTCGTCGATTCCCCCGCCCCCGCGGCCGAATAGACATAGGCAGCAAGACAGCGCGCCGATGTCGATTGGCACAGCAGCGCACGCGAACGCGCCCGGCCGATCGTGATCGGGCTCCCCGACAGATTGATCAGCACGCTCGCCCCGGCCAGCGCGAGTTCGGAGGCCGGCGTCACCGGGATCCACATGTCTTCGCAGATCTCGACGCCGATGGTCAGGCCGGCGACATCCTCGGCGGCGAACAGGAGGTCGATTCCGAACGGGGCCTGCAGCCCGCCGAACCCGATCGTTTCGCCGGCGATGCCGGCGCCCGAGGCGAAATGCCGGCCCTCGTAGAATTCGCGGTAGGTCGGCAGGTAGGTCTTGGGCACGACGCCGAGTACGACACCGCGATGGATGACGACAGCGCAGTTGTAGATCCGGGCTCCGAAGCGCAGCGGCGCCCCGACGATCAGCACCGTCATCAGCGCCGCGGACGCCTCGACGATCGAGGCCAGCCCCCGCTCGACGGCGTCGAGCAGCGGATCCTGCTTGACGAGGTCCTCGATCGCATAGCCGGAGAGGCACAGTTCCGGGAAGACGGCAACGGCCACCGACTGCTCGTGGCAGGCCTTGGCCGCCGCCAGGACCGCCGTCGCATTCGCCGCGGGATCGGCAACGTGAGAGGTGGTGACACAGGCCGCCACCCGCGCAAATCCGTGGGCATAGATCGAGTGGAAACTCATCGCGCAGAGCACCTTCATTCTCGCGGCCGGCCGTCTGCGGCGACCGCGGTCAAACCTTGCCTCATATCTAGCTCATCGCCACGGCCCCGTGCAGGGCATCCGCCATCATGCATAACTGATTTGTGCCGTTGGGCCCCGCCCGTCAGGCACGTCGCGCCAGCGCGGTGGACAGGTCGGCTCGCAGCCATGCGGCGATCCGCGGCCAGGCCTGCCGATGGGTCTGCGCACCCATGAACAGGCCAAGATGGTTACTGGATTCTGACGCGGTCGCGATGAAAGCGGCCGGCGTGCCGAGCAGATTGGCGGTGGCGAGCGCCTGATCCGCCGGGACGACCTCGTCCTCCCGTCCCGCGAGCAGGTAGACCGGCGCCCTGACCTGCCTCAGATCGACGGCACGGCCGAGCGCTTGGAAATGACCCGCAGCGATCCGGTTCTCGCGGAATATCCATCTGACCACCTGGAGGTAGTAGGTCCCCGGCAGATCGAGCGTCTCGACATTCCAGCGCTCGAACCGGGCCAGGAGCGCCGTCCCCTCCGGCTCCGAGAGATCGCGCTGAAGCGCCGCCGCGATGTCCGCGTGGCTCGGCGGCTTCGACCAGAACCACAGCATCTCCTCGCCGCTGACATTGCCACCGCCGCGGGCCAGCAATTGGTCGTAGACAAAATCCGGCGCGGCGCGTGCGAGGTGCGACAGGCCGGAGGCGATGGAGAGGTCGACGGGCGCGCCGACCAGCACGAGGCGCCTCACCTTCTCGGGAAATCGCGCGGCATAGACCAGCGAGAGCCAGCCGCCCTGACACAGGCCGACGAGATCGACCGGCGCGCCGATCTCGTCGATGGCGACATTCAGGTCGCCGAGATAGCTGTCGATCGAGAGATAGCGCATGTCCGGCGTCGCCGACCGCCAGTCGGTGAGATAGACCCGGTCGATACCGCCGGTGCGCAGCGACTGAACAACGCTGTGGCCGGCTGCGAAATCGGCGATGAGCGCCCGATGCAGCGCGAAGGGCGCGCAGACTAGAACGGGTTGTCCGCCTCCTGCTTGCGAGCAGTCGCACAGGCGCATCGTCGCCAGTTCCAGCACGGCGGTGTTGGGCGTCGTCCACGACAGCTGGACCGGGTCGGGCTCGGCGGGGCCGCGCGGCAGCCACCAGAAGCAAGCGTCCATGGCGAACCGGGCGGCCTGGAGCGGCCACAGCGCGGGGTCTTCGGGACCCTGTCCCGGCAGACCGCGCCGCTCGCCGCCTCTGTCCGCCACGTTTACCTCACAGGAATGCCTCGAGACCGATCACCGAAATGCCGTGCTGACGAAAGCTGTCATGGGTTGCGGCCAGCGATCCGTCGAGGTCGATGGCACGACAGGCGTCCTCGATGACGACGACGTCGAACCCCGCCTTGCGAGCATCCTCGGCGGAAAAGCGGACGCAGAAATCGAGCGCAAGCCCGACGAGGAAGACGGTCTTCAACTCGCGTTCCCGCAAATAGCCGAGCAGGCCGGTCGGCGTCCTTCTGTCGTTCTCGAACAGAGCAGAGTAGGAATCGATGCCGCGGCGAAAGCCCTTGCGGACCACGAGGCTCGCCCTGTCGAACTCGAGATCGCCGTGGAATTCGGCGCCGTAGGTGCCCTGCACGCAATGGCTCGGCCACAGCACCTGCGTGCCGTAGTCCAGCGCGATGGTCTCGAACGGCTGCCTGCCCGCATGGTTGGCCGCGAAGGAAACATGGTCGTGCGGATGCCAGTCCTGGGTCAGCACGACATTGCCAAACCTCCGGGCAATCCGGTTGACGGCCGGAACCACCTTCTCCCCGCCCGGGACGGCGAGCGCGCCACCGGTGCAGAAATCGTTCTGCACGTCGATCACCAGCAGCACGTCATCGTCGGAAATCTTCATCGTCCACTCCGTCCGTGGGCTCGGCGACCGGCCGCCCCAAGCCCAATGTCGGTCTTCCGGCCCCGCCGCGCAACCAAGCATGCAACGGTTTGGCCGCGGATGTGTTGACTAGGCGCAACCAAGGGCGGATTCTCGGTCCTCGGCAACAGCAGGTCGATTTGAGTGGAGGATGCGGTTCCGCAACCGGCAGGGCGCGGCAGCCACAGGGGTCATGAGCAGCGGCATCACGGAACAGATACTTTTCGCCGACATCGGCGGCACCAATGCACGCTTCGCCCTCGGCCAGGGCGACCGGATCGGGCCCGTCGACTATGCCAAGGTCGCCGACTTTCCAACCGTCAGTGACGCCGTCGCCGACATGCTGGAGCGCCGCGGGCAGCCGCAACGACCCTGCCGCGCCGTGCTGGCCGTCGCCGGCCCCGTGACCAACAACCGTTGCGTCATGACGAACAGCCCCTGGATTATCGATGGCAACGAGCTCAAGGCCACGCTCGGCTTCGAGAGCGTCCACGTCCTCAACGATTTCGAGGTCATGGCCTGGTCGCTGCCGGCCCTGCAGCCGGCCGACCTCTTGCCGCTGGGCGGCGGGAACGGACTGCCGGGAGAACCGCTTCTGGTGATCGGCCCTGGGACCGGCTTCGGCGTCTCATGTCTCGTGGAACGCCACGGCATGCGCCTGGCCGTGGTGACGGAAGCCGGACACGCGACGCTGCCCGCCGAGGACGAGCGCGAGGAGCGGGTGATCGCGTCCTTGCGCAAACGCCTCGGCCATGTCTCGATCGAGCGCGGCGCGCTGTCCGGATCCGGCCTGCAATGCCTCTACGGCGCATTGGCCGAGGTCGAGGGCGCGCAGGTGCCGGGGCGCGACGCCGCCGCGATCACCAGGGCGGCCCTCGACGGCAGCTGTGCGTTCAGCCGGCAGACGCTTGAGATGTTCTGCGCCATGCTCGGCTCGGTCGCCGGCAATCTCGCCGTGACCTTCGGAGCCCGCGGCGGCGTCTTCGTCGCCGGCGGGATCGTCCCGCGCTTCCCGCAGTTCTTCGCCGCCTCGGACTTTCGCGCGCGCTTCGAGGCCAAGGGACGGTTCCAGGACTATCTGCGCGACATCCCGACAAGACTCGTCGTCAAGCCCGATGCGAGCTTCGACGGGCTCAAGATGTTTGCCGCGCACAATCGCGCGTGAGCAGCGCCCCCAAGCGCTTTCGCGCGAGTAATTCACAGCTCATTGCAATGCTGCCGGGGCTCCAGGACCGATCGCGCTTGCCCCCTGCCCTGCGATGAGAAACAATTCGCGCGTGTGTGGCGTGGTTGCGGGGGCGTGACATGCGTAAGCAGGACATCGGATTCGACTATCACCGCTATCACCGGTTGCTGACCGAGGCGGACGACGACAACAAGCGCCAGGCGCTCATCCAGCTCCTGATCGAAGAGAAGGCCCGCGACCGGCTCGCCGCACAGCGCGCCTCCGATCGTGCGACCATGACCGCCCATACCATCGCCAACGTGCTGAAGGCCGGACGGGGCTGAACCTGTCTCACGGCCTGTCGTTCGCCGACACGCCTCCAAATGGCGACGGCCGCCCAGAGGGGCGGCCTTTTCGTTTGACGGGAACGCCGGGCCGGTACCGATCAATCCAGGCCGCGCTCGTGACTGAGGCGCACCATCTCCTGAATGAAGACCTGCCTCTGCTTGTCGTCCAGGCTCGAATACAGCGGCTCGGCCGCGTCCGCGACGTTGCGCTGGTCTGCGGCACGGTCGATCAGGAACTGAGACTCGTTACGCATCTGCTCGATGATGTCGTCGGGAGGATCGCGCTTGGCGCGCGCGACCCGCAGGTTGAGCCGTTCCGCACCGTTATGACCGAGATAGTGCATCGCGCTGGCAAAGCCGAACCAGTGCTTCTCCTGGTCAGGCGTCAGGTTCAGCTCGGTCTTGATCCGCTCGATATAGGCATCGCTGTTGGCGACGATCTGGTCGGCGGTGAGTTGCGGCGTGCCGGGCTGGGTCAGGACGGTGACGTCCTTCGTGCCCTTGTCGGCAGGCCCGGTCTTGTCGGCCGGCGCAGCCTTGGCTTCCTTCGTCGCCTTGGTGCCCTTGCTGGCCTTGGCGCTCTTGGAGTCCTTGTCCTTGTCCTTGCCGGCGCCCTGCTTGGTCTCCTTACCCGAATCCTTGGCCGCGTCCTTGGTGTCCTTGGTCTCCTTGGGAGCGGGCGCCTGGCTGCCGCTGTTGTTGTTGACGCCGAGCACCCCAGTGAAGACCCCGACCACGCCGCCAATCGCACCGCCCAGCACACCGCCGACGGGACCGGCGGCCTTGTTTCCGGCCGCCGCGCCTTCCTGCACGCCCTTGACGAGGCCCTGCGCCTCTGCACCCTGGACTGCACCAAACAGCAACGCGAGCGCGGCTCCCAGCGCGCACCATCGTCGCATATGAAGCCGCGCGAGCGGCGCCGGTTTGATCATTCTGGTCTCCATTGTCGTCGATCTGCTCACTTGTCGGGGTGGGAGCCACCCGCCGGTTGCAATTCTATCGTTCTCGCGGCTTCGCGGTCTAGGCATGCCGGGGCGTCGTCCACGCTCGAAAAGCGTTTCGGGCGAAGCGCTTACGCAGGCTTGTTGGAAACTGCGGCGTAATTGCGCACGTCGCGCGACGCGGCTCTCGGCACGCCATGTGTGCGTCGCAAAACGAGACGTGAAAGTTCACGCGCCGCGCGTCGAGCCGCAGCATGGCTTGGTTCCGCACACATCCTTAGTTCTAGAATGCGCGCGCTTCGGCTTCCTCGACAGACGCGGGCAATCATGCTCTGATCGCGCTATCAATACGCTCCGCCTCGCACTTCATGGAAGGCGCGGCGGCGCCAAGAAGACGATCAAGACCAAAATCAAGAACAAGAACTCGGAAGTGCCAGAGGAAACACCAAAGCAATAAGACCCCCAAGCGAGGAAACGAGATGTCACGCAAGACCCTGACGCGACGTCAATTTGTGGCTGCCACTGCAATGTCCTCCGCGGCGCTGGTTTCAGCGCCCTATGTCCGGGGCGCCTACGCCGCCGGAAAAGTCTCGATCGGCTTCTGGGACCACTGGGTGCCCGGCGCCAACGACGCCTCAAGGGCTCTCGTCAACGAATGGGCCGCGAAGGAAAAGGTCGAGGTCTCGATCGACTACATCACCAGCAACAACAACAAGATCCAACTGACAGTGGCGGCCGAAGCGCAGGCGCAGTCCGGTCACGATATCCTGCAGATGCCGACCTGGTGGCCGCACGCCTACGCCGAAAATCTCGAGCCGCTCAATGACGTCATGGAGCCGCTCATCAAGCAGAATGGCGAGGTGAACGGCACCGTCAAATATCTAGGTCAGGCCGGCGGCAAATGGCTCGGCGTTCCCGCAACGCCGGGCAGCCAGATCAAGGGCCCCTGCTCGCGCATCGATCTGATGAAGAAGCTCGCGAACATCGACGTGCAGGAGATGTATCCGGCCGGCGCACCCGCCAAGGCGGACAATTGGACGATGGACACCTTCCTGAAGGCGGCCGAGGCCTGCCAGAAGGGCGGCTTCGCGTTCGGCATCGGACTGGGCGAAACCACCGACAGCGTCGACACGGCCGGTGCGATCTTCCAATCGTTCGGCGCCGAGCTCGTCAACGCCAAGGGCGACATCACGGTGAAGACCGATGCCGTTCGCCAGGCCCTCGAATATTACAAGAAGCTGATTGCATTCCTGCCGCCGGATGCACCGTCCTGGGATGACGCATCCAACAACAAATGGCTCATCTCGGGGCGCGGCGCACTGATCCTGAACCCGCCGAGCGCCTGGGCCGTGGCGAGGCGTGATGCACCGCAGGTCGCCGAGCAGTGCTGGACCCACGGCATGCCTGCGGGACCCAAGGGCCGCTTCGCGCCGTTCCTGCCTTACTTCTGGGGCCTCTGGCGCTTCAGCAAGAACAAGGAAGCCGCCAAGAGCCTGCTGACGCATCTGTCCTCGCCGGCGTCGATCGAGAAGTTCGTCGCGGCCAGCGGCGGCTACGATCTGCCCGCTTACGCAAACCTGACGACATTCAAGACCTGGGCTGAGGAAGGTCCGCCGAAGGGGACGCTCTACCACTATCCGAACCCGAACAATCATCAGACGCTGTCGATCGCGGCGTCTCCGGCGCCGCCCAAGATCGCACAGCAGATCTACTTCCAGGCGACGCTGACCAAGATGGCGCTCCGGTTCGCACAAGGCGAAAAGATGGAGACGACGCTCGCCTGGGCCGAGGGGGAGTGTGAAGGCTTCATGCGAAGCTGATCGGCGTGTCCTCCGGACGGTCCGTGCCTCGAGCGCGGACCGTCCGCGGCATCCGCATCGCGCGCCCTTCCCGTCCCCTTTCGCCGGAAGCCGACCGACGGGCCGGCTTCGCGTTCGACATCTCCAGAGAGAGACAAATGGCCGACGTCGTCGTTGAGCAAGGCCGCGCAGTTCGTGCGGCACGCCCCCGCAAACCAGCCAGCCTGCGCACCGTTCTCGGACGGAAATCGACGGTCGCGTTCCTGCTGACGCTGCCGCTGATCATCCTGATTACGCTGCTGGTGCTCTATCCCGCCGTCTATTCCATCCATCTCGCGACGCTCAACAAGTCGATGCAGAGGTTTGTCGGCTTCGGCAACTTCACCTTCCTGTTCAACCGCGACACGTTCTGGATGGTGGTGAAGCAATCCTGCATTTTCGCGGTCACTGCCGTGTTCTTCAAGGCGCTGATGGGTTTCATCGTCGCGCATTTCGTCCACAACATCCCGGCCAAGGGGCAGCGCAAATGGCGTGGCATGCTGCTGGTGCCCTGGGTGATCCCGCCGGCGATGAGCACGCTGGCCTGGCTGTGGTTGTTCGACCCTTCCTACAGCGCCTTCAACTACACGCTCTCCTTCTTTGGCATCGGCCCCATCAACTGGCTTGGCGATACCGCATGGGCGCGCTTTTCCGTCATCCTCGTCAATGTGTGGTACGGCGCGCCCTTCTTCATGATCATGTACCTGGCTGCGCTCAAATCCGTGCCGGACCAGCTCTATGAAGCGGCCGCGATCGACGGCGCAAATTGGTGGCAGAAGATCTGGTTCATCACTCTGCCGATGATGCGCAACATCATCGCCATCACCACATTGTTCTCGCTGATCGTCACCTTCGCCAATTTCGACATCGTCCGGATCCTGACGTCGGGCGGTCCACTGGACCGAACCCACATCTTTGCGACCTGGGCGTTCAAGGTCGGCATCGAGGGCAGCGACATTCCGCTCGGCGCCAGCGTTTCGCTGTTCATGGTACCGATCCTCGCCATCGCCGCGATCTTCATCCTTCGAGATGTCTCCAAACGCGGGAACGAAGCCTGATGAGTACGCTCGTGATCGACAAGGCCGGACCGCGTCGCAAGCTCGGGAGCATGAGTCGTGACCGCGCCTGGGCGCTGCGCTGGTCCTATTTCTTCCTGGTGTTGTTTGCGCTCTTCTCGCTGACGCCCCCGCTATACATGCTGATCACCTCGCTCAAGAGCAGCGCGGAGATCTCGGCCGCGACCAATCCGTGGTGGGTCTTCCATCCGACCCTGTCGAACTATGTCGAGCTTCTGACCTCGAACCAGTTCCTGCGCTTCTTCTGGAACTCGGCAATCGTGTCGATCGTGGTGGTGATCATCACCATGCTGATCAGCATTCCCTCGGCCTTCGCGCTGGCCCGGATGAAGTTCTGGGGATCGACCACGCTCGCCACCGGCGTTTTCCTCACCTATCTGATCCCGGACAGCCTGCTGTTCATCCCGCTCTTCAAGATGCTCGCGATGGTCCAGGAATATACTGGCGTCACGCTGCTGAACCGGTGGTATGTCCTGCTCTTCATCTATCCGACCCTGACCGTGCCGTTCTGCACCTGGATCATGATCGGCTATTTCGCCTCGATCCCGAAGGAGCTCGACGAGGCCGCGATCATCGACGGCGCGTCCTGGCTGCAGACCTTGATCCGAATCTTCATTCCCGTGGCGCTTCCCGGGCTGATCGCCGCCACGATCTTCGCGTTCACGGTGTCCTGGGCGCAGTTCCTCTATCCCCTGGTGTTCACGACCTCGGTCGACCAGCTCGTTTTGCCGGTCGGAATCACCACCACCCTGATCAAGGGCGACGTGTTCAACTGGGGCCAGATCATGACCGGCGCACTGCTCGGCGCAGCGCCGCCCCTCATCATCTACGCATTTCTGATGGACTATTACATCGCCGGCCTCACCGCCGGTGCGACGAAGGGTTGAGAGCTCGGGAGTTGAACTGAAATGGCCGACGTTTCCCTACGCAAGGTCGTCAAGCGTTACGACGATGTCGAGGCCGTGCGCGGCATCGATCTCGACATCGCCGATCACGAATTCATCGTGCTGGTCGGGCCCTCCGGCTGCGGCAAATCGACGACGCTGCGCATGATCGCCGGCCTCGAGGACATCAGCGACGGCGACATCATGATCGGCGGCGACGTCGTCAACGACGTCCCGCCCAAGGATCGCGACATCGCGATGGTGTTCCAGAACTACGCGCTCTATCCGCACATGACGGTGGCGGAGAACATGTCGTTCGGGTTGCGGCTGAAGCACTATCCCAAGGCCGAGATCAAGGCCCGGGTGACCGAGGCCGCCCGCCTCCTCGACATCACCGATCTGATCGACCGCAAGCCGAAGCAACTCTCCGGCGGCCAGCGCCAGCGGGTCGCGATGGGCCGCGCCATCGTGCGCAATCCCAAGGTCTTCCTGTTCGACGAGCCGCTGTCCAATCTCGACGCCAAGCTGCGTGTGCAGATGCGCATCGAGATCAAGAAGGTGCACCAGAAGGTGCGCACCACCACCGTCTACGTCACGCACGACCAGGTCGAGGCGATGACGCTGGCCGACCGCGTCGTGGTCATGAACAAGGGTCGTATCGAGCAGATCGGCACGCCCAACGAGCTCTACCACAAGCCGGCGACGCGATTCGTGGCGGGCTTCATCGGCTCGCCCGCGATGAACTTCATTCCCTGCCGGCTGGAGGAGGCCGGCGGCACGCTACAGGTCCGCATCACAGACCGCATCGCCTTCGCTCTGCCGCCGGCCCGTGCGGCGCGCTACAACGCCCTGCCGCGCACAGAGAAACTGCTGCTCGGCATCCGGCCCGAGCATCTCACCGAAGCCCATGCGCATCTCGAGCCCGGCGTCGAGACCTTCGAAACCGTACTCGACGTCACCGAACCGATGGGTATGGAGACGCTGGTCTATTTCGCGCTCGAGGGCACGCCGGTCTGCGGACGCGTCAATCCCAACGCCGGTGCCACGGACGGGGGACCCATGCGTTTGGCGATGGACCTTAACAACATGCATTTGCTAAACGAGGCGACCGGCGTCGTGTTGTAGCGCCGGCTCAGAAATTGCGAGCAGGCGGGGAGCAATGGCGACCAACAAGAAGAAGATTTTCGTCACACAGACATTGTCACAAGGGGCACGCGCTCTCCTCACCCAGCGGGACGACATCGAACTGGTCGAATTTCCCAATCTGATCTCGGCCAAGGATTTCGAGGCGCTGCTCAAAAGCCACGCTCCGGTCCATGGCGTCGCGCTCGGGGCCACCGCCTTCGGCGAGACCGAACTCGAGGCGGCGCGCGACATGAAGGTCGTCACCCGCATCGGCGTCGGGTACGACGCCGTCGACGTCCCAGCCCTGTCCAGGCGCAAGGTGCCGCTGATGGTGGCGGGCAGCGCCAATTCGCCCTCGGTCGCCGAACAGGCGCTGTTCATGATGCTGACGCTGGCCAAGCGCGCGCAGGAGATGCAGGCCTGCGTCAAGGACGGCAAATGGGCCGAGAGGCTCGGCATGCTGCCCTTCGATCTCTACGGCAAGACCGTACTCATCATCGGTTTTGGCCGCATTGGCACCCGTACGGCCAAGCGCTGCCAGGCGATGGAGATGAACGTGCAGGTCTACGATCCCTACAAGCCCGCATCCGAGATCAAGGCTGCAGGCTGCGAGCCCGTCGCCGATCTCGATGCAGCTCTGCCGAACGCAGACTTCGTCACCATCCACTGCCCCAAGACGCCGGAGACGGTCGGCCTGTTCGACTCTGCGCGGATCGGCCGGATGAAGCCGAAATCCTATCTGATCAACACCGCCCGTGGCGGCATCGTGAAGGAAGCCGCGCTCTACGAAGCACTGACGTCCGGCAAGCTTGCCGGCGCCGGCATCGACGTGTTCGAGGTCGAGCCGCCTCCGGTCAGCAACGCGTTGTTCGCGCTGCCGAACGTCATCATGGCGCCTCACGTCGCCGGCGTCACCGTCGAGGCGGTGAGCCGCATGAGCGAGCAGACTGCGCGCAACATCCTGAGTGTTCTGGACGGCGAACCGATCCGGCAGAACATCATCAACCAGGACGTGCTGGCATAGCTTCGGAAGCTCGGGCGGACCTTCGGTCCGCCTGCCTTTCCGGACGCCAGAAAGCGTCCCATTTTGGTGCAGATCGGGCCCAAACTCAGCCTTAATCAAACCCGCGTAATAGACCCCGGCGCGCCGGCAGTGGGACAGTTTTGTCGGCCGCGTCGAGCTGGAGGATGGACCCTTGTCAGAAATCGACCCGACCGACCACGCCCTGGCGACCATCGCCAGCATCCTTGAGAACCCCGAGCCGGCCTTCGCCTTGCGCGAACCCGAGGCCTCGGACGGGGATGCGCGCGGATTTGCACACGAGCATCCCGTCGTGGACGAGCCTCCTGTGGTGGAAGAGCAGCCCTTGGTGCCCGATCACACCGACGCCGAGGGCTACAGCAAGGTCGGTCCCGGCCCGATGGTGGCGATCCGCCTGAAATGGACGGTCCATCGCGGGGAAGACCACCAGTACTTCGTTCACGAAACCATCGGCGAGCAGTCGGCTCCCGTGATCAGCGGTCCGATGACGGGTGAAGCCGCTGTCCAGTTCGTCGACGCCCGCGAGGACGAAGCGCATCAGCGCTTCGAGGCACTGCGCAGCGAAATCGCAGGCCGCAGTTCGCTCGCCGAGTACGAGCGCAAGGGCGAATCCTGAGCGCGAAGCGTAAGCGCTCAGACTCTTCCGATGTAATCCTTCTTCACGATCTCGACGCCTGCGTGCCGCAATAAATCGTAGGCCGTCGTGACGTGAAAGAAGAATTGCGGGATGCTGAAGGTGAGCAGCAGCGTCCGTCCCGTAAAGGGCAGATCGGTCCCATTCTTCAGCCTGAAGGCGACATTCCGGTCGGCACCGGTATCGATCTCGGCGCGCGGCAGGCTTTCGATAAATTCGCGTGAGGTCGCAATCCGCGCCTGAAGTCCGGCCATGTCGCGCTCCAGCGTCGGCAGTGCCAGCGGTTCGCGGCCGGCAAGCAGGGCCGTTGCAACCGTCGCATGCCGACAGGCTTCGCCAACCTGCTGCGCCAGATCATACATGTTCGGCGAAAGCCGCATCGCCAGCAGGTTCGCCGGGTCGAATTTGCGCAGCTCGGCAAAAGCAACACCCTTGTCGAGCAACCCGGAGAGGTTCTCGAGGTATGGCACGAACAGGCCAACCGACGCCTCGTACATCGATATCGTCACTGCATTTCCCCTGACATCCATCTCGCCAGCGGCCGCGAGCTGGTCTAAATCCGTACCCGTAGGAGCTGCACCATGACAGCTCGATCAGGGGTGGAAAAGAGATGATCGCTCGAATCGTGTCGGCACTGGCCGTTGTATTGCTGACAAGCCTGTCGGCCCTTGCCCAGCCAGCGGCGCCGTCGCGCCTCGACGAGATCATCAAGCGCGGCACCCTGCGCGTGGGCATGACCGGCGACTACAAGCCCTTCACCTATCTCGACAAGGCCACGCAGCAGTTCTCGGGCTTCGATGTCGACATGGCGGAATCGCTCGGCAAGGCGCTTGGCGTCAAGGTCGAGTACGTCGCCACAGCCTGGCCGAAGCTGATGAAGGATTTCGAGGCCGACCAGTTCGACATCGCCATGGGCGGCGTCTCGGTGACGCTCGACCGGCAGAAGAAGGGATTTTTCTCAACGCCGATCATGCGGGAAGGCAAGACGCCCATCACCCGTTGCGCCGACGTTGCCAAGTACCAGACGCTTCCGGACATCGACAAGAAGGGGACCCGCGTGATCGTCAATCCCGGCGGCACCAACGAGCGCTTCGCGCGCGCCAACATCAAGGAAGCCGAGATCACCGTCTTCCCCGACAATACCGTGATCTTCGACGAGATCGCCAAGGGCAACGCCGACCTGATGATGACGGACGCCTCGGAAACCCGCTTCCAGCAGAAGCAGCATCAGGGCGTGCTTTGTGCGGTGCATCCGGACAAGCCGTTCGACTTCTCGGAAAAGGCCTATTGGCTGCAGCGCGACGTGGCGCTGAAGGCCTTCGTCGACCAGTGGCTGCACATCGCGAAGGAGGACGGCAGCTACCGGAAGATCTATAGCGCCTGGTTCGACTGACTGCGTCCTCCTGTCGCCGGGTCCCGCCAAACTTCGGGCGGCCTGAGGCGACATTGAACCCTCGGGCGCCGCGAGGCGACTCATACGGACCACAGTGATCCAGATCACGTTTGAAGAAGCCTCCGACGCGTAATGCGTTGGACCGGGGATCACCTGCCCAGGAGACGAAAATGAGGAAGCTGTTGGCCGCGGCTGCATTCCTTTTGGTGAGCACCGCCGCGCAGGCGCAGTACACGTTCGAATATGGCGGCCGTACCATCCGGATCGATCCGGACCGCGGCACGGTGTCGATCCCCGGCGTCTACGACAACACGGGCGAACCCAAGGCCAAGAAGGCCAAGAAGAACGACGCGAGCCCGGGCCAGCAGCCGCCGCAACAGGCCAAGGCCGATCCGCAGACATCGGCGCCCGCCCCTGCCCCGGTGGCACCACCGGCCGCCTCACAGGCGGCTCCGGCGGCCGCTGCCCCGCCCGCTCCCCCGGCCCCGCCGCCGACCGCGACTGCCAACAGCGCCCCGGCCGAGACCACGCTGCTGCCGCCGCCCGCCCCACCGACGGCGCCTCCCCCGGTCC
>CAYREH010000033.1:0-72268 GCA_964423245.1 uncultured Bradyrhizobium sp. | reverse complement strand
AAGAAATACGAATCCGGCACCAAGGAATTCTGGACCCATCCGCCGGATGACTGGTTCCTCGGCGACGAGACCGAGGCGCAGAAGGGCCTCGCGCCGCCCTCGGGGCCGCCGACCGGCGCCTCCGACGCCGAACTCGCCAACATCGTCAAGAAGATCAAGCTGCCGGCAGGCTTCAAGATCGAGGTCTACGCCTCCGGCGTGCTGGCCGCGCGGCAGATGGCCTGGGGTGACAAGGGCACGCTGTTCGTCGGCTCGTTCGGCCTCGGCAACGTCTATGCGATCAAGGACAACAACGGCAAGAAGGAGGTCAAGACCGTCCTCAAGGGGCTGAACATGCCCACCGGTCTCGCCTTCCGGGACGGCGCGCTCTACGTCATCGCCGTCGACAAACTGATCCGCTACGACAATGCCGAAGCCAATCTGGACAAGCTCGGCGACGGCAAGGTCGTCTACGACGACATGCCGTCCTATGCCGCGCATGGCTGGAAGTACATCGCGGTCGACAAGGAGGGCTGGTTCTACATTCCGTTCGGACCGCCCTTCAACATCGGCATTCCCCCGACCAGCGTCTCGCAGATCCGCCGCGTCGATCCCAAGACCGGCAATGCCGAGATCTACGCGCTCGGCGTCCGCAACTCGGTCGGCGGCGACGTCGATCCGCGCACCGGCAAATACTGGTTCACCGAGAATGCCCGTGACTGGATCAGCGACGATCTGCCCTCGGACAAGCTCAACATGATCAACCGGATCGGCGAGCACTTCGGCTATCCCTATTGCCACCAGGGCAATCTGCCGGACGACAAGTTCGCGATGGGCCACAAATGCTCCGAGTTCACGCCGCCGGTGCTGAACCTCGGCGCGCATGTCGCTCCGCTCGGCATGAAGTTCTATACCGGCGACCAGTTTCCCGCCGAGTACAAGAACAACATCTTCATCGCCGAGCACGGCTCCTGGAACCGTCACAAGTACCAGGGCGCGCGCATCAAGCGCGTGATCGTCGGGCCCGACGGCAAGAACGCCAAGCAGGAGGTGTTCGCCTCCGGCTGGCTCGAGGGCGACCAGGGCTATCTCGGCCGTCCCGACGACATCATCATCGCCAAGGACGGATCGATCCTCGTCGCCGACGACTGGGCCGGGGCCATCTATCGCATCAGCTACAGCAAGAAGTAGCGCGCGAACGTCATGGGGCTGCGGTGACCGGAAGGCGCCGCGGCCTCTTTCGCCGGTCCTTTCGCGTGGAACACGTTCGTCATGCCCGGACTTGATCCGGGCACCCATCAGACAAGAAAAGCTTTGCAAAAGGGATGGATTGCCGGGTCGGGCCCGGCAATGACAGCCGGAGAAATCGTCCATGCGAATCGATCGGTTTGGATTGCTGGCGGCAGCGCTCTTGGTGTCGGCACCGTCCGAGGCCGCCGACGTCGCCGCCGGCAAGGCGAAGGCCGAGGCCTGCGCCGGCTGTCACGGCGCCAACGGCATCTCGCAGACCGACAACGTTCCCTCGCTCGCCGGGCAGCCGGACCAGTTCCTGCAATGGCAGCTGGTGTTCTTTCGTGCCGGCTCGCGCAAGAACGAGCAGATGCAGCCGATCGTCGAGGAGATCAGCAACGAGGATATCCGCAATCTCGGCGCCTATTTTGCGCAGCTGCCGCCGCCGAAGGGGCCTGAGGACAACGACCCGGATCTCTCGAAGAAGGGCGCGCAGGCCGCCAGCGGCCGGCGCTGCGCCTCATGCCATACCGACAGCTATGCCGGCACCAAGGCGGTGGCCCGCCTCGCCGGCCAGCGCGAGGAATATCTGGTCAAGGCGCTGCACGACTACAAGGCGGGCAAGCGCGTCGGCGGCGGCGTCGCCGCGATGGCGGACATCGCCTATTCGCTGAGCGAGGAGGAAATCACCGCGCTGGCGCATTATCTCGCGCATTTGCCGTAGGTGCCGGTGCAACGCGTCGTCCCGGATCTGCGCTTCGCTTGTCCGGAACGACAGCTGGATGTGGCACTATCCTGCCCGCTGGATCTCGTATGCCTTGAGATGGGTATAGGCGATGCGCAGCTTCGGCACCGGCACCTTGGCGGCATCGGCGCGGGCGATCAGGTCGCCGATGACGTGATCGGCTTCGACCGGCAGGCCGGCCTTGATGTCGCGGAACATCGAGGCCGTCATCGGTGAGCCCTCGGCGGTCAGATTGCCCTTGACGCGCTCGAAGAACGGCCCGCCCGGCGTATAGCCGGACGCGGCGGCGATCGAACTGGTCTCGTCGAGCATGCCGAGCAGGAATTCCCTGCCGCCGGGCGCGGCGAGGATGTTGCCGACCGAGGTGCGCATCAGGCTGGTCGAGGCGGCGAGCGAGGACAGGAACACCCACTTCTCCCACATGTCCTGCATGATGTTCTGGCTGGCGGTCGCACCCTGGATGCCGCTCCTGAACGCCTCGTCGATCGCCTTGACGCGGTCCGACAGCTGGCCGTCGCGCTCGCCATAATTGATCGACTGCATCGGCTGGAGTTGCACAACCTCGCGCTTCTCGTTGAGAGTGGCCGCGATGGCGCAGAGGCCGCCGAGCACGCGCCCCTTGCCGAACCTGCCATCCAGCGTGTCGAGATGCTTCATGCCGTTGAGCATGGGGATGATGGCCGTGTTCGGTCCGACCGCCGGCGCGAAGGAGGCGATGGCGTCGTCGAGATCGAACGCCTTGCAGCTCAGCAGCACGACGTCGAACGCGTCCCCGATTGCGTCGGCCTGCACCGTCGGCGGATTTTTCAAGGTCACGTCGCCATTCGGGCTCTTGATGACGAGGCCCGCACTGGCAAGCTCTGCGGCGCGGCGCGGCCGCACCAGAAAGGTCACATCCCGGCCGGCCTGCAACAACCTGCCGCCGAAATAGCCACCGATGGCGCCGGCGCCGACCACGAGGATACGCATGGGGTTTGTCCTTGTTGTTGATTGCCGTCGCCTGGCGAAGGCCAGAACCCATTACCCCAACTGCGTATTGCCGGACAAGCTGGAGCCCCGGCGCGCGACGTCAACCATCTCGGTGGCTCCGGGTGCCGGCTTGCGGCAGGACAATCACGTCCCCGCCACCATCTCCTCGACGTCGCGCAGCTGTTCCTTGCCGAAGAACATCTCGTTGCCGACGAAGAAGGTCGGCGAGCCGAAAGCGCCGCGGGCGACGGCCTCTTCGGTGTTCTTGATCAGCCTGGCCTTGACCTCGGGATCCCCGGCCCGGGCGAACAGCTTTTGCGCGTCGAGGCCGGACGAGGCCAGCGCCTTCGCCGCAATGTCCGGATCGTCCATCTTCTTCGGCTCGCGCCACATGTGGTGGAACGCTGCCTCGACATAGGGCGCGAACACACCCTCCAGCTGCGCCGCGATGGCCGTGCGCATCAGGTTGAGCGTGTTGACCGGGAAATGCGGATTCCAGACATAGGGCTGGACCTTGAAGCGCCTGAGGAAGCGCTCGGTCTCGACCGCGTGGAATTCGCGCTTGTTCCTGATGCCGGCGAGCGTCTCGGCCGGCGATTTGTTGTTGGTCGCCTTGAAGATGCCGCCGAGCAGGATCGGCACATACTCGAACTTCACGCCGATGCGGGCTTCGACGGCGGGAATCGCGAGATGGCTGAGATAGGCGTTCGGGCTGCCGAAATCGAACAGGAACTGCGGGGCTGTGCGGGTCAAAATCGTCCTCCCTGACGTCGCTTTTCGAGAGTTTGGCGCAGCGCGCGGTGAAGGTCCACCATTTAATGATGATCGTAATACTTCAATCAGATCGCGCGCCGGAGCGCGCGCTTGCGCCAGACCAGGAGGTAATAGCCCATCTGCAGGACGAACATGGTGCAGAACACGATCGGATAGGCGGCCCACACGCCGTCCAGCCCGATAGTCCGGCTCAGGATCGTCGCCGACGGCAGCTCGACGACCACGATGGCAAAGACCGCGAGCAGCAGTGGCGTCAGGGCCACGCCGCCGGCCCGCATGGCGCCGGAAAACACCGTCGCCATGCCGAACGGCACCGAGCTCCACAGCGCGATGTGGAGCAGGCGATCGGCGAGATCGAGCACGGCACCGTCGGTGATGAAGATGCCGAGCACCGCGCGCGGAGCAAGATGGATCAAGGCCACGAGCCCGCCGGTCAGAAGCAGATTGAACACCAGACCGGTGCGCACGATGCCGTCGAGCCGCTGCCTGTCGCCGCCGCCGACGGCTTGCGCGCCGAGGATCGAGACCGCGATCGAAATCGACATCGCGGTGAACTGCGTATAGCCCATCACCTGATTGACGGCGCCATAGGCGGCGGTGGCATCGGAGCCGAAGCCATTGACGAGCCCGAGCAGCACCAGCTCGGCGATCGCCATCACCACCATGCCGACCGCGCTCGGCAGCCCGATGGCGAGGATCTTGCCGAACACGGCACGATCGGGCCGCAGCTGTCGAAGCAGTGCAGCATCGGGCGCCAGTGCGTGCTTCTTCCGCAGCAGCAGCGCAGCCAACGCCATCAATGTCAGCGCGTTGGCGATCGCGGCCGCCCAGGCCGGGCTGGTGATGCCCGCCGCGGGCCATCCGAACGCACCCTGGATCAACAGCGGCGTCAGGATCAGACCAATCGCGGTCGATGAGACCAGCGCCAGCAACGGCACGAGTGCATCGCCGACGCCGCGCAGCATCGCCGTCATCAGCAGGAACACGAAGCCGAGCGGCATCGTCAGCAACATGATTCGGGCATAGGTAGTGGCCTGGTCGAGAATGTCCGCCGGCGTGGCGAGCGCCATCATCAGGCGCCGGCTGAACAGCCCGCCAAGGATCGCGATCGGGACCGAGAACAGGATTCCGACTGCGAGCGTCGTCCCGACGACGCGCTTGATCTTGTCGTGCTCGCCGGCGCCGAAGGCCTGGCCGATCAGCACGGTGGCGCCGGTCGACAGGCCCATGACGAAGGCGAACAGGAAGAACATCACCGGGAAGAACGCCGAGACGGCCGCAAGCGCATCGACGCCCATCATCTGGCCGAGAAAGGCGTTGCTGACGGTGCCGAACAGCGATTGCAGCGCGTTGCCCAGCATGAGCGGCGCGAGAAAGCGAAGGAAGCCGGTCCAGAGCGGTTTGGCGGCGGACATGGACGTACCTTTCACAGGACATGCGGGACCGTTGCCCCGCGATGCGCGTGGCTCGGCCGTCGATGGGTTTGAGAGGGCGCGCCTAGGCGCGGTCGTTAAGGGCGAGCTTGACGAGATGGTCGCGGATGTCCGCGGGCCAGTCCGCGATCAGCGCAGTGAACCGGCGGCGGTCATCGGCAAACAGCGCGCGCGAGGCTTCCTCGAAATGCGCGAAATCGCCGGCCATCGCCGACATGAAATGATAGGCCGCATCGCGCGCCTGCCGTTCGCGATCCTTGTCGCCGCTGGCACGCCGTGCCTCGTCAACCAGCTTTCGCAGCGCGACCGACGCGCCACCCGCCTGCGCGTTGAGCCACTCCCAGTGCCTGGGCAGCAAGGTCACCTCGCGCGCGACCACGCCAAGCTTCGGCCGGCCCCGCCCGCGCGGACCGCTTGGGGACGGCGCTGGCTCGTCCGGCGGCGGGGCCAGCCGCGCCAGCACGTCGCGATCCTCGCCGCGCAGGTCGAAATCGACCGGACGGCCGGTCGCGTCGTCGAAGATGATCAGCGGTTCATCCGGGCGCGAATCTGCGCGCTTCACGGCCAGCGCGACCTCGCCGGCCGATCCGGTGGCGAGCCGGCGCTTGCCGGCAAAGGCGGTGAAGGAGACCTGCATCGGAGTTGACCCTGTTGATCCTGTCCGCAGTTTATTACCCGGATGAAATACGCCCGTCAATATGCCCGGGTAAAAATAATGGTCCGGCGACCTCGACAAGCCGTTTCCTGACTGGCAGGAACGCGCCGCCGCTCACCATGACCATCCGGGGACCCCGACGATGCTGACAGTTCACCACCTCAACAATTCCCGCTCGCAGCGCGTGCTGTGGCTGCTCGAAGAGTTGGGCGTGCCTTACGAGATCATTCGCTACGAGCGGCAGCCCGACATGCGCGCGCCGAAGGAGCTGCGCGCAATTCATCCGCTCGGCAAGTCGCCTGTGATCACCGAGAACGGCAACACGATCGCCGAATCGGGCGCGATCATCGAATACATCCTCGCCACCTACGGCAACGGCCGGCTGATCCCGCCACCGAATACCCCGGAGCGGCTGCGCTTCACCTACTGGCTGCATTATGCGGAAGGCTCGGCGATGCAGCCGCTGCTGCTGAAACTGCTGTTCACCCTGATGCCCAAGCGCGCGCCCGCGCTGCTGCGTCCGCTGGTGCGCAAGGTATCGAACCAGGCGCTGACCGCGCTGGTCAATCCGCAGCTCAAGCAGCACATGGACTATTGGGAAGGCGAACTCGGCAAGAGCGAATGGTTCGCCGGCAGCGACTTCACCGCCGCCGACATCCAGATGAGCTTTCCGCTGGAGGCGGCGCAGGCGCGCGGCGGACTCGAGCAGGGCCATCCGAAGGCAATGGCCTTCCTCGAGCGGATCCACGGCAGGCCGGCCTATGCGCGCGCGCTCGAGAAGGGCGGGCCGTATCAGGTGGGGCGGTAGGCCCTTTCCGTCATTCCGGGATGGTCCGAAGGACCAGCCCCGGAATCGCGAGATCCCGGGCGCGATGCTTCGCATCGTCCCGGGATGACAGGGGGCGTTAATCCGCGTGCAACACGCGGCCGCGCGTCTCCGGCAGCGCGAACGCGGCACCGAAGAACAGCGCATAGGCTGCCACCGCAAACATCGCGATGGCATTGGCAAGCGAGGTCGTCGCGGACAATGCGCCGACCAGGAACGGAAACAGCGCGCCGATGCCGCGGCCGAAATTGTAGCAGAAGCCCTGGCCGGAGCCGCGCAGCCGCGTCGGATAGAGCTCGGTCAGGAACGCCCCGATGCCGGAGAAATAGCCGGAGGCGAAGAAGCCGAGCGGGAAGCCGAGGATCCAGAGAATCTCGTTGGTGAGCGGCAGCTGCGTGTAGAGCAGCACAACGGCCATCGCACCGAGCGAAAAGATCAGGAACAGGTTGCGCCGTCCGATGCGATCGGCGAGCCAGGCGCCGGTGAGATAGCCGATGAAGGAGCCGATGATCAGCGTCGCCAGATAGCCGGTCGAGCCGACGATCGACAGATGACGCTCCTTGGTCAGGAATTGCGGCACCCAGAAGGTGATCGCGTAGTAGCCGCCCTGGCACCCGGTCGCCGCCAGCGAGGCCAGCACGGTGGTCTTCAGGATCGGACGCGAGAAGATCTCCCACAGCGCCGGACGATCGCCGCGCGCGGCCTGCTTGGCCCGCGCCTCGGCCGCGACCTCCGGTTCGGTGACCGAGCGGCGGATGTAGAACACCAGCAGCGCCGGCAACGCGCCGATCACGAACATCCAGCGCCAGGCCGTCTCCGGTGGCAGAACGGAGAACAGGATCGCCTGCGCGAGCACCGCAAGACCCCAGCCGACCGCCCAGCCCGATTGCACCGAGCCGACCGCGCGGCCGCGATATTGCGGCCGGATCGCCTCGCCCATCAGCACGGCGCCCGCCGCCCACTCGCCGCCGAAGCCCAGGCCGAGGACCGCGCGCGCGATCAGGAGCTGGTCGAAGTTCTGCACGACCGCGCAGACCAGCGAGAAGAACGAGAACCAGATGATGGTGATCTGGAGCGTCCGCACGCGTCCGATATGGTCGGACAGATAGCCGCCGAGCCAGCCGCCGATCGCCGAGGCGAGCAGCGTCACCGTGCCGGCAAGGCCGGCGGAGGCCGCATCGACCTTCCACAGGGCAATGATGGTGCCGATCACCAGCGGGTAGATCATGAAGTCCATGCCGTCGAGCGCCCAGCCCGCCGCGCAGGCCCAGAACGTTCGCCGCTCCGGCTGGTTCATGTCGCGATAGAAGGCGAGAAGGCTGGTATCCTCGATCTCGGCGCGCTCGATGCGCTGAGATGTGTCGCTCGTGCTCATGTGCATTCCCCCGGCAGTTTCTTGCAAGCGGCGCGGTGGTAGCACCTGTGTCAACCGGAGCAAGGCGATGCACGCGGCCGTGCCATGCAGGAGAAGACTGGATCCTCGTTCTGACGCGTTTCTTCACGCGAACCGGCATCCACTTCGCCCGAAAACGCTTCAGTGTCCTGCGGCCTCCGCACCGCGCGTGCGGGGATCGGGCGCGCCGAACAGGCCATTCGGCGTCACCAGGATGGAATTGGCCGAGGTCTGGCCCATCGGTTCGACCACGGCGTGGTCCATGGCGCGCAGTGCCGACAGCACGTCCTCGGGAAAACCGCGCTCGATGCGCACCTCGTCCGGCAGCCATTGATGATGCAGCCGCGGCGCGGCCACGGCGGCGGCGACGTCCATCCGGTAGTCCAGCACGTTCACGATCACTTGGAGCACGGTGGAAATGATCCGGCTGCCGCCGGGCGAGCCCGTCACCAGCACCGGCTTGCCGTCCTTCAGCACGATGGTCGGCGACATCGACGACAGCGGACGCTTGCCGGGGCCGGGAAGATTGGCCTCGTAGCCGACGAGGCCATAGGCGTTGGAGGCGCCGACGGCGGCGGTGAAATCGTCCAGCTCGTTGTTGAGCAGAACACCGGTGCCCTCGGCGACCAGCCCGACGCCATAGCTGAAGTTCAGCGTCGTGGTGTTGCTGACGGCATTGCCGCGGCTGTCGACGACGGAGAAATGCGTGGTGTTGGTGCCCTCGCGCGGCGCGGCGGGCGCGGCCGTGAGCTGTTTCGACGGCGTGGCGCGATCGGTCGCAAGACCTGCGCGCAGCTTTGCCGCGTAGTCCTTCGCGAGCAGCGTCTCCAGCGGGGCGTTGACGAAGGCGGGATCGCCGAGATGGCGCGCGCGATCGGCATAGGCGCGCTTCATGGCCTCGATCAACAGATGCAGCGACGCCGCCGAACCCTGCTTCATTTCGGCGAGCGGAAAGCCCTCGAGGATGTTGAGCGTTTCCACCAGCACGACCCCGCCCGAGGACGGCAGCGGCATCGACACGATGTCATAGCCGCGATAGGTGCCGCGGACCGGCGTGCGGATCACCGCCTGATACGCCTTCAGATCGGCCGGCGTCATGATGCCGCCGGACTCGGAGACCGCCTTGGCGAGCCTGCCGGCGACAGGTCCCTCGTAGAATCCGCGCGGGCCCTGCGCGGCGACCGCCGACAACGTGTCGGCGAGATCGCTCTGCACCAGCCTGTCGCCCTCGCCCAGCGGCTTGCCGTCCGGACGCGAGAAAATCCCGGCCGAGGCAGGCCAGCGCGCCAGCCGCCGATGCCAGGCCGGCAGCGTGTCGGCCAGATCGTCGCTGACGATGAAGCCGTCGCGGGCGAGTGCGATCGCAGGCGCAAGCAGCTGCGCCAGCGTGAACTGGCCAGAGCCGTATTTCTCATGGGCGAGTGCGAGACCTGCGACCGTGCCGGGCACGCCAATGCCGAGCGCGGAGTCGCGTGACTTCGCGGCATCCGGCTTGCCGTCGGCCCCGAGAAAGGTCTGCGGCGTCACCGCCGCGGGCGCCGTCTCCCGATAGTCGATGGCGATGTCCTCGTTGCGATCGACGGAATGGATCACCATGAAGCCGCCGCCGCCGACATTGCCGGCGCGCGGGTAGGTGACGGCCATCGCAAAACCGGTGGCGACGGCCGCGTCCACCGCATTGCCGCCGCGACGCAGAATATCGGCGCCGATCTGCGCGGAGATCTTCTCCTGCGCCACCACCATGCCATGCTCGGCGGGCACGGCGGCAATTTGCTCGCGAGCCGCGGGGACATAGGCCCGCCGCGCATCCTGCGCGGTCGCCGACACGACTCCAAACGCCAGAGTGGCGACGAGGGCAACAAAGGTCCGCCGTGTCCAAAATGACGACATCATCATCAAATTTCCGCCGCGGCTTCCGGCCATTCCCTCGTTTCGCGACAATGCTATACGGTTTGCGCTAAGACAGGCAAAACTGTTCGTGATGGGAATGGCACGATGACGACGATCGCCTCGGATCCGCGTGTGAGCGTGGAGCGGACTTATCCGCCACGTTCGGCCGTCGTCAGCTGGATCTTCTTCGACTGGGCTGCGCAGCCCTATTTCACCTTGATCACCACCTTCGTGTTCGCGCCCTATTTCGCGACGAATGTTGCGCCGGATCCGGCCACGGGCCAGTCGCTGTGGGGCTTTGCGATGGCCGCAGCAGGTCTTGCCATCGCGCTGATGTCGCCGCTGCTCGGGGCCATCGCCGATGCCTCCGGCCGCCGAAAGCCGTGGATCGCGGGATTTGGCGCCCTGCTCGTACTGGCGTCCTGCACCCTGTGGATCGGCAGGCCCGGCGATGCCACAATCATCGCGCCGCTGCTTGCTGCAGTTGCGCTTGCCAGCATCGGCGCCGAATTCGCCACCGTCTTCAACAATGCGATGATGCCGACCCTGGTGCCGCCGGAGCGGATCGGCCGCCTCTCCGGCACCGGCTGGGCCACGGGCTATATCGGCGGCATCGTCAGCCTGATCATCGTGCTCGGCTTCCTCGCCGCCAATCCCGAGACCGGCCGCACGCTGCTCGGCTTCAAGCCTCTGTTCGGGCTCGATCCCGCGAGTCACCAGGGCGATCGCGCCGCAGGTCCGCTGACCGCACTGTGGTTCATCATCTTCGTGACGCCGATGTTCCTGTTCACGCCGGACTACCCGGCGCGCCGGCCGGTCCGCGAGGCGCTGCGCGAGGGCCTCTCCGAGCTGAAGCAGTCGATCAGGCGCCTGCCGCAACAGAAATCGCTCGCCGCGTTCCTGCTCGCGAACATGATCTACACCGACGGCCTGGTGTCGCTGTTCGCGTTCGGGGGCATCTATGCCGCCGGCACGTTCGGCTGGCACACGATCCAGATCGGCACGTTCGGCATCATGCTTGCGATCGCCGGCACGTTCGGTGCGTGGTTCGGCGGCAAGATCGACGATCTGCTTGGCCCGAAGCGCGTGATCGCCGCCAGCATGCTGGTTCTGCTGCTGGCGGTGACGGCGATCCTGCTGGTCGACAAGGACAGTGTCCTGTTCGTGAAGGTCGCGCCGCCCCAGCCCGGCGCCCCGATGTTCTCGAGCGCCGCCGAACGCGCCTATCTGGTGCTGGGCTGCCTGATCGGCGCCGCCGGCGGTCCGTTGCAGGCCGCCTCGCGCACGCTCCTCATCCGCCTCGCACCGAAGGATCGCATCGCGCAGTATTTCGGCCTGTTCGCGCTGACGGGAAAAGTCACGTCCTTCGTAGGCCCGCTGCTGATCGGTATGATCACCGCGGTGACCGCCAGCCAGAAGGCCGGCATGGCCGTGCTGGTGGTGTTCTTCGTGGCCGGGCTGGGCTTGCTGATGCGGGTGCGGGAGGCCTAAGCCTCGTTGTCCCGCCAATTCCCGCCGTCGTCCCGGCGAAGGCCGGGACCCATATCCACAGAAGGCGGTCGTCTTACGAGCAGGCAACTCCGAGTCTTCGCAAGAATAGATGCTGCGGCGTATGCGTCCCGGCCTTCGCCGGGACGACGCCGTTGAGAGAGTAGATCTCACTCAGTGCCGGAAGTGCCGCGTTCCGGTGAACACCATGGCGATGCCGTGCTCGTCCGCCGCCTTGATCACCTCGTCGTCGCGCATCGAGCCGCCGGGCTGTACCACGGCGGTGGCACCGGCCTCGATGCAGGCGAGCATGCCGTCGGCAAAGGGGAAGAACGCATCCGACGCGACCACCGAGCCCTTGGTCAGGGGCTCGGCAAGCTTCAGTTCGTTCGCCGCGTCCTGCGCCTTGCGCGCCGCGATCCGCGCCGAATCCACCCGGCTCATCTGACCGGCACCGATGCCGACGGTGGCGAGATCCTTGGCGTAGATGATGGTATTGGACTTGACGTGCTTGGCGACACGGAAGGCGAACTTCAGATCACGCATCTCGGCCTCGCTTGGGGCACGCCTGGTAACGACCTTGAACGTCATGTCGTCGACCACGGCGTTGTCGCGGCTCTGCACGAGCAGGCCCCCGGCGACGGTCTTGGCGGTGAGACCCGGTGCGCGCGGATCCGGCAGGCTGCCGGCGAGCAGCAGGCGCAAATTCTTCTTGGCGCCGATGATGGCGATCGCCTCCTCGCTGGCGTCGGGCGCGATGATCACCTCGGTGAAGATCTTGGTGATCTCGCGGGCCGTGTCGGCGTCCAGCGCGCGGTTCATCGCGATGATGCCGCCGAACGCGGAGGTGGAGTCGCAAGCCAGCGCCTTGCGATAGGCACTGACGAGGTCGGGGCCTTCCGCGACGCCGCAGGGATTGGCGTGCTTGACGATGACGCAGGCCGCGGTCCTCTTCGCATCGAACTCGGCGATGCATTCATAGGCCGCATCGGTGTCGTTGATGTTGTTGTAGGAGAGCTCCTTGCCCTGCAGCTGGCGCGCGGTCGAGACGCCCGGGCGCTTGTCCGGAGTGGCATAGAATGCCGCGGTCTGGTGCGGATTCTCGCCGTAGCGCAGCGACTGGATCAGCCGGCCGCCGAAGGCGCGGAAGTCGGGCGCGTCGACCTCGAGCTGGCGGTTGAACCAGTTCGAGATGGCGGCGTCATAGGCCGCCGTGCGCGCATAGGCCTTGGCGGCAAGGCGCCGGCGCAGCTTCAGCGTGGTCGCGCCGCCATTGGCGGCGAGTTCATCGAGTACGGCCTTGTAGTCCTCCGCCTCGACCACGACAGCGACGTCGTCGTGGTTCTTCGCAGCGGCGCGGATCATGGCGGGGCCGCCGATGTCGATGTTCTCGATGCAATCCTCGAAGCCCGCGCCTTTGTCGACGGTTGCCTCGAACGGATAGAGGTTGACGACGAGGAGGTCGATCGGCGCGATGCCGTGCGCCTTCATCGCCTCCGCATGCTCCTTGTTGTCGCGGATCGCGAGCAGGCCACCATGGACCTTCGGATGCAGCGTCTTGACGCGGCCATCCATCATCTCGGGGAAGCCGGTGAGGTCGGAGACGTCCTTCACCTTCAGGCCGGCAGCGGCGATCGCCTTGGCGGTGCCGCCGGTCGAGATCAGTTCGACCTCATGCGCGGCGAGCGCCTTGGCGAATTCGATCAGTCCGGTCTTGTCGGAAACGGAAAGCAGCGCACGGGTGACGCGGCGGGGATGGTCGGTCATGAGCAAGATCCTCTGTCTTAAGAAGTGTCTGTGCCCAGGCGCGCGGCGTCCATGTATCGCGCTTCCCGATGGTGCTCCATCCAAGGTCGCCAGTCGCGCGAACGAGCGTCCGATAGCAGCTTTTGCCACTTTTCACAACGACCGGATGGGGATGAAAAGGCTGCGTCTACAGCGGAAGTTCCGGCTCCCGGCGCGCGTTGCGGCGGGCATTGGTGACGGTCGGCGAAGCCGTGGATCGCACAAAACTCCAGCGGATCGAGGGCGCCTGCCTTGCGTCCTGACGGATCACGATCTGCGCCGTGCGGCGGGGTCCATCATTGCCGGCCAGGAAGACGCTGTCCTCGAGGTCGACCTTGTCGTCGAGGGCCTCGAAGGTCCAGACGTCACGGTTGGGCAGGACCAGCATGACGCCGCGGGCGTCGGACAGCCGGCTCGCCTTCACCGCCGGATGCAGATGGAAGCGCAGGGCGAAATCGGCGTCGCCTCCCTTGAAGCGACCGCCTTGCAGCGGTGACAGCGTGTCCTCGCCGTCGATACGCGCGCCGTCATTGGCGATCATCAGCACGCGGCGATGGATCGCGCCGAATCGCGCCAGATAGCCGTCATGAGACGTCGTGAGCAGCGTGCCGTTCTGCACCACCTCGCGGTAGCTTTCGACCGTGACGGGACCGCTGATGATGGGCGAGCCGTGCAGCAGCCGCTTCATCGCCGACATCTCCACGAACTGGCATGAAGAGGTCTCGTGATAGGTCAGCGTCGAATGCGCCGCGGTGCCGCGCGCGAACGGCCGCCAATTGTCGCGGCCGGTGGTCGGCATACCGCAATTGGTGACGATACGGCTGATGCCGGAGGAGAGTTCGAACGACAGGCAGCCGGCATGGGCGTCGTGGCTGACGCCGGCCGGTGGCGGTGGCCCGGTGTCGATGATCAGCGTGGTCTGCCCGGCATCGAGGCGCTGGAAGCCGGTATGCGGCATGTTCGCCATCGGCGCGCCGTGGGTGTCGTCATAGGCGAGCAGGGTGGCGAGCAGGTCCGAGGGCGTCGCGCTCATGCCGTTGAACAGTGCGAAATTCCCGTCGCCGTGGCGGAAGAAACGCAGCATCGGCATCATGCGGTCGATCGCATTGAGCAGCGCCGGCGGCGGTGCGATGTTGCGCGCGGCAAAGGTCTGCCGCAGCGGCAGCAGGTCGATCAGCAGTTCGATCAGGGCGCCGGGATTGCGCGAGATGTGGCCGCCATCGGGCAGGATCTGCCGTTGCAATTCGTCGGACAGCTTCTTCGAGGCACTGCGGATGTGGCGTGCCTGGTTGGCGAGGCACAGCGCCGCATAGCACAGCGCGATCAGCACCTGGAGCTTCGGCACGCCGTCGGGAATGTCGACCATGGTGTAGCGCAGGAAGCGGATTTCCCGCGCCAGCGCGCGCAAGTAACGGCGATAGAACTTGTTGTCGGTCTCGCTGAGGACAAGGGGCGCCTGCGACAGCAGCGAGATCACGCGGCGGGCAAGCACGTCGGCGCGCCGCGCGACCGGGCGGCGCTTGTTGGCGGGATTGGCGATCCAGTCCTCGATCAGTGCGCGGGCATTGGCCCGCGTCAGGGCGGTGTCGGCGGCGCGCAGATGCCGCAGCCAGCCGAAGCCGAGCAGCGCGACTTCCCAGTCCTCCGACGGCGGCTCGAGATCGAAGATCGAGCGGCCGTGACAATTGACGATCTTGCCGGCGAAGACGAAGCGGCCGGCATAGATCTCCGCGGCGCGGGTCGCGTCCGCCGTGCGCAGGTCATGCGGTGCAATGATCAGGCGGTCGGTGCGTCCCGGCCAGACCCGCGACAAGGCCACGGAACCGCCGCTCGCACGCGCGAGCATGTTCCGCGCGAAGCGGTTCATCACCAGCGTCGAGATACGTCTGCGTTGAGCGACCGACACGCCTTGCCTTGAAGGGGGAGAGGATGAGCGACGAATCCTTATTAATCCCAAAATCGCTCGCCTGACACCACCTTGATAGGGGGCGAATCAGCGCCGTCCCGGCAAAATCCGGTGCAAAATCAGGATTTAACGAGCCGGGCGGCGTAGAACCCGTCGAGCCCGCCGAGCTTGGGATCGGCGTGCGGCAGGTGGCTGGGCAGCGTGCGCAGATCGCCCGCGGCCGTGATGGTCTCGCCGAGGCCCGCGACCTCGGAAGCGCTGATCGGGACCCGTCGCAGCGAGGCTTCGTCGGCCAGCAGCCGGGCGACGGCCTGCTCGCCCTCTTCGGGTTCCAGCGAGCAGGTGCAGTAGATCAAAATGCCGCCCGGCTTGAGCAGCGACAGCGACTTCCGCAGCAGCCGCTGCTGGAGCGCGCTCAGCGCGGTGATGTCGGACTCCTGGCGCAGCCAGGCGACATCCGGATGGCGACGGATCGTGCCGGTCGAGGTGCAAGGAGCATCGATCAGGATCCCGTCGAACCCTTCGGCGGAGCCGGCCCATTCGCCGGCGTCGGCGACGACGGTGTCGGCCTGGAGCGACAACCGGTTAAGGTTTTCGCGCAGCCGCGCCACCCGTGCGGGCGAACGATCGACCGCGGTGACCTGTGCGCCGGCATGGGCCAGTTGCGCGGTCTTTCCGCCCGGGGCCGCGCAGAGATCGGCGATCGACTTGCCTTTGAGATCACCGAACAGTTGCGCCGGCAGCGCGGCGGCGGCGTCCTGCACCCACCATTGTCCTTCGGTGAAGCCCGGCAGCATCGTCACCGATCCGTGCAGCAGCATGCGCACCGTTCCGGTGGGCAATGTCTCGCCGTGCAGGCGGCTCGCCCATTGGGCGGCGTCCGACTTCACCGAAAGATCAAGCGAGGGCTCGTGAGCGAGCGCCACCGCGATGGCTCTCGCGTTCGCCTCACCATAATGCGCGATCCAGCGCGCGAGCAGCCAGGGCGGCAGATCCAGCGATTGCGCGGCGACTTCCTCGACCAGGGCCTGGCCCTCGCGCGCACAGCGGCGCAGCACCGCGTTGACGAGGCCGGCGTAGCGCGCTGCGCGCCGGTCGGATTGCACCAGTCGAACCGACAGATCGACCGCGGCGTGATCGGGCACGTCCATCCAGAGGATCTGGGCGGCGCCGATCAGCAATGCGCTCTGTGCGCGTGGCGCATCGGACGGGATGCCCTTGTCGAGCAGGCGGGACAGCACGTGGCCGAGCGTGCCGAGCCGGCGCAGCACCGTGGCGACCATGCGCCGCATCAGCGCGCGATCACGGTCGGCCAGCGTCTTCAGCCCGGGATGTGCGCCGCTGCCGTCAAGCTGATCGTCGAGGGTGCGGTGCTTGTGCAGCACGCCGTCGATGATGTCGGCGGCAATCCGTCGCGCCGCGAGACCGGGCACTTCGGATGGTGGAGCGAAACGTTGAGATGGCATGCGGAAAAAAGGTTCTGAGCAGGCGGCAGTTCCGCCAGTGGGGCGCATGCCTTGAGAGCGCGGTTTCTGGCACGCGAATATGCCAAATGTAAGAAGGGCCTCTCCCGTTTACAGCCCGCCATGCCCATTTCAGCAATGCTTTATTGGACTCGCATGCGTCCCGACCCTGCGCTAGGAACCCAGCAATGAGTGACCAGCCCCCCGTTCCCGATCGCAAGCCGCTCTCGCCGGCAGCCCAGCGCGCATTGGCCGAAGCCGAAGCGCGGCGTCAGGCCGCGGCGGCGCAGGCCAGGCAAGGCGCGCCCAAGGAATTGAAGGGCCCGACCGGGCCCGAACCGACGCGCTACGGCGATTGGGAACGCAAAGGTATCGCGTCGGACTTCTGACCCGCCGATCCCGACGCGTTCATGCGCAGCACCGCCTTGCCGGCCCGGCCGACTCAGCCCTAGCGTGCGCGGATGTCGCGTTTCGACCGAGATCGTCGCTATCGGCCCGTCTATAGCGGTTCGCCGTTCGGCCGTCGCTTGTCCGCGCTGGTGCCCTGGACGTTCGTGATCGGCGTCGTGGTGGCCGTCGTGCTCCTATTCCGCCACGGGACCCACTGGCCGCTGCCGCGCGCGACGGACAGCCGCACGCAGGATGCGGGCATCGTCCTGCGGCAGTCCGGCGGCACCGATTCTCCCCAGTCGGTCGACGTCATCAGGACCATCGACGGCGACACGTTCCTGGCGCGCATCCACCGCCGGGATGCCCGCGATCTCGTCGTCAGCGTGCGCTTGCGCGGCATCGATGCGCCGGAACTGAAGGCCTCCTGTGCCGAAGAACTCGACAAGGCAGAAGCCGCCGCGGATGCTCTGCGCAACCTGCTCGGGCAGGGCGGGGTCACGATCTCCAATCTCGGCGAAGACAAATACGGCCGCCTGCTCGCCGACGTCGCAACCCGGCGGACGGCCAGCGTCTCCGCCACGCTGCTCGCGGGCGGCTTCGCGCGCAGCTACAATGGCGGTCATCGCGAGGGCTGGTGCTCGCGAGGCTGGCGCTTCTGGTAAGGAAAAAGAAAAAGCCGCATCGGTCGGTGCGGCTTTTCAGATCAGGTCCGTCCGGCGCGATCAGCGCGTCACGACCACGGTGGTGCCGACCGAGACGCGGCCATAGAGATCGGTGATGTCCTCGTTGAGCATGCGGATGCAGCCATAGGAGACGAAGCCGCCGATCGAGCCCGGCACGTTGGTGCCATGGATCGCATATTCGCCGCCGGCCAGCGTCATCGCGGCGACACCCATCGGGTTGCGCGGCGATCCGCCCGGGATCACGTCGGGAAGCTGCGGCTTGTCCCGCTTCACTTCGGCGGGCGGCGACCAGGCCGGGTTGCGATACTTGCCGTCGATGCGGGTGGTGCCGGCCCATTGCTTGCCGGACTTGCCGACACCGACCGGATAGCGCACGGCATGGCCGTTATCGAGGATGAGATAGAGGCGGCGCTCGTTGGTCTTGACCACGATCGTCCCCGGCGAATAGGCGGCGAGGTTCGTCCCGACCATTTCCGGCCGCGCCTCGGCCGCCATCGGCATCAAGACCCCCGCCCCGATGGTGGCGGCAAGCGCCATCGCAATCCTCATCGACATCAATCTTCCCCTGGCCCCAAACGGCTCGTCCAAATTCACGCAAAACCGGCAATTGCCGGCCTGCCCAGACATTCTTAACCGCGCCTGTTAACCGGATGGTTTCCACGCGCGGCCGCCTTGGGCAGGTCAGCCCGGGGAACAAAGAAAATGTTCGAATTAAAGTAAATGACCGGAAAACAACACCCGGCGGGAAAGATGCGGCCAGGCCCAGCCTGGGCCCTGAAAAGTTCGTGAATGCGAAACGAGGATGGTTGAAGGAGGTGCCGGGCAGTCAATGATCTCGGTGGCGCGGACGCGGCGCAGCGTGAAGCTGGGCCCGGACCCAGCTCTTTCACGGCGCGGTGCCATCGGCCCCGGCTCAGCAGCGCACCGCGCAAATGCGCGCTGCGCTGCGTCCGGGGCACGAAAACATCCTTAAGCCCCCTTGCGGTTCTGGCGGTTCTGCACGAGGTCGTCGACCACGGCGGGATCGGCCAGGGTCGAGGTGTCGCCGAGACTGCCGGGCTCGTCCTCGGCGATCTTGCGCAGGATGCGGCGCATGATCTTGCCGGAGCGGGTCTTGGGCAGGCCCGGGGCGAACTGGATCTGATCCGGCGAGGCGATCGGGCCGATCTCCTTGCGCACCCAGGTGACGAGCTCCTTGCGCAGCTCCTCGGTGGGCTGAACACCGGCCATCAGCGTGACATAGGCATAGATGCCCTGGCCCTTGATGTCGTGCGGGAAGCCGACGACCGCAGCTTCCGAGACCTTCTCATGCGCAACCAGTGCGCTCTCGACTTCGGCGGTGCCCATGCGATGGCCGGAGACGTTGATGACGTCGTCGACGCGGCCGGTGATCCAGTAATAGCCATCGGCATCACGACGGCAGCCGTCGCCGGTGAAGTATTTGCCCTTGTAAGTCGAGAAATAGGTCTGCTCGAAGCGCGCGTGGTCGCCGTAGACGGTGCGCATCTGGCCCGGCCACGACCGGGTCAGACAGAGATTGCCCGTCGTTGCGCCCTCGAGCACGTTGCCGTCGGCATCCACGATCTCCGGCACCACGCCGAAGAAGGGCTGCGTCGCCGAGCCCGGCTTGAGCTTCGTCGCGCCCGGCAACGGCGTGATCAGGATGCCGCCGGTCTCGGTCTGCCACCAGGTATCGACGATCGGGCAGCGGTCGTCGCCGACGACGCGGTGATACCACTCCCACGCCTCGGGATTGATCGGCTCGCCGACCGAGCCGAGCAGGCGCAGGCTCGCGCGCGAGGTCTTCTTCACGGGCGCATCGCCCGACTGCATCAGCGCGCGGATCGCGGTGGGCGCAGTGTAGAAGATGTTGACCTTGTGCTTGTCGATGACGTTCCAGAACCGCGAATTGTCCGGATAGTTCGGTACGCCCTCGAACATCAGCGTGGTCGCGCCGTTGGCGAGCGGCCCGTAGAGAATGTAGCTGTGGCCCGTGACCCAGCCGACATCGGCGGTGCACCAGTAGATGTCGCCGTCGTGATAGTCGAACACGTATTGATGCGTCATCGAGGCGAACACGAGATAACCGCCCGACGTGTGCAACACGCCCTTGGGCTGGCCGGTCGAGCCCGACGTGTACAGAATGAACAGCGGATCCTCGGCGTGCATGTGCTCGACCGGGCAGTCCGTCGTCACCATCTCCGCGGCCTCGTGATACCAGAGGTCTCGGGTCGGGTTCATCTCGACCTTGCCACCGGTGCGCTTGACCACGACGACCCAATCGACGCCCTCGGCCTTGGCGAGCGCCGCATCGACATTGGCCTTCAGCGGCACCTTCTTGCCGCCGCGCAGGCCCTCGTCGGCGGTGATGATCACCTTGGATTGGCAGTCGTTGATGCGCTGGGCAAGGCTGTCGGGCGAGAAACCGGCGAACACAACCGAGTGGATCGCGCCGATCCGCGCGCAGGCCAGCATCGCATAGGCCGCTTCGGGGATCATCGGCAGATAGATGGTGACGCGGTCGCCCTTGCCGACATTGCGGGTGCGCAGGATGTTGGCCATCCGGCAGACCTCGTCGTGCAGCTCCTGGTAGGTGATGTGCCGGGACTGCGAGGGATCGTCACCCTCCCAGATGATCGCGGTCTGGTTGCCGCGCTTGGCCAGGTGCCGGTCGATGCAGTTGTAGGCGACGTTGAGGACGCCGTCCTCGAACCATTTGATCGAGATGTTGCCGGGCGCAAAGGAGACGTTCTCGACCTTGGTCGGCGCATGCATCCAGTCGATGCGCCTGGCCTGTTCGGCCCAGAAGCCGTTCGGGTCCGAGATCGAGCGTGCGTACATTTCCTTGTACTTGGCCTGGTCGATCCAGGCGCGCTTGGCCCATTCCGCGGGGACGTCGTAGATTTTCTCGGACATGTTTCCCTCCACACAGCGCAAGCCGAACGCACGCGACGGGCAAGCCGGCCTGATCATTGAACCGATTATGCGTCGGGCTAACCGGACCCGACAAGGAGCACAAGCTGGACCTTCGAAGGGCTGTCCGCCATGCGGAGGATCAAGGTCGGACGCGTGACGCGGCAGGCGGTTCACAGGCCTCCGATGGGGCTGCCGGGTCTTTACCCCGATTGCCGGAACAGGCGGACGCAGGGCCTTCATGCGGCCCAGCCGGTATCTGAGAACCTTCGCTCACTGATTCGGGACTCGCATTGCCGTTCGGAACACCCTAAATGGCCAACCCGGGTCCTCAGAGGCCTTGGAACAAACATCAGAACAGCGGCATTGACCGATAACAGGCAGGGCTAAGGCGTAAGACTATGATGGATCAGCAGAATCTCGGGACGATCCGGCCCGCTTCGGCCGATCCTGCCGCTGTCGCGCTGGCCAAGGCCCTGGGACAATGGCCGAAACCGGCCCCATCGGGCCGTCCCAGCCCGAAAAAGGTGTTCGATACGGCGCCCGCGGCGACGGTCGAGGCCATCGCCAAGGAGCTGGGCCTGCGGCTCGGCGACCAGAACGAACTGACCATCCGCCGTATCAAGCGCGGCAAGGGCTATTCCTTCGTGCGGCCCAATGGCGCGCATATCCGCGATGCCCGCACCATCCGTCGCCTCCACGCCATGGCGGTGCCGCCGGCCTATCGCGAAGTGCGCTATTCGGCCGATCCGAGCTCGCATCTTCAGGCGGTCGGTCGCGACGCCGCGGGCCGGCTGCAATATCGCTATCACGCCGATTGGGAAAAGGTCCGCGAGCACCGCAAGGCGCATCGCCTCGAGAAGCTGGTCGGCGCGCTGCCGAAGATCCGGCGCAAGGTCTCGGCGTTCCTGTCCGGCGACGAGCCGACGCGCGAATTCGCGCTCTCGGCCGTGATCGAACTGATCGCGCGTACCGCGATCCGCCCCGGCAACGAATCCTATGCCCGGCTCAACGGCACCCGCGGCGCCACCACGCTCTTGAAGTCGAACGTCTCGCTGGAGGACGACTGCTTCGTGCTGACCTTCAAGGCGAAGGGCGGCAAGGCCGTGCGGAAGGAATGCGACGCGGCCAAGCTGGTGCGCGCCATCGGCATTTTGCAGGGCGTTCCCGGCAAGCGCATGTTCCAGTATCGCGACGCGCACGGCATCGTGCGTGCGGTCAGCACCACCCAGGTCAATGCGTTCCTGCGCGAGATCGCCGGGATCAAGATCTCGCTGAAGGATTTCCGCACGCTGATGGCCTCCGCCGTCGTCGTGGAATCGCTGTCGCGGATCACGCCGGCCACCAGCCAGCGCGGCCGCAAGAAGCAGGTGCTGGACGCGATCCGCGCCGCCGCCGACCAGCTCTCCAACACGCCGGCGATCTGCCGCAAGAGCTACGTCCACGACACCATCGTCACCGCCTTCGAGGACGGTATCTTGGAGCGCTTTGCGGCAACGATGAAGGGCCAGCGCTCGCAGGCGCGGCGCGAGCAGCTGCTGCAGCAGGTTGTGGCGACCGCGGCGGTGTAGCCGTCCGTCAGCTTTATCGCCCGCATGAGCGAAGCGAGATCCGGGCTACGAATCGACGGCAGCGAGACCTACACCCCGCCCATCTTGCAGACGATCTTCCATTCCTCGGCGGTCACCGGCTGCACCGACAGGCGCGAATATTTCACCAGCGCCATGTCGGCGAGCTTCTTTTCGGCCTTGATCGCGGCCATGGTCACCGGAGTCTTCAGCGGCTTGTCAGCCTTGATGTCGACGCAGACGAACTTTCCTGTCTCGTCGGTCGGATCGGGATAGGCTTCCTTGATGATCTCGGCGATGCCGACGATCTCCTTGCCCTCGTTGGAATGATAGTAGAACGCCTTGTCGCCCTTCTTCATGGCGACGAGATTCTGGCGCGCGGTGTAGTTGCGCACGCCGGTCCAGGCCTCGCCCTTGGCGCCCTTCGCCACCTGCTGGTCCCAGGACCACACCGACGGTTCGGATTTCACCAGCCAGTATGCCATCGTCATTCCTCTGCCTTGAACGGGCGCGTCAGCAGCCCAGAGATCGCGGCGTCGATCGTGCTGCGGCCGCCCAGGATCGACGCGATCGCCTCTGATACCGGCATCTCGATGTTTTGCGAAGCGGCGAGCTCGATCAGCACGGGGGCGGTGAATTCGCCCTCGGCGAGCTTGCCGGCCGGCGCCTGCTCGCCGCTGCCGAGCGAAAGCCCGCGCGCGAAGTTGCGCGACTGCGGGCTGGCGCAGGTCAGGATCAGATCGCCGAGGCCCGACAGACCGGTGAGCGTCTCCCGGCGCGCGCCGAGCGCGCGGCCGAGGCGTGCCAGTTCGGCGAAGCCGCGCGTTGTGAGTGCGGCCTGCGCGGATGCCCCGAGCTTGCGCCCGACCGCGATGCCGACCGCGATCGCCAGCACGTTCTTGGCGGCGCCGCCGATCTCGACGCCGCGGATGTCGGTGGAGTGATAGGGCCGGAACGTCGGCGAACCCAGTGCCTGCACAAGTGCGCGCGCCAGCGCGTCATCCTTCGCCGCCAGCGTCACGGCGGTCGGAAGCCCGCGCGCGACGTCGTCGGCGAAGCTCGGGCCGGACAGGATCCCCGGCAGCGCATGTGGCGCGGCCTCCGCGATCACCTCGGTCATGAATTTGTGCGTGCCGTGCTCGATACCCTTGGCGCAGGCGATCAGCGGTACGGGTCTCGCGACGTGGGACGCCAGCAGGTTGATCGCGCCGCGCAGATGCTGCGCCGGCGTTGCGAGCAGCAGCATGTCGCTGCGCGCGGCGAGCGCCAGATCACCGGTCACCACGATCTCCGGCGCGAGCCGGATCCCGGGCAGCCGCGGATTGTCGCGGGTCGCGGCGATTCGCGCCGCGTGATCCGCATTGCGCGCCCACAAGGTCACGGAGCGTCCGGCCCGGGCTGCAACCGTGGCCAGCGCGGTGCCCCAGGCGCCCGCCCCGATCACCGCGACGGATTGGAACGCCGTCATTCTCAATATCCCGCGCGCGTCTTGCTGTAGCCCGCCGGCGCCGTCGCATTGGCGTCGAGCAGCCAGCGTGCGCGCGGCTCGGCGTCCATGGCGTCGGTCAGGCCGAGGGCGAGACGCTCGGCGCCGGCCCAGGCGATCATCGCACCATTGTCGGTACAGAGCGCCGGTGGCGGCAGGATCAATTGCGTCCCGGCCTGCCGTGCGACGTCGAAGAGCGCGGCGCGGATCGCCTGATTGGCGGCAACACCGCCAGCGGCTACCAGCGCCTGCGGCGCACCGAACCGGTCGGAAAACAGCTCGAGGCCGACGCGCAGCCGGTCGGCGGTCGCATCCAGCACCGCAGCCTGGAAGCTGGCGCAGAGATCGCTGACGTCCTGCGAGGTGATTTCGGCGAGCCCGCTGGCCTCGTTGCGCACCGCCGTCTTCAACCCCGACAGCGAGAAATTGGCGTCGGGACGCCCCAGCATCGGCCGCGGCAGGGCAAAGCGCGTGGCGTCGCCGCCCGCCGCCGCGCGCTCGACCTGCGGCCCGCCGGGATAGGGCAGGCCCAGCATCTTGGCGACCTTGTCGAAGGCCTCGCCGATCGCGTCGTCGACAGTGGTGCCGAGCCGCACATACTGGCCGACGCCGGTGACCGCGACGATCTGGGTGTGGCCGCCCGACGCGAGGAACAGGCAATACGGAAACTCGAGCCCGTCGGTAAGACGCGGCGTCAGCGCATGGGCCTCGAGGTGATTCACCGCGACAAGCGGCGTATCGTGCACCATCGCGATGGCCTTCGCGGTGGTGAGGCCGACGATGACGCCGCCGATCAGTCCCGGCCCGGCGGCCGCCGCGACGCCGTCGAGCTGGGCGAAGCCGATGCCGGCCTCCCGCATGGCGCGGTCGATGATGCCGTCGAGCAGATCGACATGAGCTCGCGCGGCGATCTCCGGCACGACGCCGCCAAAGCGGGCGTGCTCCTCGACCTGGGAACGGACGATGTTGGACAGGATCTTGCCCGACCCGTCGGCCGCGCGTTCGATGACCGCGGCGGCGGTTTCGTCGCAGGTGGTTTCGATACCGAGGACCAGCATTGGCGAATTGTTATCCAATTTGCGCCCTTGCGCTCATATGGAAAGCGGAGTTCTGGTACGTCCGGTAGCATTCCGGGGTCGGCCTGCGCAATTGCTTCGCGTCGTCATACCGGTGGATGCGTCACCATCACCCGGTTCGGGAACACAAGCGATGTCGATTCTCGTCACACGGCCGAATCCCGACAACGAGGCCACGGCGGAAAGACTACGCGCCCTGGGATATCAGGTGCTGCTTGCACCGCTGCTCAAGTTCGAGCCGGTCGCCTTCGATGACGAGGGTGGGGCGCATTACGGCGCGGTCATCGTCACCTCGGCCAATGCGATTCGCGCGGTCGCGCCGCAATTGCGAGATCTCGGTCTTGTCGACCTTCCGCTCTTTGCGGTCGGAGACCACACCGCCGCTGCCGCACGCGAGGCCGGCTTTGCCAATGTGATCGTTGCCGGCGGCGATGCCGCCTCCTTGCGCGACACAGTGGTGGAGCGCGCGCGGGACAAGGCACTGAAGAAGAAAAGCACGCTGCTTTATCTCGCAGGTGCCGATCTGTCGCGCGATCTCGCCGGCGAACTCGGCGCTGCGGGTTTCAGCGTCGTCACGCAGACGACTTATCGCATGGTGCCGCTCCAGCATCTGCCGCGCGAGATATGCGCCGGCCTTGCCGCCCACGAGGTAGGCGCGGTGCTGCATTACTCGCGGCGCAGCGCGCGGGCCTTCCTGGACGCTGCCCGGAACGAAGGTGTCGAAATTTCGGCACTCGCGATCCCGCAATGCTGCCTGTCCGAGACGGTCGCGGGCGTGTTGCGCGAGGCCGGCGCATCGCAGGTTCTGGTTGCGGCGACACCGGACGAAAATGCCTTGTTCGACACCTTGGAGCGTGCGTTGCGCACCCGATTGGCGTAAGAGGTCGGGCCGAATCCGACGCAATCAGGTCCGTCCGGGACGCAAGTATGAGGAACCGCCACGATGGCCGACGAGAAGCCTGAAGACGCAGGATTGGCCCCCGATGCCGGTCGTGCCAGGCGCACGCCGCCCACCATCGATCTCGAGGCGACCGAAGTCTCCACCCAGCCGCAGCAGGCGACGGACGAGCCGCCGACACAGGCTGTGTCCGACCCGGTCGTTGACGAGCCGGTCAAAGTCGGAGAGGCCGGGGAAGAGGCGCACGACAAGGCAAAGCCGGACGAGCCGGAATTCCGGCCTGCCGATGCAGAGGCCACCATCGAAACGCAGCCCGGACCGGCGCCGATCTCGCCCTGGATCGTCGCGCCCTTTTCCGGAGCTGCCGCAGCCGCCGTCGTGATCGCGGTCGGCTGGATGCTCGGCTGGCCCGCCGTGCAGGCGCCCCCGGCCGCGCCGCAGGCGACGAGCGCGAGCATCGATGCGCTGAGCGGCCGCGTGGCCGCTGTCGAAGCCCGGGCCGGCAAGCCGGCCGCCGATCCCGCGGTCCTGGCACGCATCGATGCACTGGAGAAATCGGTCGGCAGCCTGCGCAGCGACCTCACCAGTCTGAAAGCCCAGGCGGACAAGACCGCGACTGCGCTGAACGACACCCGGCCCGCGCCTGGCGCCGCCGCGCCCGACCTGGCCGCGATCAACGATCGCATCGCCCAGCTCGAGCGCGCCACCAAAGCCGACCGCGCCGAACTCGCGCAGCAGAGCGAGAAGATCGCTGACAACAAGCCGGTGGACGACAAGCCGCTGCGCACCGTGGTCGCGGCAGCGCTGCTCGACGTCGCGGTTCGCCATGGCGACAGCTACGAATCGCAGATCGCCGCGGCGCGCTCGCTCGCGGCGAAGCCCGACGTCCTGAAGCCACTCGACTTGTTCGCATCATCCGGCCTTCCGTCGCCGGTTGCACTGTGCCGCGATCTCCTCACCATCGTGCCGAAACTTTCGCCACCGGCGGAAACCCCGCCCAGCGGCGGCGGCATCGTCGAACGCCTTCAGGCTGGAGCCTCGAAGCTCGTTCGCATCGAACGCACCGACGGCGTCGGCACCGATCGCGGCGCCATCGTCGCACGGGTGACGGCCGCTGCCGTGCGCAACGATTTCGCCGAAGCGCGGCGCGAGCTGAAGACGCTGCCCGAGGCCGATCGCGCCCCGGCACAGGCCTGGCTCGCCAAGGCGGATGCCCGCGACGCCGCGCTCGCCGCCGCACGCAAATTCGCCGACGATGCCATGGCGGACCTCGCCAAGCCGGCCCAGTAAAGGTTCGCGCAACGATCTGCGCGCAAGAGGGATCTCAATGTTCCGCATCGTGCTCTTCCTCGTCCTGATCGCGCTGGCAGCAGCCGGCGCGGCCTGGGTTGCCGATCAACCGGGCGAACTCGTCCTCACCGCGGGAGGTTTCCGCCTTTCGACCACGCTCCCGAGATTCGTCTTCCTGCTCGGCCTGTTTGCCGCGGCCGTCGTGCTGGTCTGGAGCATCCTGACGACGGTGTGGCGGACGCCCGGCCGGCTGCGCCGCCGCCGCCACGAGAAGCGACATGCCCGTGGCCGTCACGCCATCACCCACGGACTGCTCGCGATCGGTCACGGCGACACCGCGCTCGCGCGCCGTCACGCTGAAGCGGCGCGCCGGCATGCACCGCACGATCCCCTCGCCCTGCTGCTGCACGCGCAGTCGGCGCAGCTCGAAGGCAATCGCGACGAGGCCCAGCGCGTCTTCCGCGCGATGGCCGAACGCGAAGACACGCGCCTGCTCGGCCTGCGCGGGCTGTTCATCGAGGCGCAGCGCGCCGACGATGCGGTCGGCGCCGTGATGATCGCCGAGGAGGCGATCAAGCTCTCGCCGTCCTCGACCTGGGCCTCGCATGCCGTGCTCGGCTTCCGCTGCGCGCGCGGCGACTGGAGCGGCGCGCTGGCGATCCTCGATTCGAACCTGTCTTCAGGACTGATTGACAAGCCGACCTATCGTCGGCACCGCGGCGTGCTGCTGGCGGCCCGCGCGATCGAACTCGAGACCATGGACCGCGACGTCGCGCGCGAGAGCGTGATGGAAGCCGTCAAGCTGGCGCCGACGCTGGTGCCGGCCGCGGTGCTCGCCGCCAAATTCGAGAGCGAAGCGCATCAGGTGCGGCGCGCCATGAAGCTGGTCGAGGCCGCCTGGATCGCCAATCCGCATCCCGACCTGGCCGACGCCTATGCACATGTGAAGCTCGGCGATTCCGCGCGGCAGCGGCTGCAGCGCGTCGAGACGCTGGCTGCCAAGGTGTCGTCCGACAAGCCCGGCTACATCGAGGGCCAGCTCGCGATTGCGCGCGCAGCGATCGATGCATCCGAATTCGCCCGGGCGCGCGAGGTGCTGGCACCCTATCTCAACGATCCGACGCAACGTGTCGCGCTGCTGATGGCCGAGATCGAACGCACCGAGCATGGCGATGGCGGCCGGGCCCGCGCCTGGACGCTGCGCGCCGTGCGCGCCCGCCACGATCCGGCCTGGACCGCGGACGGCTATGTCAGCGATCGCTGGCGGCCGGTATCGCCGGTGACCGGGCGACTCGATGCGTTCCAGTGGCAGACGCCAGTCGCGAGCCTGCCCCCGGACAAGGGCGCCATGATCGACATTTCGGCGTTCGAGGAGGCCATGCTGGCCGCGCCCCCGCCGAAGCAGGTGACGGTCGTGAACGAGACCCCGCCCGAGCCGGAAACCAGGGCGACCGTGCCGGCCGAGCAGGACAATTCGCCTCCGATCGCTGCGGCTGAGCCCGCAGCCACACCGGCCGACCCCGCCATTCCCGCATCCGAACCTGCCGAATCAGGGCCAGTGGCGGCAACGCCGGTGTTCCGGAGCCGGGCCGATCTCGGCAAGCCGGGGCCGACCCCGATCCCCGCCGTCATCCCCATCGTCCGCGCCCCCGACGATCCCGGCATCGATGACGAGGGACCGAGCGATGAATTTACGGAACAAATCGGCACCCCAAGGGGGCAGGCAAAGGCCCAGGCGGGCGGCTGGCGCGGGTTCTGGTCGCGCTGGGGGGCGTAAGCCGCATTTTCCGGCTTGGCTTCTCCTTGCCAATTCGGGCCATGCCCGATATCAGGAGCGCGCGTATCGGGGCCGGCCTTGCTGAGGCCCCGGCGGGTTCGCCGCAATAGCTCAGTCGGTAGAGCACGTCATTCGTAATGACGGGGTCGGGGGTTCGAATCCCTCTTGCGGCACCAGCGCCTTAATCTGACAGCCATTGATCATCGTCATATGCATTGAGCGCGGGTTGCGACCTCGCGTCGTGTCGCTACGATGGATTGCGCGTCACGGGGCGGGATGGGAATGAAGGGCGGGGAAGCGGATCGGCAGGCGTGGCGGCGTGTCTGCGGCATGATCCTTCTTGCGGCGGTCCTGTTCGCGCTGGTGGCCTATCGCGCGCTGGATTTGTCCAGCCGTTTTGGCCGGCTCTCCGTGTCGCCGCTTTACGACGACGTCGTTTACATGCTCGACGCCGTCAAATGGATGAACGCCTCCGCGAGCCGAAGCTTCGCAGGCGACGTGCTGGCGCTGCTGAAACAGCATGCGCCGTTCTCGAGCCTTGTCGCAGCCGTCGGACTTCGACTCTTCCCGGGTGGATACACAGGTCCCTATCTGGTGAGTTCAGTGGTGGTGCTTGCGTTCCTGCTTGGTCTCGTCTGGCTGACCAGGAAGCGGCCCGCCAGCGAGGTGGCAACATGTCTGATCGCGGCCGCCTGCGTGCCCACAGTCTGGCACACCGCGATGGAAGCGCGCCCGGATCTGCCCTGGGGCCTCGCCCTGGGCCTTGCGCTCGGTGCGATCGTCCAGCGAGGCGTGCTTCGGCGTTCGACGTTGTCTCTGGTTGCCCTTGGCGTTGGCTGCGGCCTCGCCGGCAGCATCAAGCCGACGGCCTTTCCCGCCTCGCTCGCCAGTATCGGAAGCATTTTCGTCATTCGGCTGCTGGTCGATTGCGCGCAGGAAGGCGGACTCCGAATGGCTCACAAGCGGGCCATCAAGGTGTTGCTCGCGTTCGGGCTCGCCTGGCTTGTGACGATGGGCGCGCTGATCGGACCGGCCATTGTTGAAACGATCAGCTACATCTTGCGCGTATTCGTCAGCCAGCGGGACCTCTGGAGCACGGGGGAGGGATTCTGGAGCGGACTGACGCACTTCTCCACTGGCGCCGAAGGCCGGGCGGGACTGCATTTCTGGTTCTGGATCGGCTGCGTTTTGATGGCGATGCGCCTGTGCTTCGCTGCATCGCAGAACCGCGCGGCGATGCAGGATGCCCTGGTGCTGCTGGCGGCGCTGCTGATCACCTACGCGATCCCATCCGTCGCGGAGATCAAGACCTACTTCTTCGGCGGCATCTTCTTCGGCCTCTTCATCGTCGCGCTGATGCTGAACTATTGCGCGATTCAGGACGCGCTCGCCGCCCGGCTCGATGAGCGCGGAATGACGGCCGCGAACGGTCGCCATCTGCTGGCGCTTGTTCGCCTCGCTCCGCTTGTCGTGGTGGCGATGCTGTTTGCCCGGAACATCGGGACCGGTCGCATCGGTCTTGCGACGCCCCTCAGCGCGCAGCAGCAGGAAGACATCAGTGTTGCGACGGACCGCGTGTGGAAGCTTGTGCGCGAGACGAGCACCGCCAGTGGCGAGCCCCTCCGCATCGGCTTCTCCAATGCCTATCCCGTGACGCCGACGACCATTCAGCTCTTCGCCGCGCAAGCGCGCATGCCGGTCAACGTGGGTCAGGAACTTTTCCATCGAACCGTCGAAACGACCGAGCAGGCGCTGCTCCAGGCCAACCTCATCGTCATCACAAGCTCGATGCCACACACGTTGCCCGGCCCGCGCGCCGGCGATGAGCTCATCCTGCGGATGGACGCCAACACGAGCATCTGCCGGATCGAGGCGCTCGACTTTGCCGATGTGCGCCTGCGCGTCTATCGCCGGCCCTGTTGATCGACGGGCGCTGCATACCGCCCGGCTGCGTGATGGAGATCACATAAAGCCGGGGACGATTTCACTAACTTTCCCGCACGCAAACACGGGGAGAGTTCACATGCGCAAGATCATATTGGTGGCGGCCATGGTCCTGGCTTCTGCATCTGCCCAGGCAGGCGGACCGCGCAGCCTGTCGCTGGCGTCGAGCAGCGAGACAGCTGCTCCGCAGACCACCAACGCGACTGCGGCACCGACGCAGATGAGCGAGGCTGCCGCGCCCGCCGCCGAGAGTCCGAAATATCTGGATCGTCCGCCGGCCGTTTCGCTATCCGCACCGCCGGCAGCGACGACGCCCGAAGCGCCAAAGCCGGCGACAGCCACGAGCACGACGTCCGCCCCCACGACGGCGCCGGCCGCGAAGACCACCGCCAAGGCCGAGAAGCCGAAGCACAAGCGAACCTGGACCGAGGGCCGTATCATCAGCGAGCTGCATCGTCACGGCATCTATTGGTAACGACGACTGCAACGACAACGGCCGGGCTCCCGCCCGGCCGTATCGCTTTTAAACGGATGAGTCCGCTCGTTATTGCTGCGAGACCGTCTGCACCACGCTTCCGATCGGGCGCGCGCTCGAGGTCGGGACCTTCAGATCCTTCAAGAGCGCCTCGTCATATTCCGGCAGCGTCTGGAAGGTGGTCTTGGCCTTCATCTGCACGACCTTGTAACCGCCGGCCTTCAGCCGCGCGAGCAATGCCGGCATCGCTTCGCCGGTGTGCTTCTGGAAGTCGTGCATCAGGATGATGCCCTTGCCGAGCTTGTCGAGCTTCGTCATCACGGTCTCGACGATCTTCTCGGGCGTGGCTCCCTTGCGGAAATCGAAGGAATCGACGTCGGTCGAGAACATCGCAACGTTGCGCGTGCCGAAATAGGTCACGATGGCCGGATTGTGCTGGAGCTGCGGGAAGCGGAAGAACGGCGCGGGATTGGCACCGAGCGCGAACTTGACCGCGGAGAAGCCCTTCTCGACTTCGTCCTTGGCCTGCTGCTCCGTCATCTTCTTGCCGTTCAGATTGACGTGCGACCAGGTGTGGGCGCCGACCGTGTGACCCTGAGCCAGCACCTGGCGCAGGATTTCCGGATGGTAGGTGGCGTGCTTGCCGACCGAGAAGAACAGGCCCTTGGTACATTCATCCGCCAGCGCCTTCAGCACCGCGGCCGTGTTGACCGGCCAGGGACCGTCGTCAAAAGTCAGCACGACTTCCTTGGGGGTGAGGAAGTCGAACTGCTTGAAATGGTCGAAGCCGAATCCGGGACCGCCGGTGGTGTCGATCTCGACCACGCGCGAAACGCCGAGGGCATTCGGATTGGCGCAGGTCGATTTCTGCTGAACCGGCATTGCAGGAGCCGGTGCTGGGGCGGGCGCCGGCGCTTTGGCGGCAACGGCCGCAGTGGTCTCGACATCGTCCCTGGCGGCGAGCCTCGCCGGCAGGGGATCGGCGACCCGGGCGGCCGTCGTCCTGGGCGCGGCCACATCGGCGCGCGAGGAATAATAGAACCAACCGCCGGCGGCGATCACGACCGCCGCAAGGACACTGGCCAGCATCAGGCCCAACGCATTACGCATCGCTACTCTTTCCAAATACGCAACCAAACCGGCGGAATCTCCCGCGCACCGCGCCATTAATGCGAAGGAACAGTTAACGTGACACCAACACGACGGCGCTTGCGCCGCTTTTTCAGCGGGGTGCGTCAATAGTGACCAATGTCACATAGAGTGGAGTGCTCGTGACCGCCGTCACAGTCGAACCGGCGTCGCGGGCGCATCATCGCTCCCATCAACAACGGGCCCGCATCCAGCGGTGCCGACGGGAGCTTCAAATGACCAAGTCTCTGACCAGCAAGTCCCTGACCAGCAAGATCCGCGACACCGGCCTGGCGCTGGGCTTTGCCGCCATCGTCTCGATCGTCTCGGCGACGTCGAGCTTCGCCTTCTCGGCCGAAGCGCAGCAGATGTGCACCGGCGATGCCTTCCGCCTGTGCTCGTCCGAGATCCCCAACATCCCGAAGATCACGGCGTGCATGATGAAGCATCGGTCCGACCTGAGCGCCGGCTGCCGCGCGGTGATGGACAAGGATCTCGCAAAGGGCGCCTCGCGCAAGGTCGCTGACGCCCAGGACAGCCAGTAACAGCGCACACACATTGCTTCGAAAGCTCCCCGTACGCTGGACCCCGGCATTTTGCCGGGGCAACGCGGCGGCACCAATCGGCCCGGTCAACAAAGCCGTTGCGGCACCGGGACCATCGCACTAGCTTCGCCCGCTGATATTCCGGGCAAGAGGCATTATGCGATGATCCGATTTCTCTTCGTTGTTCCTTTGATCCTGTGCGCCTCGAGCGCCGTAGCCCAGCAGCAGCCCGGCCAGGACGCCTGCGCGCGCGACGTCACCCGTCATTGCCGCGCGGTGATGAACAATGGCGATGGCGCCGTGCTCGCCTGCCTGAAACAGAATCGCAGCCGTCTCAGCAAGGCCTGCGACAAGGTGCTGACCGACCACGGTCAGTGATTCCGGATCCGGGACGATGCGAAGCAACGTAGCCGGGAACCATACGATCTACGTACTGCTTCCCGCCGCCGTCGCGACCACGGGCAACACCTCGTCACCGGCCCGATCCGGCGTATCGTCCTTCCAGCGCACCGAGCCGAACGGACGCTCGAGCATGCGGCGGATCCGTACCGGATCCGGGCCGATGTGGAAGTCGATCGCCTGCTGATGCAGTGCGCGTTCGGACTGGGTCGAGCGGTTGCGCTGGCGCAGATAGTCGAACCAGGTCGGGCAGTGATAGCGCTCGGTCCACAACTCGGGATCCGCGATGTCGCGCGCGATCGACCAGCCATAGGCGCCGTTGCGCTGCCGCGAGAGCTGCACGTCCTGCATCACATTGTGAAAGGCGCGCGCGTTCTCCTGGGCGACGCGATATTCGATCTCGACCACCAGCGGACCGCTGCGCCCCGTGAGCTGCAGCTTCACCTCCGGATCGGCCAGCACGTCCGCATCCTCGTTGCGCGCGCCGACGCGCGGCATCGTCAGCCAGAAACCGAACACGGGCGAGATCAGCATCAGTCCGGCGGCCGCCAGCAGCGCGGTCTCGACGCCGGCATAGTCGGTGAGATGCCCCCAGCCCCAGGCACCGATGGCGATGCCGCCGGAGATCGAGGCCTGGAACGCGGCGAGCGAACGGCCCGCAACCCAGCGCGGCGCCGAGAGCTGTACGCCAATATTGAACAGTGCGATCGCCGCCATCCAGACCGCGCCTGCCAATACCAGCGCGGCCGCAGTCAGGACCGGCTCGTTGCTGAGGGCGAGCGCCGCCATCGCAAACGCCAACGAAATGGTACAGGCGCGGATCGCAGCCTCGCCGCTCATGCGCTTGCGGAGTTCGTGGATGTTGAGCGCGCCGACGACGGCCCCCATGCCGAAGGCGCCGAGCATGATGCCATAGGTCTGCGCGCCGCCATGCAGCAGGTCGCGCGCGACCAGCGGCATCAGCGCCATGATGGCGCCGCCGATCAGGCCCATCACGAGCGTGCGCAGCAGCACGATCTTGATCGGCGGCGAGTTGGTAATGTAGCGGAAGCCCGAGACCATCGCACGGTTGAGCTTTTCCCGCGGCAGCCGCGAAGGCTCGACGCTCCGGCGCCACAGCAACAGCACGACCAGCAGCGGCAGATAGAGCACGGCATTGCAGGCGAACGCCGCCACCGCGCCGAGTGCCGCAACGATGACGCCGCCGACGGCGGGGCCGAAGCTGCGCGCGATATTGTAGCTGATGCCGTTCAGCGCGACGGCCGAGGCCAGAGACTCCGGCGGCACCTGTTCGCTCACCGAGGACTGCCAGGCCGGACCGAACAGAGCGTTGCCGCTTCCAACCACGAAGCAGAAAGCGAGCAACGCTTCGGGCGTGATCAGATTGAGCCAGGCCAGCACCGTGAGCGCGGTCGCGCCGATCAGCGCGATCGTCAGCGCCACCAGGCTTACGATGCGGCGGTCGTACATGTCGGCGATGGCGCCGGCCGGCATCGAGATCAGCATGATCGGCAGCATCAAGGCGGTCTGCACCAGCGCGACCTGGTCGGCGGAGGCCGCCATCTGCGTCATCGCCCAGGCCGCGCCCACGCCCTGGATCAGGAGGCCGAGATTGGAGAGCAGGCTGGCGAGCCAGATGCGCCGGAACACGGTGAACCGCAGCGGGGCGGTGATGCCATCGCCGGCAAATGTCTGACGGTTCGGCTGCTCGGTCATATCCCTTCCAAACGGGTTGGCAGAATTGTTCTGGGTGATTCCGGCAAGATTCAGTGATGCCCGTGAAAGTCCTTCGCTGTCCAGTGGTTAGGCCGCTATAAGCGGTGCAAATACGCTGTTTTGCCAGGGAGGAACCCTAATGACGCTGTCGCGACGGACGATCTTGCTGGGAGCCGGTGCGCTTTCTTTCGCGGTTGCGAGCTTGCGCACAAGCGCGACGGCCCAGACGTCATCCGCCACGCAGAATTCGGAGCTCCCACCAATCCTCTTCGTTCACGGCAACGGCGATTACGATGCGCTGTGGATGACAACGCTGTGGCGGATGGAATCCAACGGCATCGCGCGTGAGCGCATGATGGCACTCAATTTCACCGATCCTTTGGCGCGGAGCGACGACAAGGTTGCGCAGGCAAACCGGTCTTCCACCGAAGACCAGCGCCGCGAGCTCGCCGCCGCCATCGCGGAACTGAAACGCCGCACGGGCGCCTCGCGCGTGGCGCTGGTCGCCAGCTCTCGCGGCGGCTACGCAGTCCGCAACGTCATCAGGAATGGCGGGGCCGGCGATGTCAGCCACGCCGTCCTGTGCGGCACGCCCAATCATGGCGTGTTCGCAACCGACGACCAGCCCAATGCCGAATTCAACGGCCGCGGCGTGTTCCTGCGCGGCCTCAATGAGGGCGAGAGCGAGGTCACGCCGGGCGTGGCCTTCCTTACCCTGCGCAGCGACGGCATGGACAAATACGCGCAGGCCGACGGGCGTTTCATCGGCAAGCCGGGCAGCCCGACCGGCGTCACCGTCGAGGGGCCGGAGCTGAAGGGCGCCACCAATCTCGTGCTCGGCGCGCTCGACCATCGCGAGGTGGCGTTTCACCCGCGCGCCTTCCGCGAGATCTACAAATTCATCGCCGGCCGCGAACCCGCGCGGATCGCGATCGTCCCGGAGCAGAGCGTCCGCCTCAGCGGTCTCGTCACGGCAACGCCCGGCGGCGTGCCGACCAATCGCCCGGTCGGCGGTGCGACCGTCGAGATCTTCCGCGTCGACCCCGAGACCGGGGCGCGCAACGGCGATGCGCTGCACAGCGCGACGACCGGCGCCGATGGCCGCTGGGGACAGGTCCAGGTCGATCCATCCTGGTCGCTCGAATTCGTGCTGACCGCACCGGATGCGCCGATCACGCACATCTATCGCCTTCCGTTCCCACGCTCCTCCGAGGTCGTTCATCTGCGCGCCGCGCGTCCGTTCGGAGCTGCCGACAAGGACGCCGGCGCGGTGGTGATCATGTCGCGTCCGCGCGGCTATTTCGGCCTGCCGCGCGACGTTGTCCTGCTCGACGGCAAGGAACCGGCGGACGTGAAGCCGGGCGTGCCTACGGATTCGGCAGCAACGCTGCGACTCCCGGCCAGCGCGACCGGCCGCAGCATCGTGGCGCAGTTCGGCGAGGAACGGATCGTGGCACGCGCCTGGCCGGCTTCGGAGAACAGGATTGCGGTTGCCGAACTGACTTACTAGCTATTGGCTTGCGCCATAGCTGCGGGAGAGAGCCATGAACATCGCCGGTGTGCGTCGGCCCATCATCCCTCCCGCCCCGCCGCGTGCGCCCGACGACATGTCGTTCTTCGGACGCCTCGCGGTGATCCGGCAGAACATGATCGCGACATGGGGACAGCAGGCCTACGAGGAAGAGGTCATCAAGGGCCGCTTCTTTCTCCGCAACAGCTTCATCCTCAATCATCCCGACGCGATCCGTCACGTGCTGCTCAGCAACTGGGAGAATTATGCGCGGACGCCCGCCGGCATCCGCATGCTGCGGCCGATGCTCGGCGACGGCCTTCTGCTTGCGGAGGGCCATGACTGGACGTTTCAGCGCCGCACGCTCGCGCCCGCCTTTACGCCACGCGCCACCGCCAATCTCGTCCCGCACATGACGGCAGTGCTCGACGAGACCATCGCGAGGCTCGATGCGCGGGCGGGCGAGGCCGTCGACCTGCGGGAGATCATGCAGCACATGACGTTGGAGATCGCGGGGCGCACCATGTTCTCGTTCGGCATGGAGCAGCACGGCGCCGCCCTGCGCAACTTCGTCATCGAGTATGGCGAGCGGCTGGGCCGGCCCTATTTCCTCGACATGCTGCTGCCGTTGTCCTGGCCGACCCCGATGGACATGGCCCGCGCGCGGTTCCGCAAGCGCTGGACCGCGTTCGTCGCGATGCTGATCGCCGAGCGGCGCGCCGCGGGCAAGAAGGAGGGCGCGCCGCCGCGCGATCTGTTCGACCTGATGGACCAGGCACGCGATCCCGAGACCGGCAGGGGCTTTTCGGACTCGCAGCTCGCCGACGAAGTCGCGACGATGATCCTCGCAGGCCACGAGACCACCGCGACGGCGCTGTTCTGGGCGCTCTATCTGCTCGCGCTGGATCCCGACACGCAGGAAGAGGTCGCCCTCGAGGTGCGCGGCGAACGCCTCGACAGCATGGCCGAGATCGACAAGCAGAAATTCACCCGCGCCGTGATCGACGAGACCATGCGCCTCTATCCGCCGGCCTTCCTGATCGCACGGGCCGCGCGCGACAAGGACAATGCGGCGGGAATCGAGATCGGCAGAGGCGACATCATCATGATCGCGCCCTGGCTGCTGCACCGGCACGAGAAGATCTGGGACCAACCCAACGCCTTCGTGCCCAAACGCTTCCTCTCGGCCCAGGCGCCCGATCGTTTCGCCTATCTGCCGTTCGGCGCCGGCCCGCGCGTCTGCATCGGCGCACCGTTCGCGCAGGCCGAATCCGTCCTGGCGCTGGCGCGGCTGATCGGCGCGTTCCGGATCGAGCTTGCCGACACCGCGCCCGTGATACCGCTCGGTGTCGTCACCACCCAGCCCGATCACTCGCCGCTATTCCGCATCACGCGCCGGTGAGGGGCGATCGTCAGGCCGATCGCGTGATCCATTCTCTCAGAGTTGCACCATGAGTTATGCCCAGTCCCAGTTCTCGGCCCTGAAACAGGCGGCCGATCCAACCGCCGCCGATGCAATCGCCCGCCTGGTGGAGAAGGGCGCCGATCACGAACTCAACCGCATCAACGTCATCGACTTCTCCCGCGCGAACGGGCTCGATGAGGAGCGGGCGATCTCGACCTTCCTGCACGCGGCGCGGCTCGGACTCTTCGATCTCGGCTGGAACGTGCTCTGTCCCGGCTGCGGCGGCGTGCTCGGCGCGCATTCGACGCTGAAGGCGCTGAAGACCGAAGACTATCACTGCGCGCTCTGTGCCTGCGGCTACAAGCCCAATGTGGACGACCAGGTGGAGGTGTCGTTCACCGTGAATCCGCGCGTGCGGCGAATCGCGGCCCATGATCCGGACACGCTACCGGTCTGGGACTATTACAAGCAGATGTACTGGAGTTCCGGCGTCGACTTCACGGAGGAATCGGTTGCGACGCTGGCCAATGACGTGACGCTGGCCACGCGCGACCTGCCGCGCGGAGAGTCCGCGACCATTGCGTTGCAGCTTCCGAAGGAATTCGTCATCGTTTTCGAGCCGCTCACCCATGCGGCGCTGTTCATCGACGTTCAGGGCGAGCCTAGCGGCGAGCCGCAGGAGCTGTCGATCGCCTTTGGCAACGAGCCGTCGCCGACGAAGACGATCTCCTTGCGTCCCGGGCTGCTCAACCTCACGCTCAAGAACCAGTCGAGCGGACGTGCGCTGCCGGCGGTGTTCATCGCGGCCGAAGCGCTCCATCACCTGATCGGCCGGCGCAAGCCGTTCCTCACCGCGAAGCGGATGCTGTCGAACCAGACATTTCGCGACGTCTTCAAGGCAGATACGCTCAATATCGACCAGCGGCTGCAGATCACCTCGCTCACCTTCCTGTTCACGGACCTGAAGGGATCGACCGCGCTCTACGAGCGCGTCGGTGACCTCACGGCCTTCGAACTCGTCCGCGCGCATTTCCACGCCCTGCTGGAGATCATCGCCTCGGAGAAGGGCGCGGTGGTGAAGACGATCGGCGACGCCGTGATGGCGACCTTCGTTCGTCCGGTCCACGCCATCAATGCGGGATTGCGGATGCGTACGGCGATGGACGCGCTGAACCGGCAGCGCGGCACCACCGACCTCATCGTCAAGATCGGCATCCATGAAGGGCCGTGCCTTGCCGTGATGCTGAACGAGCGGCAGGATTATTTCGGCCAGACCGTCAATATTGCCGCCCGCGTTCAAAGCCTGTCCACGGCGCAGGAGATTCACATCACCGGCCCGGTGCTCGAAGCGCCGGCTGTGGCCGACCTGCTGCGCGAGCGCGCGATCGAGCCGATCCAGAAGCAGGCCGCGCTGCGCGGCATCGCGGACAAGATCGTGGTGTACGAGATCCCGTGAGAGCAGCCATGGCAGCTGCCGCGGTCTCCGTCATCGCGAAGCAACAGATGCGCGGCAAACCCTGACGCCGTCCTGGCTTTCGCCAGGATTGCATATTCGAAATCGGCCAACGGCCGAGAGAGATTGCCGAAACGTAATGCGGCGCGCGGAACTGACGCACGTTGCGCCGGTTGGGTTCCCGCACATATACTTCATGTCACAGCCGCGCTTCGCGGCGTCATCGATCTTAGGCGGACTTCATGCTCGACGGCCTGCGCCAATTCATCGCCGACATTGTCGCCCCCCAGGCCCAGGACCGCGCCTTCGGCGACAGCGACTATCGTCTCGCGGCCACCGCGCTGCTGGTGCACGTGGTCTCGCTGGACGGCCAGCCCACGGCGACCGAGCAGCGCAAGCTTCACAGCCTGATCGAAAGCCATTTCGGGCTCGACCGCGGCACCGCGGACCGACTGATCGCGGATGCGATCCAGGTCGAGGGCGACGCGGTCGATCTCTATCATTTCACCAGCGTCATCATGCGCTCGCTCGACGAAGAGGGCCGCAAACGCATCGTCCAGATGATGTGGGAGCTGGTCTATGCCGACGGTCAGGTGACCGAGTTCGAGGACAACGTGGTCTGGCGCGCTTCGGACCTGCTGGGCGTCTCCCAGCGGGACCGCGTTGACCTGAAGCGGGCGGTGGCGGAGCGGGCGGCCGGTCAGATCAAGGACGGCGCCGTCGGGGGCTAAGGTCGCCCGGCGCGAGCGAATTCGCCGACCCCACCGCGACATGACGAAAGTTTAATGTCGCCTCGGCCAACGCAAGTTCCCCTATTCAGCTGAAAACCAAGCGATTTTCGGGCTTGCCCGATGCTGCCGTCAGACCGCCATGACGGCAGCGCCGCTTGCCTCTCGCGCGCCGCCTGTGCTCCTGTTCCGCCGATTACGGGCCGAGAACCTTCAATTCAAGAGACTTCAACGTGACCGAGCGGGTAACTTTGATCACTGGTGCCTCGGCGGGCATCGGCGCAGAACTGGCGCGTGTTTTCGCCGCGAACGGCCACCGCCTGGCGCTGACGGCGCGGCGGGTCGACCGTCTTGAGGCGCTTGCTAACGAGCTCTCCGCCAGGGGCGGCAAGAAGCCGATCGTGATCGCCTGCGACCTCCAGAAGGAAGATGCGGGCGACAGGATCGAAGCTGCCCTCGCGGCCGAAGGTGTCGAGATCGATCATCTCGTCAACAATGCAGGCTTCGGCGTCTTTGGCGATGCCATCGAGCGCGACCGAGCCCAGCAACTCGGCATCGTCGATGTCAACGTCAGGGCCCTGACGGATCTGTCGCTGCGATTTGCCGACCAACTCATCAGAAACAAGGGCGGACTGCTCAACGTCGGATCGGTTGCCGGGTTCCTGCCGGGACCCGGCATGGCGGTCTATTATGCGTCCAAGGCCTACGTGATTTCCCTCACCGAGGCCTTGCGCGCAGAGCTTGGGCCGAAGGGCGTCCGTGTCACGGTGCTGTGCCCGGGGCCGGTCCCCACCGAGTTTCAGGAACGCGCGGGCGTAGGGGAAGGGCATGATACGGCCCTTCTTAATGTGCCTGCCGCACAGGTCGCACGCGAGGCCTATCATGGGCTGATGGCCAACAAGCGGGCGGTCCTGCCCGGCCTGGGCATCAAGATCGTCCCGTTCGCACTGCGGTTTTTCCCGCGCGGCTTCATCCTGGCTGCAACCAGCCGGTTCCAGAGGCAGAGACACTAGAACAGGCCTTCGCGGCGCCGGTGATTGGCCCGGCCCTTGCTTTGCGAATGGGCAGCGTGTGTGCGTGAACTCACACGACGTTAAGAATCGCTTAGCTATGCTGGCGATCTGAACCGACCGTAGTCGCAGAGGCCATGTCGTTCCGGACGGAGAGCTTGGTTGACACCGAACTGGTGCCCTTTCGGACAAGGGCGCCACGCACCGCCGCCTCCGAAACCCGGCTGCCGGTTCTCATCGTCCTGCATCAGGAATCCTCTACGTCGGGCCGTGTCGGCAATGCGCTGCGCGCGCTCGGCCATCGCCTCGATATCCGCCGGCCGCGTTTTGGCGATGCCCTTCCGGAGACGCTCGATCAGCATGCCGGGGCCGTGATCTTCGGCGGTCCCATGAGCGCCAACGATCCCGACGATTACATCCGGCGCGAGATCGACTGGATCGAAATTCCGCTTCGCGAACAACGCCCGTTTCTCGGCATCTGCCTCGGCGCGCAGATGCTGGCAATCCAGCTCGGGGCCCGCGTCGCGCCGCATGCGCAGGGGCTGACCCAGATTGGCTATTATCCGATCCGACCGACGGCCGCCGGACATGTGCTCTGCCCGCACTGGCCGTCACGTGTCTATCACTGGCATCGCGAGGGCTTCGAGCTGCCGTCAGGCGCTGAATTGCTGGCGGAGGGTGATGACTTTCCGGTGCAGGCGTTCCGCACCGGCAATGCTTTCGGCGTCCAGTTCCACCCCGACGTGACCTACGCGATGATGCATCGCTGGACGACGCGAGGCTATGACGGGCTCAGTGCGCCGGGCGCGCGGGCCCGGCACCATCATTTCGCGGACCGCGCCGTTTATGACGCCGCGGAACGGGCCTGGCTCGCTCATTTCATCGATGGGTGGCTGGTACGCCGGCCCGTTCTGGCGCAAGCCGCCGAGTGACCGCGACTTCGCGCAAGTCCCTGCTTCATCCCTGGATATGCTAGGCTCGCTGCCAACGAGCGCGCGTGAACGCGTGCCGGCAAACCAGGGAGAGCGCCATGGCTTACGAACACATCCTCTACGAGGTGAGCGACAAGATCGCGACCATCACGCTCAACCGTCCGGACCGCATGAATGCGTGGACGCCGATCATGGAGCGCGACGTTCGCCATGCGATGGAATCAGCTGGCGCCGATGACAATGTCCGCGTGATCGTGCTGACGGGCGCGGGCCGCGCCTTCTGCGCCGGCGCCGACATGGATGCGCTGAAGGGCCTCGATCCCGACGACGTCAGGCGCGCAACCAACCTGCCCCCCTTCGACATGAATCGCCGGCCGGACTGGCAGACCCGCTATGGGTTCTATCCGTCGATCGGGAAGCCCGTCATGGCGATGCTCAACGGCGCAACGGCCGGCATCGGCCTCGTCCATGCGCTGTATTGCGACCTGCGCTTTGCCGCCGACAACACCGTGTTCACCACCGCTTTCGCGCGGCGCGGCCTGATCGCCGAGCATGGCATCTCGTGGATGCTGCCGCGCATCGTCGGCCATGCCAATGCGATGGATCTATTGCTCTCGGCCCGCCGCGTCACCAGCGACGAAGCGTTGCGGATCGGGCTGGTCAACCGGCTGTGTCCGCCGGAAAAACTCCGTGAGGAGACCTACGCCTATGCACGCGATCTCGCCGACTTCGTCTCGCCCAGCGCCATGGCCGTGATCAAGCGCCAGCTCTACGAAGTGCCCTTCCAGACCCTGGCCGAGGCGACGATCGAGGCGAACCGCGAAATGATGGTGGCGCTGAACGGCAGCGATTTCCGGGAGGGCGTCGCGAGCTTCATGGAGAAGCGACCGCCAAGGTTTACGGGGAGGTAAGGGGGGCTTCGCGGATGCAACCCGCCGTCGCCCTTCGGGCTATCGCGGGGCAGCCTTCGCTTGCTTCGCTACGAAAGACTTCCCGGGCTTGCCGAGCCAAAGCTCGCGAAGCGAGCGAAGGCTGGTGGAGCCAGGCGGGATCGAACCGCCGACCTCGTCATTGCGAACGACGCGCTCTCCCAGCTGAGCTATGGCCCCTTTTGCTGGCCGCTCTGGTGAATGCGGCCGACAACCGGGCGCCATTTAAGTCGCCACCATGATCAAGTCAAGGACGGCAATAACCCGGTTTTAGCCATCCTGACACGGACTTCCCTTGTTTGGGCGGGGGGGAACCGATATCTAGCAAAAGGCGTCAATCCCGACCGGAGCCAGAGTTTTCAAAGCCATGCGTGCCGTTCTCGATATCGTCATCATCGTGCTCGACCTCTACGTCTGGCTGCTGATCGCCTCCGCGATCCTGTCCTGGCTGATCGCCTTCAATGTCGTGAACACCCGCAACCAGTTCGTGTCGGCGGTGGCCGAGTTCCTTTACCGGATCACCGAGCCGGTGCTGGCGCCGATCCGAAACCTGCTGCCCAGTCTCGGCGGCCTCGATATCTCGCCGATCATCCTGATCCTGCTGATCATGTTCCTCGAGCGGGTGATCCTGTATTACATCTACCCGAACGTCATCTAGGCAGGCTGGAGCGCCTTGGTTGCCAAGGAAGCCTTCAAGGAGCCCTGGCGCTATTCCGCCGCGGGCATCAGCATCGCGTTGCGGGTGACGCCGCGCGGCGGGCGCGACGACATCGACGGAATCGAACAGCTGGCCGACGGCCGCAGCGTCCTCAAGGTGCGGGTGCGCGCGATTGCCGATGGCGGCGAGGCCAACAAGGCCGTTCTGGTGCTGCTGGCGAAATCGCTCGGCGTCCCCAAGGCCAGCGTCAGGTTACTCTCCGGGGCCACCTCGCGGCTGAAGCAGATTGCGGTAGATGGCGATCCGGCGCGGCTTGGCGCTGTGTTGCGCGAACTCGCCTCGACCAAAGCCAAAGACTGAGGAGCCGACATGACCGCCAAGATCATCGATGGAAAAATCATCGCCGCCGAGCTTCGCGCCCGCGTCGCCGACGAGGTGGCCCGCGTCAAGCGCGAGCACAATCTGGTGCCGGGCCTCGCGGTCGTCCTGGTCGGCAACGATCCCGCCAGCGAGGTCTATGTCCGCTCCAAGCATACCCAGACCCAGGCCGCGGGCATGGCCTCGTTCGAGCACAAGCTGCCGGCCGACGTCTCGCAGGCAGACCTCCTGGCCCTCGTCGCGAAGCTGAACCGCGACCCGGCCGTGCACGGCATCCTGGTGCAGTTGCCGTTGCCCAAGGGCCTGAACACCGAGGCCGTGATCAACGCCATCGATCCGGCCAAGGACGTCGACGGTCTGCATCCGAACAATGCCGGCCGGCTCGCCGGCGGATTCGAGGCGCTGTCGCCCTGTACGCCGCTCGGCTGCATCATTCTTACGAAGAGCGTGCACACCTCGCTGGAAGGCATGAATGCCATCGTCATCGGCCGCTCCAATCTGGTCGGCCGGCCGCTGGTGCAATTGCTGCTGAACGAGAATGCCACGGTGACGATCGCGCATTCGCGCTCACGCGACCTGCCCGGCCTCGTGAAGCAGGCCGATCTCGTCTACGCCGCTGTCGGCAAGCCCGAAATGGTGCGCGGCGACTGGCTGAAGCCGGGGGCGACCGTGATCGACGTCGGCATCAACCGGATTCCGAAGGAGGACGGCAAGACCCGTCTCGTCGGCGACGTCGCCTATCAGGAAGCGCTGCAGGTTGCGGGCGCGATCACGCCGGTGCCCGGCGGCGTCGGGCAGATGACGGTGGCGTGCCTGCTGGTGAACACGCTACGCGCGGCCTGCGCGATCACCGGGCTGCCGAAGCCGGCCGTGTAGCCTGGCTGTCGTGCCCCGGACGCAGCGCAGCGTGAAACGATGCGCTGCTCAGCCGGGGCCCGGTGCAAGTGGAGCAGATGGGTCCCGGCTCTGCGAAGCTTCACTTCGTGACGCATCGCGTCCGGGACGCGGACGCGTTACCCCTTCTTTTTCTTCTCGCGCTCAATGCCCTCGAGGATCAGCTTGTGCGCTTCATCCGGACCGCCCCAGCGCAGGATCTTCACCCATTTGCCCTTCTCGAGATCCTTGTAGTGCTCGAAGAAGTGCTGGATCTGCTGCAGCGTGATGTCGGGCAGGTCGGAATAGGATTTCACCTTGTCGTAGCGCTGGGTCAGCTTCGACGAGGGCACCGCCAGGATCTTCTCATCACCACCGGCTTCGTCCTCCATGAACAGCACGCCGACCGGGCGCACGCTCATGACGGCGCCGGGGATGATGGCGCGGGTATTGATGATCAGGACGTCGCAGGGGTCGCCATCGTCCGACAGCGTGTGCGGGATGAAGCCGTAATTCCCGGGGTAGCGCATCGGCGTGTACAGGAAGCGATCGACCACCAGCGTGCCGGCTTCCTTGTCCATCTCGTATTTGATCGGCTCGCCGCCCACGGGGACTTCGATGATGACATTGACGTCGTGGGGTACGTTTTTTCCGATCGAGACCGCATCGATACGCATTCAAGGCTCCGTTATTGCCGGGGACAACTCGCGCCCGGCAGCGCGTTTGGCGCTGTCATACGCGGGCTCGTCCCCCCAATCCATCATGTTCTTTTGAAATAATGAATCCGGCGACCACCGAGCAGGAAACAGCGGTATCGACGGATAGCAGAAGCTGCCGCTCAGACCTTCAGCAGATCAATTGGTCCAGGCGAAGGCAACCTTGTCGAGCGACTTCGGCCCGAAACGCTCGGAGGAACGCGCCACCATGCGGCCGCCCAGCGCGCGATAGAATTCGGTGGCGGGATCGTTGTCCGAAAGCGCCCAGACCACCATGCTCTTGAGGCCGCTCTGCATCAGGTCGCGGCGGGCAGCGGCGAACAGGCGCCTGCCGAAGCCGAGTCCCTGAAACTCGGGACGGAGATAGAGTTCGTAAATCTCGCCATCAAAGTGCAGGCTTCGGGCCCGGTTGCGACCGTAATTGGCGTAGCCGGCGATCTTGTCACCAAACACGAGCACGCTGACACGGCTGCCCTTGCGGATCGCGCTATCCCACCACTGCGGACCGCGGCGGTTGATCAGCTTTTCCAGTTCGGCACCGGGAATGATCCCCTGATAGGCCGAGCGCCAGGCTTCATCATGCGTCGATGCCACCGCAGTTGCATCTGCAGCTTTGGCCGGCCGGACCTCGATCAGGGTTGTGCTCATGAACGCGATCAAACCAAGTCGCCGCGCCGGCGGCAAGACCTATCGTTAATTATCGGTTAACCTGTGGACTTTCTGCATCAGTCCGCCGGCCATTCTGTATCGAAAGAGGACAAGCCGGCGCCAATGGCTGACAAACACTCCACGCAGAGAGGCGCAAATGGCCTGCCACAAGGGTTGAATGGGTGCCTGACGCAGAAAGTCCGCCCAGGCTGATTCGTTCCCGCTAGTGTGATTGCTGTCCGTCATCGCCTGCGACCATTCATGCGGCTCTTCAAATTCTTCGCGTCCCTGCCTCTGCTGGTCGTGCTGACTGCAACATCGTTGCATGCCGAGATCGCCTTGGGCGCATCCGGGGACGAAGGCGCCCCATTCCGCAAGCAGGCGTGGCGCATACCGTCTCCGGATACCGGCATTTCCGCACACGCATTGCTGTTTCGTCCCGCCGGTGCCGGCCCGTTTCGGCTCGCGGTGATCGCGCATGCCTCGACGCAGAACGTCCTGCGTCGTGCGCAGATGCCGCAGCCGGACTATCTTGCGCTCGCAGGTTTCCTCGTCGCACATGGCTTTGCCGTATTGGTCCCGGAGCGGCTCGGCCATGGCGCGACGGGCGGTCGCTATACAGAAGACCAGGGCGGCTGCGACGAGGCGGACTATGCCCGCTCCGGCCGTGCGACGGCCGCGCAGATCTCGCTCGCCCTCGACTATATGAGCTCGCAGGATTTCATACGTCCCGACGGCGCGATCGTGCTGGGCCATTCCGCCGGAGGCTGGGGTGCACTTGCGCTCGCCAGTGCCGATCCGAAGACGATCTCCGGGATCGTCGTCTTTGCCCCCGGGCGCGGCGGGCACGCCAATGACGAGCCCAACCGGATCTGTGCGCCGCAGACGCTTCATGCCGCGGCGACCGAATTCGGCAGGACCGCGCGGATTCCCGTCACATGGATCGTCGCAACGAATGACAGCTATTTTACACCGGCATTCTCGAGGTCTCTGGCGGATGCCTTTCGCAAGCACGGCGGCAAGGTCGAATTCCGGACGCTGCCGGCAACCGGCAGCGAAGGTCACTGGATGATCGAGACGGATGTCGGCGTCAAAGCCGCCAGCCGCGAGCTCGAGCGCGCGCTGAACCAGCGCGGTGGTCCTCCTGCGCCGGAGAAACGATTGGAGCGGCGCTGATGTCCCGATGGCCCGACGACGACGTGATCCTGTTCGACGGCGTCTGCATCTTCTGTTCGCGCTGGGTGCGTTTCATCGCCTCGCGCGATGCCGAGCGACGATTCCGGTTCACGCCGATTCAGTCGGATTACGGGTCGAAGCTCGCAAAGACCTTCGGTATCGACCCCGATGATCCCGACACCAACGCCGTGGTTCACGGTGGCGAGGTCTTCCTCAAGTCCGACGCCGCCTTGACGGTGCTTTCCCATTTGCCCGGCTGGGGCTGGGTGCGCATCCTGTTCGCAGTGCCAAAACCGCTGCGGAATGCGGTCTACAGCCTCGTCGCACGCAATCGCTATCGCATCTTCGGCAAGTATGACGCGTGCTTCGTCCCTGACGCGGATCTGCGGGCGCGGGTGATCGAGTAATCCATCATCGCATGCCGACCGACGCCAGCACTTCCTGCGCGGCGCGCTCGCCCGAATCCCGCGCGCCATGGGCGGTCGAGAAGAAGTTCGGTGACGTCGCCTCGCCGGCGAAGAACAGCCGGCCATCGACCGGCGCAGCGAGGAGCGCACGATCGCCGGCATGGCCGGGGAGCGCGTGCGAATAGGAGCCGCGCGCGAAGGGATCGTGGGTCCAACGCGATTCGGAGAGCGGCGTCAGCCTGCGGCGGATGTCGTTACCGAGGAAACCGGCGATTTCGTCGATGCTTTGCGCCGCAAACGCACCATCGCCGGCTTCTTCGAGCGTGCGCGCAAAGCTGCCGCCGAAGAAGCCTTCGATGCAGGGCTGGCCGAATGGACGGATGTGATAGGTGCCCATGGCGGTGCGCATGGTGGCGCCGCGCAGGTTGGCCTCCGGCGGGAAGGACTCTGCACCGTCCAGTGCCAATGTCACCTTGTCGTCGGCCCCGAGCGGGAGGCCGGCGGCCGCATCGACCTTGGCAGGAAGCGGCGGCGAGAAGCGGATGGCTTCATCTGCGATCAGATTGGTCGGGACGGTGACGATCACCCTATCCGCGTTGAGCGTGCCTTGTGAGCTCTCGATGCGGATGCGCCTGCCGGAGTGATCGATCAGCGTGACCTCGCAGTTCAGCCGGACCGGGCATGGCGCGCCATAGGCTGCGATCAACGCGCCATATCCGCGGCGGACGCGCCAGTTGATCTCGGTGTCCTGATAGGCGTCCCAGTCGAGCGTCGACATCTGTTCCAGCTCGCAGCCGTTGATCCAGGTCGAGACGGCATCGATCATCGGGTTCCAGCGGTTGCCGGGTGCGAGGCTTCGGCTCGCCGGCACATCGCTGCCGGTCTGTGCCGCCTGCGCGAGGCGCTCGTAGAAGGCGTCCAGCGCCCGCATGAAATCATCGCGCTCGGTTTCCGGAAACGCATTGCCATAAGCACGCTCGCGCCATGGCGGCAGGTCCGTGTTGAGCTCGAAGCCAAGCTGCTGCGCGATGGCAACGAAGGAATTCCGGTCGGCCGAGTGCAGCCAGCCGCAACCGACATCGAACGTCACGTCAGGCGAGGCCTGCACGGTCCAGGCCCGGCCACCGAGCCGGTCGCGGGCCTCCAGCACGGTGACGGAGAGCCCGGTACCGGCAAGCGCATGCGCCGCGCCGAGGCCTGCGGCGCCTGCACCGATGATCGCGATGTCGACCGAGGAGAGAATGGAGGTCATGGATCGCCTCTAGCATGTTGGCATTGCACGCCAAAGCGGGGCTGGATCACGTTGTGGCACGGCGACGCAAGGTCCCCGCGCCGCCCCGCCGCGAGCCGTCCGCCTTGCTATTCGTGCCGAGGTTGTATTGAATGAATTATTCTCCTTCATTTCATTTCACGCACGGGATTGTTTGTCATGACGAACACAGCTCCGGTGCAGGACCATAAACGGACGGCGGTGCTGGTCGTCCATGGAATCGGTAGCCAGCGGGCCCTCGAAACGGTTCGCGGTGTCATTCGCGGCGTCTGGCTCGACGAGGAGAATCCCGACGACAAGGGCAAGCGGATCTGGACCCATCCTCAGCGAAGCGGCGTGGACATCGATCTGTCGGTGATGACGACCAACGAGGTCCCCGGCTCGGCGGATCGGCGAAGCGTCGACTTCCATGAGCTCTATTGGGCTCACCTGATGAGCGAGACGAAGGCGGTGGCCGTCCTGCTCTGGCTGTACGAGCTGTGCCGCAAGGGACCGATCATGCGCCCCGGCCTCAACGGGCTATGGTGGGCGGCGTCGATCTTCCTCTGCCTGATGAATCTGTCGTTTGCCGCGGTCGCGCTCAAGGGCATCTGGATGTTCTCGCAGACGAGTGCGCAGAACGTTCTCGTCGCGCCCTTTCTTCTCCTGTTCTGCAGCCTCGTGTTCGGGCTGCTGGTCGCCCTGCGCTGGGGAGCGCGGGCGCTTCGCCTCATCCGGCTCCTGGCCATGATTTGCGCGGTTGGCGTGGTGCTCGGCGCAGTCTATTTCGCGCTGGAATGGGCCATGCCGGGCGGCGGGGGACTTCCCGATGGCGCGGAGATCGCAGCCATGGTCGCGCTGCCGACCCTGGATGCATTGCTCGCGACCTATCTGGTGATGGGGCAGCAGGGGCTGCGCGCGTTCTGGCGCACGCTGGTCGTCTCGCTTCTTGTCTGCGCCGCCTTCGCCGTCGTCGACCAGTACTGGCATCCTGGCACGCCCCTCATCGAGACCCTGCTCAAGGCATGGCCCTGGGGATTGATCTCACCCTGGAGCATGCCGATCGCGTTCGGCGTGATCGGCATCTATCTCGCCGTCAACGGAGCCTTCCTCCAGCCCTATCTGGGCGATGCGGCGCGTTACTTTCGCGGTTCGCCCGCCAATGTCGCGGTGCGGCGGGCCATCCGGAAGGAGGCGGTCGATACGCTGGAGCGGCTGCATACATCCGGCCAGTATGACCGCATCATCGTCGTCGCGCACAGTCTGGGCTGCGTCGTGTCCTACGATATGCTGCGGACCTATTTCAGCCGAGTCTGTGACGAACTGCCGACCGATACGCTGCTGGCTCCCGAGTTTACCGAGATCGATCGCGCGAAGTGGCAGCCAGGCCCCATCGCATCCCGGCAAGACAAGAAGGAGCTGCGCACGAAAGCGAGGCTCGCCGTGGCCAGCATCGCCGATGTCACTGCGCGACAGCCGGCCGGAGAGCCGGTCTTCAAGAGCTGGCTGGTGACCGACTTCGTCACGCTGGGCAGCGCCCTGTCCCACGCCTATTTCCTGATGTGCGAGGACAAGAGCAATCCCAAGAGCCATGACGGATTGCGGGCGGATTTTGCGCGGAGGGTCGATGAACGCGAATTTCCGACCTGCCCGCCGAAGCGGATCGATGACGACGGCCTGCTGACCTTTTTCAATCCGAAGAAGCAGCAGCGGCAGGTCCACAACGGCGCGCTGTTCGGACTGACGCGCTGGACCAATATCTATTTCCCGATCGAGCAGATCTTCTGGGGGGATGCGATCGGCGGGCCGCTGGCCCCGATTTTCGGCCGGCACATCGTCGATCGCGAAGTCACGACGAAAAAGGCGGGCGGTGCGGATTTCTTCACCCACACCGCCTATTGGGACGTCAGGCGCGATCCCGACTTCTGGAAAGCCCCACACATCGTCGCCCTGCGCGAGGCTGTCGATCTCGGTGAAACCGGTTCTGCGATCGACCTGGTCGATCGCGGCACCGACGTCAGCAACGGCGCGGCGGGGTAGTTGCTACGCCACCGCTTCCTTGGACTTCTCCGCGCGCTTGCGCTCGTTCGGGTCGAGGTGCTTCTTGCGCAAGCGGATCGACTTCGGGGTGATCTCCACCAGCTCGTCGTCCTCGATATAGGCCAGCGCCTTTTCCAGCGTCATGCGGATCGGCGGGGTCAGGCGCACGGCTTCGTCCTTCGAGGTCGTACGGATGTTGGTGAGCTGCTTGCCCTTGAGCACGTTGATCTCGAGATCGTTGTCGCGGGTATGCTCGCCGACGATCATGCCCTTGTAGACCTTCCAGCCGGGCTCGATCATCATCGGGCCGCGGTCTTCCAGCTTGAACATGGCATAGGCGACCGCCTCGCCCTGATCGTTGGAGATCAGCACGCCGTTGCGGCGGCCCTGGATCGGGCCCTTATAGGGCAAGTAGTCGTGGAACAGGCGGTTCATGATCGCCGTGCCCTTGGTGTCGGTCATCAGCTCGCCCTGGTAACCGATCAGGCCGCGGGTCGGCGCGTAGAACACCAGGCGCAAGCGGTTGCCGCCGGACGGCTTCATCTCGATCAGCTCGGACTTGCGCTCGCTCATCTTCTGCACGACGACGCCGGAATGCTCCTCGTCGACGTCCACCACGACCTCCTCGATCGGCTCCAGGGTCTGGCCGGTGGCTTCGTCCTTCTGGAACACGACGCGCGGACGTGACACCGAGAGCTCGAAGCCTTCGCGGCGCATGGTCTCGATCAGGATCGCGAGCTGCAATTCGCCGCGACCGGACACTTCCATCGCGTCCTTGTCGGCGGACTCGACGACGCGCAGCGCGACATTGCCTTCGGCCTCGCGCAGAAGGCGGTCGCGGATCAGGCGACTGGTGACCTTGTCGCCCTCGGTGCCGGCGAGCGGCGAGTTGTTGACGATGAAGGTCATCGATACGGTCGGCGGATCGATCGGCTGCGCCTGTAGCGGGCTCTCGACCGCGGGATCGCAGAAGGTATCGGCGACGGTGCCCTTGGTGAGGCCCGCGATGGCGACGATGTCGCCGGCCTCGGCAAACTCGACCGGCTGGCGCTCGAGGCCGCGAAAGGCCAGGATCTTGGTGATGCGACCGCTCTCGATCAGCTTGCCTTCGCGCGACAACACCTTCACGGCCTGGTTGGGCTTGACCGAACCCGACGCGATGCGGCCGGTGATGATGCGGCCGAGATAGGGATTTGCCTCGATGATGGTGCCGAGCAGCCGGAACGGGCCTTCCTGGACCACGGGGGGCGCCACATGCTTGATCACCAACTCGAACAGCGGCTTCATGCCGACATCATGGGAGGCGTCGGGCGAGTTCGCCATCCAGCCGTTCTTGCCCGAGCCGTAGAGGATCGGGAAGTCGAGCTGCTCGTCGGTGGCGTCGAGCGCCGCGAACAGGTCGAACACCTCGTTGACGACCTCGGAGATGCGGGCGTCGGGACGGTCGACCTTGTTGATGGCGACGATCGGCTTCAGGCCGAGCTTGAGTGCCTTGCCGACCACGAACTTGGTCTGCGGCATTGGGCCTTCAGCGGCGTCGACCAGCACGATCACGCCGTCGACCATCGACAGGATGCGCTCGACCTCGCCGCCGAAATCGGCGTGGCCGGGGGTGTCGACGATGTTGATCTGGGTGTTTTCCCAGGTCACCGAGGTACACTTGGCCAGAATGGTGATGCCGCGCTCGCGCTCCAGATCGTTGGAGTCCATGGCGCGCTCCGCAACCTTCTGGTTGTCGCGATAGGTGCCGGATTGTTGCAGCAGCTTGTCGACCAGGGTGGTTTTGCCGTGGTCGACGTGGGCGATGATGGCGATGTTGCGAAGGTTCATGGATGAGCTTCTTTGCGGTCGGACAATGGGTTAAGCGCGATCTCGCCGGTCAGACCGGGACCTCTTCTCGAAACAACGCTGGAAGACAGGAAACGGGCGCTTTCCGCCAAAAAGGGGAAGCCCGGCCAGACCGACCGGGCACCCTACGCGTTTGCGCCGCAATATATGCAAAAACCGCCAAAAAACAACGTGTTCTTTGGCCCTTGGTTGATTGAATTTTCCCCGGGGGTTTCCAAGGCTTAGCGCTGGGTTCCGGATTGGCTGGGAGGCTTTCGCCCTTTGATCGCCGCCCAGATCAGGGCCACCCCGCCGATCCCGACGACGAGACCCAGGAACACAAACGGCGCGAGGTCGGACTCGAGCTTGCCCCCGTCGAACAGCGATGCCCCGCCGAACAGCAGCGCACAGAGGCCCGGCAGCAGCAGGATGACCCCCGCGATCACCATGAACGCCGTGAGGCAGCCATTCCGCCGGGCCGGGGGCGGAAGGGGCGGCGGCGGGGCCGGCGCATCGCTCATGGTGACACCTCCTCGCCCAGTCTTGCGTCCCGTCGCGTGGGACCCGCCAACGCTGCACGGATGCCGTCGATCATACCGTTGCGATAGAACAGATTGTAGGTGTCGAACGGAATGATCTCGCCGCGCTCCGTGACGAAATGGATGCAGCTGCGCTTGACGTTGCCGACACAGAAATTGAAGCGGTCGAGGAACTGCACGATGGTGACGCGGAAGACGTTCTCGTAACCGAGACCTTCCGGTACTTCGAAGCTCGGCAGGCAGCACAGCAACTCGCAGACGCGCTCCGACGTGTTGAGCGGGCCGGACGACAGCGAGAAGAGGTCGACGAACTTCTCACGCAGCATCGGATATTTCTCCGGGCTGATCGTGTTGGGCATGACCGCGAGCAGCTGCTCCTGCGGGATCAGCGAGGTCAGCGGCAGCACCTTCTCGCCGTTGCGAAGGCCGTAGCCGATCGAGATGCTTTCGGGGTTGCAGGGTAGCGGGATCATGTCCCTGTCGCCGAACACGCCGGTCTCGATCACGCGTCTGCGGATCTCAGACAACATGATCCGGTCGGTCTCCTTGTCGAAACTCTCGTTGCGCCCGGCGTCCTGCACCGGCTGCAGCGTGACGCCGCGCACGCATGTCCAGGTGAGCGCATGGCGGACGATGTCGCCGATCTCGGCATCGTTGACGCCGCGCTTGATGGTGGCAACCAGCGTGGTCGACACCCCGTAATGCTCGAGATTCTCCAGCGCCTGTTGCCGGATCCTGCGCAGATCCGCGCCGCGAAGGTCGATCAGCGCGTCGCGCTGAAGCGAATCGAACTGGAGATAGACCTCAAGCCCGCGCCTGTTCTCGGCCAGGCGGGCCACGAAATCCTTCTCGCGGGCAATCCGCAGGCCGTTGGTGTTGATCATGACGTGGCGGATCGGACGCGCCCGCACGGCATCGAGGATCGCGAAGAAATCGGGATGCAGCGTCGGCTCGCCACCGGAAATCTGCACGAGATCGGGCTCGCCTTCGCTCGCCACCAGCGCGTCGAGCATCTTCTCGACCGTCGCGAGCGGGGTAAATTTCGTTCGCGCCGGCGCCGAGTCGGCGAAGCAGACCGGACAGCTGAGATTGCAGTGCTCGGTGATCTCGATCAGCGCGAGGCAGGAGTGCTGCTCATGGTCGGGACACAGACCGCAATCATAGGGACAGCCGAATTCCGTACGATGCTGGAATTGCAGCGGCCGATCGCCCGGCTTGATGAAGTCCTTGCAGAGGCGCCAATAGGCGGCGTCGGTCGACACCAGCGTCGATTGAACGCCGTGGTCGCGACAGCGCTTTTCATACCAGACCTCGTTGTCCACGATCTGGATCTTGGTCGGCACAAGCGTCAGGCATGTCTCGCAGAGAGACTGGGTCTGACCCCAGAAGATATAGGGGCGCGATTTACGCAACGGCGCGTTCATTCACGGGTCTCGCAACGGGTGCCGTCGCCAGCATGACGGCGGCATAGAGCAGAATTGACAGCGACAGCAGGTGAAACAGCGTGAATGGACCGATCAACGCACCATAGGGCTTGAGGAACTCCCACAGGAGGCGCTGCGCTCCGTAATAGCCGAGAAGCAGGTAGAATCCATTGGTGAGCACGAACGCGTTCCGGTTCAACAGCGCCAACACATAGAGCAGCGCGAAGGCGCCCATGGCGGCGCTCTCGTAGAGCTGGACCGGATGGCGGAGTACGCCATCGCCGAAATCATGGGCCCAGGGCAGGGCCGTCGGCGTGCCATAGGTGAAATCGTCGAGGCCCGCGAAATAGCAGCCGAGCCGGCCGATCGCGATACCGAGCGCCAGCGGCAGAGCGAAGCGCGCGCCGGTTCGCACCGTGATCCCGGCCGACCATTTGTAGAGCTCCACCGCGACGATGCCGCCGGCGAGCGCACCTTCGACCGAGCGGGCGATGCCGCTCTGGCCGGACAGCCAGAGATTGGCTGACCCGAACAGATAGGCGCCGAGACCCGCGCCGAACACGAGTGCGGCGATATAGGGCAGATCGAAGGATTGCGATGGAAAGCGCAGGCCCTGGCGCGACAGCCAATACATCCCCGTCGCGGCCGCCATCCATGCCGCGATGTCGAAGATCGTATGAAGCAAAGCCCCGCTCATGCGGCGGAGCTTAGCGCAGGTCCGGGCAATCCGGGAGCTATAAACCGCTAGCCGGCTTCCCGTGCCTCGCCCGGATAGACGCCGCGCAGCACTTCCTCGAAGTGCATCTTCACGGCGTCGTTGCAAAGACAGGCGCGCAGGCGCAGGCCGTCGCGGTTGCGAACCAGGATCGCGCCGCGCCGCGTGTCCAGCACGCCCTCGGCCTTGAACGATTGCAGCACGCGGCTCGCATAGCTGCGCCCCACGCCGAGCAACGTCGCCAGTTGCTCGTGGGTCAGCGGCACGCTGTTCTCGTCGCCGGTGCGCTCCATCGCGGCCAGGATCCATTTTGCCGTACGCTGCTCGATCGAATGGATGGCGTTGCACGCCACCGACTGGAAGATCTGCGCCAGCATGCAGTCGGCGTAGCGGGCGAAGACGTGGCGCAGCGAGTTCGATCGCTGCTTGGCCGCCTCCAGCTTGCCGACATGGATCCGTGCGAATGGTCCTGCGAACTTCACGACGATACGGGTGTAGGCGGGCAGGAAGCCCTCGCTGACGATGCCACCCACGGCGCCTTCGCGCCCGACCAGGATGGTCTCGACATCGCGGCCGTCCTCGTTCGGAACGAGAAACGTCGCAAGCGCCGGCCCGCAGGGAAAATGAACCACCTGGACATCGTCACCGGGATTATAGAGCAGCTCATTGGGCCCGACATCGTCCATGGCGATGTGCGGTGCCAGCAGCGCAAAATCCGCCTCGTTTAGGCGTCGCAGCAGGTTATTCACCGGCCGATTGTCAGCCGCATTGGTCTGAAGCACGCTCATCCTGAACCCCCCTTGTCCTCCTCTCCACAATAGCGAGTTCCCACCGCGGCCTATGTGCACAAGTGGACAGACTGGAGAACGGCGATGTGGTGGGTTTCGTTCCGGGAACCCTACGATGCGCTGGGCACAGGCATCGTGTCGCGGCAGTCCTGATCCGAGAAACCTTATGTTCCAAGATGCGATCATGGCCCGCGCGATATCCGACGGCTCAGCTTCCCCTGCCGATGTCCTGATCGTCGAGGACGATCCCATCATCGCGATCGACTTCGAGGACCTCCTGCTCGGCTTCGGCGTCACCCGCGTTCGCTCCGTCGGTTCGGTGGCGCAGGGGCTTGAGGCGATTGCCCAGCGCGCCCCTGATTTCGCCCTGCTCGACGTCGAGCTGATCGGCGAGAAGAGCTTTGCGATCGCCGCGCGTCTGATCGCCCTGAAGATTCCGTTCGTCTTCGTCACGGGCTACGGCGCCGATGTCCGCATCCCCCCGGAGTTCGCCGGGCTGCCGCGACTTCAAAAACCGTGCTCGAGCGACGCGCTCGAAGAAGCGTTGCGATCGCACCGCGTAGGCTAGGGATCGATCAGGCTTGCTTCGGATCGAGTATGGTCGACCACAATGGGACGTCGGCACGGTCGCGCAGCGTCACCGTCATCTGTCCGGAAGCGCCGTCGATCCTGACGTGACCGAAGAACTGCATCCCGGCGGACGGCGGCAGGTTCTGGTTGCCCTTGCCGGGCGCCTTGACGAAGCGAACCTCTGGGCCAAACGTGTTGTCGAGGGTGGCCGGACCGAACGTGCCGGCATGCAGCGGGCCCGCAACGAACTCCCAGAACGGCTCGAAATCCTGGAACTGCGCCTTGTTCGGATCGTAATAGTGCGCAGCCGCGTAATGGACGTCCGCGGTCAGCCACACCGTGTTGTTGATCGGCGCCGTCTTGATGAAACGCAGCATGTCGGCAATCTCGAACTCGCGACCGCGCACGGGACCGTCGCCCTGCGCGAACGCCTCCGAGCCGCCCTTTGCCGTATCAGAGACGATCAGGCTGAGCGGCATGTCGGAGGCGATGACCTTCCAGGTTGCCCGCGAATTGACCAGGCCGCGCTTGAGCCAGGCGATCTGGTCGGGACCGAGGAAATAGCTGGACAGGCCATATTCAGTCTCGAGATTGGGCCCGTTGGGGCCGCGGTAGCTGCGCTCATCCAGCATGAAGACGTCAAGATGCGGGCCGTAGGAAATTTTCCGGTAGACGCGACCGGGTTCGACGATGCTCTCGCGCATCGGATACATTTCGTGGAAGGCGCGCGCGCCGCGCGCAGCGAGCAGTGCAATGTTGCGTTCCTTGTAGGACGCCGGCAGCTCTTTTGACAGCGACCAGTTGTTGGTGACCTCATGGTCGTCCCACTGCACGAAGATGGGCACCTCGGCATTGAAGGCCCGCAGATTGTCGTCAGTGAAGTTGTACTTATGCGCGGCGCGGAACTCGTCCAGCGTTTCGGCGACCTTGGCTTTCTCGGCAATGGTGACGTTCTTCCAGAGCTTGCCGTCGGCAAGCTTCACCTCCGGCTGAATGGGGCCATCGGCGTAGATCGTGTCGCCCGAATGCAGAAAGAAATCCGGACGGTGCCTGCGCATCGTTGCGAAGCTGACCATGCCGCCATCATCGGGATTGATGCCCCAGCCCTGGCCGGCGACGTCACCGCCCCAGACGAAACTGACGTCGCGGCGATCGGCCGGCGCGGTACGGAAGCGCCCGACCAAGGGCTCGCCCTCGATCGCAGGATGGGACAGGTCACGGAAGCGGACGCGGTAGAAGATGTCCTGGCCGGCCGGCAGGTTTTCCAGCAGCATCTTGGCGGTGAGATCGCTTTCGGGCAGGGCCGCAATCGGCGGCAACACACGGGCGTTCCTGAACGTATCGGTCGTCGCGACCTCGACCAGCATCTGCGCCGGCCGGTCGGTGCGTGCCCAGACCACGCCGCCATCGACGGTGACGTCGCCGGACTGCACGCCGTGTGTGAGCGCCGGCCGGTCGGCCGCGCGGGAGAGATGAGGCATTGCGATCACGCCGATCGCTCCGGCGCTCGTGCTGAGGAAGCGACGACGGGAGACTCTGGTCATCATTGGCTGGCTCGCGCGCATGTCATGCCGTCATCACGGATTGGTCCGGACGGAATCGGTCTTGCATGACGAAGAAGCTATATCGGGACGATGTGACGCGGCAATAACGTCAAGGCAATGGCACAAAGGCGATCACGCGTTGCCGGCGGCCCGGAGCGGGACACCTGCGCGCTGCAGGGCAGCAGGCATGCTGAACAGCACCGCCTTGCGGTCCGCAACCGCGGCATGGAATTGGTCCAGCGCGATGTTGAAGGCGGTCAGCGACCCTTCCTCGATCGCACCGTGGTCGAAACAGCGCAGCGTATCGCGCAGGATCTCGTCGGCCTCGGTTTGCATCTGGTCGAGTTCTTCAATGGTCTCGCACTTGCGCGCCGCCGCGATCATGTCGAGCAGGCGCTCGCGCAGATGGCTGTTGTTGTCGCGCTCGTCCTTCTTCAAATAGCCGGCGAACCAGGCGCCGATCGAGCCCATGGCCGAGAGCGCCATCAAACTCCACCAGATGTAATCGCTGTATTTGTCGAGGAAGGTTTTCTCCTCGCCGTCGACGAAGGCGGCGGCGCCGGGATGAACGGGGATCACGGCATCCTTGTCGGTGTCCGGCGTCTCGATCTTGGCCGCCAGCGGGAATTCCGTGACCAGCTGCTGGCGCACGGCAAAGAGCTGCCGCGTAAACGCGGCGATGACGGTTTCGGACACGCCTTTGCGGGCGACGATATGGTGCGAGAAGCTGATCGTCTTGACCTCGTCCTCCGGACGATCGGGCGAGCCGCCATAGGTGCCGGCGGGAATCTCGGCTGCCTCGTAGATCGGATGGTTCTGCGCGATCGCATCGGCGGAATCGATGGCGAGGAAGATCGGGGTGCCGCCGTCCTTGACCGAGGCAGCGATGGCATCCGCCGTGATCTTGCTGTTGACGGGGCCGGCGGCAAGATAGGCGTCGGCCTTCTGCGTGCGAATTGCTTCGGCCGCCTCGTTGGCCGGGAACTGCACGATCTCGACCTTGGCGGGATCGACCCCGTATTGCAGGAGGATCACCTTGAGCAGGTTGACGTTGGCCTGGGTGCGACCGACCACGCCGACACGATGGCCGGCGAGCTGCGCAACCTTCGTGATCTTCGTGCCGCGCTTCTTGCCCTTCGCAGGCACCGACCACAGCACCACGACGTTCTTGCGCAGCGTGGCCACGGCCTGTGCATTCTTGGGGACGTCGACGTCGCCGCGCACGATGGCCAGATCGACCTTGCCGGCAGCGAGCGCCTCCGCACTGGCCGTGGCGCCGTCGGTTTGGACCGGACGCAGACGCACATAGCTCTTGTTCTGGGCGAAAGCCTGCGTCAGGGCCTGTACGACCCTGACATCGTCGCTGTTGGCCGGCCCGACCGCGATCTTCAGGGTCACGGGGCGCATCGCGAAATAATAGCCGCCGGTGACCGCACCGACGATCGCGAGCAACAGTGCGAGCGAGACGAGCGCGGTCCTCCTCGCCGCGGATCGCGGCGAAGGCGGAGAGGACGTTTCGGCCAGGTCCAATCCCCCGGTCATCGATCTCCCGTAAAGGCGCTTCAGGCTTGGTTTCATCTTGGCCGGCAATTTACGCGCGCAACTGTAGCAAATTTCTTGTCCGGCGGGGTTACATCTGCGTCATGGTTAGCGGGTTGGCGAAGATCCAGAAGCGGATCCCGAACGTAAGCATGGTGTTAGGGTAAAGTTCCCCTGAAGAACGGAGAGATCATGGCAGAACGGCTGGCGCCGGAGGCGCGCAGGCACGCACTGGGAGGGCTTCCTGGCTGGGGTGAGCTCGAGGACCGCGACGCGATCGGAAAGACGTTTGTCTTCAAGGATTTCAACGAGGCGTTCGGTTTCATGACCCGGGCCGCCTTGGTCGCCGAGAAGATGGACCACCACCCGGAATGGCGCAACGTCTACAAGACCGTGGAGGTGGTGCTGTCGACCCATGACGCCGGTGGTGTCACCGCGCTCGACCTCGAACTCGCCAGGGCGATGAACGCCATCGCCGGCTGACGGCTTGCAGGGCGTGGTCGCATCCCCATCTTGTGATCGAGAGGCGATCCGGCGGTCCGCCGCGCCGCCCTGACGGGGAGTTTTCGACCATGGTTGCCGAACACAGCGTCGGCTTCGAGCCGGCCGATCGGCTCGCGGGGGATCGTGAGAGCGTACGCCGCCGCTTCTCGCGCAAGCTGAAGCGTGGCGCCGCGCATCTGCCATTCGCCGAGGACCTGCTCGCCGCCTATTACTGCGCCTTCGACCTGAAGACGCCGCGTCATGTCCAGGCCTCGCTGCTGGGTGCGATCGCTTATTTCATCCTGCCGTTCGATTTCGTCCCAGACGTGATGCCGATCCTCGGATTCACCGACGATGCTGCCGTGCTTGCCACGGCCATTCGCATGGTCGCCAGCCACATCACCTCGGAACACCGCGACGCTGCCCGCGCCGCGCTGAAGCGTGGCTTGGACGCGGGAGATGGGCAAGCGACGTAGCCGCTGTCGCCGGTCACTCCACTGTCATTCCCCGCACGGGCGGGGAATCAAGTCTCGATTTAACGTCAACCCCTCTCTGAGTGCTGGATCGCCCGGTCAAGCCGGGCGATGACAGCAAGGGTGTGGCTGCTCCCTACCTCCTTTCCGCGCGCGCATTCTGCGCGTCCCACGCCTGGAATTGCTTGAACAGCGCTTCCCTCTCCGCGTCCGACACTTTCGCCGCTGAAGGAGTCTGTTTCAGAAAAGCCTCGAAGCGCTGTCGCGTCACCGGTTCGATGCCGTTCTTGTCGAGCCATTGCTGGGCCACTGGCAGTCGGTTCCACCCCGACAGCGGGGCCGCGAGCGACACCTCCTTCCATTTGGGATGGAACGGCGGGTTCTGCAGTGCCGGGAATTTCGTGAAGAAGGCATCCACGAACAGCGCCAGCTTGCGGTAGCGCTCGGTATTCGGCGCCCAATTGTAAGCGGCGAGCACCGCGGGCACCGCGATCGTGTCGACCGTTTCGCCCTCCTTGATCAGGTTCGGGTAGTCCTTGGACGTCAGCGTCGCCGGCAGATAGTCGCCTTGCAGCGGTTTGGCGTAATCGACACCCGCGAGATGGAAGCGACCGTCATTGGCAAAGGTCGAGACCGATTTGTAAGGCTTGCCGCCGGTCACGATCACCGCGTCGAGCTCGCCAGCCTTGAGTTTCTCCATCGCGATGCGCTGCTCCACATAGACGAATTTCGCCTTGATTCCGAGCCGCTCGAATACGGTGAGCGCGGTGACGAAGGTGCCGCCATTTGGAAGGTCGACGCTGACCGTCTTGCCCTCGAGATCCTTGAGGGTCGCGACCGATTTCGGCGCGATCACCTGCACTTCCTCGTTGTACAGCTTGGTCACATAGGTGAATTGCTTCTTGATGTCCTTGGCGAAGCCTTTGCGCTCGAGATAGTCGAGCGTGTCGCCGCGGACGACCCCGAGATCGACGCCCTGCAGGAACAGGATGTCCGCGACGCTCTGCACAGAGCCGCGGCCGACGATCGGCAGCACGCGGATCTTGTTGCCGTCGTCGAGCACCGAGGCGAGGTCGGCACCGAACTGGACATAGGTGCCGCCGATCGTACCGGTGATGAGCGTGACGGTGTTGGCGTTCAGCGCCTGCTTGGTCGAGGTCGAGCCGAACTGGAAGATCGCTTTCAGACTGTCCGAGACCTTGGCCGGATCGTATTCGGTCTCGTCCGCGCGCGCAGCGAAGGCGCAGATCGTCATGATGGCGGCAAGCGCCATTCTCGAAGCGTTACGCATGATGTCCCCTGGATTTAAATGAAACGAAATCTAGTTCTGGAGCTGGGCGAGACGTTGCCGCGCCTCGGCCGATCCGAGCGCCGCCGCCTTGCCGTACCAGTCGCGTGCCATGGCGGCGTCGGCGCTGATGCGCCGGCTGTCGCTGGTGCCGAGCACGGTCGGATCGTAGCTCTGCGCCAGCAGGAAGGCGGCCGTTGCATCCTGCGCATTCGCCGCCCGTTCGAGCAAAAGGCGCGCCGCAACGATGTCGCCGACGGCGAGAAGACCTTTCGCACGCGTCATCAGTCCGGACATGGTATCGGCGTCGAGTGTCTTCGCCGGCGGCGGCGCGGGCTTTGCCGCAACCGGCGCAGGGGCCTGGGCCTGCAGCGCGACCTGGTAGGCGGTCGCGATGGCCTCGCGGCTCGGCTGGGCCGCAGCCGCCAACTCCTGACGGTCGGCGCTTGCCAGGACGATGCCTGTCACCCGCGCCGGATCCTTCAGCGGGGCCTGCCTCGTGACGGACGGAATGACGGCGGCGACCTCGCGTTCCGGCGTGACGCCGCCGGCATTGGCCGCAATCAGGCCGCGGAGGTCGGACTGAAACAATGCGCCCAGCAGTCCAGCGGCGACTACGGCGACGGTGACGGCGAGTATGTACGGCGTGAGCCGTGGTCTGCCGCGTAGTTCGCGCGGAGCAAATTCCCGCGGATCCGGCTCGCTGAGCGGATCCGACAAGAACAGCGGAGCCGGGTCATCGGGCGAAAGCTCGCTCCGTGACGCTGGCGCGCGCAGGAATGACGTAGCGGATGGATGTGATGCGATGTGGTCGAAGTCGAATGCGCCCGATTCCCTGGGCTGACGGTAGGCCGTCGTCTCCATGATGATGCTCCCCATTACTGACGCAACGCAGGGGCAGTCCCGTTTTCAGTCTTCTTGTTGTTGTCCAGAAGCGCCCCGCAAACTGGAACCCTCAAAACGCCGTCTGAATCAGCCCAAAAAACGACGGCCGTTTGCGCGAATTGGGAGATATTTGGGTTTGATTCGGGCGAGGCCGCGGAATGCACCGCAATTTCGGCGGCGGTTCTTGAGGGGAATTTTAGCCGGACTGCTCGGCGTCTTGCCCGCCCCATGCTCGCTGTCATTCCCCGCGCACGCGGGGAATCCAGTCAGCGGCGGCCTATCGGTTCAGTCCGTGCTGTCTCGAAATCCCGGATCGCCCGATCAAGCCGGGCGACGACAACCGAGTGTGTGGCGACGGCTAGGTGACAACCAACCGCCTGAGCGTCAGATCACGGATGCAGGATCACTTTGCCCATGGCCTGGCGTCCCGCGAGAACCTTCAGCGCATCGGCGGTCTGGGCCAGCGGGAAGGTGCGGTCGACATGCGATGAAATCTTTCCTTCCGCCGTCCACTTCACGAGCTTCTCGAGATTGGCGCGGTTCTTCTCCGGGTTGAGCCGGGTCCAGGCGCCCCAGAACACGCCGCGGATGTCGCAGCCCTTCAGCAGTGCGAGATTCAGCGGCATCTTCGGAATGTCGCCGGCGGCGAAACCGATCACGAGGAAACGGCCTTCCCAGGCGATCGAACGCAGCGCCTGCTCGGCATAGGCGCCACCCACCGGATCGAAGATAATGTCGACGCCCTTGCCGCCGGTGAGCTTGCGCAGGCCCTCCTTCAGGTCTTCCTTGCCGTAATTGAGCGTCAGCTCGGCACCGTGCGCCTTGGCGAAGGCGAGCTTCTCGTCCGACGAGGCGCAGGCGATCACCTTCAGGCCCATCAGCTTGCCGAGCTCGCAAGCAGCAAGGCCGGTGCCGCCGGCCGCACCCAACACGGCGAGCGTCTCACCCGGCTTCGGGCTGGCGCGATCCTCCAGCGCATGCAGCGCCGTGCCGTAGATGATGATGATGCCGGCCGCGCGGTCATAATCGAGATTGTCGGGGATCTTCACGATTCCTGCTGCCGGCAGCGCGATCTTCTCGCGTGCGCCGTTATGGCCACAGGACGCGACGACGCGATCGCCGACCTTCAGGTCAGTCACGCCAGGACCGATGCTTTCGATCACGCCGGCAACTTCGGCGGCCGGCGAGAACGGGAATGGCGGCTTGATCTGGTACTTGCCCTGGATCATCAGGATGTCGAAGAAATTCAGCGCCGCCGCCTTGATCGCGATCACGGCCTCGCCGGGACCCGCCACAGGATCCGGAACGTCCGCGAGCACGAGATCGTCGGGCTGGCAGTATTGCGAGCAGAGAATGGCTTTCATGGCGGCACCTGTGGCGTTTCGGGATTGATTTCTGGTTTGTTCGTTTGTGCCGGATTTGAGAACCGGCGACAATCCGGTTTCTATGCTGGCGAAAAGGGACGGCCTGCACTTGCGTTTTCCGCGCGTCGCCCAGCGGTTCGGACTATTTCCGCCGCACGGACACTGGAACGCTTCGCTCAAATCATCAAAGAAGAAACGGGAGGATTCGAACGATGTTTGAAACAGGTTTGCTGAGGAACAAGCGCATTCTGGTGACCGGTGGTGGCTCGGGGCTCGGCGCCGCCATGGGCCGTCGATTCCTCGAACTCGGCGCCGACCTCGTGATCTGCGGCCGCAAACTCGAGCGGTTGGAGGCGACGGCAGCCGCAATGGGCGCGGAGACCGGCGGCAAGGTCATGGCCATCGCTTGCGACGTCCGCGATGGCGGCGCCGTCGAAGCCATGATGGATCAGATCTGGCGCACCGCGCCGCTCGACATTCTCGTCAACAACGCTGCGGCGACCTTCATCGCACAGAGCGAGCATCTGTCGTTTCGTGCGGCTGACGCGATCCTGGCGCCGACGCTGCACGGGGCCATGTATTGCACGCTGGCCGCGGGCAAGCGCTGGATCGACAAGGGGCATCACGGCGTCATCCTCTCGATCCTCTCGACCTCGACCATCACCGGACGCGCCTTCACTGTCCCGTCGGCGATGGCGAAGTCCGCGGTGCTGGCGATGACCAAGAGTCTTGCGGTGGAATGGGGGCCGAAGGGGATCCGCACCGTCGCGATCGCGCCGGGGCCGTTCCCGACTGCGGGCGCATACGGGCAGCTGCGGCCCGAAGGCCGCGACGACAGTTGGAGTGCGCGCAACCCGCTGGGCCGCACCGGCGAACATGGTGAGCTGGCCGATCTCGCCAGCTTCCTGGTCTCCGACCGCGCCGGTTACATCAACGGCGAGATGGTCGTGATTGACGGCGGGGCGCATCTGCGCAGCTCCGGCGCCGAAGACCTGCTGCTCTGGACAGAGGCGCAATGGGCCGAACAGCGCGCCGCAAGGTCCCGGACGTGACCGCCGGTCGTCTGAGCTAACTGCCTTCCCAAATTGGGCTTTCCCCGCTATCCCTGCGCGGGGACAAAGCTTGGCCGGGCCATCTTCCAGTCACAATAATGAGGGAACCACTCCAGCATGTGGCGGGTGCTGATTTTAGCTTTGATGTCCGGCGTGTCGGCGTGGGAGGCAGGCGGTTCGGCCTGGGCGCAGACGGCGCCGAAGGCCGCGCCGAAAGCGGCTACGCCGGCTCCCAATCCGGCGGCAAAAACGGCTGCGAAACCGGACGTCAAGCCGGCAACACCACCGGCGGGAGTTGCAGGCGGGGCAGAGCCCACGCTGATCGGCCAGTTCGGCACCTGGGGCGCCTATGCGGCCACCCCGAACGGCAAGAAGGTCTGCTTCGCGCTTGCCAAGCCCTCGTCGTCGAAGACCAACCCGCCCAACCGGCCGCGCGATCCCGCCTATGCCTTCGTCTCGACCAGGCCTGCGGAAAAGGTCAACAACGAAGTCTCGGTGATGATCGGCTACGCCCTGAAGCCGGGCTCGGAATCCCTGGTCGAGGTCGGGGGCGCCACCTACGCAATGTACACGCAGGGCGACGGCCTCTGGATCAAGAATGCGGCCGAGGAGGAGCGGATGGTGGAAGCCATGCGCAAATCCGCCGATCTGGTGGTCAAGGGCGTGTCGGCCAAGGGCACCGAGACGGTCGACACCTTCTCGCTGAAGGGTCTCGCCCAGGCCCTGGACAAGATCGCCCAGGATTGCCGGCGTTAGAAGCCCGCGGGACATTAAGCCTGAGAGCTCCATCCCGGTCGCAATCGGCGTTTCCGGTTGCTATATAGGGCCGGTTCCAGATTTTCACCCGTCATTCCGGGACGATGCGCAGCATCGAACCCGAAATGTCGAGGTTCCCCGGTGCGCAATTGCGCACCTGAGGTCCGGTCCTTCGGACCAGTCCGAAACGACGCAAAGCCATCAGGTCTTTCCATGCAACCGACGACCGAGCCGCAGAACGCAACATTGGTGGAGAAGACTCCGCTCGAAACCTATGTGCCGCTGGCAAGGCCGTCGCTGGTCGGCCTGTCGCGCGACGAACTCGCCGAATGCCTCGGCCGGATCGGCGTCCAGCCGTCCCAGCGCAAGATGCGGGTGCAGCAGCTCTGGCACTGGATCTATTTCCGCGGCGCCCGCAATTTCGACGAGATGACCTCGATCTCGAAGGGCATCCGCGCCGACCTCGCGCAAGCCTTCACGGTCGACCGGCCTGAAGTCGTGGCCGAACAGATCTCCAACGACGGCACCCGCAAATGGCTGCTGCGGCTGCCGAGTGGTGACAACGTCGAGAAGGCGCATGAAGTCGAATGCGTCTACATTCCCGAGACCGACCGCGGGACGCTCTGCGTCTCCTCGCAAGTCGGCTGCACGCTGAACTGCTCGTTCTGCCACACCGGCACGCAGCGGCTGGTGCGCAACCTCACCGCCGGCGAGATCGTCGGCCAGATCATGGTTGCGCGTGACCGCCTCAACGACTGGGCCGATCGCGAGGACGGCACCCGCCGCGTCACCAACATCGTGATGATGGGCATGGGCGAGCCGCTGTACAATTTCGAAGCGGTGCGCGACGCGCTGCTGATCGTCGGCGACAACGAAGGCATCGGCATTTCCCGCCGCCGTATCACCCTGTCCACATCCGGCGTGGTGCCGAACATCGTGCGCGCCGGCGAGGAGATCGGCGTCATGCTGGCGATCTCGCTGCATGCGGTGCGCGACGAATTGCGCAACGAGCTGGTGCCGCTCAACCGCAAATATCCGATCAAGGAATTGCTGCAGGCCTGCCGCGACTATCCCGGCGCCTCGAATGCCCGCCGCATCACTTTCGAGTACGTCATGCTCAAGGGCGTCAACGATTCGCTCGACGATGCCAAGCTGCTGGTGAAGCTGCTCAAGGGCATTCACGCCAAGATCAATCTGATCCCGTTCAATCCCTGGCCCGGCACCGCCTATGAATGCTCGGACTGGGACCAGATCGAAAAATTCTCCGAATACATCTTCAACGCCGGCTATTCCTCGCCGGTGCGCACCCCGCGCGGCCGCGACATCCTCGCCGCCTGCGGCCAGCTCAAGTCGGAGACGGAGAAACTCAGTGCACGCGAGCGCCAGGCGCTGCGGGCCATGGCGATGACGGATTAGTCCGCGATGCTCACGCTATCGCCTTCTCGTCATTGCGAGGAGCGCAGCGACGAAGCAATCCAGACTGCTTTCGCGGATGCATCTCTGGATTGCTTCGCTTCGCTCGCAATGACGGAGAGAGCCCCGTCATGTCCCTGATCGGCCGCCTCATCGTCATCTTCATCGGCTTTCTCTTCGCCTGCTTCGTGGGCGGCATGATCGTTGTGGTGGCGCTGCTGTTTCCGGAGTTTGCCGATCTCGGCTCCGGTCCCGTGGACCAGGGCACGATCGATATCCTGCTCGGTTTCGGCTTCATCTTCGTCTCCGGTTTCGCGCTGGTGCCGGCAATGGTCGTCGTGGCAATCACCGAGGCGCTCTACATCCGCAGCGCGCTTGCTTATGCGCTCGGCGGCGGGCTTGTCGGGCTCGCCTGCTATCTCGGCCTCGTGCCCTTTCACCCCGAGACCTTCCAGTTCGAGGGCATCGTGCGGCGTCACCTGGAGATCATGACCGGTGCGGGGATCGTTGCCGGAATGGTCTATTGGTTGATTGCCGGGCGCAACGCAGGCGCTTGGCGCATCACGCCGCCGCCGCGCAACCCGCCCCCGCCGCTGCCGTCGAATTCAAGGCCGGATTGACGTGCCGTCATTGGCGAGGAGCGAAGCGACGGAGCAATCCAGACTATCCCCGCGGAGGCATTCTGGATTGCTTCGCTTCGCTCGCAACGACGGAATCCAGGGTTTTCATCCCGTCTCCACTCCGCTAAACCGCGCGCCATGAACCGGACCGGACTCTTCATCGCCCTGGCGCTCTGGCTAATGATCGGCGTCGTCTTCGGCCTCTATCCGGAGCTCGATCTCAAGCTTGCCGCGCTGTTCTTCGACCCCCAAACGAAGACCTTCCCGCTCAAGCTGAACGGCTGGGCCGCGTTCGCGCGCGACGCCGCGATGTGGATCGCATGGGCGTTCGTATTGCCGTCACTGGTGGCGCTGGTGGTCAAGCTGGTCCGACCCGACCGGCCGCTGCTGGTGTCCGGGCGGACGATGGTCTTCCTGCTTGCCACCATCATCATGTCGGCCGGCATCCTCACCAATCTCACCTTCAAGACCTATTGGGGCCGGCCGCGCCCGGTGGTGGTGACGGAGTTCGCCGGTGACCAGCAATTCGTGCCGTGGTGGGATCCGCGCGGCGGCTGTGCGCGCAACTGCTCGTTCTTCTCGGGCGAGGGCGCGACGGCGTTCTGGACGCTGGCCCCGGCTGCGCTGGCGCCGCCGGCCTGGCGGCCGCTGGCCTATGCCGGCGCGGTCGTGTTCGGCTTCCTCACGAGCGCGCTCAGAATGGCGTTCGGCGGCCATTTCTTCACCGACGTCGCGATTGCTGGCCTCGTCACCTTCGTCGTGATCTGGTTCTCCTATGCCCTGATCTACCGCTGGCCGCGCACGCGGTTCTCCGACGCGGCGGTCGACGCCATGCTGACCCGGCTGGCCTGGCCCTTCTACCGGCTGCGCCGGCGCCTGTTCGCCCGCAAGGCAGACCCCCAGCCGTCGATTTGAGCCATTAAGGGGGTGCCGAGTCCGGCAAAATTTGATATTCGCGCGCCCAAGCCATTCGCGACATTTCCTCAAGACCAATCGGACGCTTCATGACCACGATCCTGAAAAGCCTGCCCAAGGGTGAGAAAGTCGGCATCGCTTTTTCGGGCGGTCTCGACACCAGCGCCGCACTGCTCTGGATGAAGCAGAAGGGCGCGCGCTGCTACGCCTACACCGCCAATCTCGGCCAGCCGGACGAGGCCGACTACAACGAGATCCCGCGCAAGGCAGAGGCCTTCGGTGCCGAAAAGGCGCGGCTGGTCGACTGCCGCACGCAGCTCGTCCACGAGGGTATCGCCGCGATCCAGTCAGGCGCCTTCCACATCTCGACCGGCGGCATCACTTATTTCAATACCACCCCGCTCGGCCGCGCGGTGACCGGCACCATGCTTGTCGCGGCGATGAAGGAAGACGGCGTCAACATCTGGGGCGACGGCTCGACCTTCAAGGGCAACGACATCGAGCGCTTCTACCGTTACGGCCTGCTCACCAATCCAGGCCTGAAGATCTACAAGCCCTGGCTCGACCAGCAGTTCATCGACGAACTCGGCGGCCGCGCCGAGATGTCGGCGTTCATGACGGCCCAGGGTTTCGCCTACAAGATGAGCGCCGAGAAGGCGTATTCGACCGACAGCAATCTGCTCGGCGCAACCCACGAGGCCAAGGACCTCGAGAGCCTCGACAGCGGCATCAAGATCGTCAACCCGATCATGGGCGTTCCGTTCTGGCGCGACGATTGCGCAGTGAGGGCCGAGACTGTCGTGGTGCGGTTCGAGGAAGGCCAGCCGACCGCGCTGAACGGCCAGACCTTCAGCGATCCGGTCGCGCTGTTCCTCGAAGCCAACGCCATCGGCGGTCGCCACGGCCTTGGCATGAGCGACCAGATCGAGAACCGCATCATCGAGGCGAAGAGCCGCGGCATCTACGAGGCGCCCGGCATGGCGCTGCTGCACATCGCCTATGAGCGCCTCGTCACCGGCATCCACAACGAGGATACGATCGAGCAGTACCGCATCAGCGGCATGCGGCTCGGCCGCCTGCTCTACCAGGGCCGCTGGTTCGATTCGCAGGCGCTGATGCTGCGCGAGACCGCGCAGCGCTGGGTCGCGCGCGCCGTCACCGGCGAGGTGACCCTCGAACTGCGCCGCGGCAACGACTATTCGATCCTCAACACCGAGAGCCCGAACCTGACCTACGCCCCCGAGCGCCTGAGCATGGAGAAGGTCGAAGATGCCGCCTTCACGCCGGGGGACCGGATCGGCCAGCTCACCATGCGCAATCTCGACATTGCCGACACGCGCACGAAGCTGAAGCTCTACAGCGACACAGGCTTGCTGTCGGGCAGCGAAGGCTCGCAGATCTTCCGGCTCGAAAGCGACAAGGGCTGACGCAACTCGCGACCATCGCACCATTCCTCACTGCGAGCGAAGCGAAGCAACCAGAATCTCTTCCCGGGAATTTCTGGGTTGGTTCGTCGCAAGCGCTCTTTCGCAATGATGTTGGAGCGAGCGGTGCTCGCAACAGCGAGAGCCAAAAACAAAAATGGCCGGGATTTCTCCCGGCCATTTCCGTTTGTGGCTGTCGCGTCAGCGCGGCGGCGCGGTGCCGGGCGGGGGCGGCGGCAGCGAGGCCGTACCGCCGTTGAGGAGCGGCGTGATGTTGCGGATCGTGACGCGCCGGTTGATCGCGCTCGGACCCTGCGTCTGCTCCTTCAGATACTGCTCGCCATAGCCCTGCGACGTCAGGTTTTCGGCGGGCACCCCGAATTGCTGGGTCAGCAATTCGGCCGCGGACTGCGCACGGCGGTCGGACAAGGAGAGATTGTCGACCTCGTTGCCGACCGCGTCGGTATGTCCCTCGATCAGGAACACCACGCGCGGGTTGGCCTGGATCGCACGATTGAGACCGTCGGCGATCGCCTGCAGCTTCGCCGCCTGGTCCGGCGGGATGGCCCACGATCCCGTCTCGAAGTTGATCGTGTTGAGATCGATGCTCGGCATCTGCATGCGAACATTGGGGCTGTAGCGAATCTCGTCGAGCGTGTAGCGACGATTGATCCGTTGTACCGGCGGCGCCACCATCGTCTGGTAGATCACGTCCGGCGACGCTTCCTGGGCATCGACGATATAGCGATCGTAGGGGATGTTGACGACGGGCGGCGGCGCGTCGACATAGAAGCCGCCGACCGACTGCGGATCGCGATAGCTGTTGTCGATGATGATGATCTCGCGCCCGGCGGGATCCCTGCGGATTCGCCGCAGCAACCGGCCGTCCGGACCGACAACGGTGATGATCTCGCTGCCATCGGGACGGATCACGACGGTGCGGGTATCGCCACCGATGGTGTCGGTGCGGATGTCACGCGCGCCATAGCGGAAGCGATAGAGATCGTTGCCGCGGACGTAGGCCTGCCCGCCCGGATCGCGGATGATGATGCGGTCCGGCTCGGTGTAGACGGTGCGGCCGCCGACAACTGATTCCTGCCGCTGATTGCGATAGTCGGCGATGGTCGCTCCGATCACGGCGCCGGCCACAACGCCCGCACCGATCGCGAGCGGCGTGAGGTCACGCTGCGGCGGACGCGGCGGTGGCGGCAGCGGTGCTGCGACGGTTGGCGCGGCGCGGAAGGCCGGAGCAATTGTCGGAGCTGCATTCTGGGCCTTGTCCGGCGGTGGGGTCGCAGCCGAGGAGCCGGGGACGACGCCCGGCGCAGCAACACCCGCCGGAGGCGGCGTGGGCCGTGGCGGCACACCTGCCTGCGGAGCGGTGGGCGGCGTTCCGGCGGCGGGACCGCCCGCGGGCGGAGCTCCGCCCTGGCGACCGGGCGGCGGCACTGCCCCGCCCGGAACGGGCGTAGGAGACGGCGTCGGTGTCGCGCCAGGCGCGGGTGGCTGTCCAGGACGACCGGGCGGCGGCGGCGGTGTGCCAGCGGCCGGAGCAGGCGGCGGCGACGCGGTCGGAGCCGGAGCCGGCGTAGCGGCCGGTGCCGCCGATCCTACCGGCAGAGGTGGCGTCGGAGCCGGCGAGTGCGGGGGCACACCGGCGGCCGGCCGGCGGGCGCCCGGGCGGGCCGGAGGCAGGGGGGGTAGGGGGCTCGG
>CAYREH010000032.1:22009-75609 GCA_964423245.1 uncultured Bradyrhizobium sp. | reverse complement strand
CTGGCCCGTCAAACGTAGCTGGTGCATTCCGCGCGCGCAAACCGATTCAGCGAGCGTAGCCGGGATGAGCAAGTAGCTCGTAGGGTGGGTTAGCGCGGCGTAACACACCACTCTTCTCGCCAGAGGAAGGGACGGATTACGCCTTCGGCTGACCTCATCCACCCTGCGAGCTCAAAGAAGACGGCCTTGTCGTAAACGATGCGCCTATGCGGCGTGTTCGGTTGACCGGGTTCTATCGCGGCGGCCCGCGAGAAGGCCGGCAATAGAAATGTCCTCGTCGAGTGCTTCCCAATGCAGGCCAACACGGCTCAACTCCACTCGCTCACGCTCATCAGGCGAGGCATGCAGCAGCCGCGGAAACCAGGCGAGCGGGACACCAAGCGTTCGTCCGTCGGACAATTCGACCCACATGGTGTGATCGTCAAAGCGAACGCTATTTGCCGAAATGGTCATGCCAAGCCTTCAGCGCGTAGGATGTGTTGAGCCCTTGCGAAACCCATGGCGTTCTGCGGAACGATCAGTGACGGGTTTCGCTTCGCTCTACCCATCCTACGAGCTAAATTGATCCTGTCGAGCAATTCGGGGCGGAAACTGTAGGAACCCGGGGGCGTGATGGCAAATCGAGTACGCTTAAGTGCTGTCACCATAACTAGAATGGGATGTCGTCATCCATATTGTCGCGAGGAACGGTTTGATTCTCCTCGCCCTCGATCCAAATTTCGTTCGCCCCCATCACATTCCGAAATTTACGTTGGCCGTATCTGTTGGTTAAGAGAGCTGCCGTTGAGCGGTCTAAACCTGTCCATCTGTTCCAGACGGTGAAGTACCGGTCAATATCGTGATACATCATCAACGTGCGAATAAATCCGATAGCGTTCTCGTTGTTCGTTATATATTCGCCAATTTGTTCTAGGACTTCTCTACTTGCAATCCTTTTCAGATCGCCGATCTTGTTCAATCCGAATGCTTTGAATTCGCCTAGAATTTCGCCGGGAATCTCAGTGAAATCTATTTTCAAATTATGTTCTTCCGCGAGTCGCTCCAAATATGGCTGCAACGTTAAGGAGTTGAGTTCTGTGTCAGATAGCTGGCTCGATGTTTTTGAAGCAATCTCAGATTTGTAGATTTCAACTTCACCTGCAATTTCGTCGAAAGCGCCGTCAACAAGCTCCAACATGCCGGAATAGAGATTCAGTTTTCTCTGAATTTTCGTGGGTAGCCCAGATCCCAACTTGAAGGAGCGGTCGTGAGCAAGCTCTGCCCAAGCATGTTGGAGTACTGTCCGCACTTGGATCTCGAATTTTAGCTCGCTCAGCGTGCCGTACTCCAGCAAGCCACGTCGGCTTGCGCCAAGAGTGCAAACAAAGTGAGTAGAGCGATATCCTATACGATCGTCACCGAGGTGAGATACTCGATCAAGGCTGTTTTTTTCATCAACTTCAAACGTCGCGCGAATTAGATCGCTGATTGCTTTGACTTGAGTTTCGAGAAATGTGATGACCCGAATGCCGGACAGATCGGTGAGCTGCACGTCTGGCTGAGTGTACTTTTTTCGTCTGATTTTTTCTTCGGTTGATGCGCTTGCTTTTGTGCGTCCAGTCACACTCAGATACTCGATCGAATTTCTTCTCAGTATGTTCTCTAAGAGACTGACGACAGCAGGAGTCAATTGTTTGTGCTGGGAGAGAACGTCTTCGACCCACGATTGACGGCCCTTTGTCACGTGCGAGTTTCCATTCTTTTAAAAAGCCCGCGTGAGCGAAGCGAGGTACACTTAGCTATGTTCAGTCGGTGGTCGGGGCATTCGCGGGCAGCACAGCGTGAATGAACAGGACGAGCCAAGTTCAGGGATTTCTCTAGCGTTTCGAATGTCCATTGACGATTAGGCTTCTTGTTTTGGCCCAGCCAAAGATATGTTCTCGAATCTCGCGAACTCTCGAAAGGGCGCTCCGATTGCCGCTTCTCCTGGCTAAAGTTGCGCCCGTCGCCAACAATTGATCGGCAAACCCCAGTTCGTCAAAGTAAGCGGTCTTTTGATTGTATCCGGGATTGAGCCACTGCACATAGACATCGAAACCATTCTCGAATGCATATTCAAACGTAATGCGACCTTCATCTACATATTGAACAGAGCAGAGTACGATACGCGCGCTGACGTTCTTCAGAACTTTACGTGCATATTTGCCGCGCTCTTCATTTGAGCCGCTGATCAGAAAAACTTCGACGGATTCGGATCGGGAGAGATTGAGTCTGCGTGGCCGATTTCCCGTTTTTACTTTTTTGCCAAATAGTTCGTTCCAAGTTCTGGACTTGCCTGAATTTTGATTGCCGAGCACGGCAACGAATAGTCGGTTGGCCATTGTGAACCACCTCAGTCAATGCTCGTAAAAGTGGCTATACTAAAGGAATTCGAGCAAAGAAAAAGGCGGCCTTTCGGCCGCCTTTTGTGGATGCCCGGGACACGCCCGGGCATGACGATCTTGGCCGCGTTCGCTATCCCCTCACGAGCACCCCGTCGTGCTTCCGCAAGTATCGCACTTCATGCAGGTCCCATTCCGCACCAGCGTGAAGTTGCCGCACTCCGAGCACATCTCGCCCTCGTAGCCCTTGGCCTTGGCCTCGGCGCGGCGCTCGGCCTTGCTGGGGGCGACGGCTTGCGCGGTGCTGCCGGCCTTGGCCCATTGCAGGGCTTCGAGCCGCTCGGTCGGCGAGAGGTCGTGGCTCACCTCCTGCTTCAGCGCGACGGCGCCTTCGAGGGCGTCGCCGACACGGGCCGAGGCGCCGTGCGCGGCGAGCGCCGTGACCTTGCTGCCGCCCGAGGGCGCGCTGTCGTTGCCCTGCGCGACCGCGGCACTGCCGCCGCGCATCACGACGAGGTTGTCGGTGCGGGAGCGGGTGAGGCCGCGCGAGACGAGTTTCGTCGCGTGCTGGCCGCCGGTCTCGCCGTCCGGCTCCTTGCCTTCCTCGACGCCCTTGCCGAGCGCGTCGAAGCCGGTCTCGTTGGGATCGACATGGGCGAGGTCGAAGCGAGAGAGATAGCTCACCGCGAGCTCGCGGAAGACGTAGTCGAGGATCGAGGTCGCGTACTTGATGCTGTCGTTGCCCTGCACGGGGCCCGCCGGTTCGAAGCGGGTGAAGGTGAAGGCATCGACATATTCGTCGAGCGGCACGCCGTATTGCAGGCCGAGCGACACCGCGATGGCGAAGTTGTTGATGAAGGAGCGCAGCGCCGCGCCTTCCTTGTGCATGTCGATGAAGATCTCGCCGAGACGGCCGTCGTCATATTCGCCGGTGCGCAGGTACACCTTGTGGCCGCCGACCACCGCCTTCTGGGTGTAGCCCTTGCGGCGATCCGGCATCTTCTCGCGCTCGCGCATCACGATGATGCGCTCGACCAGCTTCTCGACGATCTTCTCCGAGACCTGGGCGGCGCGCGCCGCCATCGGCTTCTCGTGGAAGGCCTCGACCGCATCCTCCTCGTCCTCGTCGTCGGCGATGAGCTGCGAGTTGAGCGGCTGGCTGAGCTTGGAGCCGTCGCGGTAGAGCGCGTTGGCCTTCAGGGCCAATTTCCACGACAGCATGTAGGCGGACTTGCAGTCCTCCACCGTGGCGTCGTTCGGCATGTTGATGGTCTTGGAGATCGCGCCCGAGATGAAGGGCTGCGCCGCCGCCATCATGCGGATGTGGCTCTCGACCGAGAGGTACCGCTTGCCGATCTTGCCGCAGGGATTGGCGCAGTCGAACACCGCATAGTGCTCGGCCTTGAGGTGCGGGGCGCCTTCCACCGTCATCGCGCCGCAGATGTGGACGTTGGCCGCCTCGATCTCGCGCTTGGTGAAGCCGACGGCCTGGAGCAGGTCGAAGCCGGGGGCGGCGATCGCCTCGGCGCCAATGCCGAGCTGGTCGCGGATGAAGTCCTCGCCGAAAGTCCACTTGTTGAAGGCGAACTTGATGTCGAAGGCGGTGGGCAGCGCCTTTTCCACCTTGGCGATGGCCTCGTCGGTGAAGCCCTTGGCCTTCAGCGTCGAGGCGTTGATGCCGGGCGCGTTGGACAGCGAGCCGTGGCCGACGGCATAGGCCTCGATCTCGGCGATCTCGCTCTCGCGATAGCCGAGCGTGCGCAGCGCGGCCGGCACGGCGCGGTTGATGATCTTGAAGTAGCCGCCGCCGGCCAGCTTCTTGAACTTCACCAGCGCGAAGTCGGGCTCGATGCCGGTGGTGTCGCAATCCATCACGAGGCCGATCGTGCCGGTCGGCGCGATGACGGTGGTCTGGGCGTTGCGATAACCGTGCTTCTCGCCGAGCTCGAGCGCGGCATCCCAGGCGCGCTGCGCACGGGCGACGAGATCTCCTTGCGGGCAGGACACGAGGTCGAGCGGCACCGGGTTGACGCTGAGCGCCTCATAGCCGTTGGACTGGCCATGGGCAGCGCGGCGGTGGTTGCGGATCACGCGCAGCATGTGCGCGGCGTTCTTCTTGTAGCCCGGGAAGGTGCCGAGCTCGGACGCCATCTCCGCCGAGGTCTCGTAGGTGATGCCGGTCATGATCGCGGTCAGGGCGCCGCACAGCGCGCGGCCTTCCTTCGAGTCATAGGACAGGCCCATGGTCATCAAGAGGCCGCCGATATTGGCGTAGCCGAGGCCGAGCGTGCGGAACTCGTAGGAGAGCTCGGCGATCGCCTTGGACGGGAACTGCGCCATCATCACGGAGATTTCGAGCACCAGCGTCCAGAGCCGGCAGAGATGCTCATAGCCCTCGACGTCGAAGCGGCGGGTCTCGGTGTTGTAGAACGTGAGCAGGTTGGCCGAGGCGAGGTTGCACGCCGTGTCGTCCAGGAACATGTATTCCGAGCACGGGTTCGAGGCACGGATGTCGCCGGACGCCTTGCAGGTGTGCCAGTCGTTCATCGTGGTGTTGAAGTGCAGGCCCGGATCGGCCGAGGCCCAGGCGGCGTAGCCGATCTTCTCCCAGAGATCGCGCGCCTTCAGCGTCTTGGTGATCTTCTTCGAGGTGCGGGCGGTCAGGTTCCAGTCACCGTCGGTCTCGACGGCGCGCAGGAAGTCGTCCTTCAGCGAGACCGAATTGTTGGAGTTCTGGCCGGAGACGGTGAGATAGGCCTCCGAATCCCAGTCGGTGTCGTAGGTGTCGAACGCGATGTCCTTGTAGCCCTGCTTGGCGAACTGGATGACGCGCTTGATGTAATTGTCGGGCACGAGGCTGCGGCGCGCCAGCTTGATCTCGCGGCGCAGGGCAGGGTTCTTCTCGGGGTCGAAGCAGTCGTCGCCCGAGCCCTCGCAATTGACGCAGGCCTTCAGCACCGCCTTGAGGTGCTTCTGGTTGATCTTGGAGCCGGTGACGAGGGCGGCGACCTTCTGCTCCTCCTTCACCTTCCAGTCGATATAGGTCTCGATGTCGGGGTGATCGACGTCGACCACGACCATCTTGGCCGCGCGGCGCGTGGTGCCGCCGCTCTTGATGGCGCCGGCGGCGCGGTCGCCGATCTTGAGGAAGCTCATCAGGCCGCTCGAGCGGCCGCCGCCGGACAGCTTCTCGCCTTCGCCGCGCAGCCGCGAGAAGTTGGAGCCGGTACCGGAGCCGTATTTGAACAGGCGCGCCTCGCGGACCCAGAGGTCCATGATGCCGCCCTCGTTGACGAGGTCGTCGCCGACGCCCTGGATGAAGCAGGCATGCGGCTGCGGATGCTCATAGGCCGACTTCGACTTGGTCAGCTTGCCGGTGAAGGGGTCGACGTAATAATGGCCCTGGCCGGGGCCGTCGATGCCATAGGCCCAGTGCAGGCCGGTGTTGAACCATTGCGGCGAGTTCGGCGCGACCATCTGCATGGCGAGCATGTAGCGCAGCTCGTCGTAGAAGGCCTGGGCGTCGTCGTCGGAGGTGAAATAGCCGCCCTTCCAGCCCCAATAGGTCCAGCAGCCGGCGAGGCGGTCGAACACCTGCTTGGACGAGAGCTCGCTGACATAGCGCTCCTTCTCCGGCAGCTGGGCGAGCGCCTCGAGGTCGGGCACGGAACGCCACAGGAAGGAGGGGACGGACTCTTCCTCGACCTTCTTCAGGCGCGCGGCGACGCCCGCTTTCCGGAAGTACTTCTGGGCGAGCACGTCGGAGGCGACCTGCGACCACTGGGTCGGGACCTCGACATTCTCCAGCTTGAAGACCACCGAGCCGTCGGGATTGCGGATCTCCGACGTGGTGAGGCGGAATTCGATTCCCGCATAAGGTGATTGTCCAGAAGTGGTGTGGCGCCGCTCAATCCGCATCGTCTTGCCCCGTCCTAAGCTTTGCCCGGATCGCCTCCGTTCAGGCGCCGGGTCGACATTTCAGTTCGCGAAACCCGCCAAGGCCGACCGGCCGGAAGGCTTCGCAGTTCAGCCGGTGGACCCGGCCCTTGTTCTCCCGGCTGCATCGACGGGTGCGCGCACCCGCTGACCGGCCGGCATGTCCACGCCCATCCGCCCCAACGGGATGCGCGCGACCTGCGTTCAACGCCCCAACGCCACGTCGTTCCAACTCTTGCCATCCGGGCCTGTTTCCGGCCCGTTCAGCGCCCGAAAATCCGCCTCGCCGAGGGCAGACACGCCCTCGTTCCGCTGCCTTCGTCTGGCCTGGCGGAGTGCTGTTTGTGCGGACCCTTTGGGGGAGTGCCGGCGGGACGCAAACACCACTCGCGCCGAACGGACCGGAAGCTAGGACTCTCCGTTGCGCCCGTCAAGAACTAGTGCGGGTTCCTGAATCAAATACTAAATGTGGTGGATTGCGGGGGATAACAGGGGGCAAGCCCACGCCTGTTGTGGACCCAAGTATCAGTGAGTCCTCAGGGATTCCCAACCGAAAAAATTTGTATCGGGAGGCGATGGCGGGGCTTCATCCCGCTGTTCACAGGGCAGCTATATTTTGTGGCAGCGGGGTTGCGTCAGCGGGACTCACGTAACCGCCCGGATCGGATGGGCAGGCATGTGCTCTGCGGCGGTGGTCGCGGGGGCGAATCCGGGCCAAGCTGCCGTTCGATTTTGCCGGACTGCCCACATGCTTGATTCGATGAGCCGGGATGCGCGACCGCGCATCGCCCCGGCCGGCCTGATGTTCCTCGCGATCACCTCGATCGGCTGGGGCTTCAACTGGCCCGTCACCAAGTTCCTGCTCGCCGAACTGCCGCCGCTGACCCTGCGCGGGGTGACCGGCGTGCTCGGCGCCGTGCTGCTGGCGGCGCTGGCGCTGCTCCGCCGCGACAGTCTCAAGGTCCCGCGCGCGGTGTGGCCGCGGCTCCTCACGGCGGCCCTTCTCAACGTCACCGGCTGGATGGTGTTGATGGGGCTGGCGCTGCTGTGGCTGCCGGCGAGCGAGGCGGCGCTGATCGCCTATACGATGCCGGTCTGGGCCTCGATCATCGCCTGGCCGGTGCTGGGCGAGCGCCCGACCGTGCTGCGCACGCTGTCGCTGGTGATGGCCTTCATCGGGCTCGGTTCGATCATGGGCGGCAACGGCATCGCCGCGAGCGCGGAGAAGCTGCCGGGCATCATCATGGCGCTGTGCGGGGCCGCCGGCTTCGCGCTCGGCACGGTGTTCTCGAAGAAGTACCCGATCAAGCTGCCGCCGATCACGGCGGCGGCCTGGCAGATCGGGATCGGCTGCCTGCCGATCTCGACCATCGGCCTTGCGATCGAGACCACGCATCTCGACAAGGTCACCACCGTCGGCTGGTGGCTGCTGGTCTATTCGACCGTGGTGCAGTTCTGCATCGCCTATGTCAGCTGGTTCGCGGCGCTGTCGCGGCTGCCGGCCTCGGTCGCCGCGATCGGCACCATGGCGGTGCCGGTGATCGGCGTCGTCGCCTCCGCGCTGGCGCTGCACGAGCCGCTCGGACCCGGGCAGATCGCCGCGCTGATCTTCACGCTCGCCGCCGTGGTGCTGGCGACGCGCTGAGCCTCGTCATTCGGCGGGCGCCATCCGCACCGGCTGGCCGCCGAGCGCGCGCCTGGCCTGGCCCGCCCAGACCTTCCAGGCCTGCACAGCGACCGCCAGCGAGCAGATGCCCCAGAACACCGGATATTCGTAGCCGCCGGTGTTCCAGGTCCAGCCGAAGCCCTTCACCACCTGCAGCGAATAGACCGCGACCGCCATCAGCGCGACCGAGCCGAGCGCGGCAAAGCGCGTGCACAGACCGAGAGTGAGCGCGATGGCGACCGACAACTCGGCCGCGGCGGCCAGGTAGACCCACGCCTCCGGCGGCGACAGGCCGGCCGCGGCGAAGAACTTGACGATGCCCGGATTGAGCACGCCGATCGCGGTGAACTTGCCCGCCACGTGCGGCAGATAGAACAGGCCGCAGGCGATGCGCACGATGTTCTCGATGCGCGTGAGGTCGAAGTTCTCGGCTTTGAGGCGGAAGTCGTCGGTCGAAATAAACATGGCTGATCTCCTTGCACGCTTACGCTAGGCGGAATCGCCGCAAGGTTCCTTGATGCAACTCAAGCCGGTGTCTCAGCGCTGGCGCTGTTGCCGCGCAGCCTCGTCCGGATCGTTGGTCGGGGGATCGATCTGCCGCCGGATCTGCGCGATCAGGGCCGCGAGACTTTTGTCGTCCGGCGTGATGGTCGCGAGGCGCTCGGCGTAGCCCAGCGCGGCCCTTGCGTTGCCGGCCTCCCGGCTGAAGAGCAGCGCCGCGGACAACATGTCCCGTTGCCCCGGATGGTCCTCGAGCCCCTTGTTCAGGACCGTCATCGCCTCGCCGGCACGTCCGGCGGAGTGCAGCGCGACGGCATAGACGTAGGCGTAGCGCGCCTGCGCCGGCTCCAATTCGCTGGCCTGCCGCAGTTCGGTGAGGGCCTCGGCCGGCCGCTTCAGGCGCGTCAGGGCGAGGCCGAGCGCGTGATGCACCGCTGCATCGGCCGGCGATGTCGCGATCGCCGCGCGCAGAACGGCTTCGCCGTCGTCGTCCCGGCCGGTCCGACGGTAGAGATCGGCCAGATTGATCGCGGCCGTCGTGAAGCGCGGGCCGAGCCTCAGCGCCGCCCGATACTCCGTCTCGGCCTCCGCGGTCCGGCCGCGACGGCCAAGGAAATCCGCGAGCGCGGTGCGCGCTTCGGGGCGTTCGGCGCTGGCGCGCTGGGCGGCGATGAATTCATCAGCCGCGCGCTCGAAGCGCGCGCGATCGGCTTCCGGCAGGCTCGCGACCTGGACCGGCGCGAGCAGGGCCGCGGCCCTGATGCGCACGCCGCGCACGGAATCTGCGAGCAGCGGCGAGGCCAGCGGCCATGTCTGGCTCACGGGCAGGCTCTCCAGCATGTCGAGCGCACCGATCCGGACCATCGGATCGGGATCGGCGAGCGCGGGGCGCGCCGCCGCGACATTGGCCGGCCTCAGGCGCGATGCGAGTTCGCCCAGCGCGCTGGCGCGCGCGACTCCCGGCACCTGCCTGTCCTCGGCAAGCACCGAGAGCAGGGCGTTTGCATCGGCCTGATCGTTGCGGGCGGCGTGAAACGCAGGCCCGTAGTTCTGGAAGCCCTTGCGCTCGGACCCGAACCAGCGATCGACGGCCGCCGCGGACCATTGCGCCGTCTTGTCGCGATGACAGTCGTTGCAGGCGTTCGGCGTTCCCAGGCTGACGGACAGATCGGGGCGCGGGATCCTGAACGTGTGATCGTGCCTGACGTCGATGCCCATATAGGTGCGGGTCGGCATGTGGCAGGAGATGCAGGTCGGTGCCGGATCGACCGCGGCATGGTGGCGATGCGTCACGTCGGCATATTTGTCCGATGCATGGCATTGCAGACAGACGCCTTCGCCCGGGACGCGCAGCTTCGCGCTGTGCGGCTCATGGCAATCGCTGCAAGTCACGCCCGCCGCGAACATCCTGCCTTGCTTGAATGGTGTATAATTGTAGGGCTCCTCGACGTCGCGGATCTGCCCGTCGGCATGATAGGTGGTGCGGGTGAGCGCCTCGACGCTGTGGGTCTGCGAGAGCCATTCGCCGGGGGTCCAGTCCTCGCGCAGGCTGGCCCGCCTGGCATGACAGAGGCCGCAGGTCTCGACCTCCTTGCGCAGCAGCGCCGGCGCGGATGAGCGTCCTGGTCGTCCGGTGCGCGGGTCGATCGGCCAGGTGACGCCGAGCCGCTCGTTGAAGTTCACCAGCAATCCCTTGTCGGGTTGCTGTTGCGTGCGTCGCGGCCACCAGCTGCGTTGCCTGTCGGCCCAGGCGACGTGGTGCGAGCCCTGGCCGTGACAGGTTTCGCAGCCGACGCTGATCTCCGCCCATGTCGTCGCAAAACGATCGTGCGCCGGATCGTAATTCTTGCGCACGCCGGTGGAGTGGCATTCGGCGCACATGAAGTTCCAGTTCTGGTTCGGCCCGGCCCAGTGCAGGACGTCGTCGTGTCTGATGGCCTCGTTGGGCGAGAGGTGAAACCAGCGCTGGCCGCCGGCGACCGCGGGCCGGCTGTCCCAGGCGATCGGCAGGGCCTGCAGGCGGCCATCCGGAAACGCGACGAGATATTGCTGCAGCGGATCGACGCCGAATGTGTACTTTACGTCGAATACGGCGAGCTTGCCGTCGGCGCCGTCGGTTTCGACCAGGAATTTGCCGTCCTTGCGGAAGAAGCGCGAATGCACGCCGTAATGGTCGAAGCCGACGTCATTGAAATTGCCGAGCACGGTCTGTTCGCTGGCGTGCTGCATCGCCGCCTTGTGCTGCGAGGCGGCCCACAATCTGGCTTCGGCCTGATGGCAGCCGGCGCAGGTTTCGCTGCCGACATAGGCGGCCTCGGGTAGGGTCGACAAGCCACCGTCGCGGTCGCCGATCGGCGCGATCGCAATCGTCGCGACAAACGCCAGCGCTGCGGCGACGACAACGGGAACCCAGATCGACGGCCTCGAGACCCGTCGCACTTTGGATAGCCAGCGCGTCTTGAGGAAGGGCGGCGCAGCCGCGTCCTGCCGCGCGGCCGACGCGCTGCGAGTCACCTTGTTTGCCGCTTTGCGCCGCTTGCGTGTCAATCATCGTCCTTCGTTCGGCAGATCCGCCGCAAGTGCGCGGGTCCGCGCGAGATATCAGGCACGGCTGATGCCCCAGGCAACTTGACATGCCTCAATGCGACGATGGAGGGGCCGGGTAAAGTCGGCAAGTGGAAATCGCCACCAAAGACAACAACGAGAACATGGAAGGCGCCGGGATGAAACTTTCAATCGCATTATCGTCTGCACTGCTGACGGCTGGATTGGCCGCCGGCTTCGTGACCGCAAGCACGGCAACCGCTGACGCGGTGGTGGTTTACTGCCAATACGTCGACTACCCCGTTGGATGCATCGCCAGACCTGGCGTGGTGCTGCGCCCGCGGCCGGTCGCGCGTGCCGTGGTGACTCCAGGCGTCGGGGTCGTGCGAAGGCCCATGAATCGCGGTGGTCCCGTCAACCGCGTCGGTCGGCGTTAGCTGAACTCCTCTTGTCGAGGTTCACGATGCGGACAATGGTCAAATGGTAATCATCCTGATCCTCTATGTTCTCCTGGTTTGGCTCTTTTTCTCCAAGCTCGAACTCGTCGAATGGGGCTGGGTATCCGGTGCCGCGACGTTCGTCGTCGGGGCCTTCCTTCTCGCAATATTCATGGGGCTGTTCAATTCGCTCACGCCTGGCGGTCGCTTTGTCGTCATATCGAGGGTCGTTGAGGTCACGCCCAATGTTGCGGGACAGGTTGTAAGCGTTGCGGCGCAAGCAAACGTTCCCGTCAAGGCGGGGGCGGTGCTGTTCCAAATCGACCCGACGCCCTACAAGCAGAAGGTGAGCCAGCTCGAAGCATCGCTGGCTCAAGCCAAGCAGCAGGTCAGGCAACTCAAAGCCGGTCACGACCAGGCGGTCGCCAACGCCACCGCATTGACCAAGCAACTTGAATACCACACCCAGCGTCTGACCGACATGCGCAGGCTTGCGTCTACTGGCGCGCAAGCCGAGTTTCGTTTGCAGGACACGCAGGTGCAGTATGACTCGGTTCAATACCAGTTGTTGGCTGCCGAGTTTGCTGCTGAGAACGCACGGCTCGCAATGGAGTCGGAGATCGGGGGCGAGAACACCAGCGTCGCCCAGTTGCAGGCGCAGCTCGAGAACGCGCGATGGGAGCTCGACCAAACCACGGTACGAGCGATGAGCGACGGCTATGTCGCGAGCTTGACGCTTCCGGTGGGCGCGCGGGCGTTGCAAGCTCGTTCGGCAATGTCCTTTGTGATCACCGGCGACATAGCGATCATCGGAATGTTCAAGCCGAATGCGTTCCGGACGGTCAAACCCGGCGCTTCGGTCAAGCTGGTGTTCGATGACGAGCCCGGTCGAGTTTTCCAGGCGAGCGTTCTCGACATTCCGCGCGGCGTCGGCGAGGGGCAGATCGTGGTCTCCGGACAGCTTGCAAAAGCCGGATCGATTGCCGGCGGTGATGGCTATCCGGCGTTGATCTCAATTCCGACCGACTACGACAGGGCGCAATTGCGACTCGGAATGCCGGGAAGCGCGTGGGCGATCGCCGACAAAGCCGGTGCAATAGGCATCATCATGTCCGCAATCATCTGGGTGAGTTCGTATCTGGCCTATCTCTAAGTTCGGATCGTTGAGGCGCAGATGTAGGCGTCTTGTTGTGTTCATACTTGAAATTTGCATCGGCAGCATTCGCGGCCCGAGCAGGCGTCAGGCCTCGGCAGGTTCGCGTGGGAGAACACCATGTCTCGTAGTTTTTGTGTCCATCTGCGATCGCATCAAACGAACGAAATCCTGAGCGTCGGAGGTGCCCTTCTTTCGAGAGCGCTTGTTGCGCCGCTGATACTTGCTGCATTGACCCTCGCTCCGGCGTTGGGGCAAGGCGTCGCTGCGCCGCCGCCCGTGCTTCCGACCGATCGCAGCGTGCTGCCGATTCCCGAGCCGTCCTATCCGCACAGCACGGTGTTCGATGCCCGCAATGCGACGCCGCCGCCGCGCTTCGAGGTGAGGGCGCCCAATGGTGCCCCCAACGTGCTGATCGTGCTGATCGACGACATGGGATTCGGTCAGTCCGGCGCGTTCGGCGGTCCGATCCGCATGCCGACGGTGGAGACGCTGGCGAACGAGGGTCTGCGCTACAACGAATTCCACACGACGGCGCTCTGTTCGCCGACGCGCTCGGCGCTGCTGAGTGGCCGCAATCATCACATGAACAATTTCGGATCGATCGCTGAAACCGCGACGACCTTTCCGGGGCAGACCGGACAGCGCCCCAACAGCGTCGCGACCGTTGCGGAGATGCTGAGGCTCAACGGCTACAGCACCGCGCATTTCGGCAAGAACCACGAGACCGCGGCATGGGAGGTCAGTCCGTCCGGTCCGACCGATCGCTGGCCGACCCGACAGGGCTTCGACAAGTTCTACGGCTTCATGGGCGGCGAGACCAATCAATGGGCTCCGCTGATCTACGACGGCATGACCCAGGTCGAGCCGTCGAAGGATCCCAACTACAATTTCATGACGGACATGACCAACAAGGCGATCGACTGGATGCAATACCAGAAGTCGCTGACGCCCGATAAGCCGTTCTTCATCTACTTCGCGCCGGGCGCGACCCATGCGCCGCACCACGTGCCGAAGGAATGGATCGCCAAGTACAAGGGCAAGTTCGATCAGGGCTGGGACAAGCTGCGCGAGGAGACGCTGGCGCGGCAGATCAAGCTCGGCGTGGTGCCGGCCGGCACCCGATTGGCGCCCAAGCCGGATGCCATCAAGGACTGGGCCGCTCTGAGCCCCGACGAGCGGAGGCTGTTCGCCCGCCAGATGGAGGTGTTCGCAGGCTTTGGCGAATACGCCGACACCGAGATCGGTCGCCTGATCGACGCCGTCAAGGCGACCGGCCAGCTCGACAACACGCTCGTCTTCTACATCATCGGCGACAACGGGGCGAGCGCGGAAGGCGGCATGAACGGTCTCTTCAACGAGATGACCTATTTCAACAGCGTGCAGGAGAGCGTCCAGGACATTCTCAAGCATTATGACGAACTGGGCGGGCCGATGACGTACAGCCACTATGCGGCCGGCTGGGCGGTCGCCGGCGATACGCCGTTCACTTGGACGAAGCAGGTGGCCTCGAGCTATGGCGGCACCCGCAACGGCATGGTCATCCACTGGCCGAAAGGCATTGCCGCAAAGGGCGAGGTGCGCTCGCAGTGGCACCACGTGATCGATATCGTGCCGACCATCCTCGAAGCCGCGAAAGTTCCCGAGCCCAAAAGCGTGAACGGAACGCCGCAGACCCCGATCGAGGGTGTCAGCATGGCCTACAGCTTTGCCGACGCCAAGGCGCCAGGCCGGCACCTGACCCAGTACTTCGAGATCTTCGGCAACCGCGCGATCTACAGCGACGGTTGGCTGGCCGGAACGATTCATCGTGCGGCCTGGGAGACGAAGAACCGCCGGCCGCTCGATCAGGACATCTGGGAGCTCTACGATACGCGTTCGGATTTCAGCCTGGCGAATGATCTGGCGGCCAGGAACCCGGACAAGTTGAAGGAGCTTCAGGACCTCTTCCTGAAGGAGGCCGTCAAGTATTCCGTCTTGCCGCTCGACGACCGGACCCTGGAGCGACTGAACCCGGCTCTGGTCGGACGCCCCGACCTGATGGCGGGCCGCACCTCGCTCACGGTTCACGAGGGCATGCTCGGCATGTCGGAGAACGTCTTCATCAATACGAAAAACCGTTCGCACGCGATCACGGCCGATCTCGACATTCCCCGTGGCGGAGCCAGCGGGGTCGTCCTCGCCCAGGCCGGGCGGTTTGGCGGCTGGAGCCTGTACCTGAAGGATGGCAAGCCAACCTACACGTACAATTTCCTCGGTCTGCAGCGATTTACGATTGCTGCACCGCAGCCCCTGCCTGCCGGAAAATCCACCATCCGCTTCGAGTTCGCCTATGATGGCGGTGGAATCGGCAAGGGCGGCATCGGCACGCTGTTCGTCAACGGCAGGAATGTCGCGAGCGGACGCATCGACCGCACGCAGTGTTGCGGCTTCTCGGCCGACGAGGGCGCCGATGTCGGTGCCGATGAAGGTACGCCCGTGACGGAAGCCTACAAGGTGCCGTTCAAGTTTTCCGGCGTGATCAACCGGGTGACGGTCGAGCTGAAGGACATGAAGAAGGCCGATCGCGACGAAGCGGCGGAGGGGCGCAAAGCGGCCCTTCTGAAGAAGGGCTTGTCCGATTGAGCAATCGCAAGGGGCGGATTTGCGTTCGCCCCTCGAGGTTCATCGATCCATTCGATTGGCTGTGAGGTGGCAATCATGACTTTCCGTACGACGTCCGGTCCGCGATCGCGTTGCGCGCTCGCTGCCGCCGCACTTGCTCTCCTGTCGCCGACGATGGCGAGCGCGGACGAGAACGGCATTTCGTTCTGGCTGCCTGGCCAGTTCGGCAGCCTCGCGGCCGTGCCGATGACGCCGGGATGGTCGCTTGGCACGGTCTACTACCATACCTCGGTCGGCGGCTCCGGCGGGATCGCGGCATCCCGGGAGATCACGACCGGCAGGCTTCCGGCGACCGTCAATGTCAATCTGAACGCCAGCCTGAATGCCCAGGCCGATATCCTGATCCTGGCTCCGAGTTACACGTTCGGCACGCCGGTGTTCGGCGGGCAGCTGGCCGTGGGTCTCACCGGAACGTTTGCCCGCAGTGCGGTCGGGCTCGACGGGACGCTGACCACCAATGTCGGCCCGTTCGGCAGCACGCGGACCGGCAGCCTGACCGATACGCTGGTCTCGGTCGGCGATCTCTATCCCGTCGTGTCGCTCAAGTGGCACGACGGCGTCCACAACTGGATGACCTATGCGACCGGCGATATTCCCGTGGGAGACTATCAGTCGACGCGCCTAGCCAATACCGGAATCGGGCACGGCGCCATCGATGGCGGCGGCGGATACACCTACCTCAACCCGGCCACCGGCCTGGAATTCTCTGGCGTTGCGGGGTTCACCTACAATTTCAAGAACACGGCCACGCAATATCAAAGCGGCATCGATTTCCATTTCGACTGGGGCGCATCCAAGTTTCTTTCCAAGCAGGTCTTCATTGGCCTGGTTGGGTACGCCTACCAGCAAGTCACCGACGATTCCGGACAGCACCCCATTCTGGGGCCATTTCGCTCGCGTGTTCTCGGGGTCGGTCCGCAGATCGGCTATATCTTCCCGATCGGCGCAAACCACGCCTTTCTCGGCCTCAAGGGCTATGGTGAGTTCGATGCCGCCAACCGGCCATCGGGCTGGAACACCTGGCTGACATTCTCGATTTCGGAAGCTGCGCCCACCAGCACGACGACTGCGAAGCCGCGTCATTCATCGCACTAGGCGCCGGCAGCGGCGAGACACCGATTGCGGAGCCTTGCGCGCTTTGCCGTCGGCGCTTCAAGCCGGAGGACCGCCGCCGCCGTCCAGCGCCCTGCGGATCGTCTCGGCGAGCTGGTTGCGGCGATAGGGCTTGGTCAGCAGCATGACGCCGTCATCCAGCTTGCCGTGATGGACAATGGCGTTGTCGGTGTAGCCGGAGGTGTAGAGCACCTTCAGGCCGGGGCGGCGCTTGCGCGCCTCATCGGCAAGGTCGCGCCCGCTGACGCCGCCCGGAATGACGATGTCGGTGAAGAGAAGGTCCAGGGCCTCGCCGGACTCGATCAGCTGCAGCGCAGCCTGGCTGTCGGCCGCGGACAATGTGCGGTAGCCGAGGCTCTTGAGCTGGGCCGTGACGAAATTGCGAACGAGACCGTCGTCCTCGACAACGAGGATGCTCTCCGCGCCGCCGGTCGCCCTGGACGGCGTGGCCTCGCCTGCGAGGGCTTCGCGACTGCCTTCGCCGGGCGGCAGATAGAGCTTGATCGTGGTGCCGTGGCCTTCCTCGCTGTAGATCTTGATGTGGCCGCCGGACTGCTTGACGAAGCCGTAGACCATCGAGAGGCCGAGACCCGATCCCTTGCCGATCTCCTTCGTGGTGAAGAAGGGCTCGAACGCCTTCTGCTGGATCTCGGGCGACATGCCCGCGCCGGTGTCGCTGACCGCGAGCATGACATAGGTGCCGGGCGTGACGTCGGGATTGGCCTCCGCATAGGCGTCGTCCAGCGCGACGCGGCGGGTCTCGAGCAGCAGCCGGCCGCCGTTCGGCATGGCGTCGCGGGCATTGATCGCCATGTTCAGCACGGCGTTGGTGAGCCGCGAGGGATCGATGTGCGAGGTCATCGGCCCCTGTTCCAGCACGGTGTCGATCTGGATCTGCTCGCCCAGCGTGGGCCGCAGCAGCTTGGCGATGTCCGCGATCGCGGAATTGATCTCGACGTTGCGCGGCTGCAGCGGCTGTCGCCGCGCGAACGCGAGCAGATGCTGGATCAACTCGCCGCAGCGCTGGGCGGCATCGTCGATCAGGCGGGCTGATCGCTGCAACTCCGGCTGGTCCTTGAGTTCGGCGACCAGCGTCTCGGTGTTGCCGGAGATCACGGTCAGCATGTTGTTGAAGTCGTGTGCGACGCCACCGGTCAGCTTCCCGATCGCGTCCAGCTTCTGCGACTGGTGCAGCTGACGTTCGGTTTCGCGCGATGCCGTGGCGTCGTGATAGACGAGGACCGCGCCGGAGATCGCGCCTTGCGCATTCATCATCGGCCGGCCGCTGACCATCAGATGACGCACACGATTGCCGCTGTGGGGGCGGACGACGAGTTCGAGCTCCTCGAAGGATTCCCCGCGCAATGCGCGCGCGGAGGGCAGCTCGTCCGGCCCGAAATGGGTCACGCCGTCGCTGTGAAACACGTCGGACAGAGCCCGCAGGTCGTGCAGATTCCGGCTCGACCGGTACAGCAGCATGCGCTCGCCGGCCGGGTTCGACAGCAGGATGTTCCTGTCGGTGTCGATGACCAGGACACCCTCGGCCATGCTGCGGAAGGTGCTCTGCAGCACGTTGACGGACAGGCGCAGCTCGTCATGGGCGTTGACGAGATGCTCGGTGCGTTCGGCGACGGCGGCCTCCAGCGATTCCTTGGCGGCCTTGGTCTCCAGCAGCGAGCTCTGGAGCTCCACCGTGGTGCGCTGGCTCTCCCGCATGACCATCACGACGAGGAGCACGATGACCAGCGCTCCGGCAAGGTCGATCCCGAGCAGCACGATCCCGGTGCGGCGCGAGTCCGCTTCGCGGGCGGCGAGCAGCTTCCGTTCAACCGCGGCCAGCTGATTGAGATTGACCGACAGCTTCTCCATAAGTCCGCGCCCTTCGGCGCGGTCGTGCAGCGCCCGAATGCCCTCCTTGTCGTCGTTGGACCACAGTCGGAGCGCCTCGGCAGCCACTTCGAGCCGGCGCAAGATCATCGGCTCGGTCTCGCGCAGCAACGCCTCCTGCTCGGAATTGTCGCTGATGTCGTGCCCGAGATCCCTCAAAAGCGGTGTGACGCGGTCTCGCGCCGCCTGGAATTCGTCGAGAAATCCTTGCGTGCGATAGAGCTGGTAGCCGCGCGCGGCACTCTCGGCGCGCCGCAACTGGAGACGGAGGTCCGCGATCTTGTTCAACACTTCGAGCGTATGGTTGACCGACACGGCATCAGACCGCGACTTCACGTCGAGCCCGATCGAGGTCGCAGCGATCACGAGGAGGATCGCCAGCCCAACACCAAGGATGAGACGCTGTGTCGGGATCAAGGGACCTCTTTCTTGTCCGACGGTAGGGGATCGCCGCCTGAGACCATGAGGCATGCAGACATTGTGTTCATACGCGCCGGCCGTGACGCCTGTGTGCATCCCGTCCTTGCGTTCGCCGGGATTTCCGGCGCGCGCGAATGGAGGAGGCGGCAGATGATTTCGGCACCGCTCATCGGCGGCATGTGAACGTTCAGCGCCTTCATCTCGAATGGCCGCGCTTCGTGCGCAGCGAACTCCGTTTCACCAGCGTAGGCCAGCGTCACGTCGAGAGACTGACGTTGAGAGCTCACCTCAATGGTTGCACCAACCATCGGATCGTCGTCGGCCACGATCAAGCGCGGCATGACATTCCCCAGCAGATCGACGTCCCGTCATTGCTGATATAGGCGAATCGCGGAGTTGGTCAATTTGCGATTGGAAAAGATGAGATATGCACGGTGCGGTGAATAGCGCGACGATCACGCGTTGCGCTTCGTCGCAACGCCGGCGCGATGAAACGAAAAAAGGCGCCGCATCGCTGCGGCGCCTTTTCGTGAGATGGTGCTTTGCTTACGGGCAGGGATGCCGCTGACCGTCATAACCGAGATAGGTGCCCGAGGCAGGATCGTACGACTTGAAGCGTTGTGCACAGTACGCCACGGAGTCGCCGCCGTCGTCCTGGACGACTGCAACGGACGGCTCATCGTAATAGCTGTCGCCGTAGTAGTACGGGTCGTTGTAGTAGCCGCCACCGCCGTAATAGGCGTAGGAACCGAGGCCGCCGATCGCAGCGCCCGCGACGAAGCCGGGTCCGAACCCTCCGCCGCCGCGGCGATGCCAGCCGCCACCGTGCCAATTGCCGCCGCCGCCGTGCCAGTTATGGCCGCCGCCCGCGAAGTTGCGGCCTCCGAAGGCTGCGCCGGCGTTCGCCGCCGCACCGGCCGTAAAGCTGCCGCCACCCGGGCGAACCGCCGGGCCGCCGGCAAAGCCGCCGCCGCCGGGGCGAACCGCCGCCCCACCACCGCCGAAGCCGCCACCGCCCATGCGCATGCCACCACCGCCGACATGGGCGCCGCCGCCGCCCATTCGGGCGCCGCCACCACCGCCATGTCCACCATGCCCCTGTGCGAAGCTGGGCGTTGCCAGCGGGAGCACCAGCGCCAGCGCGGCTGCGGCACTCAGGATTCTCAAATTCGTCATGATCAAACTCCTTGTCTCGCAAGCAAACGAACCGAAACGACGGGGGTTCCTTGGTTCACGCCAGTTTGCGCGTCGATAGCCAGATTTTCATGGGGCAGCTGTACCCGGCCTGAATGGATCGCGTCGGATTTGCGGCAAGAACCGGTTCTGGCGCCTCGCCAGGCGCAGCCGCCGAACTGGACATTTCAGCGTCCGGATGGCATCAGGACGCGACGAAGCAGGGCCCTTGCCGCATGAAACAATTCTTCCTGAAGTTCTTCACCTGGTGGAGTGGCCAGACCTTTGGCACCCAGCTCTGGACCAAACGGTACGGGGAGCTGGTCGGCAAGGACGATCAGGGCAACCTTTATTATCGCACCCGGGGCGGGGCGATCGATCCGACGCTTGGTTTCGAGCGGCGCTGGGTGATCTATAACGGCTACGCCGAGGCCAGCCGGATCCCGCCGGAGTGGCACGGCTGGATCCATCACGTCGTCGATACCCCGCCGACCGAGATCAAGTACCAGCCGCGCGAGTGGGAAAAGCCGCATCAGCCGAACCTCACGGGCACGCCGAACGCCTACCGGCCTTCAGGCTCGACGCTCGCCAGCGGCAAGCGCCCGAAGGCGACCGGCGACTATCAGCCCTGGACCCCCGGCTAGGTCGGCCAGGGACAGGATGCACAGGCATCAACACGATACTGCTGTGAAGAACGGGAACAGCGGGGATCACACGGCCGCCTGGGAAACCCGGCGGCCTTTTTGTTTTGGTTGAGTGTTTGACCCGGGGTTTTTGGGTGTGCCCGGGCGCAGCGCTCTTCAGCGATGCGCTGCCGAGCCGGGGTCACACCATCCGCCCGGCCGCGCGCTGCGCCGCCTCGGTGCGGCGCGCCTGCGATGCGACGCCGCGTTCCTTCATCAGCGCGAGAACCTCGGCCGGTGCCGTCTCCGGCGAACCGGCGTTGAAAGGCGGTGCGGGGTTGTATTCGAGGCGAAGCTGGACGGCTTCCGCCGTCGGACGATCGACCAGCAGCGACACCAGCGTCAGCGCAAAATCGATGCCCGCGGTGACGCCGCCGCCCGTCACCCGGTTGCGATCGATGCACACGCGCGTCCTGGTCGGCGTCGCGCCGAACAGCTCCAGCAGGTTCATCGCGCTCCAATGGGTGGCGGCCTTGTAGCCCTTCAGCAATCCGGCGGCGCCGAGCACCAGGGATCCCGTGCACACCGAGGTGACGAATTTGGCGCCCGCCGCCTGCCGGCGCAGGAAGGCGAGGGTGTCCTCGTCGTTGAGCAGCGCGTCGATGCCGAAGCCGCCGGGCACGCAGATCACGTCGAGCTGCGGACAGTCGGCGAACGTCACCGTCGGCGGCAGCATAAGGACGGAGTCGCTTGGCACCGGGTCGAGCGTCTTCCAGACCAGATGCACCTGGGCGCCGGGCACCGACGAGAACACCTGCAGCGGCCCGGTGAAATCGAGCTGGGTGACGTGGGGAAACAGCAGAAGTCCGATCTGGAGCGGTGCGGACATGAAAGCCTCCATGAAGCGCTTGACGTGCGCAGAATGGCATGATGCCTTGATGTCCAGAATGGCATAAATCCCTCACTTTCGGACAAAGTCATGATCGGCATCTTGATCTTCCCGGACTTCCAGCTGCTCGATGCGGCCGGCCCAATCTCCGTGTTCGAGATCGCCGCGCGCTATGCCGGCAGGCAGCTGGCGCTGCGCGTGCTGGCGGCGCAGGCCGGGCCGGTGCGGGCCTCGTCGGGGGTCGAGATGCTGGCGCGGGATTTCAGGGGAACGAATGCGATCACGACGCTAGTCGTGGCGGGCGGCGAGGGCGTCGCCGGAGCGGCGCGCTGTCCGCAGACGCTGGCCTTGGTGCAGCGGCTGGCAAGGCGCGGCGTGCGGGTCGCGAGCGTCTGCTCGGGCGCCTATGTCCTCGCCGAGGCCGGCCTGCTCGACGGCCGCCGCGCCACGACGCATTGGGCCCGGACGCGCGATTTCGTGGCGCGCTATCCGAAGGTGAAGTTCGAGCCGGACCAGATCTTCACTCGCGACGGCCAGGTCTGGACCTCGGCCGGCATCAGCGCCGGCATCGATCTGGCGCTGGCGATGGCGACCGAAGATCATGGCGAGGAGATCGCGCAGGCAACCGCGCGCCAGCTCGTGCTGTATCATCGCCGCAGCGGCGGCCAGTCGCAGTTCTCCTCGCTGCTGGAGTTGAAGGCGCCGAACGGCCGCTTCGGCGCGCTGCTGGCCTGGGCCCGTGAACATCTCGACGCGCCGCTCACGGTCGAAGACCTCGCCGAACGCGCCAACATGAGCGCGCGCCACTTTGCCCGCGCCTTCGCCGCCGAGACCGGCACCACGCCGTCAAAGGCGATCGAGCGCCTGCGGATCGAGGCCGCCCGTGAGCGCGTCCAGTCCTCGCCCGAGCCGATCGAGCGCGTGGCGGAAATCACCGGCTTCCGCGATCCCGAACGCATGCGCCGGGCCTTCATCCGCGCCTTCGGCCAGCCGCCCCAGGCGCTGCGACGCGCGGCGCGGGCGGGGTAAGGTGGCGGGGGACGGGGGCGGAACGATGCGCTGCCGCGTCAACCCGGCGCCTGGGGGGCAACCGCTGGCCCCGACCCGTTTCGCGCCGTAAGCCGCCGCGCGATTGGCATCAGCATGTACGGGGCGAGGTGGATTGGAAACTGCGTCATCGCGAAATAGAGCCAGGTCGTTGCCGGCAGTGCGCCGGCGGTCGCCGCCAGCATCAGGCCGAGATTGCGTTGTGACACCATCAGCCCGAGCGCCAGCGCGCGCTCAGTGCCGATGCGGCGGAACAGCAGCGTGGTGATCGCGAGCAGCGTGAAATAGACCGCGAAGGCGAGCGCGGCGATCCCCACCGTGAAGGCGGGCTGCGCGAGAAAATCGTGCGCGACATCCCCCATGATGGCGGCGGCGAAAATGAAAAGGATGACGATGTTGAAGCCGTCGATCGGCTGCTTGTGACGCCGGATCGCATCGGTCCCGAACACGGCGCGGATGAGGATCGCGGCGATCAGCGCCGCGACCAGGATGCCGAGCAGCTTGAGGCCGAGCGCCAGCGGCGAGATGCTGAGGACGCCCGTCAGAAACAGGCCTGCGAACAGCGAGGCGGTGAACGGTACCAGCGCGGTCGAGGTCACCAGCGTGACCAGCACGAGCGTGGCATCGAGGCCCATCAGCGCGGCGAGCGCCGGCGCGGCCATCATCGGAGATGCCAGGCCCTGCAGCATCAGCGCGAGGGCCAGACCCGGAGCGCTGTCGGCAAGGCCGCTCACATGCGCGATCGTGCCGACGATCAGGGGAACGCCGATCGTGGTCCAGCCGGTTGCGGCCGCGATCAGAGCGGGCCGGCGCAGATGGCCGCGGAGCGCAGCCAGGTCGACGCGCATGAAGGAGATGCACAACAGGACGAGGATCGCCTCGGTGACGTAAGGCCGAAGCAAAAGGCCCAGCGGCGGCACGGCGATCGCGATGAAGACGATGGCGGCCACGGCGCGGGTGCCCTGGCCGCCGAGCCAGGTCAGGAGCGCCAGGGGAGCGGACAGAACCGTGCGAATCTGGGCGCGCATGCAGGTGGTCTGCTAGCCCAGCCCCTTCAGCCACGCACCGATGTCGGACGCGGCGACATTGGCCTGCTGCAGCAATTTGCCCATCGTGAAGAAGCCGTGGAATTGGCCGGGATAGTGCTTGTAGGTGACGGGCACGCCGGCCTGCTTGAGCCGTTCGGCATATTCGGCACCTTCGTCGCGCAGCGGATCGGCTCCGGCGGTGAGCACATAGGCCGGCGGAAGTCCGGCCAGGCTTTGCGCGCGCGCCGGCGAGGCGCGCCAGTCGTGGATGTCGGCGGCGCCGTTGAGATAATGATCGCGGAACCAGCGGATCACCGAATGCGTCAGCAGCACGCTGGTCTCGGGTTCGCTGTGCGAGCCGTGGGTCATCGCGAAATCCGTCGCCGGATAGATCAGCACCTGGCCGGCGAGCGCCGGGCCGTTGCCGTCGCGCGCGGCGAGCGCGACGACCGCGGTGAGATTGCCTCCGGCGCTATCGCCGCCGATCGACAGCCGCGCCGCATCGATGCCGAGCGCGCGCGCGTTCGAAGCAACCCATTTCGTGGCGGCGATCGCGTCATCGGCAGCGGCGGGAAACTTGTGTTCGGGGGCGAGGCGATAATCCACCGAGATCACGATCAGCGCGCCCTCGATCGCGAGTTTGCGGCAGACCACGTCGTGGGAGTCGAGATCGCCGATCACCCAGCCGCCGCCGTGAAAGAACACCAGCGCCGGGGACAATCCGTCCCGGCTGCGGATCTCCGTCGGCACGTAGAGGCGGGCGGGAATGGCGCCATGCGGCGCCGGGATCGAGAGCGCCTCGACGCGCGCGAGGTCTGGCGCGTCCGGATTGGTGGCAAAGCGGGCCTGCGCGTAATAGGCCCGGGCTTCCGGTGCGGTCAGGCTCTCATAGGCGGGACGGCCGGCCTCCTGGAAGGCCTTGTAAACGGCAGCAGCATCGGGATCGAGCACAACGGGCATGGCGAGCCTTCTTGCGGGCGTTTCAGGGCAGGACGCGGGTCGTTCAGGACGCGGCGCGTCGCGGCCCCCTCTGGATGGACCGCCGACTATCCCACCCGCGGCCGGCTCTGGCCAGACCGGACCGGGCAGGGCTGGAATGCCGCCCTTTCCCCGCCGTATTCGCCGTGTTAACCGGAAGGCCTGCGAGCGGCGGTATCCCCTGTACAATGTGCAACAAGCCCGATTCGCTGTTGAAGCCGCGCGAGATATGTTTCGAATCCTTACCCTGACAGGTCTTGCGGCGCTTCTGGCCGCTGCCGCATTGACGGCGGCGCCCCCCGCGCAGGCGCAGATCGGCACCATTTTCTCCGATCCGCCACCGCGGCCGCCGGGTGCGATTCCGCGCGGCGGACAGCCGCAGCCTCAGACTTTTCCGGACGATGACGAGGAGGTGCCCGAGCTGCCGCCGCAGGGCCGCGTGTTGCCCTCGCGTCCGATGGCGCCGCCGCCGGGCCGTCAGGGCAATGTCATGCCAGGACCGGTCGAGACCCAGCCGCTGGCGCCGCCGCCCGGCTCGACCATCGCGCCACCCAACCAGCCGCCCTCCGCGGCCGTCGCACCTCCCGGCCAGCGCCAGCCGCAGCAGAAGGGTGGAACCCAGCAGGGTGCGGTGCCCCAGTCGCCGCCGAGCCTGCAGCCCGGCGACGAGGTCGTGACCGAGCCGCCGGCGCAGAAGGTGCTGAACAAGAAGGCGACTTTCTCCGGGCTCGACAAGATCACGGGCCGCATCATCAATTTCGACGAGGAGATCGGCGAGACGGTCCAGTTCGGCGCGCTGCGCGTCAAGACCAACGCCTGCTACACCCGCCCTGCGACCGAGGCCGCGAACACCGACGCCTTCGTCGAGGTCGACGAGATCACGCTCCAGGGCGAAGTGAAGCGAATCTTCTCCGGCTGGATGTATGCGGCGAGCCCCGGCCTGCACGGCGTCGAGCACCCGATTTACGATATCTGGCTGACCGACTGCAAAGAGCCGCAGCAGACCATCGCGACCGCGGCGCCCGATCCCGCGACCAAGCCGGCTCCGCCACCGCCGCCCGCGCAGAAGAAGGCCGCGCCCAAGCAGGCCGTGCAGCAACGCCCGCCGCAGCCGCTCCCGCCGATGCAGCAGCCGCAACCGGCGCCGCCACCTCCGCCGCCCCAGCAGCAGCCGGGCCTGTTCGGCATTCCGGGGTTTGGCCGCTAGGCCAAATCTCCCGGCTTCGGCCGCTGATCACTGCCGCGAGGCGATGATCTCGAGCGCGCGCGCGCCGGGGATGGCCTCGTCGCTCGACAGCCGCAGGAAGTCGGCCGGCTCGCCCGCGAGGGCCCTGTCGAGCAGCGCGGTGTAGCGCCGCCGCGGGATCTCGACGGCGCCAAAGCTCTTCAGATGTTCGGTGACATATTGGGTGTCGAGCAGCTCGAAGCCGCCATGGATCAGCCGCGCCACCAGATGCACCAGAGCAACCTTCGAGGCATCGCGCGCGGTGTGGAACATGCTTTCGCCGAAGAAGGCGCGGCCGAGGCTCACGCCATAGAGTCCGCCGACGAGATCGTCGCCCTGCCAGGCCTCGACGCTGTGGCAATGACCGAGCTCATGCAGGCCGCCATAGAGGTCGCGGATGCGCTTGTTGATCCACGTGTCCTCGCGCCCTTCCTGCGGTGCGGCGCAGCCGGCGATGGTGGCCTTGAAGGCGGTGTTGACGGTGACGCGAAATGCGTCCGAGCGAACGGTGCGGGCGAGCCGCGAGGCCACGCGAAAGCCGTCGAGCGGGATGACGCCGCGCAGCTCCGGCTCCACCCAGAACAGGGTCGGGTCGTCGGCGCTTTCGGCCATCGGGAAGATGCCGCAGGCATAGGCACGCAGCAGGACGGCCGGTGTAATTTCAGACGAGGCGGAGTCGCGCGAAGTCATGCCGCGACCTTAGCAGGAACGCGACGGGCTTGCGATGGGGGACGATGCCGTGGAATTGCGGGTCACGGCGCGCCGCGACCTCAGTTCGCCGCGACCTGGCCCGGCTTGCCGGGCGCTGCGAGCGGCGCACGGCGAAACGTCAGGATGATGCGGGTGCCGCTGTGCGCGGGATCGCGCTCGACGGTGGCATCGAGCTTGGAGGCCATGGCCGCGACGATGCGCTGGCCCATGCCGGTGGAGCGCGGGTCGGCCTTCACGGCGTCGCCGACGCCGTCGTCGGTGATGGTCAGCAGGAGATCGTCGCCTTGCTCCGTCAGGTCGACATGGATTGGGCCGGCGCCGTCGGGATAGGCGTATTTCACCGCGTTCATCACCAGCTCGTTGACGATGATGCCGACGGCGACCGCACGATCGGGATCGATCTCGACCGGCACGGCCTTCAGCGTCAGGCGCGACATCCGGTTGCCCTCGGCCGAACGCCTGAGGTCCTCGAGCAGCGAATCCAGATACTGGTTCAGGACCACGCTCTTCAGGTCCTGCGAGGTGTAGAGACGGCGATGCACCTGCGCCACCGCTGCGACGCGGCCCATCGCATTGGTGAGCGCTGCCTTGACCTCGTCCTGCGCAGCCGAACTCGCCTGCAGATGCAGCAGCGAGGCGATGATCTGGAGCGAGTTGCCGACGCGGTGGTTGACCTCGCGCAGCAGCACCTCGCGCTCGGCTGCGAGCGCCGCATAGCGATCGCGCGAGGCATGGATCTCGGCCTCGGCCTCCTCACGCGCCTTCTGCAGTTCGGCCTGCCGCAGCGCGCCCTCGGCGGCGACGTGGAGCAGGGGGATGAACTCGCCCTTGACGTCCTTGACGAGATAATCGGCCGCGCCGGCCTTGAGCGCAGTCACCGCGATCGAGGAATCCTGCGAGGCGGTGACGAACACCACCGGCGGGGCGCCCGCGATCGCCATGATCTGCTCCAGCGTCTCTAGACCGTCGAGGCCGGGCATGTACTGGTCGAGCGCCACGACGTCGATGCCGCCATCCGCTCCGGCACAGCGGATGCGCGCCAGACCTTCCTCGCCGCTCGGGGCGTGAATGACCTTGTAGCCGCGCCGCGTCAGGCCGCGATCGACCAGACGCGCCAGCGCGTCATCGTCGTCGATATAGAGCAGGGTTGGCGTGCGCTGGTTCATGAGGCGGCGGACGGGACCTGGATGACCGAGAAGAACAGGCCGAGTTGGCGGATGGCGTTGGCGAAATTCTCGTAGTTCACGGGCTTGGTGATGTAGACGTTGCAGCCGAGCTCGTAGCAGCGCTTGATCTCCTGAGAGTCGTCGGTGGTGGTCAGCACCACCACGGGCGAGGTCTTCAGGTACTTGTTTTCCTTGATCTGCTTGAGGATATCGATCCCGGTCATGTCGGGCAGATTGAGGTCGAGCAGGATCAGCAGCGCGTTGCCCTTCTGCACGAGGCCGCTGCCGTCAGGACCGAACAGATGCTTCATCGCATCGGTGCCGTTGGCGAAGGGCACGATCTCGTTGTTGACGCCGGAGCGGCGGATGTTGCGCTCGATCAGGCGCGCGTGGCCCTCGTCGTCTTCGATCATGATGATGGTGACGGGCAATGTCATGTGTCGGCGTTCCGGTTGCTGCTGTTCCAGGCGATGGGCAGCGTGATCGTGAAGGTGCTGCCCGCGTTCAATTCTGACGAGACCGACATCGTGCCGCCGAGGCGGCGCACGAGTGCCCGTACATGTGCAAGACCTATGCCCTGTCCCGGCCGGTCCTGAGTTCCCGCGCGGCGGAACAGGTCGAAGATCCGCTGGTGGTCCCGGGGATCGATGCCGCGGCCGTTGTCGCTGATCTCGAAGATAGCGTATCCGAGCTTGGTGCGCCCGCGGATTCTGATTTCGCCGGGAACTCCGTTCTTCAGATATTTGATCGCGTTGTCTATCAAGTTGGAGAAGATCTGCTCCAGCGCAAGGCGGTCGCTGACGATATTGGGGAGCGGTTCGATGCGGATCTCGGCCTGCGCTTCCGCCGCCTGATGCGCCAGCGACGCAACGATGCCCTCGACGAACTTGCCGGTGTCGATCTTCTCGGGCTGGAACTCGCGCCGACCCTCGCGGGTCAGGTTGAGGATTGCCGAGATCAACCTGTCCATCCTGGCGATCGAGGATTTGATGAAGCCCAGCGCTTCGGCAAAGTCCGCCGAGAGCTGCTGGTCTGGGCCTTCCAGCACAATCTCGCCGGTTGAGGGCGGCGGCGAACTGCTGTCGGCATGGGTCAGGGTGCCGATCCGCCGGAAGATGTCGCCGCCGAGCTCCTCGAGCTCGCTGGTGAAGCCCATGATGTTGACCAGCGGCGAGCGCAGGTCATGGCTGACGATGTAGGCAAAGCGCTGGATCTCGGCATTGGCTTCGCGCAGATCCGCCGTGCGCTCGTCAACGGTGGCCTCCAGGTTCAGATTCGCATCGCGCAGGCTGGCCTCGGCCAGGTCACGGGCACGCGAAGATTGGCGCACCAGCAGGATCGACCCGAAGGCCAGCGCGAGGACCAGGCCGGATCCTGCGATGGTGACGGAGGAGGCGAGGGTCTGGGTCCGGTCTGCGGTGGCCGTGCGCTGCCTGAACAGGCGGTCCTCTTCCAGGCGCATGTCACGGCCGGCGGCGGCGATCGCTTCCACCGCGCCCGTGGACGTGCCGTTCCGAAGTGCGGTCACCGCGGTCTCGACGTCGTTGTTCTTGACGCGCTCCACCCCGCGCGCGAATTCCGACAGCCGCTGCTCCACCGCCTTGCGAAGTCTCGTGACGTTGGCGACCTGGACCGGATTGTCGCGGACCGAGGCTGTCAGCTTGTCGAGCGCCGGCAGGATGTTGGTCGTCGCCGTCTGGTATTCGGCGAGAAACTGGGGGGAGCCCGAGAGAAGATAGGCCCTCGTGGCACTTTCCGCGCGGCGGATTTCCAGCAGCAGATCCGAGATCAGGTTCTCGACCTCGACCGTGTGCACGACCCAGGCATTATCCTCCCGTGACTTGTTGACGAGCAGGATCGAAGACGCGCTGATCGCGACCAGCACGACGAATCCCGCCGAAAGCAGCAGGATTTGTACCAAGGTCCGCCGCCGCTGGGCCTCAGCTGTCACGGCGGATCACCACGATCAATGTCTTTGAAGTTCAAAACTGCCCCTTGGAACTGCCCAACCGTTCAGAACCCCTGACGGAGCAGAAGGTTCCAGGGGAGGTTCCTTTTTTTCAGGACGATTTGGTCTGGCCGGCCAGATACTGTTCCAGCCAGTGGATATGGTAGTCGCCGTCGATGATGGCGGGCTGCCGGACCAGGTCCCGGAACAGCGGCAGCGTGGTCTCGATGCCGTCCACCACCATTTCGTCGAGGGCCCGCCGCAACCGCATCAGGCACTCGCTGCGGGTCTTGCCGTGCACGATCAGCTTGCCGACCAAGGAGTCGTAATAGGGCGGAATCGTGTAGCCCTGATAGACTGCGGAATCGATCCGGACGCCAAGCCCGCCGGGCGGGTGGAACTGCGTGATGCGTCCGGGCGAGGGCCGGAAGGTCTGCGGGTTCTCGGCGTTGATGCGGCACTCGATCGCATGGCCGATGATTTGCACCTCGTCCTGGCGGGCCGGCAGCTCGCCGCCGGCGGCGATGCGGATCTGCTCCAGCACCAGGTCGATGTCGGTGATGCTCTCGGTGACGGGATGCTCGACCTGGATGCGGGTGTTCATCTCGATGAAGTAGAACTCGCCATCCTCGTAGAGGAATTCGATGGTGCCGACGCCGAGATATTTCATCTCGCGCATCGCCTTGGCGCAGGTCTCGCCGATCTTGGCGCGGGCGGCGGCCGACAGCACCGGTGAGGGGCCTTCCTCCCAGACTTTCTGGTGACGACGTTGCAGCGAGCAGTCGCGTTCGCCAAGATGGATGGCCCCGCCGCGGCCGTCGCCGAGGATCTGGATCTCGATGTGGCGCGGCTTCTGCAGATATTTTTCCAGATAGACCGAGGCGTCGCCAAAGGCGGATTTCGCCTCGTTGGCCGCGGTCGACAGCGCCATCAGCAGGTCGGCCTCGGTGTGCGCGACCTTCATGCCGCGACCACCGCCGCCGGCAGCCGCCTTGACCAGGACGGGGAAGCCGATCTTCCGGGCGATCGCCATGGCGTCGTCATTGGGACCGACCGCGCCGTCGGAGCCGGGCACGACGGGAATGCCGAGCCGCTTGGCGGTCTTCTTGGCCTCGATCTTGTCGCCCATCAGGCGGATGTGCTCGGCCTTGGGACCGATGAAATGCAGATTGTGTTCGCCGAGGATTTCCGCGAAGCGCGCATTCTCCGACAGGAAGCCGTAGCCGGGATGCACGGCGTCCGCGCCGGTGATCTCGCAGGCCGCCAGCAGCGCCGGCACGTTGAGATAGCTGTCCTTGGAGGGCGGCGGGCCGATGCAGACGCTCTCGTCCGACAGGCGCACATGCATGGCGTCGGCGTCGGCGGTGGAATGCACGGCAACGGTCGCGATCCCCAGCTCCTTGCAGGCGCGCAGGATGCGAAGGGCGATCTCGCCGCGATTGGCTATGAGGATCTTGTCGAACATGTTGCCTCGGGGGCGAAGGGAGAATGGCGAAGGGCGAACAGGGACGAGTAACTAATCGCTACTCGCCATTCGCCGCGCCCTCACTCAATGATCACAAGGGGCTCGCCGAATTCGACCGGCTGGCCATCCTCGATCAGGATCTGCGTCACCGTGCCGGCACGCGGCGAGGGGATCTGGTTCATCGTCTTCATGGCTTCGATGATCAGCAGCGTCTGCCCGACCGAGACCTTGGCTCCGACCTCGATGAACGGCTTGGCGCCGGGCTCGGGTGCCCAATAGGCGGTGCCGACCATCGGCGAGGTCACCGCACCGGGGTGCTTCGACATGTCGGGCGCAGCCGCCGCGGGCGTTGCCAGAGGCGCGGGAGCGGCCGACGCAACCGCCATGGGCATGGTCGCGGCGACGCTGATGTTGCGAGCGACGCGCAGGCGCAGGCCCGCGCGTTCGATCTCGATCTCGGTGAGGCTGGTTTCATCCAGCAGCAGAGCGAGCTCGCGGACGAGCGCGGAATCCTCGCTGGAAAACTTTGTGGCTGCTTTGTCGTCTGGCTGGCGCGCCATGTTGTCTGATCCGAATGTTCTGGTGGGTAAGGGAGCGTCAGGCTCTCGGCTTGATGCCGAGTTTGACGGCAAGGCCGAGGATGGCGAGGCGATAGCCGTCGATGCCGAAACCGCACAAGGACGCGAACGCCGCACGCGCGGTGTAGGAATGGTGACGAAAGCTCTCGCGGGCATGGATGTTCGTGACGTGCACCTCGACGGCCGGAAGCTGTGCCGCGAGCAGAGCATCGTGCAACGCGATCGAGGTGTGGGAGTAGCCGCCGGCGTTGATCACGATGCCCTTCATCCGGCGTGCATGCGCCTCGTGGATGAAGTCGATCAATTCGCCCTCGCGGTTGGACTGCCGGCAATCGGCCTTCAGGCCGAACTCGGCGGCTGTCTCGCTGCACAATGTCTCGACGTCGGCCAGCGTGGCATGACCGTACTTCTCGGGCTCGCGAGTCCCCAGCATGTTGAGGTTCGGCCCGTTCAGAACGAGGATCGTGTCGGTTGCAGGTTCAGCCATTCCCATCCCGGCGAGGTGCTTGGGGTGGCCGGGTTATAGGTAACAAAGCGCGTGAGGGGAAGCCTTGAAGGGCTTCGGAAAGGCCCTCAGGCAGCTCATCCAGTGCGCAAAAACCTGTGCGGAACCTACGGAAATTGCTTGTTAACCAGTTCCAGCCGTGGCTTGCCGCGCAAAACCGGGCGGGATGGCCTTCGCGGGAACGGCGAAAGCCCCCGCCGATCGCTCGGCGGGGGCTCGTCGAAGGGGTCAGAGAGACCACTTAGCCTTCGATGATGTAGACGATCTCGCGCGTCTGCGGGCGGATTATGATGTACTGGCCGCGCACGAAGACGACGTCATAGCCGCGCCATTCCGGATAGATTTCGACGATCCGGGGCGGAAGCGGGTGGAACCGGACCGAGGACGGGATCGTGGTGCCCACCGAGATGTTGAAGTTGACGTTGGTCGTCTCTTCGATCTTGGTCGACTTGATCGCCGAGACGATCTCGGTCCGCTTCTCCGGCGGCGGTGCGGCGGTCGCCGAGGTTGCGGCGTTGCCGGTGGTGGTCTGTGACTTGCCGTCCGCGCCCTTGGTCTGAGCGTTCATGTTGCCGCTCTTGCTGTCGGTTTCGGTGCTCTTGGACTTGTCCATCTGGGACTTGTCCATCGCGCCCTTCGACTTGTCGGTGTGGCCCTTGTCCATCTGGCCCTGTGCGCGATCGTCGGTGCGCTGGCCCTTGGTGGCGCCAGCCTTGTCGTCGGTCGCGTTCTTGTTCATCGCGCCGCCCGGACGGTCGTCCTTCATGGCGCCGGAGGACTTCTCCTCGGCGGCCGGGCCGGACTTCATGGCGGGGCTACCGGACTGACCGACAGTGCCCTTCTCGGCGCCCGTGGCTTCCCGGCCCATTGCGCCGCCGCGCTCGGCCGCGCCGCCTGCGGGCGCGTTCTGCATCTGCGCGCCACCGGCGCTGCCGCCGTCGCGGCTCATGGTGCCCTGTGCGTTGGCGAGGCCGGCGCCGGCGACCAGCGCCAGCGCAGCGACCGAGATCATAAAGCGGTTCGACATGGAAATTCTCCTCAGGTGTTCATTGCGTCATTGCCCGCGCCGACAACGAAAGGAGATTTGAGTTGTTCCGGAACATAGTCGGTTCCGGAGGATTTGTTTCTTGAACGCCAGATGAACGCCGCACGCGGACGTCGCCAGCTGAAACAAAAGGCCAGCTTTTCAACTGGCCTTTTGCCTTGGAGGTGATCTTGGACGTGATGTCGTGAATGGATCGATCAGCACGTGGCCTTGCCGCAGCGCGCGATGCCGATCTTTTCCTTCAGGCTTTCGAGGCCGACGGCGCCGACCACGATCTGCTTGCCGATGACGTAGCTCGGGGTGCCGTTCATGCCCATCGCCTCGGCGAGCTTGAAGTTCTCCTCGATCGTGGCGCGGACCTCGGGGCTGTTGATGTCCTTCTCGATGCGCGCGGTGTCGAGGCCGGCTTCCTTCGCCGCCTGAATCGCGCGCGCCTTGTCGGCAGCGCCGCGGCCGGTGAGCAGCTTCTGATGGAAGTCGAGATATTTCTTGCCTGTGGGGTCCTGCATCCGCACGGCCACCGCGACCTGGGCTGCTTCGACCGAGCCCTGACTCAGCACCGGGAACTCCTTCAGCACGACCTTGAGCTTCGGATCGCCCTTCATGAGGTCGAGCATGTCGGTCATCGCGCGTTTGCAATAGCCGCAATTGTAGTCGAAGAACTCGACGAAGGTGACGTCGCCGTCCTTGTTGCCGAGCACGACCTGGCGAGGCGAGTTGAAGATGGCGTCGGCGTTCTGGGCGATGCTCGCCTCGTGCTTCTGGGTCTCGGCGGCAGCCTGGCGCTTGCTGAGCTCGGCCATGGCCTCCTCGAGCACCTCGGGATGGCTGACGAGGTAGTTCTTGATGATCGCCTCGATGTCGGTGCGCTGGGTATCGGAAAAGCTGTCGGCCGAAGCGGGGACAGCTGCGCCGAACATGGCGAGCGCGAACAGCGCGGGAGCGAGCAGGCGCAGCGAAGGCATAGGCAAATCCTCTTATCCAAAGCAGGTTTCGGAAACGTCCCGGCGGAGTTGAGCCCGGTGTCGTGACGTGGTGGTGTCAGGCGTCGGTCTGGTCGATCTAGTTGCGCGACGGCTTCGCCGCCACGATGTCGTCGGCCTTGACCCATCCGGGCGTGCCGACGGCGAAACGGGTCTTCGCGCGCGTAGCGAGCTCGCGGGCGGTCTTGTTGTCGCCGCGCAGATAGGCGGCCTGCGCCGATGCGAGATCCGCCTCGGCATAATCTCCCTTCCGGCCATAGGCCATCGCGAGCTGGCTGTAGCCGAGGATCGCCTCGGGCTCCCGTGCCACGGCGGCGCGCAGAATCCGGACGGCATCGTCCGTGTAGGCCTTATTATCGGCTCCAACCAGAGCCTGCCCAAGTAACATCTCGATGAGCGGCGCGTTGTTGGACAGTGCGGCAGCTTTGCGCAGGGCAGGGATGGCCTCGGCCGGCTTGCCGCTCTCGAGCAGGGCCTGGCCGCGGACTTCGTAGAAGTACGGGTTGTTGGGCTGGACCTGGATCAGCGCATCGATCTGCGCCAGCGCGCTGCGCAGGTCGCCGTGAAGATAGGTGCTGATGGCGCGGGCATAGCGCGCCGGCAGGCTGTCGTTGGTCTGCGGATAGCGGCGATACACCGTCTCGGGGCGCTCCATGAAGGCGGAGATCTTGGCGCGCACCATGTCGTGCCGGAGCTGGAGCGCAGGATCGTCCTTCTTGTCCCAATAGGGACTGGTGCTCGCGAACTCCTGCAGCGCCGCGACGCGCTCGGCCGGCATCGGATGGGACTGGAGATAGGGATCGGCGCCGCGGGATGCGAACAGGCTCTCGCTGGTGAAGCGCTTGAAGGTCTCGTACATGCCCTTCGGCGACTGTTGGGTGGCGGTGAGGAATTTCACGCCGGCGCGGTCGGCATTCTCCTCCTGCTGGCGCTGATAGGACAGCAGCGTGCGGCGGATCATCTCCTGCGGACCGGCGATCGCGGCGGCGCCGGCATTGGCCAGACCGTTATTGCCGGCGCTGCTGCTCCGCGTGCTGCCGACCGCGATGGCGCCGGCACCGAGCAGCATCGCGATGATCATCTGCGTCTGGGCCGTGGCGAGCTGTTCGCGCAGCTTGGACAGATGCCCGCCGGCCAGGTGCCCGGTCTCGTGCGCGAGCACGCCGATGATCTGGTTCGGCGTCTCCGACTGAAGGATCGCCCCGTAATTGACGAAGATGCGGCGGCCGTCGGCGACGAAGGCGTTGAACGAGCCCTCGTTGACGATCACCATCTGGATGTTCTGCTTCTCCAGGCCCGCCACGCGCAGGATCGGCCGGGTATATTCGCGCAGCAATTGCTCGGTCTCGGTGTCGCGCAGGACCGGCGGTCCCTTCTGCTGGGCCTGGGCCGCAGGGACGGGCAACAACGCGATGGCCGTCGCCGTGACCAGGGCGGTCAGGGCGGAGGCTGTCTTGCGCAATGCGTTCGGAAGCAACATCAAGCGGGCTGGTCTTGAAAAAGCAGTTTCGTGACTGGTTTTTGTCGATTGGCGGCGGGCCGGATACGCGATATGCCCTTAAGAGCCGTACAATGCGGCCAGTCTGGGGCGCAAGCGCCCCATTTCCCCGGGACCAAGAGACGCCCGGGAACCGGTCCGCCAGCGAAATAGCAGAAATCGATGCACGATGCGACAATGACAAGCCGGTTGGGGCCATGGCTGGAGCCGTCCCGCCGCAGCGATGTTCCCCCCTTCATGGTCATGGACGTGATGGCCGCGGCGGCCCGAATCGAGGCGGCCGGCGGCAATGTCATCCACATGGAGGTCGGCCAACCCGCCACCGGCGCGCCGAAGACCGCGATTGCAGCCGCCCATGCGGCGCTCGAAGCCGGGCGGATCGACTACACGTCCGCGCTCGGCATCCCGTCCTTGCGCGCGCGGATCGCGCGTCACTATCGCGACGCTCATGGCTGCGAGGTCAGTCCCGACCGGATCGTGGTGACGACAGGCTCGTCCGGCGGATTCATCCTCGCCTTTCTCGCGATGTTCGAGCCGGGTGACCGCGTCGCCGTGACGGTGCCCGGCTATCCGCCGTACCGCCACATCCTCACGGCCCTCGGTTGCGAGCCGGTGCTGATCGAGACCAGTAACGAGACGCGCCATGCGCTGACCGGCGAGGCTTTGCTCGCGGCCCATCGCAAGGCGCCGCTCAAGGGCGTCCTCGTCGGCAGCCCGGCCAATCCGACGGGGACGATGATGTCCCGCGAGGCGCTCGCCGGCCTGATCGCGGCCGCCGAAGACGCCGGCATCCGCTTCATCTCCGACGAGATCTATCACGGCCTCGACTATGCCTTTCCGGCGGTGACCGCGGCCGCGCTGTCGCCGCATGCGCTCGTCATCAATTCGTTCTCGAAATATTTCTGCATGACCGGCTGGCGCGTCGGCTGGATGGTTGTGCCGGAGATCCTGGTGCGCCCGATCGAGCGCCTGCAGCAGAACCTGTCGATCTCGGTGCCGTCGCTGTCGCAGATCGCGGCCGAGGCTGCCTTCGACGGCGCGGCCGAAATGGAGGCCATCAAGCACGGCTATCAGGAGAACCGGCGCATTCTGATCGAGGGATTGCCGAGAGCCGGATTGAGCAAGTTTCTGCCGGCCGACGGCGCCTTCTATCTCTATGCCGAAGTCTCCGACTTCACGTCCGACAGCTTCGAGTTCGCCAAGCAGATGCTCGAACAGGCGCATGTCGCGGCGACGCCGGGCCTCGATTTCGACCCGATCCATGGCCGCTCCTTCATCCGGCTCTCCTATGCGCGCTCGGCTGCGGAGATGCGGGAAGCAGTTGACCGGATCGCCCACTGGCTTAAATAGCCGCCAGTTTTCACCTGCCTCCCTGGAGTTCGAAGTGCCTGACCAGTCCATCCCGTCCGCCGCCACGCCGCATGTCTCGCTCGCCACATTGATGTGGCCCGTTCGGCCGGGCGAAAGCGTCGGTGCCTTGCGCGCGTTCATCCTCGTCGCGCTCGGCACCGCCTTGATGGCGCTGTCGGCGAAGGTCAACCTGCCGCTGCCCTATGTGCCCATGACCTTGCAGACGCTGGTCGTGCTGATGATCGGCGCGGCCTATGGCTGGCGCCTCGGCAGTGCAACAATCATCGCCTACCTCGCCGAGGGCGCGATCGGCCTGCCGGTGTTTGCCGGCCCGGTCGGTGGGATTGCACCGCTGGTGGGGCCGACTGCGGGCTATCTGTTCGGCTTCGTCGCGGCGGCCTTCGTCACCGGCTGGCTGGCGGAGCGCGGTTGGGATCGCAGCGTGGTGCTGCTGTTCGCCGCCATGGCCGCCGGTCACATCATCATCCTCGCGGCGGGTTTCGGCTGGCTGGCGTTCGGCCTCGGTCTCGGTGTGTCCAAGGCCTGGCTGGTCGGCATCGTGCCCTTCATCGCGGCATCGCTGGTCAAGAACGCGCTGGGTGCCACCCTGATGCCGGCGCTCCGCCGGATCGTCGATCGCCGCGCGTAAGACGCCCAGCAGCGGGCAGTTCCAATTGACAGGGCCGGCCAAGTTGATCTTGGCTGGCTTCGCGTTTGTAGGGGGGAGTGAGCAATGACCACGACAACGATGACGGCGGGCGCGCCGGCAACTCCGGCCGCGGCCAAGCCGTGGTACAAGGTTCTCTACGTCCAGGTGCTGATCGCCATCGTGCTTGGCGCCATCGTCGGCTGGATCTGGCCGGACCTCGCCAAGAACGAGTGGATCAAGGCGCTGGGCGACGGCTTCATCAAGCTGATCAAGATGGTGATCGCCCCGATCATCTTCTGCACCGTCGTCTCGGGCATCGCCCACATCCAGGACGCCAAGAAGGTCGGACGCATCGGCGTCAAGGCGCTGGTGTATTTCGAGATCGTCTCCACCTTCGCCCTGGTGATCGGCCTCATCGTCGGCAATCTCGTCAAGCCGGGCGCAGGCTTCGGCAATGCCGCGGCCAATGCGCAGGCCGTCGCCAAGTTTGCCGATCAGGCCAAGGCGCAGAAGAGCGTCGATTTCGTGCTCCACATCATTCCCGACACCGTGGTCGGCGCGTTCGCGCAGGGCGAGATTCTCCAGGTGCTGCTGTTCGCGGTGCTGTTCGGTTTCGCCCTGATGGGGCTCGGCGAACGCGGCCACACCATCCGCAGTTTCATCGACGACGCCGCTCATGCGGTGTTCGGCGTCATCTCGATCGTGATGCGCGCCGCGCCGATCGGCGCTTTCGGCGCCATGGCCTACACGATCGGCGTGTACGGGCCGACGGCGCTCGGCAACCTCATCGGGCTGATCGCGACCTTCTATCTGACCGCGGCGCTGTTCGTGTTCGTCGTGCTCGGGCTCATCGCGCGGTTCGCCGGCTTCTCGATCTTCAGGTTCCTCGCCTACATCAAGGACGAATTGTTGATCGTTCTCGGCACGTCGTCCTCGGAAAGCGCGCTGCCGTCGCTGATGGAGAAGCTCGAACGGCTCGGCTGTTCCAAATCGGTGGTCGGCCTCGTCGTGCCCACGGGCTATTCGTTCAACCTCGACGGCACCAACATCTACATGACGCTGGCGACGCTGTTCATCGCCCAGGCGCTCGGCTACGACCTTAGCTTCAACCAGCAGCTGACGATCCTCGTCGTGGCGATGCTGACCTCGAAGGGCGCCTCCGGCATCACCGGCGCGGGCTTCATCACGCTGGCGGCCACGCTCGCCGTGGTCGATCCGCGCCTCGTGCCGGGCATGGCGATCGTGCTCGGCATCGACAAGTTCATGAGCGAGTGCCGCGCACTGACCAATCTCTGCGGCAACGGCGTGGCCTGCGTGGTCGTGGCCTGGTGGGAGGGTGAACTCGATCGCGACAAGCTGACCGCCAACCTCTCCAGGCAGATCGATCCGACCGACATGGAAACGGCCCTGACGACGGACTGATCCGGCGGGTGCCAGCTGCGGCGCGATGCGCCATCGAGCGTGATCTGAAAGGGCTGGTCGACATCGTCGATCAGCCCTTTTGTTTCTGGTTTCCCGGCCCGGCACGACGAGCGACGGATTTGTCGGCTTCGCGCGTTTAACCCCCATCTCTGGTATCAAGGGGCGGGCTGTATCGTGGGCGAGGCGGCTGTCGATCGGATTGTGTTTCAGGCGGCGGAGCAATTTGCGTCGGGGCGGCCGGATCATGCCGCGATGCTCTGCGCGGAGGTGTTGAAGGTCGAACCGGATCACGTCCCGGCGCTGCACCTTGCGGCCGTCGCCGCCTTCGTCAGTGACCGCGCGGCAGAGGGCGCAGCGCTGCTCGGCCGCGTGTTCGACATCGAGCCCGATCATGCGCCGGCGCTGGTGACGCTTGGCGATGCGCTGGCCGTGAAAGGGGAACACGAGAGCGCGGTGGCGGCATTCCGGCGGGCGCTGGCCGGCCGCCCGGACGATGCCGGCCTGCACAACAAGCTCGGCGTCGCACTCGGCGAACTTTCGCGGTTCCAGGAGGCGGAGGCAGCCTATCGGTGCGCGCTCGCACTCGACGGACATTTGACGCGGGCGTGCTTCAACCTCGGCGTGGCGCTGGCGGAGCAGGGGCGGCTGGCCGAGGCGGAGGACGCCTATCGCGCCGCGCTCGCGCGCGAGCCCGCGCATGGCGGCGCCTGGCTCAATCTCGGCAACATTCTGGCCGACCAAAAACGGCATGGTGAGGCCGCCAACGCCTATCGTCGCGCTATTGAGGCCGATCCGAACAACCCGGGTCTGTTGTGCAATCTCGCCGGCGCGCTCTATCGGCAAGGCTTGCTCGATGACGCCATCGTACAGTACCGCCGCGCCATCGCGCTGGAGCCGGACTATCTCCGCGCCCTGCGCCTGCTCGGTCTCGTTCTGCATGAGGCCGGCCAGTTGCGAGAGGCCGCGGAGATCTACCGGCGGGTACTGGCGCTCGATCCGGTCGATCCTGTGACCGCGAGCAATCTCGGGGCCAGCCTCTCAGATCTCGGCGCGCTCGACGAGGCCATTGCGGCCTGCGAGCATGCGCTGCTTCTGAAGCCGGACCATGCGCCGGCGTTCACCAATCTCGGCATCGTCTTCGAAAAACAGGGTCGCGTCGATGACGCCGTGGCCGCGCATCGCTGCGCGATTGTGGCTGATCCCGGCTATGCCAAGGGTCACGCCAACCTTGCGGTCGCGCTGCGCAATGCCGGTGCGATCGACGAAGCGCTCGCGGTCTCGCATCGCGCCATCGCGCTCGATCCGGCGCAGCCGCTGGCGCAATACAACCACGCCCATTTCCTGCTCATGAACGGCGATTTTGCCAACGGCTTCGAATCCTATCGCTGGCGCCGCAAATGCAAGACGCTGTCGGACGGCGATCCGGTCTTCGATCAGCCGGAATGGCAGGGCGAACCGCTGCAAGGGCGCACGCTGCTGGTGTTTGCCGAATACGGGCTCGGCGACGCTCTGCATTTCGTGCGCTATCTGCCTCGTGTCACGGCGATGGGCGGCAGGGTCATCCTGCAGGTGCAGCCGGCGCTGGCCTCGCTGCTGCGGCAGCTGCCCGATGTCCACGTCGTCGCGCGCGGCGAGAAGCTGCCCCCGTTCGATCTGCAGGTGCCGTTGATGAGCCTGCCGAGGATCTTCGGCACGACGCTCGACACCATCCCGGCGCAGGTGCCTTATCTGCAACCGGATGCCGCCAAGCTCTCGCGCTGGTGTGCCGCGCTCGCGGAGGTGCGGCAGCTCAGGGTCGGCGTGGTCTGGGCCGGCAATCCCGGCCACAAGGGCGACCGGCAGCGTTCGCTGTCCGCTGCGGACCTGTTGCCGCGTCTTCTGATGCCGGGCGTGCAGCTGTATTCGCTGCAAAAGCAGCCGCGCACCGAGGACATGCAGGTGATGTCGGCCCTGGGCCGCGACCTCGTCGATCTCGCGCCCGCTCTCGCCGATTTCGCCGATACGGCGGCTGCGGTTGCGGCGCTCGATCTCGTCATTGCCGTCGACACCTCGGTCGCGCATCTCGCCGGCGCACTCGGCCGTCCAGTGTGGATGCTGACGCCTTACGCGCTCGACTGGCGCTGGTTGCGCGATCGCGAGGACAGTCCCTGGTATCCGACGATGCGGCTGTTCCGCCAGCGCGCTCCGCGCGAATGGGACGACCCGCTGCTGCGTCTGGCTGCGGCGCTCGCGGTCCTTGCGGCAACGCGCGAAGGTTAGAACCGCGCCGGTCCGTAGGGCGCTGGATCGATCGCCGGCGTCTCACCGCTCATCATCTCGGCGAGCAGGCGTCCGGTGGCGGGACCAAGCGTAAAGCCCTGATGGCCGTGGCCGAAATTCATCCAGAGGCCGCGATGGCGCGGGGCGGGACCGAGCACCGGCAGCATGTCGGGCGTGCAGGGCCGCGTGCCGAACCAGGGATCCGGCTCGGCGCGCTGGCCAAGGTCGATCAATTCGCGTGCGGAGGCCTCAGCCCGGTCAAGCTGCAGCGGCGTTGCGGGAGCATCGGGGCCGGTCAGCTCGGCGCCGCTGGTGATACGGATGCCCTTCGCCATCGGACCCATGGCATAGCCACCGCCCTTGTCGACCAGCGGCAGGTCGAGCCTTGCTCCGCCGCTGTAATGCATGTGATAGCCGCGCTTGCGTACCAGCGGAATGCGGTAGCCGAACCGGCGCAGCAGGTCGGGCGACCACGGTCCGAGCGCCACGACGACCGCGGCGGCATCGACGCGTCCGCCGTCGGTCTCGACTGTCCAGCCGGTCGCGGTCTGCTGCAGCGAACCGGCATCGCCGCGTAACAGCGAGCCGCCGAGCCGCTCGAACAGGTCGGCATAGGCGGTGACCAGCGCGCCGGGATCGGACACGGTCCAGGTGTCGAGCCAGTGGATCGCGCCGGGCAGGTCGTCGCGCAGGATCGGTTCGGCCTTGACCAGCTCGCTGCCTGACAGCACCCGGAACTTCACGCCGAAGTCGCGGCGATCCTCCTCCGCCGTCTTGACCGCCAGATCGAACGCGGCGGGATCGCGGTGGAGCATGCGATAGCCGGCGCGGCGGATCAGATTGTCGGCATGCGCTTCACGGATCAGAACGTCGTGCTCGCCTGTGGCGTAACCGATGAGCCGCGCCCAGGCCTCGATCGCATGGCGGTGCCGCTGCGGCGCTGAATGCCAGAAGTAGCGGAGCAGGGGCTCGATGTGGAGGTGGAGCGACGACAGGCTGTAGCGCACGTCGTTGGTGCGGCCGGTGGCGATCTTGAACAGTGAGGCGAGGTCGCGCGGCATCGCGTAGGGCCGCACGGCCTCGGCCTGGATCATGCCGGCATTGCCGTAACTGGTCTCGCGGCCCGGCTCCTTACGGTCGACCAGCGTCACTGACCAGCCGCGCCGCTGCAGATGCAGCGCGGTGCCGACGCCCACCATGCCGCCGCCGAGAACGATCGCGCTTTGCATCGAACCTGATCCCCGAAAATCAAAACCGCCCGGGTTGAGCCGGGCGGTTTCACGTCGATTGTTTCTGTTATTCGCCGCCGCCGAAGCGCCGCGACCACCAGCCGGCACGACGCGGTGCGGCCGGCGTCTCCGCTGCCGCCGCCGGCGCAGGCTCCGGAGCCGGCGAGGGCGGGGCGACCGGTTCGACCGCCTGAGCGTCCGGTGCGGGCTGCTCGCTTGCCGGCGCCTGCAGGAAGCTCACCTTCTCGCGGACCGTCGAGCGGCGGCGCGCAGCGGCCTTCTCTTCGGCCACCTCTTCGTCCGTCGGCACCGGCGCGGGGGCCGCGGCGGGGGCCGGTGCTACAGCCTGCTGCTGGACCGGCGGCTCAGGCTGCGGCGCCTGGGGCTCGGCGGTATATTCGACCGGCGGGAGCGACGGCGCAGCTTCGCGGCCCGGACCGTCGAAATCGGCGACAGCCTCGAACGCTTCCGGTGCCGAATGGGTACCGATCTCGTCTGCGATCGAGCCGGCAAGGCCTTCCTCGGCCCCACCGCGCCGACGGCGTCCGCCTCTGCGGCCGCGCCGGCGCCGGCGCTCGCCGCCGCCCTGCTGCTCGCCGCGGGCCTGGCCCGGCTGCTCCTCGCCATCCTCGCCCTCAGTCTCCGCCTCGGCATCCTCGTCGCCTTCACCGGCAAGCATGGCCGGTTCGGGCAGCGTGGGGGGCGTGTCCTCGCGCAGTTCACCCTCGCGCTGACTGCCGCGGCCGCGGCGCCGGCGGCGGCGCTTGCGGCGCTGGCCGTCCTGCTCGGGCGCGGCATCGCCGGCAGCCTGTTCCTCGACGAGACCTTCGGTCTCTTCGGTTTCGACGTCGGATTCGAGCTCGGCGTCGAGCTCCTCGTCGTCGTACTCCTCGGCCAGCGGCGGCGGGCTCGCCGCCGCCTGCGCCACGAGCAGCGCCTTGGCGGCCTCCAGCGTATGCACCTGCTCGCCGCGGTCGATGACATAGGCCTGCGGACCGCTGACGCTGGGGTCGGCGATGACGGACAGTGTCACCTTGAAGCCGTTCTCGAGGTCGCGCAGATGACCGCGCTTGTGGTTCAACACGTAGAGTGCGACGTCGGTGCGGGTGCGGACCACCAGATTGTGGGTGGCGCCCTTCATCAGGATCTCTTCGAGGCCGCGCAGCAGCTGCAGCGCCACAGAGGATACCGAGCGCACATGACCGGTGCCGCCGCAATGCGGGCAGGGGTCGGTCGAGCTCTCCAGCACGCTGGCACGGATGCGCTGACGCGACATCTCGAGCAGGCCGAAATGCGAGATGCGGCCGACCTGGATGCGGGCGCGATCCTGCCGCAGGCAGTCGGACAGCTTGCGTTCGACCGCGCGGTTGTTGCGCTTCTCGTCCATATCGATGAAGTCGATGACGATCAGGCCGGCGAGGTCGCGCAGGCGAAGCTGGCGCGCGACCTCTTCGGCCGCCTCCAGATTGGTCTTGAGCGCGGTGTCCTCGATGTGGTGCTCGCGGGTCGAGCGGCCGGAGTTGACGTCGATCGAGACCAGCGCCTCGGTCTGGTTGATGACGATGTAGCCGCCGGAGCGCAGTTGCACGGTCGGCGAGAACATCGCGTCCAGCTGGCTTTCGACACCCATCCGCGAGAACAGCGGCTGGCCGTCGCGATACTGCTTCACCGCGCTGACATTGGCGGGCATCAGCATCTTCATGAAGTCGCGCGCTTCGCGGTAGCCGGCTTCGCCGGCCACCTGGATCTCGTCGATCTCCTTGTTGTAGAGGTCGCGCAGCGAGCGCTTGATCAGCGAGCCTTCCTCGTAGACCAGCGTCGGCGCCTGCGACTTCAGCGTGAGGTCGCGCACCGTCTCCCACATCCGGATCAGATATTCGAAATCGCGCTTGATTTCGGGCTTGGTGCGGGCCGCGCCGGCCGTGCGCAGGATGATGCCCATGCCCTCGGGCACGTCGAGATCCTGCACGACTTCCTTGAGGCGCGAACGGTCCTGGGCGCTGGTGATCTTACGGCTGATGCCGCCGCCGCGGGCGGTGTTCGGCATCAGCACGGCGTAGCGGCCGGCGAGCGACAGATAGGTCGTCAGCGCCGCGCCCTTGTTGCCACGCTCTTCCTTGACGACCTGCACCAGCATGACCTGGCGGCGCTTGATGACTTCCTGGATCTTGTATTGGCGGCGCGGACGGAAGGCGCGCTCCGGCACCTCCTCGAGCACGTCGTCGCCGCCGACGGATTCGACGACTTCCTCTTCGGCTTCTTCGTCGTCCTCGTCCTCATCGTCTTCAACGGCTGCGTCCGCGTCCTCGCCGTGAACCTCTTCGCCATGAATGTCTTCATGATGAGCGGCTTCGACGATCTCTCCGGCGGCATAGACCGCATCGACCGGCTCGGCGGCGTGGGTCACCGCGTCGGCCAGCGCCTCGGCATGGGATTCCGAAGTGGCGTACGGCGTCTCGCCAGTCGCCATGGCAGGTTCGGCGCCGACGGCTGCCACAGCGGGCGCCTCGTCGTGGTGGTGGTCATGATCGTGATGATCATCATGGTCGTGATGATCATGCGCGCCGTGCTGGCCATGATCGTCATGATCGTGCGCGTGGTCGTCATGATGGGCATGGTCATCATGACCGTGGTCGTCATGATGTCCGGCATCGGCGTGCAGGTGCTCGCCCTCATGCAGGCCGTTCCCGGCGTGCTCCGCCGGAAGCTCGCCGTCGACAGGCTGAGCGATGGGATCGGCGCCTTCGACGATCTCGCTGCGGACGCGCTCGCCGTGGCCGCGGCGGCGGGCATTGCGGTGGCGCGAGCGTCGGCGGCCGTGCGAGCGGTTCTCGCTCTCCTCCTCTGCCTCGCGATGGGCCTGTTCTTCGGCCTCGATCAGCGCCTGCCGGTCGGCGACCGGGATCTGGTAGTAGTCGGGATGGATTTCGCTGAAGGCGAGGAAGCCGTGGCGGTTGCCGCCATATTCGACGAAGGCGGCCTGGAGCGAGGGTTCGACCCGTGTGACCTTGGCGAGGTAGATGTTCCCGCGCAGTTGCTTGCGTTGCGCGGTCTCGAAATCAAACTCTTCGACGCGGTTGCCGCGGACCACGACGACCCGGGTCTCCTCCGGGTGGGTGGCGTCGATCAGCATCTTGTTGGGCATGTCTTAACTCTTGGAGGTGACGGGCGCATGTCACCGTGGGCGCGAGCAGCGCTGCCGGGTGACGCGACGGTCCACCTGATTCGGGGGTGAGGGGAAGGCCGAAACGCCGTCTCTCGCGCCTTGCCGGACCGGAAGCCGGAGGACCAAGGCGGCGCGCGGGATTGTCACTCCGCAGCGTCGCGAATGATCCTTCAGAATTCGTCGGCACAGTCTGGCGCATCAAGCGTCGGCCCGTATGAAGCAGTGGGCGGCGGGGCCGCCCCTCAATCAGTTGCTGTTGGCCCAGGCATGGCGCGGGAGCGCTCGCCTTTGGGATTACGAACCGCTCTCCTGGGATCAGGAGACCGGGTAACGAGTTACGCCGCGGTCAGAACCGCCCCGGGCACGTAAGGTAGCCGGGGACCGTCTGCCGCCGGAGCTTGGTCCGCTTCGCCTCGCTGCCGCGCACCGCGCTGGTCATTGAGGGAGACGGAAAACGCAGGAATTCCCAAACCTTGAGAGTTCCGGCGCTGCACCGGCAGGCTGAATGCGACACAACCGGAAATAACGGCCGTCAGCACTCCGTACATACGAGGAATGGACCTTCCGTGCAAGGGAGCGTCGCACGCCGGTCACAGTCGCCGAGTTTTCAGTCCCTGTCATTAAGGATCAGTTAACCCTGTGGTTCTATTGCGGTAAAAGGGCTGCTCGGAGGCACGGAATCGGTGGCGAGCCGCACAAATCAACGGTTTTTGCTCGGGTGCGTGCTGCTGGGCGCGGCACTGCTTCCATGTGCCGATTCTTCACGCTCGCTTGCAGGCGAGAGTCGCCCGCAACCCTCTGTTGCGGCGGCGAACTTTCCCACGGCCTCGGCCGCTCGACTGGCCGGCGACGGCAAGCAGACCCGCTTCATTCTCGACCTCGACCAGACCGTCAGCTTCCGCGCGGTGACGCTTCCCGATCCCTACCGGGTGGTCGTCGACGTCCCTCAACTGAATTTTCAGCTCCCGGCCGGCACCGGCGCCGGTGGGCGGGGGCTCGTCAAGGCGTTCCGGTATGGGCTGGTGATGCCCGGCGGCTCGCGAATCGTGTTCGACCTGACGGGGCCTGCAAGAATCGCCAACTCCTACGTGCTGGAGGCCGCCAACGGTCAGCCGGCCCGGCTGGTGCTTGATCTCGAGGAGGTCGACCGCAGCGCCTTCCTCCAGGCGCTGCCGCCCGAGAATCGGCCCGAATTACGCCCTGCGATCGCCGAGTCGCCTCCGGCCGCGGTTCCGGCAGTCGCGGCGCCCGACGCCACGGCGCAGAAGCCTGCCGATAGTCGGCAGGTCGTGGTGATCGACCCGGGCCATGGCGGCATCGACAATGGCACGCAGTCGGGCGGGGAGAGCGAGAAGAACCTCGTGCTGGCATTCGGCCTCGCGCTGCGCGACCGGCTGGAAAAGTCAGGCAAGTACCGGGTGGTGATGACGCGGGACGACGACACCTTCATCCCGCTCAACGACCGCACCAAGATTGCGAGGAACCTGAAGGCTGCGCTGTTCGTCTCGATCCACGCCGACGCGCTGCCGCGCGCGGAAGGAGACGCGCAGGGAGCCACGATCTATACGCTGTCGGACAAGGCCTCCGACGCCGAGGCCCAGCGCCTTGCCGACGCCGAAAACCGCGCCGACGCGATTGCCGGCTTCAACCTTGCGGAAGAGCCGACCGACGTCGCCGATATCCTGATCGACCTGACCCAGCGGGAAACCCGCACGTTTTCAAACCGTTTTGCCCGTCTTCTGATGGGCGAGATGAAATCGACCGTGCGCATGCACAAGAACCCGCTGAAGTCGGCAGGTTTCCGGGTTCTGAAGGCGCCGGATGTGCCATCCGTGCTCGTCGAGATTGGCTACGTCTCCAACAAGGGCGATCGCGAGCACCTCGTGTCGGAGAATTGGCGGTCGCGCGCGGTCGCATCGATGGCGCAGGCGATCGATGGATTTCTGACCAAGCAGATGGCCACGGCCGGGGCGTCCAACTGAGAAAGGGTTTTCCGTGCCGCCGCAAAAGCCCTAGTTTGGCCACAGCGGGCGCTTTATAAAAAGGCCGCAGGGGGTTCCGGAATCAACGGGAATCCCGCCCGGCGAATGTCTTCAAGGCTCGGCCCGATGTCATTGCGTAGGCCGGAGATGATGCGACGTGAGGTCGGCAAGTGTTGGCGCCTTGAGCTGATCCTGAACTGATCTTGAGCGGATGTTGAGCTGATCTGGGCTCACCCAGAGTTGAACGGATAAGAGATAATGCGCTTGCTGGTGCGGTTCATGGGCTTCCTGTTCGCCGCGGGAACGGTGGTGTTCCTGGTCGGTGTCGGAGCCGTGGCAGGCCTGATCTGGCATTTTTCCAAGGACTTGCCGGATTACTCTCAGCTGCAGGATTACGAACCGCCGGTGATGACGCGCGTCCACGCCGTCGACGGCTCGCTGCTCGGCGAATACGCCAAGGAGCGGCGGCTGTACCTGCCGATCCAGGCCGTGCCGAAGCTCGTCATCAATGCCTTCCTCGCGGCCGAGGACAAGAATTTCTACGAGCATGGCGGCATCGACTACACCGGCATGGCGCGCGCCGGCCTGCTTTATCTGCAGAACTTCGGTTCCAACCGTCGCCCGCAGGGCGCTTCCACCATCACCCAGCAGGTCGCCAAGAACTTCCTGCTGACCAATGAGGTCTCTTTCGCCCGCAAGATCAAGGAAGCCTTGCTGGCGATGCGCATCGAGAAGACCTATTCGAAGGACAAGATCCTCGAACTCTATCTGAACGAGATCTATCTCGGCCTCGGCGCCTACGGCATCGCCGCCGCGTCACTGGTCTATTTCGACAAGTCGGTGAACGAACTGACGGTGGCCGAGGCGTCGTATCTGGCGGCGTTGCCGAAGATGCCCGCCACGCTGCATCCGGTGCGCAACCGTGACCGCGCCATCGAGCGCCGCAACTACGTGATCGACCGGCTCCAGGAGAACGGCTGGATCAAGCAGGCCGACGCCGAGAAGGCCCGCAAGGAACCGCTGGCCGTCACCAGCCGCTCCAACGCGGCTCACACCTTCGCCGGCGAGTATTTCGCCGAGGAGGTTCGCCGCGACATCTTCGAGCGCTATGGCGAAAAGAAGCTCTATGAAGGCGGTCTGTCGGTCCGTACCACGCTCGATCCAAAGATCCAGGTCATGGCGCGAAAGGCCATGGTCGCCGGCCTCGTCAACTATGATGAGCAGCAGGGCTATCGCGGCGCCATGAGCAAGCTCGATACGTCGGGCGACTGGGGCGTGAAGCTCGCCGAAATCAAGTCGCTGTCCGACATTTCGCCCTGGCGCATGGCAGTGGTGCTGGAGACCAGCGATCAGTCGGCGCGGATCGGCTTCCAGCCGGGCCGCGAACTCGGCGGCGCCGTCAGCAAGCAGCGCGAGACCGGCCTGATCACGCTCGACGGCGTGCGCTGGGCGCGTTCCACGCAAGGCGCCACCAAGGGCAGGGCGCCGACGGCCGTGTCGCAGGTGCTGCAGCCCGGCGACGTGATCTATGCCGATCCGCTCTACACCAAGGAAGGGCAGCCGGTCGAGGGCCAATACCGTCTGCGTCAGATTCCCGAAGTCTCCGGCGCCATGGTGGTGATGGATCCCTGGACCGGCCGCGTGCTGGCGATGGTGGGCGGCTTCTCCTTCGACCAGAGCCAGTTCAATCGCGCCACCCAGGCCTATCGGCAGCCGGGTTCCTCGTTCAAGCCGATCGTCTACTCGGCCGCACTCGATAACGGCTACACGCCGTCGACCGTGGTGCTCGACGCGCCGATCGAGATCGACCAGGGGCAGGGCGCCGGCGTCTGGCGCCCGGAAAACTTCTCCTCCGGCAAGTTCCAGGGCCCGGTGACGCTGCGCAACGCGCTGCGGCAGTCGCTGAATACGGTGACGGTGCGCCTCGCGCAGGACATCGGCATGCCGCTGATCGGTGAATACGCGCGCCGCTTCGGCGTTTATGACGAACTTCCCAACTATCTTTCCTACGCACTCGGCGCCGGCGAGACCACGGCGATGCGCATGGTCACGGCCTACTCGATGCTCGCCAATGGCGGCCGCCGCGTGAAGCCGACCCTGATCGACAGGATTCAGGACCGTTACGGCCGCACCATCTTCAAGCACGATCAGCGCGAATGTCGTGGCTGCGACGCGCCGGGTGGCTGGAAGAACCAGCCCGAGCCGCAACTGATCGACCGCCGCGAGCAGGTGCTCGATGCCATGACCGCCTATCAGATCACCGAACTGCTGGAAGGCGTGGTGCAGGCGGGCACCGCCACCGTGCTCAAGGAAGTCGGCAAGCCGATCGCCGGCAAGACCGGGACCACCAACGAGGCCAAGGATGCCTGGTTCGTCGGCTACTCGCCCGATATGGCGGTGGGCGTCTACATGGGCTACGACAAGCCGCGCCCGCTCGGCAAAGGCAATGCCGCAACCGGCGGCCATCTGGCGGCGCCGATCGTGCGCGACTTCCTCAAGCTTGCGCTGGCCGACAAGCCCGCCGTCCCGTTCAAGGTGCCGGCCGGCATCAAGCTGGTGCGCGTCGTCGCCAAGACCGGTATGCGCGCCGGGCCCGGCGAGAGCGGCGGAACCATCCTCGAGGCCTTCAAGCCCGGCACCGCGCCGCCGGATAATTACTCCGTCATCGGCGTGGCCGATGCCGACGGCCGGATGCCGCCCTCGCAGCAACAGCAGCCGGATGCGGGGTTCTTCATGCGTCCCGGCACCGGTGGACTGTACTAGCGTATAACGCACCGTGCTGACCGGCGGGCGGTTGCGCTTTGGCGCCGCCGCCGCTACACCCCATCGCGAATTGCGCGGAGACATTTCCGCGAGACGAGAGAGCGACATGCGCGCCGAAATCGAACGTCTGGTAGAAGAGATCAAGCAGTCAGTCGGGCTGCTGAGGAGGCATCTTTGACGTCGAGAAATCGACGGCGCGCCTCGCTGAGCTGAACAAGCTCGCAGAAGATCCCAATCTCTGGAACGATCCGCAGAAGGCCCAGAAGCTGATGCAGGAGCGAACCTCGCTCGAGGATTCGCTCTCCGGCATCGGCAAGGTCGAGCAGGAGCTCGAGGATGACATCGGCATGATCGAGCTCGGCGAGGCCGAGGGCGATGCCGGCGTCGTCGCCGAGGCCGAAGCCGCGCTGAAGAACCTCAAGAAGGAGGTCGCGCGCCGCGAGCTGGAGGCGCTGCTGTCGGGCGAAGCCGACCGTTTCGACTCCTATCTCGAGGTCCATGCTGGCGCCGGCGGCACCGAAAGCCAGGACTGGGCGCAGATGCTGCTGCGCATGTACACGCGCTGGGCCGAAACCCACGGCTTCAAGGTCGAGGTGCTCGAAGAGTCCGAGGGCGAAGAGGCCGGCATCAAGTCCGCGACCATCCAGGTCTCCGGTCACAACGCCTATGGCTGGCTGAAGACCGAAGCCGGCGTGCACCGGCTGGTGCGCATCTCGCCGTTCGATTCCAACGCCCGGCGGCACACCTCGTTCTCGAGCGTGCAGGTGTTCCCGGTCATCGACGACAGCATCAAGATCGACATCAAGGAATCCGACGTGCGCGTCGACACGATGCGCTCGGGCGGCGCCGGCGGCCAGCACGTCAACAAGACCGAATCCGCGGTGCGGCTGACGCATATTCCGACGGGTGTCGCCGTGGTCTGTCAGGCCGGCCGCTCCCAGCACAAGAACCGGGCCCAGGCCTGGGACATGCTGCGCGCGCGCCTCTACGAGATCGAGCTGAAGAAGCGCGAGGAAAAGGCCGCCGCCGACCAGGCCGCCAAGACCGATATCGGCTGGGGCCACCAGATCCGCTCCTACGTGCTGCAGCCCTATCAGATGGTGAAGGATCTGCGCACGGGCGTGCAGACCTCCGACACGTCGGGCGTGCTCAATGGCGAGCTCGACGACTTCATGGCGGCCACGCTGGCGCAGCGCGCCTTCGGCACCACCACCGGCGACATCGAGGACGTGGACTGAGCATGCCCCGCGTCGCCTTCATCGGACTGGGGCGGATGGGGCACGGGATGGCCGGCCGCTATCTCGACGCGGGCTTCACGGTGACGCTGTGGAATCGCAGCCGGGCCAAGGCGGAAGACCTGATCGCGCGCGGCGCGCATTGGGCAACCTCGCCGGAGGACGCCGCGATCGATGCCGATGCGGTCGTGACCATGGTCGCCGACGACGAGGCCTCGCGCGCGGTCTGGCTCGGCCCCAATGGTGCCGCCAAGACCGCGAAAGCCGGCACTATCGCGATCGAATGCTCGACCGTCTCCTATGACCACGCCCGCGAGATGGGACGCGAACTGAACGCGCGCAGCCTGATCTATCTCGATTGTCCCGTGACGGGATTGCCGGATGCGGCCGCGAGCGGAAAGCTGACCCTGCTGGTCGGCGGCAATGCGGCCGATCTCGATCGCGCGCGTCCGTTCCTCGAACCGATCGGCTCGACCATCCGCCATTTCGGTCCGGTCGGCGCCGGCACGGTCTACAAGCTCATCAACAATCTGATGGGCGCGATCCAGATCGCCGGTCTTGCCGAGGGCCTCGCGATCGCCGAGCAGGCCGGGCTGGACATGAACCTCGTGCTGGAGTCGGTCCTGTCAGGCGTCGCCGCCAGCCCGCAGGTGCAACGTCACTCCAGGCGCATGGTCGCGCGCGATTTCAGCGATGCGACCTTCACGGCGGCACTGCGGCACAAGGATGCCGCCTATGCCGTGAAGCTGGCCGAGAGCCTGCTCGCCGACAGGCCGCTCGTGGCGCGCGCCGCAGTGGAAGCCTATGCGCAGGCGAAAGCGGCGATGCCGGACGACGATGAAGGCCGGATGATCGAGCTGGTGTCGCGGCCGAAGACGCCCTCCTGACCGGTTGAACATCGGAAATCGGGTGGCAATTGTTGCGGCCTCGTCTTAGGCCGCGGTCTCGGCCGCTGAAGTGAGACGCCATGCTCCCCAAAGACAACCGGATCGACAGGCGAGATTGGTCTCTGCTCGCCGTGCTCTCGGTGCTGTGGGGCGGATCGTTCTTCTTCAACGGCGCGGCGCTGCGGGAATTGCCGCCGCTGACGCTGGTGCTGCTGCGGGTCGCGCTCGGAGCTGCCATTCTGCTGCCCGTCATGCGCATGCAGGGGATCGCCTTCCCCCGCCGACTTGCCGGCTGGACACCGTTCGCGATGATCGGGCTGCTCAACAACGTCATCCCTTTCTCGCTGATCGTAATCGGCCAGACCTTCATCCCGAGCGGATTGGCGTCGATCCTCAATGCGACCACGCCGCTGTTTACGGTCATGGTGATGGCTGCTGCGGGCGACGAGGCCCTGCAGATGCGGCGCGTGGCCGGCGTGGCGCTCGGCCTGCTTGGCGTGATCATCCTGCGCGGCTGGGGCATCGAGACGAGGCCGGGGCAGGGGCTCGGCGTCCTGCTCTGCATGGGCGGCGCGCTCAGCTACGGATTTGCGGCGCTCGCGGCGCGGCGGCTGTTGAAGGATTCAGCGCCGCTCGGGACGGCGACGTTCCAGCTGATGGCGTCGACGGTGATGATGGCAGCCGTGGCCGGCGCGATCGAGCAGCCGTGGCATCTGCCGATGCCGGGCCTTGCGACTTGGCTCGCCGTGCTTGGCCTCGCCGGCCTGTCGACGGCGTTGGCCTACATCGTCTTCTTCCAGATCATACGTCGCTCCGGCGCGAGCACGGTCATGCTGGTGACGCTGCTCATTCCTGTCACCGCCATTCTGCTGGGATGGCTGGTGCTGGGCGAGCCTGTGTCCGCGCGCGAGATCATGGGCGCGATCATCATCGGCAGCGCGCTGCTCGTGATCGACGGCCGCGTCCTCAATCGGCTGCGCCGCATTGCGTAACAGCTTGTTCCGCTGCCTGCGACATCGAAAATAAAGATCGGCAATGTCACCGCGACGGCCATTTTCACGATGGTCAACGACCCGGGCGGCATCAACGGGCGCAACGGCAGGCGGGGGAGCTCT
>CAYREH010000032.1:0-21909 GCA_964423245.1 uncultured Bradyrhizobium sp. | reverse complement strand
GATGGTCAACGACCCGGGCGGCATCAACGGGCGCAACGGCAGGCGGGGGAGCTCTTCGGCGACGTCACGACCGGCGAAGTCGAACGCGACCTCGCTCAACAGGTGCGCGTGGCCTGTGCCCTCAGCACCATGCCGCCGGCGACGCCGACGCCGAGGACATACATCCATCCCTCGTGAAAATCGAACAGATGCGAGTTCAGGAGCGAACTTGCTATGTTCTGTACGACCACCACGAGGCCGATCCACGCCGCCAGACCGTCGCCCAGGAACAGGCGGAGATGGACAAACCACATGGCGTAGAGCAGGACGATGCCGACAAGTCCCCATTGCATGGCGACGGCAAGGGTCTGGTTGTGCGGATTGCTGACGACCTCCGCATCGAGAGCGCTCGCGCTGGTCGCGGCGCGTTCGAATTGCCGCTTGATCGATCCCGTTCCGTGGCCGAGCAGCGGCGCTTCGGTGAAGGCGTGCAGCGCCTTGCGCCAATAGGTCAGTCGCTGCGCCGTCGAGGCGCGGCTGAGGTTCTCATGCCCGTTGCGGTACTCGACAGCGATGTCGGTCACGCGCTGGCGCAGATAGGGCGATGCGGTCCAGGCCAGCGCGCTGGCGGCGACGGAGCCCACGAGCAGAAGCAGGGCCGCCCGGCCATTCAGCTGACGCCATGCGAACAACACGAGCAGCACCGCGGTGCAGAGCAGCGCGGTGCGCGCCGACGCGACGAACACCATGTTGGTGGCGAACAGCAGGATCAGCGCCACACACGCCGTTGTTCCGGCCAGGCTGCGATGGCGCCTGAAGGCCAGCAATGGGAGGGCGACTGCAAAGGCGCATAGTGTGAATTCCTGGCTCTGGTCGATGTAGTTCTTGACGGGAACGCCGGGCGAGGCAGTTGCGGTCAGCTTCCAGCCTGGATCGTGCAGCACGATCCAGGAATACACGGCGAGCAGGGCGCAGGATGCCAGAAAGGCAAGGCAAACCTGGAGGCCGCGTTCCGACCGGCTGAAATGGTAGAGCAACGGCGGTATCAAGACGAGCTTTGTGACTGGCTTGATCGCGTGCAGGCGGTCCGGCCAAGCGCCGTCGGACCAGAGCATCCCGATGAGTGAGAGCAGCAGGAGCACAAATGGCAGGGCGTAGGCCGGCCTCGCCAATCGGCGCGCATAGTCGCGCCAGTCGATGGTCGGCGTCACCGCCAGCAGCCAGAGCCCGATGCCGATCGACGGGACCGTGGTTGACCAGGGCAGCGACGCTGCGGTCAGGATGGCGAGCACGTCCGCTGCCCGCATGAATGTTGCCTTGTCTGCGGCGCGCCAACCGCTCCGTCCGGCCGGCGGGCGGGACGGACCTGTCGTCGCCACGGGTTCGGCGGTCATCTGGATGCTCACTGCGCGGCGACCAGACTTTCCGACGCAGTGAACGCGCCGAGGAAGTCGCGGGCCTGAGTCTGATAGCCGAAGCGCTCGGCGAGTTCGGACCGACGGGCCCGGATCCGGCCGCGGCATTCCTCCTGCCGCGTCAGCACGCGGGTGACGGAAGCGGCGATCGAGTCGGATGAGAACGGGTCGAAATAGTCGGCAAGCTCGCCGGCGACCTCGCGGAATACGGCGATATCGGAGCACAGCACTGGTGTGTTGGCGGCCAGCGCCTCGATGATCGGCACGCCGAAGCCTTCGGCGAAACTTGGCATGATGAGCCCATGCGCTTCCGCGATCAGGGCCGCCTTTTCGTGTTCATCGACATAGCCGGCGAAGCGGACGTTGGACGGCAGATTGCCCATCCGGCTGATCCGGCCGGCATAACCGATCACGACGAGATCGGCCTGGGGCACTTTGCGGAAGGCGCGGATCAACGTGGCGGCGTTCTTGCGCGGCTCGTTGGAGACGATCACGACGAAGCTCGGCCGCCCCGGACGCCCCGACGGGGCTGGTAATTTCAGGACATCCGGGGCGTCGAACCGCGTGCGGGGATACACGACCCGCGCCGGTAGGTGCACGAATTGCGGCAACAACTCCCTGAACCGCATCATGCTGTAGTTCGATACGAAGGCGAGTTCGTCGGCCTGTCGCAGGGTGGTGATCAGTCGCGACAGGAACAGTCGCGTCGCGACGTCGCTCAGCTTGAGGTCGGTGAGCGGCAACAGGTCGTGGACGACGCAGATCACCTTGGCATCCGGCCGGCGCCTGATCGTAACCCGGGTCGGCGTGTCCACGACGATCACGTCGTAATCGCGTGCATCGACGCGCGGCGGTGGCAGCAGGAAGAAGGCCGAGGAATCCTGGTAGCTGTAGAATCCCGGTTCGAGCTGGAAGTCGCTGAACAGTTCGAGATGGCGCAGGTCGGGCGGGATGTATTCCAGCGCGGAGATCCTGTTCTCGATCAACCGTGGCCTGAGGCCGCGCAGGCCGACCGCGCCCAGGAGGCAAAGGGCATAGTCGAGCGACACGGACATGGTGACCTTGTGGTGGACCCAGTCCAGCGTGCGGCGAAGGCCGCTGCGCGTCGCCGGTTCGCTGGTGTTGATCTCGTCGAGGAAACGGTAGAGCGCCAGCAGCTCGATGTTGCTGGATCGCGCGGGAAAAAGCCGGGTGCGCCGCTCGCGGTCGCGCAGCCTGCGATGACGCCGCGTGGTCTCGACCAGCAGTGTGAGCGCGTGACCTTCGGTCGCGAGCGAGCGCATCAACTCACGCGTGAAGTGGAAGATGCCGCGCTTGTGGTTGGGCTCGCCGAGGGCTTCGGAGACGACCAGGATGTTCTGCTTCATGCTCGTTTCTCGCAGAGTTCGAAGGCGGGGCCGACCGGTTCGACCTTGATCGTCGAGGCAATGCGGCCGCGATCGAGGTTGATGATGCTGGTGCAGGTTCGCCGCAGCAGTGGCTGATCATGCGAGGCGATGACCACGATGGCCGCCTGGGAGACCAGGTCCTGCAGCCGCCGTTCTGCTTTCTCCGCAAAATTCTCATCGACCACGCTGAGCCATTCGTCGAGCAGCAGGATGTCGGCTGGAAACGCCGTAGCGGTCGCGAACAGCACTCGCATCAGCATGCCCGAGGAGAACATCCGCAGTGGCAGCCGCTGCATGCGCGTCTCGAGCTCGGTGAACGCCCAGATTTCATCGATGACCGGACGTGTCGGCTTGCGGCCGCTGATGCGTAGCAGCAGCGCGATGTTGTCTTCCGCCACGAAGTCCAGGTTGACGCCGGCATTGAGGCCGAGGAGAGGGACGACGTTGCCGCTGACAGAGACGTGGCCGCTGCTCGGAGGGTAGACGCCGGCGATCAGCCGCAGCAGGGTTGACTTGCCGGAGCCGTTGGGGCCGGCGAGCCCGATGCGGGCGCCGGCGTCCGCCTCGATGCTGACATTGTCGATGGCTCGTATGATGCGCATCTCTCCAGGCGCCCGAATGAGGTGACCGAGCACGCGGCGTTTCAGCGAGAAATCGTAGGCGCCGTAGAGCGGATAATCGAGGCAGACGTTGCGGATGCTGATCGAGACCATCGGTCAGACCCAGAATGCCGCTTTGCGCAGATGCAGCAGCGTCAACACGCTCGCGCAAATCAGGAACGCCAGCGCGAGCAGAACGTAGACGATGCTCGCGGCATCGACATGACCGCCCGACAGCGGCTCGCGCCACACCGCGAACAAATGCGTCAGCGGATTGATCCGCACCACGGTCGCATGCTGATTGACCATCTCCCCGGACCAGATCACGGGCGAGGCGAGAAAGGCGAGCATCAAAGTCGATTCGATGATCGGCTTGACGTCGCGGTAACGAGTCGCCACGGCGCCGAGCACGAGGCTCAGGGCAAAGGTGCAGGCCACGAACAGCATCAGGCCGGGGATCGCCGGAAGTGCACCTGAGAGATCGTGTGACGAGAGGAATAGCCATAGTGCCAGCGGGACGCAGGCGTTGTGCAGGGCAAACAACGCCTGACGGAAGGTGCATTGCAGGAGGAAGATGATGGGCGGCAACGCGCGGTCGCGGATCAGGCTTGCGGAGTTCTGCAGCGCCGTGGTCGCGTCGAGCACGACCCCGTTCAGGAAGGTCCATGCCGTCATCGACAACGCCAGCATGGGCAGGCGAGCCGCAGTATCGGTGTTCGACATCTGGCCGATCACCGAGCCGAGTACGGCGACCACGATCGCCATCTGGAGCGACATCCAGAACGGACCGAGCAGCGAGCGGACATAGCGGTGACGCATATCCGACCAGGCCAGCGCCGCCGCGATCCGGACGCTGTCGAACCAGCCGGTCGTTTCTGGCGGACGCGCCGCGGTCATCGCCTGGTCGCGGTGTCCGGTGACGGCGTTGCGGTAGACCGTCTCCAATCCATCTTTGAAGGCCGTCGCTGAATAGCGGGTCAGCACACGTGTCCGCGCCGACAATCCCATGCGGCGACGGCGCTCGGGATCGCGGATCAGCGTATCGATGGCCTCGCCCAGCTGCTCCGCATCGCCGGGAGGTACCGTGATCGCCTCCATGCCGTGGCGGGCGACGCGCGGCACGGCCGTATGGAGCGCCGTGTTCACGATCGGGCGGCCGGCGGCCATGGCTTCCAGCTGGACCAGTCCGAAGGTCTCGGCATTGGTCACCGAGGGCATCACGAAGACGTCGGCCAGGCACATCAGCTTGATGCGGTCGTAATCGGTCACAGAGCCCAGCAGCTTGACGCGGTCGCCGACGCCAAGGTCGCGAATCAGTTGCTCCAGCCGCGGCCGTTCGGCGCCTTCGCCGATGATCCAGGTCTCGAATGTGCGGTTGACGGCGGCGCGGATCAGGACGTCGAATCCCTTGTAGGGAACCAGCCTGCCGCAGGCGAGCACCAGCCTGCCGCGATCGTTGACGTGATGCGGCTCGCACTTCGGCCAGTCATAGCGCGTAGTGTCGATGCCGAATGGCACGACGTGGCATTTGTCCTCGAACTCCCGCAACAGCGGCGTGTTTTCGACCAGAACACGGTCTGAGACGATGATTGCTCTCGCGCGTCGCAGAGTTTGCCGCATCAGGGGTTCGATGAACCGGCGCAGACGGGCATGGGTGACGATGTCAGCGTGCCAGTGCACCACCACCGGCCTGTTGCGGCCGAACCCGAAGGCGAAGACGAGGTCGGCGAGCGGGAATGGCGCATGGATCGCGAGCAGGTCGTATTCGGCGATCCTGCGCCACAGCCGCCACGGATAGGCGGGCGCGGCGGGAAGCGACAGCAGATTTCCGAAGGAGCGGACGCGCTCGACCGGGACATCGTCGACGACGATCGTGCGTTGCTCGGCCGATTGCGAGCAGACCAGCACGGCCGAGGTGAATGCGTCCTTCAGACTCGCGCAGATGTCGCGGATGACCGTGAGCGTGCCTCCGAAAAGGTCCGGATAGTAGACCTTGAAGACGTGCAACACCGACGGACGGCGTGGAGTTTCGCTTGCGCTGTTCATGACGGCTGTCAACCTGCGAGGAGGGCGGCGACGAACGGCGTCGCCAGCACTGAGATGAAGATCACGCCGCGCAGCAGCGCGGGCAGCATCGGCTCGAGTACGAAGCCGCGGTCCCGATCGAGGGCCGGGACAGCACGCAGTGAACTGGAATTGCGGACCAATCGGTCGGCCATGGGTTTGAAGTCCCTTTCCGTCGCGCCCTCAGTGACACCCGATATACGTGGGAAAATTTACCACGTCAATCGAGAGCTCAAGAAAAGTGGGATTGTGTCCCACGCGTGGCATCGCTAAACTTCAGACATGAATGCCAAGTCCGGGTCCAAGGCCGCCGACAATCTGGCGGCTCCGCAGCCGAATGCTGCTGCGAGGCTGCATGCGCCGCTGGCCCGGCTGCTGCGTCCGCTGGTGCGGCTCTGCATTCGCAGCGGCATGACCTTCCCGGCGCTGGCGCAATTGTTGCGCGAGCTGTTCGTCAATGTTGCCGAGCATGATTTCGCGCTCGACGGCAAGGACCAGACGGACAGCCGAGTCAGCCTGCTCACCGGCATTCACCGCAAGGAGGTGGCGCGTCTGCGCGGCGCGGGAGCACCCGTGAACGAGACGCCCGCCGCGGTGTCGCTGACCAGCGCGGTGATCGCGCGCTGGCTCGCCGCGCCCGAATTCACCGATGCCAAGGGCGAGCCGCTCGCCTTGCCGCGTACCGCCGAAGGCGATGCGCCCTCGTTCGAGCAACTCGTCGCCTCCGTGACCAAGGACGTCCGGCCGCGGGCGGTGCTCGACGAATGGATCGACCGCAAGCTCGTCACCATCAACGCGGACGACGAGATCGAACTGGTGGAGGCCGCTTTCGTGCCGAGCGGCGGCGACGACGGCAAGTGGCACTATCTCGGCCGCAATCTGCACGACCACATTGCTGCCGCCGAGCGCAACGTCTCTGGGCCGTCGCCGCGTTTCCTCGAACGGGCCGTGCACTACAACAACATCTCGCCAAAGCTGGCGCGACGGCTGGAAGCGCGTTCCCGCGAACTCGCGATGGATGCACTCAAGACCGCCAATCGCGAGGCCAATCGCGCGCTGGCCAAGGACAAGGGAGGCGACGCGCGCTGGAATTTCGGCGTCTACATCTTTAGCGAGAATGCCGACGAGGAGGCCGAGGCGAAGCAGGGCGGCAGGGACGGCAGCAAGGAGGCCGGCTCGTCATGACGCGGCCGCCACTGATCTCCCGCCGTCTGCTGCTGACGGGGTTCTGGCTTGCCGGGACCGCCATTGCCCGTGCACAGGTCCGGCGCGGCAACGACCAGGGCATCGGCGGCACGGGGATCACACGCGGCGACGATCACGGCATCGGGGGCACCGGCATCGTCGGCGTGATTCAGCGTTTCGGCAGCATCTATGTCAACGGCGAGCGCGTCACCTATGCCAGCGATGTGCCCGTCCGTATCGACGGCGAGGCCGCGACGACGAAGAGCCTGCGCATCGGGCAGCTCGTGCGGCTGGTCGCGGTCCGCGCGGCTGATGGCACGCTGGTGACGCGCAGCATCACCGTCGCCAGCGAGGTTGCCGGTCCGGTCGAAGTGGTGAAGGGCAACGATCTCACCGTGCTTGGCCAGAAGGTCATCACGACCGGCAAGGAGGCTAGGATCCGTCCGGGCACGCTTGTGGCCGTGTTCGGCCTGCGGCGCACCGACGGCGTGATCGTTGCGAGCCTCATTGAGCCGCGCAAGGAGTTGACCGAGCGTGTCACGGGTCTGGTCGAGCGCGGCCCCGACGGTCCCCGTATCGGCGGCCTGCGGCTGGTCGGTGTCGATCCTCTGCTGGTCGGCCAACGGGTCCTGATCGAAGGCCGTAGCAGCCAGGGCGCGATACAGGCGGTTCGGACCCGGATCGATGATTTCTCCGATCTCGTCGGCGCCAGTCGTCTCTCGATCGAAGCCTATGTACAGCGTGCCGGCGCGAATCTGCAGTTCGGCTCGGGCTTCGTCGCCCGTGACGGCGCGCGATTCGCCCCCGCCGCCGGCGAGGCCCGAATGGTGGTGAACGGCCTGTTCGACCGTGCCCGCGGCTTCCAGGTGGATTCGACGCAAGCGATTGGATCGGGATCGCCGGGGCGGTCCCCCGACGATCGTCGTGGTGGCTCCGGACGCTCGTCGGGCGGCTCGATTCTGGATCCTGGTCGCGCGCCGGCGAATGCGGGCGGTGGACAGACCGGCGCGCCGGGGCCGCGGTCCGGTCCCGCGACCGGCCCGGGCGACCCCTCGAACGGCGGAGCTGGAGCTCCCGGCGGCCCGATGGGGCCTGGTGGCGGCTTGGGAGGTGGGATGGGCGGGGGCGGCTTCGGTGGTCCTGGTGGCGGAATGGGCGGAGGGCGGCGCTGAGGCGTTGGCCCGTCGTGCCGTTCCGGCGCGGTGCGATCCTAGCCTGCGCTGAGGCGCACGCCGGCGCGCAGGAACTTCTGCGGATCGACGGCTTCGCCCTCGATGCGGGTTTCGTAGTGCAGATGCGGGCCGGTGGACCGGCCGGTCGATCCGACCAGCCCGACGACCTGTCCGATCTTCACGATGTCACCGACCTTCACGCTGATTTCTGAGAGATGGCCGTAGCGGGTCGACAGGCCGTTGCCGTGATCGACTTCGACCATTCGGCCATAGCCGCCGGACCAGCCGGCGGAGACCACCTTGCCGTTCGCGGTGACGCGCACCGGATCGCCAGTCGCTGCGCGAAAGTCGAGGCCGGTATGCATCGCCGGTCGACCGAGGAAGGGATCGCTGCGCACGCCGAAGCCGGAGGTAAACTCGACTTCGCCGATGACGGGTTTGCGGTAGGGCACCAGCGCAAGCGTGCGGTTCAGGCGGTCCATCTCGGCACGGGTGACATTGATGCGATATAGCTGCTTCTCGAATGGCCCGGCATTGGCGCCAAGCTTTACCGGGACGAACGGCCCGCCCATCGCGCTGCGCGGCACGGCCGCTTCCAGATTGGCGAGGTTGAGGCCGAGATCGCTGACGACGCCGCGCATGCGCCGCATGCGCGAATCCATGCTTTCCTCGACCGCGTTCAGCGCGGCCATCTGCCTCCGCTCGACCTGGTCGAGCGAACTCGTCAGCCGGACCAGGACGTTGTCGAAGCCCTGATTGCGGGCGAATTGATGGGTCGGCGGCGCCAGCACCGCTGGCGCGCGCGATTCGAGCCGGGCTTCGCGATCGGGCGGCGCCACGAAGATCACGGTGTCGCTGATGGGCGAGGGCTTCGGAGTGCCGAGCGTCGTCGCGGCCGGCGCCTCGCTCCGCTGTGGCACCGAACGGGGAATGGATCCGGTGACGTCGGGCATGGCTCCGAGCGCCGTGGCCCGGGACTCCAGCGCCGTCTGGCGCTTCATGATCTGGTCGAGCTTCTGGTCGAACTGCTCCTGGTCGAGCAATTGCCGGCTGGTGGTGCGGTCGACCTTGGCGCGCAGCTCGGCGATCCGGTCCTCATAGGCATATTGCATCTCGGCCTGGCGCGCGATCAGCCGGGTCAGGACGTCGTCCCGGAAGGCGAAATAGGTGGCCGTGGCCGCCGACCACAAGCCGAGCAGCACGACCGTGCCGACCACGATCCAGAACACCACAGGCCCGAAACGGACCTGCTTGCCGGCATGAACGATGGTGTAGGCGTCGTCTGCTGTCGGAAGCGCCGCGACGGCCGCAGCGGTCGGGCGCCGTTGGAACGCCCGCCCGTGGTCGTGAGGGTGATGCTGGGGGTACTGCGAATATTGGGCAGAACTTTTCGACATCGGCACTCCGGCGCCGGTCGGAACGGTTCCTTGCGGCTCAATTGCCGCGGCAATCTGGGCTCCTCATGGTTAATTTTCCGGAAATGGGGTCGTTCGAATTCGACCGGCTGGTTAAAGACTTCTTGCCGCCTCCAGCACCTCGTCGGCATGCCCGTCGACTTTGACGTTGCGCCAGATCCTGGCCACCTTGCCGTCCGCCCCGATCAGCACCGTGGTCCGAAGAATCCCAAGGAAGCTCTTGCCGTACATGGACTTTTCGCCCCAGGCGCCATAGGCCTCCAGCATCTCGTGCTGTTCATCCGAGATCAGAGGAACGGACAGCTTGTGCTTGTCGCGAAACTTCTCCTGGGCCTTCAGGGGATCGGCCGAGACGCCCAGGACAGCGGTGCCGGCCGTCGCGAAGTCGCCAGCCAGGCGGGTGAAGTCGATCGCCTCGCGGGTGCAGCCGGGCGTGTCGGCCCTCGGATAGAAGAAAAGGACCAGCTTGCGCCCCTGATAGTCCGACAGCGTCACCACGTCACCGCCGTCACGGGGCAGCCGGAAGGCTGGCGCCTTCTGTCCTTCGACCAGTCCGCCTTTGGCGCCCGCCGATTTGGCAGAACTTAACGGTTTGGATGCGGCCTTTTGCGATGCTGCTTTTGTAACGGTTCCGGTTGATTTGGTGGCCGGGGTCCGCTGTGTTTTCGCGGACTTTGCCTGAGTCGTTGCCCGCGTTTTCGGGGCCTTCTTTTTGGCGGTGGGGCGGCTGGAGGGCGTCTTGGACGATTTCTTTCGGGATTTCTTGGACATACGCCTTCCTTTCGTCGCTTTCGGCGGGTCAACCAACGCGGTATTGCAGCTCTTGTCCGGCGGGCCGGACCGATGCCCTGTGCTGGGCAAGTCTGACAACGCCAGAGTATGGTTACAAGGAATTCCACGCACCACCCCACTGCTCGTTGAACGCGCTCCCGGGGCGACATGACGAACAGCAGGAACAGTCGAGGTATGGCGGCAGTGCCGGCGCGGGGAGCTTCGCTTCCGGTGGACGGCTGCGGTCCGGGCGGCGCTCAATCCCATGATGGGCGCCTGTATCGAGAGGCAATGGCAAGGAATACGTCGCCACAGGATTACAATCGGGATGCCGATCGGCGCGGCGGCCACGCGGAGCCGCTGGACTGGGAGGACGCTGATTGGGATCCGGATCAGGAAGATGCGGCGCGTCGCCGGGCACGCCGGCTGCTGTCCCGTTCCAGTTCGGGCTTCGATCGTTTCGGTGACGGCTTTGTTGCGATGCGCCGGTGGCTGGCCGCCGACCGCTGGCTGAAGCGCGTGGCTCTCGTCGCGGTATCCGTGATCGTGATCTTCATCGGCTGCTTCGGCGCGCTGTGGTGGCGGCTCGGTGCCGGGCCGATCAATCTCGACATCGCAACGCCCTGGCTCGCCGCAGCCATCGAGGACAACATCGGCCACGGCAACACCGTGGAGGTTGGCGGTACCCAGATCGAGCGGGCCGGGCGCATTCGCATTGCCGTCCGCATTCGTGACATCATCGTCCGCGACCGCGACCATGCCGTCGTGGCCAGCGCTCCCAAGGCGGAGGTGAAGCTGTCCGGGGCGGGCCTGTTGATGGGACACCTGCGCGCGGAGAGCCTCAATCTGGTCGACGCCGAGCTGGCGATCCGGATCGCGCCCGACGGCACCGTCACCGTTTCCGCAGGCGATACGGCAAAGCCGCTCGCCACTGGCGTCGCGTCCAAGAAGGACGCCGGATTGCCGCCGACATTCCCGCGCAACGGTGTTCCGCCGCCGCCCTTCGCCACGGCCCCCACGGGCCCGGACGCCGCCCAGCAAGCACCGCAGCCGGCGGCGCAGAGCGGTATTCTCCAGGGCCTCGACTGGCTCGACAGTCTGAGCATGACCGGTCTCGACGGACAGAATCTCAACGAGATCGGCCTGAAGAACGGCAATCTGATCGTCGACGACCAGCAGCGCGGCAGCAAATGGTCGTTCGAGAACATCACGCTCAGCCTGCGCCGGCCGAGCCGGGGCGGCGTTTCGCTCAGCCTTGGCGAGGAGGGGGCTCGTCCCTGGATGCTGCGCGCGACGATCGGGCCGGCCGAGAACGGCGTTCGCTCGGTCGACATTCGCGCCGACAAGGTCTCGACCTCCAACATCCTGCTGGCGCTGCGGGTGAAGGATCTCACCTACACCGCCGATCTGCCGCTCACCGGCGAGCTCAAGGGCGAACTCGGCCGCGACGGCGTGCCGACCTTCTTCCGCGGCAAGATCAATGTGGGCTCAGGCAACATCATCGATACCGACACGCCCGACTACCCGATGGCGATCGACTCTGCCGAGATCAATGTCGAGTGGGACTCGAACCGGCGAGTTCTGGTGGCGCCGTTCAAGATCCTCTCGGGTGCCAACCGCCTGACGCTGCTGGCGCACCTCGAGCCGCCCAACGGCACGACGAACGACTGGCAACTCGGCTTCAGTGGCGGGTCGATCCTGCTCGGCGGCATCGACAACGAGCCTCCGCTCGTCTTCAACCGCATCGCGATCGGCTTCCGTTTCGATACCGATCACAAGCGTCTCCTGCTCACGCAGGCCGACGTCTCCAACGGCGAGATCGGCGTCGCCGGCACCGGCGCGATCGACTATTCCGGCGAGCCGCGGCTGACCCTGGGCTTTGCGGGAACGCCGATGTCGGCATCGGCGCTGAAGCGGATGTGGCCGACGCTGGTCGTGCCGGAGCTGCGCGAATGGGTCATCGAACGGATCGAACGCGGCACGCTGCAGCGCATCGAGATCGGCGTCAACTCGCCGACGAAGAACCTGCCGCGCAAGGGGCCGCCGATCCCGGACGACGGCCTGTCGGTCAACATCGTCGCCAGCGGCGTCGCGGTACGGCCCGTCGACGGCATGCCGGTGGTGCGTGATGCCGATCTGCGGGCGCGGGTGACCGGGCGCACGGCGACCGTGAACATCGGGCAGGGCTTTGCCGATACGCCGGCCGGCCGGAAGGTCACGATCTCCGATTTCGTATTCGAGGTGCCGGACATGGCGCCGAAACCCTCGCCATCGCGCAGCCGCTTCCGCGTCGAGGGGCCCGTGCCGGCGGCCGCCGAGATGCTCGCCAATGATCGCCTCAGCGATCTGTCGGCCACCGTCGTCGATCCCAACACCAGCAAGGGGACGTTCTCGGCCAACATCCAGCTCGCCATGCCGGTCAAGGGCGAGCTGACCAAAGCGGACACGTCCTATTCCGTCACCGCCGACCTCACCGGGTTCGCCGCGGACAAGCTGGTGATGAACCAGAAGCTGGAAGCCAACACACTCAAGATCGTCGCGAACAACCAGGGCTATCAGGTCAAGGGCGACGTCAAGATCAACGGCCAGGCAGCTTCGCTCGATTACCGCAAGCCGGCCGAGGGTGACGCCGATGTCCGGTTGCAGACCACGCTCGACGATGCGAGCCGCGCACGGCTCGGCTTCGACCTCAGCCCCGCTGTAACAGGGACGCTGCCGATCAAGGTGTCGGGCAAGATCGCCGGCGGCCCCGAGCAGACGACCAGGCTCGGCGTGGAGGCCGACCTGACCTCTGTCAGGCTGGACAACATCCTGCCCGGCTGGGTCAAGCTGCCGGGCAAGTCGGGCAAGGCCAGCTTCAAGGTGGTGCCGACGGCGCAGTCGACGCGGCTCGAGGACATCGTCATCGAAGGCGGCGGTGCCGCGATCAAAGGCTCGCTCGAAGTCGATCCCAATGGCGACCTGCTCAACGCCAACTTCCCCAACTATGCACCATCGGACGGCGACAAGGCCTCGTTGAAGGTCGAGCGCACTGCGGACGGTGTCGTGCGTGGCACGATGCGGGGCGACGTGTTCGACGGGCGCGGGTTCCTGAAGTCGGCGATCTCCGGCAACGGCAAGGACGATCCCAAGAACAAGATGAAGAGCGTCGACTTCGACATCGACGTGAAGCTCGGTGCCGTCGCTGGCTTCAACGGCGAGGCGATGCGCAGCGTCGATGCGAAGATGTCCAGGCGCAACGGGGCCATCAAGGCCTTGACGCTGAGCGGCAAGATCGGCCGCGACACGCCGGTCGCCGCCGATCTGCGCGGTGGACGCGCGCAGGGCGGGCGCGAAGTGATCTATCTGCAGACCAACGATGCCGGCGCGCTGCTGCGCTTCACCGACACCTATACCAAGGCGGTGGGGGGACAGATCGTGGTGGCGATGGAGCCGCCGACCTCCGAGCCGAACACGCCGCGCGAGGGCCTCATCAACGTCCGCGACTTCACCGTCAAGGGCGAGGCGCAGCTCGAGCGCGTCGCCGCCGGCGCGCCGAACGGCACCGGCAGCGGCGTGTCGTTCAGTGCGTTGCGTGCGGAATTCACCCGGCAGAATGGCGCACTCACGATCCGCGACGGCGTGGTGAAGGGGCCGATGATCGGCGCCACGATCGAGGGCTCGATCGACTATCCCGGCAACCAGGTCTGCATGAGCGGCACCTTCGTGCCGATGTATGGCGTCAACAACATCTTCGGACAGATCCCGCTGTTCGGCATCTTCCTCGGCGGCGGCAACAACGAGGGATTGATCGGCGTCACCTACGAGGTCGTCGGGACGCCAGCCGCGCCGGTGATGCGCGTCAACCCGATCTCGGCGATGGCGCCGGGCCTGTTCCGCAAGATCTTCGAGTTCAACACCGGCAAGCAGAACTCGCCGTTCGACGAGTTCCCGTCGCAGTCGAACGACGGCGCGACCGGGGCGACGCGGCAGCTGTCCAACGGTTGCACTCTGGCGCGTCGGTAACGCCGCGAACCGTCAGTCTCCGGGGCCTGTCCGGGCGTCGACCTTCGTCTTGCCTCGCACCTGAAAAGAGAATGGCCGGGACAAGCCCGGCCATGACCGAAACGGAACGTGCGATGACCGGGAAGGCCTATGCCGCGCGCACGCCGGCCAGGAACGTGCCGACTTCGCCCGAAAGCTGCTCGGCCTGCTTGGAGAGATTGGAGGCGGCCTCGAGCACCATGCCGGCGGCATTGCCGGTCTCGTTGGCGGCGGTGCTGACGCCTCCGATATTCGTGGTGACCTCCCGCGTGGCGTCCGCGGTTTGCGCGACGCTGCGGGCGATCTCGGCGGTGGCCGCGCCTTGCTCCTCGATGGCCGCGCCGATCGAAGTGGCGATGCGGCTGACCTCTTCGATGGTGGCGGTGATGCCGCCAATCGCATCGACCGCTTCCTTGGTGGCGCCCTGGATCTGGGCGATCTTGTCGCCGATCTCGCGGGTGGCTTCCGCCGTCTGGCTCGCCAGCGACTTCACCTCGGAGGCGACCACGGCAAAGCCGCGGCCGGCTTCGCCTGCGCGGGCCGCCTCGATGGTGGCGTTGAGCGCGAGCAGGTTGGTCTGTGCCGCGATGCTGGAGATCAGCTCGGCGACATGTTCGATCTGCTGGGCCCCGTCCGAGAGGGCGCGGACGATGCTGTCGGTGCGGCGGGCGCTGTCGACGGCGCGGCCGGTCACCTCCGCCGACTGGGCGACCTGACGGCTGATTTCGGTGATGGAGGAGGTGAGCTCCTCGGCCGCCGCCGCCACGGTCTGGACGCGCTGGCTGGCCTCGGTCGCGGCCGAGCCGACAAGGGCGGCGCGGCGGTTGGTGCCCTCGGCGGTGGAGGACATCGACTTGGCGGTGCTTTCGAGTTCGCCGGAGCCGGAGGCCATCAGACCGACCAGCTGGCCGACGGAGGCGTCGAAGCGGTCGGCGAGCGCGATCAGCGCATCGCGCTTCTCCTGTTCGCTGCGGGTCTTGGCGGCGACCTGCTCGGCCTCGAGCGTGCGCGCCGTCAGCGCCGTCCGGCGCAGCACTTCCAGCGTCTCTGCCATGCGGCCGATCTCGTCGCCACGGCCGGTCTCCTCGACCGGGCGGTCGATGGCGCCTTCCGAAATCTCCTGCATGCGGTTCTTCTGACGATCCAGCGCGCCCAGCACGTCGCGGGCGATCAGCCAGCTCAGCGCGGCCATCAGCAGCATCAGCCCGCCGCCGATCGCGGCCAGCTCCAGCGTGAGCGCGCGGACGTCCGCATCGATGTCGTCGACATAGAGGCCGTAGCTGATCGTCGTATTCCACGGCGCGAATTTACGCGCGAACACGGTCTTGCGCACCGCCTCGGTCTGGCCGGGGCGAGGATAGAGGTAAGACGTTACGCCGCCCTCGGCGCGCTGCGCGCCGGCCTTGATGATGGCGTCGGCGATCACGACACCGTTGGAATCGGTCGCTCCGGTGATCTTGCCTTCGAGCTTCTGGTTGGCGCCGTTCACCAGGATCGAGGAGTCGGCATTGTAAACGACGGGGTAGCCCTGTCCGGCGTTGAAGCTCATCTGACGGCCGCGGAGGTTGAACTGGGCCTTCGCTTCGGCCTGGGTCAGCTTGCCGGCGGCGACGTCGTCCTGGACGGACTGTGCCAGGCTGTAGAGCATGTCGACCGCGGCCTTCATCTGCTGGACGCGGTCGTCGATCATGCGGCTCTTGCTGAGCAAGGCCGATGTCGCGATGATGGCCGCGACGGTGAGCGCCGCGAGACAGACCATGCCGGCAAGCTTGGTGCGGATTTTGAGATGACTGAGCAGGTTCACGCGCAAGCCCCTATGGCATGGTTGTTATTGCTCGCAGCGGTAGCATGAAGTTCTTACCAATCATGAAAATAGACGTGTGGCAGGCGGCCGCGGCGGAGACGCCTCGCAGCTCCATGCGCAAACGTGCAGGCCAATCGCTGCCTGCAGGCCGCATTCCGGGCCGATCGATGAGCGGCGCCCGCCCACGTCACAGCGGTACGGGAGGACGATGAGGCGATTCGCTCACCGGCTCATCATGTCCGCCTTGCTGCTCGCGGCGCTCGTCCTGATCTGGAAGGTACTGGGCTCAAGCTGAAAGGGCACCGGCGCAGTGCCGATGCCCTTTCTGTCTCGCTTCCGGTGGCGCGTGAGGCGCTGCCCGACCTAGTCCTTGCCCATCGCCGCATCGGCGCTGACCGAGCCGCCGCCGGCCGCCGACAGATAGAGGCAGGCGAAGCAGAACATGATCGCCGCGGTGCCGCCGTTGAGCAGCGGGAGGAACACCGGCGTCTCGCCCTTGAACATGTGGCCCATGAAATAGGCGAAGGCCATTTCACCCGAGAGGATGAAAGCCGTGAGACGGGTGAACAGGCCGATCATCAGCAGCGCGCCGAGCACGAGTTCGAGCGTGCCGGCCGCGTAGATCAGCGGCGGGATGTTCGCGAAGTACGGGATCACCGGAAACTTGAACAGCTTGGCGACGCCATACTGGAACAGCAGCAGGCCTGTGATGAAGCGGAACAGGCTGAGGATCACGGGTTGAAAGCGGGTGAGATAAGGAAAGTTCATTGGTTTGCCCTCCATCCAATGACGAGGACTAGGAGCGCATTCGCTTCCGCACTGCAAGATGTCCGGCACCGTTTCGGCCTGACATTTTCGTCATGACGGACGAATGCGCGGTTGTTTTCCCGCCATTGCTCGCGATTGCGCCGCGTCGGTCCGTAGTTTTTCGGTATGGTCGCCGCAATCAGGTCACCTCTGAGAAACCTAGCGCCGCAGCGCGGGGACGATCAGGAACGGAATCATGCCGAGCACGACGCTCACCAGCGCGAAGGCGAGCAGCGCATTGTAGCCGTGGGTGGCGTCGTGGATCATGCCGCCGCTCCAGGAGCCGAACGCCGAACCGAGCCCGCTGCCGATCGAGATGGTGCCGAAGATGGTGCCGACGCGCCTGCCGCGGAAGATCTTCATCGCGGTGGCCGTGATCAGCGGTCCGCGCGAGCCCATCATGCTGCCGAAACAGACCACGAAGCCGGTCAGCAGGATGACGTTCGGCCAATATTGCAACAGCCACAGAAGGACGATGCCGATGATCGAGATCGCGTAGCTCAGCAGCACCGAGGGCCGCCGCCCGATCAGGCCGTCGAGCGCGGAGACTCCCAGCATCCCGAACACCAGCACCACGCCGGAAAAACCCCAGGCGGTCGCGGCCTGAAGTGGCGGAAAGCCGGCATCGATCAGATAGGCCACGATCTGCGCGGCGATCGCATACATGCCGACGGCGGTGAAGAAGAAGGTCGAGAACAGCGCCCAGAAGGCGTGGTGGCGCATCGCGCTGGCCAGCGTCCAGCCATGGTCGACGAAATCAGGGTCGGTCTTCTTGGCGACGTGCGGAGAGCCCGCCGCGAACAGCCGCCACGGCAGCAGCAGCAGCGGCACCAGCAGGCCAAGCGCGACGACACCGAACAGCTGGTAGGTGTCGCGCCAGCCGAGATGATCGATCAGGAGCTGCGAGGCCGGCAGCAGTGCCAGCACGCCGCCGCCCATCGCCGAATAGACCACCGCCATCGCCGTCGGCAGCTTCGGGCCGAACCAGCGGCCGAGCAGGATCGAGTTCGGCACGTTGCCGATGAAGGCAACGCCGATGCCGACGCACAGACCGATGGAGATCTGGAATTGCCACAGTGCCTCGGCGCGGCCTGCGATCAGGAAGGCCGAGCCGAGCAGCAGCAGGCCGAGCGCATAGACGACGCGGGGACCGGAATGATCGAACAGGCGGCCGACCAGCGGCGCGGTCAGGCCGCTGACGAGCCAGGTCAGCGAATAGATCGAGACGACCTCGGCGCGGTCCCAGCCGAAATTGTCCGAGATCGGCTTGAGGAAGACGGTGAAGCTCTCGCTGAGGCCGCGGCCGAGCACGGCCAGCGCGAAGCAGAGGGCCAGCACGACGAGCGCCGTGCGCGTCGCGCCTTGTTGCGCCGCAGCTCGATTTTCCTCGCGCGTTTCCCGTGGCGTGTTCTGGTTCATTGCCTGTCAGGGAGCGCGCTTCGGCGCGCCCTGACAAGCAGCGAAAAGCTCATACGCCTATGCAGGCTTGATCAGCACGTGCTTCTTCTTGCCGAAGGACAGTTTGATCACGCCCTCCGGCGTCAGATTGGCGGCCGACAGCGCCATCTTCTCGTCGGTGACGGCCGCGTCGTTGACGCGCAGGCCGCCGCCCTTGATCTGGCGCCGCGCTTCGCCGTTGGAGGCGACGAGGCCCGCCTTGACGAAGGCGTTGAGCACGCCGAGGCCGGCGTCGAGCTCGCCGCGCGGAATTTCCACCGTCGGCAGGCTCTCGGCCAGCGCGCCTTCCTCGAAGGTCCGGCGGGCGGTTTCGGCGGCCGCGTCGGCGGCCTCGCGGCCGTGCAGCAGCGCCGTCGCCTCGGTGGCGAGCACCTTCTTGGCCTCGTTGATCTCGGAGCCGCCGAGCGCTTCGAGCTTCCTGATCTCGCTGATCGGCAGCGTGGTGAACAGCTTGAGGAACTTGCCGACGTCGGCATCCTCGGTGTTGCGCCAGTACTGCCAGAAGTCGTACGGCGCGAACTGGTCGGCGTTGAGCCACACCGCGCCCTGCGCGGTCTTGCCCATCTTGGCGCCCGAGGCGGTGGTCAGGAGCGGCGTGGTCAGCGCGAACAGCTGGTGGGTGCCCATGCGGCGGCCGAGATCGACGCCCATGATGATGTTGCCCCACTGGTCGGAGCCGCCCATCTGCAATTTGCAGCCGGTGCGCTTGGCGAGCTCGACGAAGTCGTAGGCCTGGCAGACCATGTAATTGAACTCGATGAAGCTCATCTCCTGCTCGCGCTCCAGGCGCAGCCGCACGGAGTCCATGGTCAGCATGCGGTTGACCGAGAAATGCCGGCCGACGTCGCGCAGCATCTCGATCCAGTTCAGCTTCGTCAGCCACTCCGCATTGTCGAGCATGATGGCGTCGCTCTTGCCATCGCCATATTTGAGCACCTTGGCGAACACGCCGCGGATCGATTCCTTGTTGGCTTCGATCTCCGCGACCGTGCGCATCGCGCGTGTCTCGTCCTTGCCCGAGGGGTCGCCGACCATGGTGGTGCCGCCGCCCATCAAGGTAATCGGCTTGTTGCCGGACTGCTGCAGCCAGTGCAGCATCATCATCGTCAAATAATTGCCGATGTGGAGCGAGCGGGCGGTGCAATCATAGCCGACATAGGCGGTCGCCTCGCCCCTGGCGGCGAGCGCATCGAGCCCGTCGAAATCGGAGCACTGGTGGATGAAACCGCGCTCCTGGAGGGTGTTGAGGAAATCCGATTTAAATGCGGTCATCTGTCGGCGTGCCCAATCATTCTTATTTTACGGTCTTTGCGGCAAGTTGCGGAACCGCCGGCAGCCGGGCTGCCGCAAAAATGCGCGCTGTGGCATTATAAGATGTGCTTGTTTGATACAAGTCGGGCGTCGGGGCAGGGGGCGTCGGGGCTCGTTTTGAGATGATGTTGACGGCACTCGGTTTGATGAGCGGCACCTCGCTGGACGGGGTGGACATCGCGCTGATCGAAACCGACGGAAAGCAGGTCAAGGCGTTCGGCCCATCCGGTTACCGGCCCTACAATCCGGGCGAACGCAATTTGCTGCGGCAGGCCTTGAGCGAGGCGGTGCAACTGGAGCGCCGCGATCTCCGGCCGGGCATTCTGGCCGAGGCCGAGCGCGCGGTGACGCTGGCCCATGCCGAGGCCGTCGCGGCCTTCCTCGCACAGAACCGGATGAAGCCGGAGGAGATCGACATCGTCGGCTTCCACGGCCAGACCGTGCTGCATCGCCCCGAAAAGCGCCTGACGGTGCAGATCGGCGATGCCCCGGCCCTGGCGCGGGCGATCCACATCCCGGTGATGCATGATTTCCGCGCCGCCGACGTCGAGGCCGGAGGGCAGGGCGCCCCGCTCGTGCCGGTCTACCACCGGGCGCTGGCGCAGGCGCTGGAGCACGAGGGGCCGATCGTCGTCGTCAATATCGGCGGCGTCTCCAACATCACCTATATCGACGGCAATGAGGCGCTGATCGCCTGCGACACCGGGCCCGGCAACGCGCTGCTCGACGACTTCATGTACCGCACCATGAACCTTGCCTTCGACACGGAGGGCCGCTTTGCCGCGCTCGGCAAGCCCGACGAGGCCTGGATCGCGCGGGCGCTGGAGCTGCCGTTCTTCGCGGCGCCGCCGCCGAAATCGCTCGACCGCAACGATTTCGCCGCGCTCAAGCTCGGCGACGTCGCGCCGGCCGACGGGGCCGCGACGCTGACCGCCTTCACTGCGTCCGCGATCGCCCGCATCATTCCGCTGCTGCCGCGGCGGCCGCGCAGCTGGATCGTCTGCGGCGGCGGTGCCCGCAACCTCACCATGCTCAGGATGCTGCGCGAGCGGGTGGCGCCGGCCACGGTGCAGGCCGCCGAGACGCTCGGCTGGGCCTCGGATGCGATCGAGGCCCAGGCCTTCGGCTTCCTCGCCGCCCGCGGCCTGAAGGGCCTGCCATTGTCCTATCCGACCACCACGGGCGTGCCGTTGCCGATGACGGGCGGGGTGATCGCCCGGCCGTGAGGGCGGGCGCCGCTGCTTCAACGTCATTGCGAGGAGCGCAGCGACGAAGCAATCCAGACTTTCCCCGCGTCGGCAGTCTGGATTGCTTCGCTGCGCTCGCAATGACGGAGTTTGAGGCACTGGATTGCTCTTTCAATCAAGGCCTTCATCGCAGACACACTCTCGCGATCTCGCGGCGCGTTTCGCCCGAGCTTTGCCATGTCGTTCGCGCCCCATGATTGCCAAAGGGCGCAGGGAAGGCCGGGCGCCGGCTGGCACCCGAGTCCGTATGCACGCGAAATGCACACGGGATGGACTACAGGTCTCGCCGGTCGCCCGGCCTTCCCTGCGCGGATGGTTTTAACGGTGTCCTTCGTGCTCTCCCCGGGGAGCGATGCACTGTTGCCCCCGTCGCCTCTGCGGCTTTGTCGATGTGCGCACCCGGTCGGGCCGCCGCATCGCCGCGAGACTTGACGCCAGCGACCGGACGTCAGGACCACACGACTTGTTCCGTCCGCGGACGGCCTGGCCTTTCCGCCGGGGCCCGATGTGCGCACCTCCGACGATCAACCAGGCCGCTGTGACAATCGCCGTGTCGTACCCGCGTCGCGCGTGACTCAACGGGTTGTCCGTCCCTGTCACCGCCTTGCCGCGCCGGCGCTGCCGCGTCCACCGCACCCCGGCCCGCATCTCGTGACGATCGCGAAGCGCCCCTCTGGCAGGGCCGGGATGCGCGAAACATGCCACAAATCCGAAATTCGGAAAAGCAATATATTTTTGTGCGGAGAGGTTGACGCGGTGTGTCGCCGTTTTGCCCGACGCCTCGCGCACCTCTATCGCAATCTCCTCCGCCGTCATTCCGGGATGCGTGTGCCAGCGCGCAGGCCAGGAATCCATGGGCCCGCAGCTTCCGACGCGCGATGGATTCCGGGTTCGCGCTGCGCGCCCCGGAATGACGACCGAGAGAATCCGCGCCGTGGAAAACAACCCCATGCAAAGGAGAAATTCAGTCCTCCCGAGTGGTCATGGGTCGTGTTGAACCGTTGCCGAACCCATCGGCTCCTCCCTGGTTCGTGGTTATGGACGAGCGGAAGACGAAGGGCGTTCTCAGTGCGGCGAAGCGTGACCCTAAGCCCGCGCGGGGAGGGCGAGGGAATTGAGTGCATTGTCGGTGATGCGCGTCATGCCAAAAAGAAAGACCGCCCGGAGGCGGTCTTCGGGTTGCTCTTGGCCGGCTATCAAGTCGCGCTGGCTGGGAAGAGCCGGGTGCGTCGACGACAGGCGAGCAGGCCAACGCCACAGAATCCGAGGAG